>JAAEMK010000150.1 GCA_024225635.1 Desulfobacteraceae bacterium | reverse complement strand
TTGATTCGCCAGAACACCTGCTCAAACTCGGCTGCTTTTACCGGGGTCTGTACATTAAACAAACCGAAATTGAACCTGTTTTCGATCTCCGGCGACTGCTCCAGCAAATAACGCAGTTGATCAGGCCAAAGCCACAAATCGCCGTTTACAAAACCGGTGGTTACGTAAAACGTGGCGGGCACTTTGTATTTTTTTAATATAGGCCAGGCAATGGAAAAAAAATCTTCGTAACCATCATCGACCGTTATCGCGATGCTGTTTCTGGGCAGCGACTCGCCCTCGTAGAGTGCCAAAGCAATGCGTGATACCGTCACGGGGTTATAATGCCGCGAAATGTAGCGCACCTGTTGTTCAAACTCACCGGCACCGACGTGTCCGGGTGCTGGCACCTTTGAAAAACGATGGTACATCAGAATACGGGGGTGGCCCGCTGTAATTGCCCTGGCCATGGCATAACCACCAAACTTACCCGCCAGTTTTACCAATCTCGAAGCGTTCACCGCACCTCCATGTCAGGCAGGCCCACCCGGTTCGACAACACTCTCCAATAGAGGTCTGCATGAGACTCGATCATCGTTGTCAGGTCATGCCTACGGCTGGCTTTCTGAAAACCGGCTTCGCCCATCGCTTTTGCTCGGCCATCTTTATCTTTCAGTAAATCCTCCAGGCAAGTGGCCAACTGCCTGACATACCCACGGGGGAAAAGGTACCCGGTAACACCATGTTCTATGGCTTCGGCATTGCCTCCAACGTCCGAGGCAACCACGGGCAACCGTGCCTGCATGTACTCCACAATCGCGTTGGAGTAACCCTCTGATTCAGAGCAAAGCAAACCTGCGTCCATTACACGAAGGATGTCCCGGACATCGGAACGTACTCCCAGAAAATGTACATGGTCCCCGGCGCCCAGAGACTCCGCCAGCACCCGGTAAGGTTCCTGGTCTCCCCCGCCAATCAGGACTAAATGGCTATCCGGTATCGATTTAGCAACTATTGCAACAGCGTTAATGGCATCACCTATGCGCTTGATCTCGCGCAAATTCGCCACCAGCACGACGAATTGACCGCTTATTGGCAGGCCAAGAGCGCTCAGCACCGCTGGTCGTTCGCTAGGCGGCAGAGGCGATGAATCACCCTCTGGCACAGGATAACCATTATAAATCACTGAAATCCTGGAAGCCGAATAGCCTTCTTTCTCAGCAGTCACCTGTTTAACCGCCTCGCTGTTGGCAACGACTCCGCGCACAAAACGTGCGGTCAACCTTAGTGCCCGCAGATACCTTCCAGTGTACCAATAGCCCATATCCCTGCGTGAAATTACAGTGGGAATACCCACAAGAGAAAAAACCGGCGGGCAGATGACCGACGAATCGTTAAAAAACACATGACAAAGGGCGACGCCTTCCTTCTTTTTTCGTCGCGCAAACCGAAACATGGCCAGCCACGTTTTTATACTGAACAACTTAGAAGCCCCCAACACCTCTGTTTTGCAGGGCATTTTTCCTGACTCAACATAAGTGGAAGGCCGAAGCACTAGAAGCTCAGGCAGGAATTGGTCGGCAGGCAGGTTTGTGATCAGATTCAATAATTGCCCTTCTGTCCCAGCATAAGGACTTGATATTTGATCAATTACAAACAAAACCTTAGTTTTCTTCTCGATAGTCATGAAGCTAAAAGCCTAAATCTAAAGGACTTTTTCAAGACCAAACAGAACACGAGTGGATCTCACCGGATCCCCTAAACCAGCCCTCAGCATGTGCATCAGGGCTTTTCCGTATCGTTCCTGCGAAAAATAAACATGCCCAAGTCGAAAATTCAGAAGCGCCCTTCGCTTTCGGATTGTCGATCGCTTGTACTGGTATCTCTTCGAAGCCCGATCCAGGATCTCAAACCCGGCCAGCCAGCGCTTTTCAAGACCGAGCTCGCTGATGGAATTACCGTGTTTTCTGTAGAAAAAAACCACACCCTTTTGAAAAGCTAGCGGAGCTGATTCTGCCACGCGTACAAGCAAATCATGGTCCTGACTCGCCCTGAACTTCTCTTCAAAGAAACCAACCTTGTCGAGAACGCTTTTCCTGAACAAAAGGGCACCGGGGGATGGTATGTAGCAATCCAGTAGCAGATTGTTCGGGTCAGAGCTTTCAGTGTGATTATCCTCCGGCAGCTTGTACAGCGGATTGCCGTCCTCAGAAACAACCTGTGCCTGACCGTAAACCGCACCAAACTCCTGCCTTCCCTCCATGAAACCCACCTGCTGACGGATTTTGTCTCTATCAAGGAAATCGTCACTGTCCAATATTACGACATACTTCCCCTGGCAAGTCTTTAACCCGAGATTCAACGAAGCAGACTGCCCCTTATTAGAGCGGTTCTCGTGAGAAAGGACACTGATTCTTTCTTCGGACTCATACTGACGAAGTATTTCGTAGGTTCCGTCCTGTGATCCGTCATCCACGACAATGTATTCAATGGCGGGATAGGTCTGATTGAGAACAGAATCAACGGTTTCTCGAATAAATTTCACACTGTTGTATGCGGGAGTGATCACTGACACCAGCGGATCCATCTTGAGTCTTCCCTGCCCATCTAAAATTGTATAAGGATTGATTTTTTGACTCGAACTCGGCCCCTGGAACGAATGAACCGGGCTTGAAGCCTTATCAAGAAGGGTTCTCAGGGAAATATGATCGAGGGTATAGATAATGCAATGGAGACGAACAGATGTCACGGGTATGGTTCTCGTCTCCAAACCTGCCACTCTGCACCAAGCGGGGATATACCATTGACATATCCCTACCCAGAAATTAGTCTGGGATATACCGCACGTACCTACACCGAGAGGCCCAAATCGTGGAACGAGCAAGCATCTTTAAAAGCAACAAGAGTCAGGCATTGCGGCTCCCAAAACCCGTAGCCTACCCGGACACCGTGAAACAAGTGGATATTGTTATCGAGGGACGAGCCCGGATTATCACTCCTGCTGGTGAATCCTGGGATTTCTGGTTTGACGGAGAAGGTGTATCTGATGACTTCATGGCAAGTCGTGATCAGCCAGAACACCAGGAGCGTGAGACCCTTTGATGCTGAAGTACATGCTCGACACGAACATCGCGATTTACACCATCAAGAACCGGCCGCAGGAGGTTCGCGAGGCCTTCAGGGCCCATGATGGACAGATGTGCATTTCAGCAGTCACGTTGATGGAGTTGATCTACGGCGCGGAAGCATCAGCGGCTGTAGATCGTAACCTGCGAGACATAGAGGGGTTTGCTGCCCGTCTGGACGTGTTGCCTTACGACAACGATGCGGCAGTGCATACCGGGCAACTGCGGGCCGAACTCAGAAAGATAGGGCGACCGATTGGTCCCTACGATGAAATGATCGCAGGACACGCACGTTCAAAGGGGTTGGTGGTTGTTACGAACAACACGAAAAAGTTTGAAAACGTGCCGGCGATACGCCTGGCAAACTGGGTAGATTGATTGAAAAGCCCACCGGCACAGTAGATCAGCCTTAAGTCCGACAGGCTGCTAGTGTGCCCCGTCTGGGCAATCCGCTAATCTTCTGAGCCCCTGAAAGCAGTGTTCGAGTCAGGGGTCGACCACCGGGTAGCCTATAGCGTCAGCGGTTTCGAGAATCACGAATTTCAGGGCCGGGTCAGACAGCAGACGATGGACCAGTGGGTGGCGGGGCATGAAAGTCGTGCTACGCTCCCACAAGGTAATTGCAGGCTCATTGGCATGCATGGACGAGGGATAGATGATCCCATGCGCCCGGGGGTACGCCTCATATAGCCGCTG
>JAAEMK010000149.1 GCA_024225635.1 Desulfobacteraceae bacterium | reverse complement strand
TCTGCTGTTGCTTCTCCTGCTGCTTGCCCGCCGCAATGCAAACCGGGAAAAGGCGTTTTACGAACAGCTGAACAATGAAACCGACGAAGAAACGGATTCCTTCGATCTGAGCCTGGATGAAGAGGATCAGCAATCTGCGGCTGGCGACGCCCTGGCCGAGGCTGACTCTTACATTGCCTATGGCCAGCATGATCGGGCTGCCCAAGCTCTGGAAACCGCAATTTCCCGTGAGCCCAGTCGCACCGATCTGCGCTTGAAGCTGCTCGGTGTCTACGCAGATACCCAGGATCGCGACTCTTTCGAAAAACAATTCGGAGAGGTCGAGGCTCTGGACGATGAAGAAGCGCTGACCACCGCGAACCAGCTGCGCGCACGGCTGGAAGAGGCGGAGTCGATGCCCAGCATCGATGACCTTGAGTCTCAGTTACGTTCCGATTCGTTTGCCACATCCTATGATTCTGACGAAACCGGTGATGAGTCCATTGAGAAGCAGGACAAGCCTGAATCTGAAGAACTTCTCGCCGATCAGTTCGATTCCGAAAAAGAAGAGCCGGCCGAGAACGAGTTTGGCGACTTTGATTCGGACCTTTCTGAGACTGACCTGTCTGATTTCGAGCTTGATGAGCTTGACGAATCCGAGGCCAGCAAGGAAGACGCGTCTGAAGAGAGCAAAGAGGAAAGCCGGGACGACATGATCGAATACGATCTCTCGGGTCTGGAGATGGAATCGGATGAACAAAAGCCTTCGATCGAAGACACCTCAGAGCTTGAGGAGTCCACTGACTGGGATCTGTCTTCGGAATTCGAAGCGGACTCTGACAGGCCAACCGGTACAGAGCAGACGCTCGACGATTCTGATGACGACCTGAGCCTCGATCTGGAAGAGGGTGATCTGGACGAAGGAGACCTGGCGGAGGAGCTGCCAGACGAAAGGCCGAAAACCACCTCCGAGGAAGGCTCTGAGCAGGGTGCTGATTTGGACGGCGACTCCGACGTTGATTCGCTGGACGAGTCATTCCTGGACGAGCTCGATGCTGAGCTGGACAAGGTAGCCGGTGAAGAAGACGAGCTTGGTGGCAGTGAGATGGAAGAATCTTCACTGGATGACCTGGAACTGGACGTGTCCGATGAAGACCTGGCACTGATGGAAGAGTTTTCCGATTCTGCCGATTCAGCCAACCCCGAGGAGAGCGAAGAGGCGTCACTCGATGAAGAGCTTGGTCTTGAGGACACACTCGGTGAGGGCGATGCAGAGGAAGCGGATCCTGAACAGACGGTTGAAGATGCCGAGGATCTCGAGCAACTGGGTGTAACCGATGAGCTCGAAGACTCGGAGACATCTGAAAGTGATCTTGATCTCCCGGTCGCGTCTGATGAGGTTTCCGATGAGTCGCGCAAATCGCAGGTTGCGGACATTGATGAAAGCGAACTCGGTGACGAGGACGATTTCGACTTCCTGGCCGGAACCGATGAGGCCGCTACCAAACTGGATCTCGCGCGGGCCTAC
>JAAEMK010000148.1 GCA_024225635.1 Desulfobacteraceae bacterium | reverse complement strand
TTCGAAAGTATACTTTTGCTTGTATTAAAAAATTTTTTCTGTTTTTTTGGGCGGTCCTAAGGGTTGAAACATTATTTTCACGGGTTTAACGGGGACCGAAATCTTGTCTGTGGAGCTGCTTTTTGGCCGTATTTTGAGTTCGAAAATGTGTTTTACAGCGTTTTCAGCACTTTCAGCACTTTTTTGTTTTTTTTTTGGCGCTCTTATGGATTGAAACTTTGTTTTCACGGGTTTTTCCGGGGGCCGAAATCTTGTCTGCAGAGCTGGTTTTTGGCCGTATTTTACTTTCGAAAATGGTTTTTCGGCATTTTCTTGGGTAACTATGGTCGGAGTGCTCTAGCCCATCGTAAGATGGCTTTATACTCGTTGAAATAATGTCACAATTTCGAATTAAATTAATTTAAAATTTAAATATGGCAAATTTGAGAAAGTCGATTTAGAAGCCCAAAATATGGAGTCGGGGGGTTTCGAGGACGGCGAATTTAATGGCGGCGTCCGTTTTTTTTTTATAAATTTCGATTTTAGTTTTTTTGGACTTAAATTCATCAAAATTCCGAAATTCCAAATATGGCAAATTTGAGAAAGTCGATTTAGAAACCCAAAATACGGAATTGGGG
>JAAEMK010000147.1 GCA_024225635.1 Desulfobacteraceae bacterium | reverse complement strand
GTTCCGGAAGATCGTTTCAAGATTGAGATAGTATTCTTTCATGGCTCTGATTCGGTTGAGTATCCTGTCCCGGCCGTGCTCTTTTTTGCCGTACCGGACAGTCGCTACAATCTCCTTTTTTTTGTTTATTTCGTTACGAAGTTTTTCGAGCTGCCCGATCCATGTGCGGGACAGGGCCGGCAGGGTAAAAAACTTCAGTGAAAGAGCCGTGGGCGGCATGTCCAGGATGAGGTAATCCAGGTCCGGATAGCGTTCCAGCAGCCCGGTGAATGCCTTTACCAGGGCGTACTCCTCAAGGCCCGGGGAGAACTTCAGGACATCGAACCAGGAGTCCAGGTTAAAGGCGGTCAAATAGGAATAAGTCTGCTTGATGGAATCCCTTGTCTCCTTGAGAAAGGCCTGGATCATCCGTTCCCGGTCGATCTCGGCGGCGAGCAGGTTTGGGGCCACCCGTTTGGGCTTGTGCTGAAGCCGGGCCTGGAAAATGTCGGACAGGTTGTGGGCGGCGTCAAGGCTTGCCACCATCACCCGGTTGCCCTCCCTTGCCAGGGTCATGGCGGTTATGGCCGAAACCGTTGACTTCCCGGTGCCTCCCTTGCCCACGTAAAATATGACGGAGGGTGTCTTCATGAGACATCAAAGGTGGAAAAAAGGTGGGACAGGGGCTCGTTGGCCGTGTCTATCTTTTCCGTCATCAGGAGGAGCTCCCTTTCCATCAGGGGCAGAAGCTCCAGGGAAATCTGCATGGGCGGCGAGGGAATGCCCACAAATGCGCCCTGCACCATGAGGGCGAATACGTGCTCAAGCTCTTCCAGCTCCGCCTCGATGGAATCAACGGCCTTGCCCCGGGCCACCTCATCCGCCGTCCGCCACAGGGAGACAAGTTGCCCCCTCAACTTTTCAAATGTTTTTTTCATATCCCTCCACCCTGAAGATTTTGCTGTCAAAGTCGATGCGCCGCTCAGACGGATAGTAATAATAGGCCGCGTACAGGGCCATGAGAACCATGGACGAGCCGTAGAAATTCCGGAAATCAAACACCATGACGAGAATCGCCAACCAGGGTGTCAAAAGCGCCACAAGGAGGAGGCGCTGCTGAAACACCAGGAACCCTTTGGGGTCCGCGCCGGAACTCTCCCTGAGGGAGTGGGCGAACAGGGTCCTCACCATGAGCGGGGCCGCGACACTGGTGAGGGCCGCAACCACAAAGAAAAGGGTTTGAAGCGCCGGGGCCAGGACCCAAGGCTCAATCAGCCCAAGCTCCTTTGCCCCCGCTGCAAGGAAAAGCCCGGCCGAAGCCGGGCATAACATCCAATAGTACAAACGTTTTAATCTATAAACCATTGTCACCTGACAAAAACCCCTTTAATCCGCTTTTACCCTGGAGGGAGTTTCAGCGCCGATGCTAAAAAATTTCATGGCCCCTTCCACCGATATCCACAGAACAATAAAGAGGATGATGCCGTTGACACTCTGGAGGAGCAGGTTGTGCTGGGTGCCGAACTTGGTCTGGTTGAGAACCAGGGCCCAGATGGTCATGAACACCATGAAAACGGCGGGAATGCCGGAGATGAGCCATTTCATACCGCCCTTCCCCCTGAGGTAAACCGTGATGATGATCAGGGCCAGGGCGGCCAGGGTCTGGTTCACGGCCCCGAAAAGCGGCCACAGCTTTAACGCCCCCTTACCCCCTGCGCCGGTGATGAAGGCAAGGGCCAGGGCCGTTGTAACGGCAAGAAAGGTGGAGATATACTTGCCCGTGAGGAAATTCATGCGGACGCTGGTAAAAAGCTCGGAGATGATGTACCGCTGGATTCTGGTTGCCGTATCCAGGGTGGTTCCGGCAAAGGAGGCCACGAACACGCCCATGACCACCAGGGCGATCTTGAATGAGATACCGGTGGAAGCGATCATGTTGGCGGAACCGTTAACAAAAGCGCCCACCTTGGAACCAAGACCGGCGGCCGCCGCCCAGGAGGAGTAATGGGTGGACCAGGCCGCGATCCCCGTGAGGGTCTCTCCCGACTTGGTGGTGTACCCCATGCCGATACCGGCGGCAACGGCAATGATAACCAGGGTTGCAAGGGAGCCTTCCATGAGCATGGAGCCGTACCCGACAAACAGGGCGTCGGTTTCCTTTCTCACCTGCTTGGCCGAGGTACCCGAGGAAACCAGGGAATGGAACCCGGAGATGGCTCCGCAGGCAATGGTGATGAACAGGAACGGCCACATGGGCGGAGCCTTGGCCGGAGC
>JAAEMK010000146.1 GCA_024225635.1 Desulfobacteraceae bacterium | reverse complement strand
AGTTTGGTCTCTCTACTGCGTACCACGCTCTCTACTAAGGGTGTAACTCCGCGCCCACCCGATTTGCGTAAATTCATAGGTGTGGCGGTACGTAGGAAGGCAAAGATAACAAGACCGCTTATATCCGCTAAGTGGGCAAGACTCATGACTAAAGCGGACGCCGGCGTAGCTAGACGGGCGGACAGCCGCCTAGCCGGGATGAAGAATGGTATTAGCCGCGCCGTTCATCTAGTATTGCTCACCTGATTTATGCTTGTTGCCCCTTCTTTGCAGAATGATGCCTCGCCCGATCCGCTGCTGCTTGCGGAGGAGGAGACGCCTGCGCCGTTGGCCAGACTTCTGATTTGTCGCGGAGATAGATACTTATGTGTCACACCTATGTGTCAAGGCACTTCTATGTGTCAAGGCAAGATAGAGAATAGAGCCGCATGTGTTCCATATTTATAAGAGCGTACGTACGTACTCAGTCAGATTTCTGCAGTCGGTGTAGGAATTATAGCATGCACAGT
>JAAEMK010000145.1 GCA_024225635.1 Desulfobacteraceae bacterium | reverse complement strand
GGTGGCAATGGCAGAGAGGCCACACCCGTTCCCATCTCGAACACGGAAGTTAAGATCTCTAGCGCCGATGGTACTGCAGGGGCAGCCCTGTGGGAGAGTAGGACGCCGCCGGATTATTTTTTATAAGGGGACAGATTTTTTTAAATCTGTCCCCTTTTTGTATTTGGGGACAGATTTGAAATCTGTCCCCGTTTGTCCCTAAATCTGTCCCCGTTGTTGAGTTATAAATCTGTCCCCGTTGCGGATTTAAATCTGTCCCCGTTTGCCCCATGTGGCTATTGGCCCCAATAAATCTGTCCCCATTGCCACTTTTTTGTATTATTATGCTATTCTACAGATCGTTTGAAAACCGCGATGTCGGCTGGGGCCTCACTTGCTGCTTTTTTTAATAAAAGGCGGGCTTTTCGTTGAAACCAGGCGCCTTTGTTTGACAATGAATGGATACAGGAATTAACAAGCAGGAATAGTGATATGGAAGAGCGTGACCGGATAGCATTGTTCATAGATTTAGATAATTTTGTGGGATCATGCCTTGATGATGATTTGCCCATTGATCTCAAAGGGGAAATAAAAAAGCTGACCGAGCATGGGCGGATAAGCATTCGCAGATCCTTTGGCGATATCATGAAGCTGCCCATGTCCCATGAAAAGAAACAGGATTTGCGTCAAATGCTCCAGGCCAACCTGGTGCTCCATGAAGATATTCCCCATTATAACAAATATAAAAATACATCTGACATTCGATTGGCCATAGAGACGTTGTCCGTTGCTTATACCTATCCGGATATAAACCTGTTTGCAATTGTTGCCAATGATCGGGATTTTATGCCGCTGTTTTCCAAATTGAAGGAGATTGGTAAGACGGTAATAGGTATCGGGAGTACGAAAGATTCTGTTGGTGAGTTGTATAAGAGCGCATGCGATCTTTTTTATTATCATGAGAGTCTGTGTGAAACAGGTTTGCCGGCAGGCATGAAACCGCTGACAGGACAACCGTCCGATGAAGAAACCGAGGTGATTCAGTTGTTGCTTGAGACGGTTGAGTTTAATTCCGCAAACGCGAAGCAAACTTTGGGCTGCGTGATTGCTCCTGCAATGAGAGCTCGAAAACCCGATCTTGATTTTAAGAATTATTCATTTTTAACCTTCAAAGGATTATGTGAAGCAGCTGAGAAGAAGGGGTTGATTATGATCGAGCCCCATGGCGGCGACATCAATATCTCATGCAATGAGTCCATTGTCAGAAAAACCTTTTTGCCAAAACAGAATGGGGATCTCAGGGAAAACAATTTAAAGCAGGTTTATCAAAGATTCATTCAGGATATGCTGAAGTTGAAATCTGAATTTCCGGATCATGGCAAACGTAATCTGATTTATAAGAAAATGGACGAACTGCTGGGCGAGTCTTCGGGTGGCATCCCATTGAAAGAGTTGTCTGAAGAAGTTACTAAAGAACTTGATTTGAAAAATGAAGAGCAGCCGTCTGTCTATAAAATTCTTTATACCTTATACCGGGCCGAAGGTTTTTTAGCCGTTAGAAGTGATGATAACTACAACCCGACCATACAGCGCAGCATTATGGATCACAAAGAAATGGAACTGAATCTGATCAGGCGATTAATACGGCTTTTCAAGAAGGACCGTTCCGGTTATGCGTTTGATCCCCAGCAATGGTCGGAACTCTTTGCAGGCAATACCTCTTATGCGCGAATTATTAAGTTTGCCTTTAATTATGAGTGATCCGCGTCATTAAGTATGACGGGTTGCCAGGGTGTCGGTTGTCTAATTCAGAAATCAACCGGTTGGTGAAATACCGGCATGGACAGGGCCTGGCAAGTTCGCGCCGGGAGTTGAAAAGTGACTGGCTGAATCGGCCGCACCTGTAGGGGGGGCGGGTGTGGGTGCTTCTCTTTTCTTGACAGTCCGATACGCGGATGGTAATTTTCATAAGATGCTGCCTGTGCAACAGGTCAGACGAAAAATTCCCAGCTAAAATTTTGGAGGATATGATGGAACTGGATGATATAATGGAAATTGATCAGACCAGTAATATCGCCATCGAAATCGGTAGCAAGCTGTTCGTTAACATCGATGGTGTTGACTTTACGGTAAACAGCATTTTTGTGGGAATGCGGGTCAATGAGTACATGATCATCACGCCGCCCGCAAGGTTTTCAAATGTTAAATCCAAAATGTACCCGGGCAACTCCATCCTCGTCAAATATCTCTATGACGGTACGGTGTATGCCTTCCAAAGTGAGATCATCGAACTGATCTTCGAACCGATCAACATCGTGGCCATCCAATATCCCAGGCTTGTTCAGCGCCAGGAGCTGAGGGAAACCAAGCGGTCGCCCTGCGTGATCCCCGCCCGGGCGGAAATCAGGACCTGGGAGGTTCCCGTCGTGGTGTTTGATATCAACAAAAAGGGGTGCCGCTTTAAATTCCAGGAAAACCGCGAGAAGACTATCCGCTTCAATCTGAAAGACGCTTTCACCCTCCATTTCAAGCTTCCCGGGATCAGCGAGGAGCTGTCTGCCAGGGTGCGGGTGAAAAATATTCAGCGGCAAAGCAAGCAGGTGGAGATCGGGGTCGTGTACGAGGCTGTTCAATCCACTTTCCTGAAACGGCTGGAGCAGTACCTCTTTTCCGTTGATGTGTTTTGACAGGATTTTTTGACCGTCATTAATTCCTTTTTTCGTCTCGCCTTTGAACAGCGCTTTTTTGCTTGATCATCTTGGTTTGTTGTGTTTTGGTTACCTTTGTTTTGAGTATACATGAGACCATCGAAATCATTCCGTGAAATGGCCGGGTGGGTTCGGTTGCATGGCGTTGATTCGGAAAGGGAATTCGTTTAATGGGTAGAGCTGCGTTAGCAGGTATTGTGGCCTGGTTCCTAGTGTTTGGCGGCTGCACCCGCCAGGAGCCGCCGATCAAGGTGGACCTGAGCAACAGGGCGCAGATCGACTTAAGGGAGGAGGCTGATGTGGTCACCTATGCCTATCTTCCCCAGTATTCCCATACGGTTTCCTACCAGCGCCACCACCTGCTGGTGGAGTATATTCGCCGGGAGACCGGACTGAACATGAAGCAGATATTTCCGGACACCTTTGACCAGCACATGAAGATGGTCGGTCAGGATAAGGTGGACATTTCGTTTTCCAACCCGTTTATCTACGCCAAGATCGTTCACCGGTACGGGGCCAGGGCCTTTGCCAGGATCGTAGAGGACACAAGCCGGGACAGGTTCAGGGGGCAGATCATCTGCCGGGCCGACAACCCGGCCATCATGACCATTGAGGACTGCGGGAACAAAAGCTGGATCGCTGTGGATTCCAGCTCGGCCGGGGGGTATCTCTTTCCCCTGGGGCACTTCTTGAGCCGGGGCATTCAAAGGTCGGCGTTCAAGGAGATCGCCTTCTCCCCCGGCCCGGGGGGCAAGCAGGAAAAGGTGGTTCTATCGGTCCATGCCGGCAAGTACGATGTGGGCACCATCAGGGAAGGAGCCTTGAACGTGGTGGCGGGCCGGATCGACTTGAACGAGATCCGGGTGATCGCCAGCACCCCCTGGTACCCGGGCTGGGTTTATGCCGCCAGGAAAGGGCTTTCGCCTTCCATTGTGGAAAAGGTGCGAAATGCCCTGCTGAAGCTTGATTTTAACCGGGAGGAGCACCGGGAGATCCTTGCCGCCGCCGATTTCCTGGGCGTCATCGCCTCGGATGACACGGAGTTTGACTCAATCAGGGAGCTGGCCCTTCAGGTGGGCATCAGCCTGGAATAGTGACCATGAAGATCTGGCCGATAAAACCGGGGGTTCGCTCCAAGATTTACCTGGGCATGTTTTCCCTGCTCCTGCTATTGGGGCTGGTGATTTTTTTCCTGGTCACGAGGATCATGAAGGAGTCCCTCCTGGAAGAGAACAGGAACCGGGGCGTTTCCCTTGCCGTGAACCTGTCGGCCCGGATGGTCGAACCCTTGCTCGCCATGGATTTTCTGCGTATGAAGACCCTGGTGGACGAGACCGTCCGGCTCAGTGATGACATCTCCTACACCTTTGTCCTGAACAACGATCAAAAGCCCCTGGTTCACACCTTCAAGGGCGGTTTCCCGGTTGAGCTGATACCTGTGAATGTTGTCTCGAACTTCCATCGATACTCCATGCGCCCCCTTGATACCGGGGACAACCTTGTCTATGACTACGCCGTTCCCGTATTTGTCGGGAGGGACCGCCTGGGAACCCTGCGGATCGGTCTTTTCACCACCCGGATAGAGAAGACCTTTAACCGTATCATGGTGAGCGCCCTTCTTTCGACCCTGTTCGTGATCCTGATCGCCGTGTTCGCGGCCACCTTTCTCGTCCGTCCCGTCACCCAAAGCATCAAGCGGCTCCACGACTCCACGGAACGGGCCTTGCGTGGGGACCTGGATATTCATACGGCACCCCTGTTAAAGAAAAATTGCTGGGACATCATGGCCTGCCACAGAACCGAGTGTCCCGCCTACGGCAACCTGTATCACCGTTGCTGGTATACGGCGGGGACCCTCTGCCCCACCTGTGTGGAGGGGGATTATGCCGGGACCATCAGCAGCTGCCGGAATTGCGCGGTTTACAGGAAATGCGCAGGCGACGAGATCCAGAGCCTGGCCGAGAGTTTCGACTCCATGATTCTGTCGTTGAAAAATAATCTGTCAGGTCTTGAGGCGGCGGACAAGACCTTGAAAAAGCAGAAGAACGTTCTCAGGACCATCCTTGATACGGTTCCCGACTTCATCTCCCTCCAGGACCGTAACGGGGTGTACATCTCCGTGAACTGGGCTTTCTGCAAGATGCTGGGTAAGACCGAGGATGAGATTATAGGGAAGACCACCTTTGACGTGTTTCCTGGAAAACAGGCCGAAGTTTATCACCAGGAAGACCTTGATCTCTTTTTAACGGGGGAGCCTCTGGACAAGGAGAACAGGGTCGTTAAAGGCAATTGCATCAAGTGGTACCACCTGGTGAAAATTCCCATATTAGAGGGCAATGCGCAAATCAGCGGGCTGTTGTGCAGCGGCCGGGACATCACGGAATTCAAAAGGGTCCAGGAGCAGCTAACCCAGGCCCAGAAGATGGAGTCCCTGGGCCAGCTTGCCGCAGGCATTGCCCATGAGATCAATACCCCCCTTGGCGTTATCCTGGGGTATGCCCAGCTGCTTTTGGAGGCGGTGGAGGATTCCAGCCAGGATCAGGAAGATCTCAGGATCATCGTGAAGCAGACAAAGATCGCCAGCAGGATCGTGGCCGATCTGTTGAAATTTTCAAGGCCCGTGGAGAGCGTGGTTTCCGAGGTAGACATCAATCAAGCCGTGGAGGATGTGCTTTCCGTTGTGGAACACAGCTTCAACCTGGAGCTGGTGGTGATCAAAAGGGCCTATGGCGCGCATCTGCCGCCGGTGAAGGGGGATGAGGAAAAGCTGAAGCAGGTGTTCGTCAACCTGCTCAAAAACGCCCTGGATGCCATGGGGGATGGGGGCGTCATCACCATCAAGACCAATTATCTCAAGCAACAGGGCGAGCTTCTGGTTTCGGTTTCGGATACCGGCCATGGAATCAGTTCCGCCAACATGAAAAAAATCTTTGATCCCTTTTTCACCACCAAGGGGGTGGGCAGGGGAACCGGGCTTGGTCTGTCGGTCACTTTTGGCATTATCAAGGAGCTCGGCGGAACAATTGAAGTGAAAAGTCCCCTTGTGCCGGAAATGGACCGGAGGGACGGCCAGGGACCTGGCACGGGCTTTTTCGTGTATCTGCCTGTGAACAACGGCGCCGGGGTGAATGGTTCAGCGTCTTCCCGGGCTTAAAGCACGGGGGACGGTATGTTTGATAAAGGAGAGGGCATGGCAACGATATTGGTATTGGACGATGTGCTGGACGCGGTTATCCTGATCAGGCGGATCCTGTCGAGAAAAGGGCATGAGGTGATCACCTTTACCGAGGAGGAGGAGGCCATTGCCTATGCCGCCTCCCATCCGGTGGACCTGGCCATTCTGGATATCAAGCTTAAACGGCTCAGCGGTGTTGAGGTGCTGGAAATGCTGAAAAAGGCGGTACCCGCGATCCGGGTCCTCATGCTCACGGGCTATCCCTCCCTGGAGACAGCCAGGGAGGCCCTGGATCTGGGCGCCGGAGAGTATTGTGTCAAGCCCATTGACATGGAAGAGCTGGAGGAGAAGGTGGCGGCCCTGCTGGCCGGTTAGCGCCTGGACCGGCTTGACAGGCGCGCGATCAACTGGAAGTATTCCTCGATGAATTTTCCGGACACCACCTGGGCAATGGAGAAACCGAGAGGGGCCTTACCTGGAAACCGGCCGGAGAGTGCCAGGAACACATTGCTCGAAAGGGTGGTGAGCCGGGCCTGGAGGGTGTGCTCGTCGATCAGGCCCTGGGGGACCCCGTGGATACGGCATCGGATGGGCCGGAATTCATGGAGCACCCCTCCCTCATCCTGAAACAGGGGGCAGGGGGCGGTCCGGGTGTTATCCATGTTCCGGGCCTCCGCGATCACGGTCTCCCTGAGGTCGCTGGTCAGGCTCCGGTTGATCTTCCGGTGGAGGCAGATCGCCTCGATCAATTGGATCTCAAAGGGTTCAAAGCAGCATTGGTGGTGTTTTGACCCGCATTCAAACCGGTATCCGCAGGCCTTGGATGCCGCTTCCACATGGATGCTGATCTTCTGAATCAGTGCTTCATAATCGTCAATATAGGGGGTAAGATCCACGGTATTGCGATGTTCCAGACTCGGTTCCCGGATGGTCAGGGTGCCGGAGCGTTTCCCATACCGTTTTAACAGTTTTTTCTGGGTGGGGCTGGTCGGGGCTGCCCGGGTGAGTTTCAGCTTTTTGGCCGCGCCCTTCAGGTCGAGCCCCTTTCTCAAAAGATAGGAGGAGACCAGGGTGCCGCTTCGTCCGATGCCGTGGCGGCAATGCACCAGCACTTTTTTGCCCAGGTAGATGGCCTCGTCCAGCCAGGCAAGGCCGGTTTCCATCTCTTCCATGGCCGGGGCCTCGTCGTCCCATACAGGAAGATAGAACACCTCGAATCCGGACCCCTCCTCCAACTCGTGGAGGTCGCTGAATTCGGCACAGAGGTTGATAATGGCATCAATGCCCTGGGCGCGGATGAGATCGAGTTCTGCATAGGACATGGGGGCACGGCCAACGGCAAGCTGGGACGTCACCCAGGAGATATTGTAGTCAGGCATAGGGTCCTCCTTCTTCTAAGCACTCAACTGCTGGTTGAACTGAAATCATACCTTCCGTTCATGAAATCGTCAACCAGGTGGTCCACGTCGGCATTCTCCGTCAGATACATATCCATCAACCGGGTGGCGCCCATAAGGCGGCCGACCATATCCAGGCGGTTTGTGAGGTCTGCCGGTTCTCCCATTTGAAACCTGGCATCCACCAGATCTCCCTTGGAGTGGATGGCAAAGTCCAGATGCTTCAGGACTCCCTCGATAAAGCCTGCCCTCAAGGCCCGTCCCCGGGCATCCCCGCCGCCGCCCGAGAACCTGAACAGGATATAGTTATCCGTCGGGATGCTTGTGCAGAGGGTGTCAAGGATCACGAAGTGGTAGCCGAACCTCAGGTTGAGGTTGAGATAATCGCTGGAAAAAACGGCATAGCTGCCGAACCGGGGGGCGTCGGCACTGATGATTCCCCCGGCCATTACGATCCTGTCGTGGCTTTCCCAGTCAAAATGGGTGATGTTTGACCAGCGGATGCCGGGGTGCTTCAGGCCGTTGAACAATGCCTTCAACGGAAGACTCGTGATCTCCGCCAGGGTCACCTGCTTTGGGTCGGCAGCCTGCTTTGGGTCGGCAGCCTGCTTTGGGTCGGCAGCGGTTTCCCTGATGCCGCCCCCCACATCCAGGAGATAGAAGAGCATGGGAAGCCCGGATATAAGCTTCCGGGCGCCCTTTATCCTTCCTCCTTTGCGGTTTCCCAGGGCGAACATCTCCTGGATCGCCGTCTCATGGGCAAACCGGATGATGTCGTGCATGGAGCGGCATCCTTCCGGGCTGAACCCGGGTGCGTCCGGGTCCAGCAGGCTCAAGGGGGAGATGAACGCCATGAGATTCCCCAGGGTTCTCATGAAGGGTGTTGTTTCAAAATTATCCGCTCCGTTCGCTTCCGGCGAGGGATCGGATGCCATTTCTCCCTGGTAAACAACCCGGTTGTCGGCATCCACGGTGATCCGGTCACCCTGGATCAGCGCTGAGGTGGCATTGCCGGTGTTCACAAGGGCGGGAATGTTGAACTCCCTTGCCACCGTTGCCAGATGCCCGGAAGAGGAGCCAAGGTCGGTCACCACGGCGCTTGCCCGCTCCAGGGCAAGCACAAGGTCGGGGGAGGCGCTCCGTGACACCACCACGGCTCCTTCGGGAAAATCGTGGCTGTCAAGGGGGGGGACCGCTTGAAACACCCGGCCGCAGCCCCTGCCCGGGGAGGCGGTCTCTCCCCCCCGGATCAGAACGGGATCGGCAATTGTACCGGCCGTGGCGGGTTTGGGGGCAGCCGGAGGGGCCGGGGCGATGTTCAGGGGTCTTGACTGGAGAATGAAGAGGCGGCCGGCAGCGTCCATGGTCCATTCCATGTCCTGTGGGGAGGCGAAAAAGGTCTCGAGGAGGACTCCCCAACGGGCAAGGGTTGTGATCGCCCGGCGGTCAAGGAGAGGATGCACGATGTTTTCATGGATATCGCCAATGGTGCCGTCGGATTTCCTTTCTGCCAGGATGGGATTGTCCGGGGAGACGTCTCCCCCCACAAGGGTGTCGCCCAGGCCCGAAACCGCCTGGATCGACAGGGAGCCGGTATCCGGGGAATCGATGGGGCGGGTGTAGACGATGCCGCTGGCCGCGGGATGGACCATTTCAAGGACCAGGACCGCCATGGGGGTTGCATGGTCAAGGAGGCCGCGGCTGATCCTGTAAAACAGGGCCCGGGCATCGTATTTGCTCGCGATCACCTGCTTGTAGGCATGGATAACCTCGGCTTCATTCACATGGAGAAGGGTTTGGTACTGGCCGGCAAAGGAGGCGATGGTGTCCTCTCCCACACCGCTGCTGCGGACGGCCAGGGTAAGGGGGACGTTGCGGGAGCGGTCCAGGGCGGCAAGCGCCTGGACCATGGCCGACTTCACCCCAGGGGGCACGCTGGCCTCCATGATCATGGATGTGAGTTCCCGGGCCGATTTTGCAAGGCTCTGGGGGCAATGGATATCGAGCCGGGCAAGGGTATCGTTGATCACCCGGTTCAGGCGGTTGTGGTTGAGAAAACAGTGGAATGCGTTTGTGGTGACCACGAATCCCCGGGGCACGGGCAGGCCGAGCTCCCGGTTGATCCCGGCAAGGTTCAAGGCCTTTGTCCCCACAAGGGGAAGGCTGTCCGGGGGAATTTCGTCAACCTGGATGGCAAAGGGGGGGGCGGTATCCACCTTGCCAGGATACAGCAGGAACCGGACATAGGCGTCGAATTTCCTGTAATAGGTGTCAAGGGGCGCGTTGCGGGAGGGGTGCATTTTCAAAAGCGATGCCACCATGGCGGAGACACAGGCTGCCAGGCGGTCGTATTCCTTTGCAACGGCCTGGAGATCCACCCGGTTGCGGTTGTAAAGTATCGCCTCGAGTTCTGCCATGGTTTCATGGGCGCAGGCATCCTGGGCCAGGAGGGATTTGAACGCCTCATATTTTTCCTTTACAAGGGTTCCCGGCGAAAATACCTGAAACGTCCAGAATTTGAACAGGTTCTTGATCAGCATGGATACTCCTCCCGATATGGAGTCTGATGCTGGTGACATTGGATCGTCTCTCAAGGTTTACCAGGAGTTATTGTGAAACGCAACCCTGAATCATTTCACAAGGCTTGAATCCCTGGGAGGGTTCGTGGTAAAGGGAGGGGGTAAAAAAAACACAGAAATGTCCGGAGGATGGAGTGGATAAAACAAGGGGAGAGATCAGCCAGGAGCTTGAGCAGGGCATCCTGGCAATGCTTTACCATGAATGGGAGCAGGTGGTATGGGGATTGAGCCTGAGGGAGCCAACCCTTGCGGCCCGGTTGAAGCGGCCGGGGATTCTCATCAGTGAAATGAAGAGCACCCTGGGCCAGTGGGACCCCTTGCTGGGGGAGATCAGCCTGGGCCGGGAGCTTGTGCGAAAGGGCCGCTGGGATTCCGTGTGTGAGGTGCTCCGCCACGAAATGGCCCACCAGCTGGCATCCACCTTTGCCGAATCCCGGAACGAGAAGCCCCACGGCAGGCGTTTTGTTGCGTGCTGCGCCGCCATCGGCGCCAATCCCAAAGCCTCGGGCACCTACAAGAGCCTGGAGGAGCGGGTGTGGGGAGAGGGCGCGTCGGAGAACGACCGGATCATGCTCAAGGTCAAGAAGCTCATGGGCCTTGCAACCTCCCGGAACCGTCACGAGGCTGAGCTTGCCGCGGCCAAGGCGGGAGAGCTCATCGCAAGGTACAATCTTGAGCACATTAAATCCAATGAAAAGAGAAATTTCGAGAGCATCATCATCACAACGCCCTCCCTGAAACGCACCCAGGCCGAAAGCCTTGCCGCCGGCATCCTCCATGCCCACTACTTTGTCAAACCGGTTTGGGTTCCCGTGTATCTTCCGGACCGGGGAAAGATGGGGCGGGCCCTTGAGATCAGCGGCACCCCCACCAATGTGAGAATCGCGGATTATGTGTTCGCCTTTGTGCTCAATTACGCCTTGAAGAGCTGGAAGGATTACAAGGCCGCCAACCCCTCCTGCCGCGCCAGGTCCGGATACATGACAGGGGTTGTCCTTGGATTCAGGCAGAAGCTGGACCAGAGCCAAAAACAGCGGTGCGCACAGACGGAAGAGGGCCGTGACCAGGCGCTGGTCCCCGTCAAGGACGGGCAGCTTGCCGCCTATGTAGACCGGCGCTATCCAAGGGTCAGGAGCACCAGCAGGGTTCATGCCAGCACCAGCAGGGAGGCCTACAGCGACGGCCTTGAAAAGGGCAAGGATCTTGTCGTATCCAAGGCCATCGCCGAAAGCGGCGTCAACACGGGAAAGCTGCTAAAATAAATCGGGGTCAGACCCTGGCTTATTAGCTTATTGCAGGTATCTGCTTCCCTGTTCTGCCGGAAAAGTCCGTGGAATATCCGGGTCAGTTGACGCTCCTGACACATCTTACGAAATTATAGATCCGGATGACATCGCCCTGGGGACCCCGGCCCAGGGGATAATCCGATGGATCTCCCGTCTTGGGATCGCTTCGTTGGGCCCCTGCGCCGTGGACGTCCATCAGTTCATGGGTGCCGTCAGGGGCCTGCATATACCCCAGGGCCTCGCCAAAGGAGATGTATACCGTCCTGTCCCCGGCGTGCATGCCTTTGTGGGTGGTGCCGGACCAGAAATAGGGGTAATTGGTGTTGCCGCCCTCATCCATGATGGCCGTCACCGAAAAACTGGGATCAATGGCCGGAGACCGGGTGGTTGCCGGGGACCGGGTGTAATCCACGATGGTTTGAAGTTCTTTTGCATCCGGGAGGCGCCAGTCCGAATAATCGGCATACTCGAGGTCTTCCGCCCATGCCAGGGATTCTTCCCAGTTCATGGCGCCGGTGCCTGTTTCACCGGCATTGAAGCGGCCCGAATCATGCCTCATCCACATAAGACCCGTGGCAAGATCCGTAATGGTGCCGTCCCGGTTGTCTATGAAATTGTTCTTTCCGTATTCCGTGTTGCCGCGGACATAGAGGACGTAGAATTCTTTTCCGGTGCCGTGCATGATGACGGGATAGCCCTTGATCCGGCCGTCGGCGAAATTGACCCCGAATACCGTTTCGTCGCCGTTCATGGTGGTGCTGACATACCGTGTGGCCGACATGAACTGGGAATCGATTATCCGCTCACCGGCAAGGGTATCTCCGTAGCTGAAATCAAAAAAACGGGTGTCGATGAAAGGGGTCAGGCCCTGGGTGTCGGTTTCTTCAACATTGGGATCAATGCCGGAAAACAGGATTAAGGAGTAGAGCTCCTTGATAGTCGGCAGCCGCCAGTCTTGATGCCCTGCCAGTTCAAAGGAGGCAATTTCCGCCTGGGCTTCATCCCAGGTTTTTTTCTGCCCCGGGTTTTTCTGCCACATGAGTCCTGTGTTCATGTCGGTGACGGTGCCGTCGCCATTGTCCGTGTAAGCCGGGGAATTGCCCTGGTAGGTGGCATCCTGGCCGTAAAAGGTTTCGCCGAAAAACGGTTCCGATATTTCATGCATGTCACTGTAAAAGGTAATCGTGTCCGTATCAACAACCGTGTACTGCCCTGTCTGGTCTGTGGTTGTCTCCGCTGGTACGGTCCCCTGGCCCGGATCTGCCGGATCTGCCGGGGGGGCCTGGTGGTGGCCCATGTTTTGCCGGGGAGGCGGCCCCTTGGGCAGTTCCGTGCTGTCCAGAAAGCCGTTTCCGTCCTTGTCAAACATGAGAAAGTGGTCGTCCGGTCCAGGGAATTCATCCTGGGACAGGCTCCCGTCCCCGTCCGTGTCCAGGCGATCCATGGGATTGCCCTGCTCTCTGCCGGGTTCCGGGCCGGTTCGGCCAAAGTTTCGACCTTGTACCGGGGCGGTCGACATCCATAGGGTTACTGCCAGGGCGATGGCCATGATCCAATGTTTCTGCATCATTTTGTTCATGATTTGTCTCCTCAATAAAGGTGTTGACCATTGGATGGTCCGTTTGTCTGAACCTACCATTGTAATGTGAGGAACCCGGGTTTGAATTGTGAGGAAAAATAGAGGATTTGTCAGGGCGCCTTGAAACCCGTGTGGTGATGGGGTATTAGGGAACAATTGCCTTTCCTTGTATGATAAGAAATGAAATTTATTCATATGCGAAAAGCTAATAACGGGGGAATCGGTGCGGCTTCAATATAAATTTTTTATCTGCTTTCTTATGACCGCCTTTCTGGTGGTGTTGCTCCTGGGCGGCGTTGTGCACTGGTTTGTTGCCAGAAATTTTGCCGAATTCGTGGCCAGCACCGACCTGGACAGGCTGGACAAAATCGTGTCGGTTCTCACCACCCATTACCAGGAAAACAATGGCTGGGACCGCTTTTATGGGACTCCGTCCCAATGGCATAGGGTTCTTGCCACGGCCAGGCCGGACACGGCCCATCCCCCCCGGCATGGGGAAATGCCACCGGGCCGCCGGCAAAGGCCGCCCGGTCACAACGGTTTTTTTCCGGGCCCGCCATTGCAGGAGGAGCCGGGGACCCGCCCCGGGGAGCGCCCAGGCCCCTTCTTTGATCCCTTAAGGGTTAACGAGCGGCTCTGCCTGTTTGACAGCAATCAACAGTTGATTTGCGGCCCCTTTCGCCCGGAAGACAGGTTTGTATACAGGGAAATCATCCTTTCAGGCCGGGTGATCGGGTTTATAGGGCTTAAAATCCCGGACAGGGTCAACCAGCCCCTGGGCCTTGCCTTTTTAAAAAAACAGACCCTTGGCATTTATCTTGTCAGCGGCCTGATCTTCATCCTGGCCGCCCTGATCTCCTATTTTTTGGCCCGGCATCTCCTGGCTCCCATCCAGGCGCTTTCGGCCTGGACAAACCGGATCAAGGCCTTTGATTTCACGGCCAGGATAGATGTGGGTTCCAATGATGAGCTGGGCATGCTGGCCCGGGATTTCAGCCGCATGGCCCGCACCCTGGAAACCTACGAACAGATGCGGAAAAACTGGGTTTCCGATATATCCCATGAATTAAGAACCCCGGTGGCTGTTCTAAAGAGCAAGGTCGAGGCCCTCCAGGACGGAATTCGCCAGCCCTCACGGGAAATGATCGATTCCCTGCACCGGGACGTCTCCCGGCTGGAACACCTGATCCGGGATCTTCAACTTCTGGCAGCGGCGGAGAGTGATACCCTGATGCTGGACGACAGCCCCGTTGATATTTCAGGCCTGCTCCATGAGATCCTGGAAGCGGCCCGGTCCGGGGGAGACCAGGGGCGGATCGAGATTGAGGCGGATCTTGACGCCGGGGCAGGTGTTTGTGTTCCCGGGAACAGGGTGTTGATCGGCAGGGTGTTTGAGAATCTCGTTACCAATTCGTTCCGGTACACGGATTCCCCGGGAAAGCTGAAGGTTTCTCTTTTTGTGGAGGAACCCTCGGTCCGGATCTGCTTTGAAGACACTCCCCCGGGGGTGCCGGACCAGGCCCTGGAGCGTCTCTTTGACCGGCTTTTCAGGGTGGACAGATCCCGGAGCAGGGCCCTGGGCGGCAGCGGCCTGGGCTTAAGTATCTGCCGCCAGATCGTGGAAAGCCACCAGGGGCGCATCACGGCAAGCCATTCACACCTGGGCGGATTGATGATAGAATTGACCTTTTCATTAACTCGAAACCCATGAGGCAACAGAGCTATGGCCGGACATCACATCCTTATTGTTGAAGATGAAACCGATATCGCCGAGATTCTCAGGGATTACCTGGTGAAAGAGGGGTACAAGGTTTCCATTCTTGAAAACGGGCAAAAGGTGATTCCCTTTGTCAGAAAACAGCACCCGGCCCTGATTCTCCTGGACATCATGCTGCCTGGCATGGACGGCAAGACCATTTTGAAGGAGATCAGAACCTTTTCAGAGGTCCCGGTGATCATGATTACGGCAAAGGTGGAAGAGATTGACCGCATCGTCGGGTTTGAACTCGGGGCGGACGATTACGTATGCAAACCCTTCAGCCCAAGGGAGGTGGTGGTCCGGGTCGCGGCCGTGCTGCGCAGGGCCGTGGGGACGGCCAGGGAAAACCGCCTCTCCTTCGGGCCCGTGGCCCTGGACCAGGATTCCCGCGTGGTCACGGTAAAGGGTAATCAGGTGAATCTGACGGTCAGTGAATTTGAGATCCTGGCCTGTATGCTGGCCCGCCCGGGAACGGTCTTTTCACGTGCCCGGCTCATTGAATCCGTCCAGGGGTACAGCTTTGAAGGATATGAACGCACCATTGACTTTCATATCAAAAATCTGCGTAAAAAGATCGCCCGGTATCTGCCGGGCCGGACATTCATCAAATCCGACTATGGGGTCGGGTACAAGCTGGTCGAATAACCCGGGGGCAGACCCTGGCTTATTAGTTTATTGCCCGCCCCGTGTTTACCTGAAGCGCTTTCAGGCGTCCCCTGTGATCCGGTTGGTAAGGGTGCCAAGCCCCTGGATATGTGTTTCAAGAAGATCCCCTGGTTTCAGAAAGACCGGTGGGGTACGGGTAAAACCCACCCCGCTGGGGGTGCCGGTCAGGATTACGGTTCCGGGCATGAGGGTGGTGCCCTCGGACAGAAATGAGACGATTTCGGCAACGGAAAAGATCATGTCGGATGTGGAGCTCTTCTGCATCACCCGGCTGTTCAGCCGGCATTCGATCTCAAGATCCTGGGGGGAGCCGATCTCCTTCCCGGTGACAAGGAACGGTCCCAGGGGGCAGAAGGTGTCAAAGCTCTTTCCCCTTACCCACTGGTTGCCGCCGGCATGTTTCTGCCACCGTCTTGCCGAGACGTCGTTGGCGCAACAATACCCGAACACATGGGAAAGGGCCTGGTCCGGTTGGACGTTCTTTGCGGCCTTGCCAATGACCACGGCAAGTTCCGCTTCATAATCCACCTCCGGGGGCTGGGCGCAGCAGCCGGGGATGATGATGTCTGAAGCAGGTCCCGTGACGGCACCGGGGTTTTTCATGAAAACAACGGGATACCGGGGCAGGGCAAGGCCGGTTTCCTCGGCATGCTGCCTGTAGTTCAGGCCGATGCAGATGATGGCCGCCGGGGTGATGGGGGCCAGGAGCTGTTTTACCTCGATCCTGTCGTTTGTCATGGTTGGCGCGTCAAACAGGTCGCCGGAAATGAGGGCGGCTGTTTTTCCGTTAAAATCGTATCCCGTTCGGACCTCTCCCCGGGGGTCCGTGAATCTGATCACCTGCATTGTTGTCTCCCTTTTGTTTGCGGTTATGGATGCTTGCACACGAAATGATACCCGCTTTACCTATTGGCTTAAGAAATGGGGTTTATTCATATGTGAAGAGCTATAATGGTGATTTCATGGATATCGTTTTTTGGGGGGAATGTCACCTGAAAATCACCACCATTGCAAGGGGGGACCGATCTGGTATAGGATGCCCTGTATGAAGCCCTCACTCACCCATCTTGACCGGGAGTCCGCCGATCTCTACGCCCTTGTTCTCCTGTCCCAGGGCCTTGACGTTACCGTTGAGAGGCAGGAGGACGGCTTTAACCTGGTGGTTCGGGAAGACCTTGAACAGGATGCCCTTGATATGCTTGGGCGGTTTTATGGGGAGAATCTGCCTTCTGCTGCGGTTCCCGGGGAAAAGAGGGTGCCCGCAAAGCCGTGGGGGCCCCTGGGTGTGGCCCTGGTCCTCTGTTTCGTTCATTGGGGCGTGGCTGCCCGGGGTATGGAGAGAAAATGGGTCCTGGAATACGGGTCCTCCGCCCTCTACATTCTCCAGGGCGAGCTTTACAGGATCGTTACCGCACTTTTCTTCCACGCCGACCTTGAGCATCTTCTGGGCAATGTTGCGGGCATCCTCATCTTTGGCGTTCCTGTTTGCACCCGGGCCGGTACCTGGTTCGGCCTGCTGCTGATCCTGCTTACCGGGGGCATGGGCAATCTTGTCACCGCCCACCTCTATAGAACGGCCCATCTTTCCATCGGCGCTTCCACCTCGGTTATGGGGGCTGCCGGACTCCTGACCGGATTTCAGGTGGTGAAGCGGGCGGGCATAAAGGGCCTGGGACCAAAAATCCTTTTACCTGTAGGGGCGGGCGCAGCCCTGGTGGGGATGTTGAGCGGCGGTGAGAACACCGACATCATGGCCCATCTTTTCGGGTTTGTCTCAGGCCTTATGCTGGGGGCTGGATTTGCCTGGGTGCAGGGCGACCGAGGGGTGTCAAGGGAGCAAGAGCGCCTGGCCCTTGCCCTTTTGGCTGTAATCCTGGGGGGCGCCCTGGTTAAGTGGTGGTGACCCTATATTTCAACGGTGCCGGTAAAAGAGAGGGTGGCGGGGCCTGTCTTGAAGATGTGGTTGCTTTTCCTGTCCCATCTTATCGTCAGGTCGCCGCCGGCAAGGTGGATCAGGGCGTTTTCCCCGGAGTGCCCGTTCAGGCAGGAGGCCACAAGGGACGCGCATGCGCCGGTTCCGCAGGCAAGGGTCTCGCCGGCTCCCCGTTCCCACACCCGCATCTTTAACTCGTGGTCGTTCATGGGCTGGATGAACTCCACATTGACCTTTTCCGGGAACCGCTCGTGGGTTTCGATCTCCCGGCCCTGATTTTCAAGATCCACGGCATCCACATCGTCCACAAAGATCACGGCATGGGGGTTGCCCATGGAGACCGCCGTAAGATGGACCTGTTTGCCGTTCACCTCTACGGTTTCGTTCACGGCCGGGCTGTTGTCGCTTTTGAAGGGAATCTTACCGGGTTCCAGGATCGGCTCTCCCATGTCCACGCAGATGGACGTCACCTTGTCGGCATCGTTGACCGTGAGTTCCGGAACGATGGTGCCGGCCAGGGTCTCCACGGTGAACCGCTTCTTGGTGAGTATGCCCTTTTCATAGACGAGCCTGGCAAAGCAGCGCATGCCGTTGCCGCACATCTCAGGCTCGGAACCGTCTGAGTTGAAGATTCTGAACCCGATATCCCGGGTGGCGGACTCAAGGATCAGGATGATGCCGTCCGCACCGATGCCGAAGCGGCGGGAGCAGAGGCGTTGGGCAAGTTCCGGGTAGGGGGTGTCGGCCATGATGCCGCCGTCCCTGTCGTCCAGCATGACAAAATCATTTCCGATTCCATGCATTTTGGTAAAGGCAAGTTCCATCGAATCTCCTGTTATGCGCACATCCTGAGGGTTCTTAAAATATCGTCGGTCAGGGCTTCCATCTGCCAGTTCCGGATGCCGTTCACCTGTTTGAGATCATCAATGTTTTTGGGGGCCGCAATGGCAATGGCGGTGATCAGGGTGTTGTTGATGAGCACCCCGGGCTCGATACCGGTTCTGTTGCTGGCGCTGATGCGCATCTGCTTGAGGGCGCGTATCCGTTCAGGTACCTCCATGGCCACCCCGGGGGTTCGCCGCCTGGGATATACCGGCAGCTCTTTTTCCGGAAGTTCCAGGCCCTGGGTGATCGCCTTGACGCAGTGATTCCCGTACATGTCCAGCTGCCTGGGACTGAGGGCCCGGGTCTGCTTGAGCTGGTTCAGGGATTCGGGCCTGGATGTCGCCATCTGGGTGATGGATTCGGAGCCCATCACCTTGAAAAGGGGCCTGTCCTTTTCGTTTGCGATCTTTTGCCGAAGCTTCAGCAGTTTTTCCAGCACGGCAAGGCTTCTTCTTCCCATCTTGCCCGCGCCCTTGAATTTCAGGAACAGGGGATCGTTTCCGTTGTTTTCATACCTGACCCGGGTCTGGATCTCAAACTCCTCTTCCGCCCAGGCAAGCCTGCCTGCGTCAGTAAGCCGTTTGGTGAGGATTTGCCTGAGTTCCAGGAGATAGGCCACGTCATTGACGCTGTAGGAGATCATCTCCTTTGACAGGGGACGGATGGACCAGTCGGTCTTCTGGAACCGCTTGTCCACATGGAGGCCGAAATGTTTTTCAAGCAGGGCGGCAAGGCTTCGCTTCTGGATGCCCAGGAAGCGGCAGGCGATCTCCGTGTCAAACAGGTTGTTGATATGGATGTTGAAATCCCTGTCAAGGCTTCGGATGTCAAAGTCCGCCCCGTGGAACACCTTGGTGATGGCGGGATCTTCAAACACCGGCCCGAGGGCTGAGAGATCGTTTATCGCCAGGGGATCCACAAGAAAGGAGTCCGTGGAATCTGCCACCTGTATCAGGCACACCTTCTCCTTGAAGTGATGCATGGAGTCGGCCTCCAGGTCAAAGGCGAGTTCTTTTTCCGTTTTTAACAGGTCGCAACGGGTGGTAAGGTCGGCGTCATCGCTGATCAGCGTATATTCAATCATTTTTTTACTTGACCGTTTCGGGCAGTTCCCTTAGAGTTTCTGTTTTATATCAGTAAATTTTTAAACATTATAGTATTGGATAACTAAAATGATCAATATAACACTTCCTGACAACAGTATAAAGTCTTTTGAAGAGTATCCCAAAGGCATGGATGTGGCAAGGGGTATTTCAGAAGGCTTTGCCAGAAATTGCGTGGCCATGGAGATCGAGGGCCAACTTATCGACCTTGACCAAGAGATCAAAGAGGATTGCAACATCCGCCTCATCACCTCCAGGGATGCCGAGGCCCTGGAGATCCTCCGCCACAGCTGCGCCCATGTCATGGCCGAGGCGGTCCAGAATCTCTACAACGACGCAAAGCTCACCATCGGCCCTGTGGTTGAAGACGGTTTCTACTACGACATTGATATGGCGCCCATCTCCGAGGATGATTTCCCCGCCATCGAGGCTGAGATGAAAAAAATCATCAAGGCCAAGAAACCCTTTGAGCGGTCCGAGGTCTCAAAGGAAGAGGCCCTTGAGATGTTCAAGGACAACCCCTACAAGGTGGAGCTGATCAACGAGCTTGCGGATGAGACCATCTCCATTTACAGGCAGGGCGGGTTCACGGATCTCTGCCGGGGGCCCCACATTCCCCATACCGGGATGATCAAGGGGGTCAAGCTGATGAAGACCTCGGGCGCCTACTGGCGTGCGGACCAGGAGCGGGAGCAGCTTCAGCGGCTTTACGGCATCGCCTTTTTCGATAAAAAAGAACTCAACAAGTATATCCACATGATCGAGGAGGCAAAGAAGCGGGATCACCGGAAGATCGGCACCCGGCTGGGCCTGTACAGCTTCCACCAGGAGGCTGCCGGCATGCCCTTCTTCCACGCCAAGGGCATGGACATGTGGAACTCCCTCCTGGACTACTGGCGGGACGAGCACCGGGCCGCGGGATACGTGGAGACCAAGACCCCGGTGATGCTCAGCCGTCACCTCTGGGAAAAGAGCGGCCACTGGGAGAACTACCGGGAGAACATGTACACCTCTGTTGTGGACGAGGAGGAGTATGCCATCAAGCCCATGAACTGTCCCGGTGGAATGATCCTCTATAAGACAGAGTCCCACTCCTACCGGGATCTGCCGTTGCGGGCGGGAGAGATCGGGCTTGTCCACCGGCACGAGCTTTCAGGCGCCCTGTCGGGACTGTTCAGGGTCAGGGCCTTTCACCAGGACGATGCCCACATCTTCATGACCCCGGACCAGATCGAGGGAGAGATCCTCGGTGTGCTCAAGCTGGTGGACCGGGTCTACTCCCGGTTCGGCCTCGGCTTTCATCTGGAGCTCTCCACCCGGCCCAAGAAATCCATCGGCTCGGACGAGCGGTGGGAAGAGGCCACCAACGGCCTGAAAAACGCCCTGGACAAGTATGGCAAAGAGTATGTCATTAACGAGGGCGACGGCGCGTTTTACGGTCCCAAGATCGATATCCACATCAAGGACGCCCTTGGAAGAACCTGGCAGTGCGGCACGATTCAGCTGGACATGGCGCTGCCCGAGCGCTTTGACCTGACCTACAAGGGACGGGACAACGAAAAGCACCGCCCTGTCATGATCCACCGGGTGATCTACGGATCCATCGAGCGGTTCTTCGGCATTCTGGTGGAGCATTTTGCAGGGAAGTTCCCCCTCTGGCTCGCACCTGTCCAGGCCGTGATCCTGCCCATCAACGACGCCCTCAACGACCATGCCCAATCCGTGAAGGCGGAACTGGAGAAGCAGGGCATCCGCTGTGAGGTGGACCTGAGGACCGAGAGCCTGAAAAAGAAGATCCGGGAGGCCCAGGTCAACTACGTTCCCCTGATCCTCACCATCGGGGAGAAGGAGCGGGAGAGCAACACCCTGAGCGTCAGGACCCTGGACGGCAAGGTGAGAATGGGACTTGGCATGGACGAGTTCCTCACCCCCGTGCTCGGGCACATCAAGGAAAGAACCCTGGACGGCGAGATCCTTTAGAACCATGTCACGGTCAAGGAGGACCCTGTTATACCGACTGCCGGTTGCGGCCTATTGCGCTTTGATCTTCTGGCAGTCCTCCTCGGCCTCTTTTGATTCCCTGCCGGCCTTTGCGTTTTCAGACAAGATCATGCACCTGGGAGGCTATGCCCTCCTGGGTGCCCTTGTTTTCAGAGCCCTTGAACAGGAGACGCTGAACCTTTCCCGGCGGGGCCTCATCATTGCCGCCATCCTGCTATCAACCCTCTTTGGCGTCAGTGACGAGATTCATCAGGGCTTTGTCGCCGGGCGGTGCGCAGATCCCTTTGACGCGGTGGCCGATGCCCTGGGCTGCATCCTCGGGGCGCTCTTTTACGCAAGACTGTCCGCCAAAAGATAATACGAATACGGGGCCAGGCTTAGCTTATTGTAATTAAACTCACGGAAACGAGCCATTACACCAATAAGCTAAGCCTGACCCCGGTATTTAAAAAAAAAGCCCTGGATCGGATTTCTCCGCTCCAGGGCTCTCTATTGTGTCGGTGAACTTTTGTTTTACATCTCTGTCTCAGGATGGAATACGTTCACCTGCTTGAGATCGTCATGGAGGTATTCCCGCTCGTTGGGGCCGAGGATACCAAGGGAAAGGCAGATCAGGGTCCAGAGATGGACAACGCCGTACTCTCCGCCAAAGTGCTCGCTCAACTCATGGACTTGGGCGTGGCAGTTATGACAGGCTGCGATGCAGTAGTCGGCCTTGGTTGCCTGGATCTGGTTGTCCTTTGTCTGGCCGTAGGCGAGGCGCTCTTCCTTGAAGCCTGACTGGAGGAATCCACCGCCGCCGCCGCAGCAGAAGTTGTTGGATTTGTTGGGGGTCATGTCGATGAAGTTCTCTTCTCCGACAACGGACTTGACAACAAACCGCAGGTCTTCGGCAATGGCGTCGCCATAAGACTTACGCACGATCTGACAGGGATCCTGCACGGTAAACTTGATCTTGAGATCCTTGTTCCAGTCGGAATTTACCTTGAGTTTACCTTCCCTGATCCACTTTGCGTAGTATTCGTAGATGTTCTTGACTTCAAAGCTGTGCTCGATGTCGAATTTTTTCAGTCCTGCCAGGACTGAGAATGTGATGTGCCCTCACTCGGTGTTCATGAACGTCTTGCACCCCACTTGCTCTGCCGCGGCGGCAGTCTGGGATGTCAGATGTTTCCAGGCGTCGTCGTCGGAGAGGAAGAGGCAGTAGTTCTCGCCTGCCCACCCCTTGCTGGTGTAGGTCCAGTTGGCGCCGACCGTGTGGAGAATCTTCCACAGGGGTACCATCTCATCTGGCTCTGTTACGGGCTCCCTTGAATTCTGGTTCAGGACAAATTCGGCACCGGGTTTGTCAATGGGCGCTTCCATGTCGGCGAATTCGGGCTGGGCCTCCTGGTATTCTTCGAGAACGTCGCCTACAACAAACACGAAATCGTCCACGGGGGTGGCCATGGCGCTGCCTGACTCGTTGGCCAGGGCCGCGTCACAGGAGCCCAGGATACCCTTGGGTCGCTCTTCCCGGGGAATGGACGCCCTTGCGTTGAAGACCAGCTGAGGGATGTTGATCTGCATCGGGCAGACATAGACGCATCGCTGGCACTGTGTGCACATCCAGATCCAGTCTGAACTCAAGATCTCCTCATCCATTCCAAGGGCTGCCATCCTCAGGAACTTCCTCGGATCCATGCCTGCAAGACCGGTCGCAGGACAACCCGAGGCACATGCTCCGCAGGTAAGGCAGGCGTTGAGGTTTCCGCCGTCCGGCAGGAGATCCATCACCTTGTCCTTTAAAACGCTCTTTCTCTTTCCTCCAATTTTAATAGCTGCATCACCCATGCTGTACTATCCTCCGTATTATATTGAAACTTAAGCGTGTAAACACTTTGAGCATTCCATAACCCCTCTACTGATCATTGAAATATCATTGTTTTTCTCTCTTATTATTTCGTGCATGTCAACCTATTTTACAAGAAAGTGGGCAGGCAACAGGCCGGGGTTTTTGGGTAAATACTCCTAAAGCTCTCTATTTCAGGGCCGTGACAGGATGGGAAAGGTAGTTTTTTTTAACCCGGTGCGATTTGCGATCTCTATTCCGGGAATTGACATTTTGTATCTGTGTACTACTATGCACACACCATGAAGAGAGTTAAAAAAATTGAAAAGTTTGTGTCAACCGTGATGTGTGTCGACCGTGCTCCCCTGATCAGGGGGATTCGAGGGGTCAAACAGGAAATTAAAAAAGGGGCAGCGGCCGGGGAAATTCAGAAACGGCTTGCCGCCCTTGAAAAACGGGCCGTGCGATCCCGGGAAACCAGGGAGAAACGCAAGGGTTCCATGCCCCCGGTTACCTATATCCCCGAGCTTCCCATCACCGGGAAGAAAGAGGAGATCATCCATGCCCTGAAACACCACCGGGTGGTGATCATCTCCGGGGAGACAGGATCGGGAAAGACGACCCAGATTCCGAAGTTCTGCATGGCTGCCGGCAGGGGGGCTGCCGGAAAGATCGGCTGTACCCAGCCCAGGCGCATTGCCGCCATCAATGTTGCCGCCCGGGTGGCCCAGGAGCTCGGCCAGGAGACCGGGAATGCCGTGGGATACAAGATCCGGTTCGACGATAAGTCCAGCCGGAATGCCGTCATTAAGGTCATGACCGACGGCATCCTCCTTGCCGAAACCCAGAAAGACCCCTTCCTGAACGAATATGACACCATCATCGTGGACGAGGCCCACGAGCGAAGCCTGAATATCGATTTCACCCTGGGCATCCTGCGCAGCCTGATCAGGAAGCGCCCGGATCTTACACTGGTGATCACCTCGGCCACCATTGACACGGAGAAGTTCTCCAAGGCCTTTGACAACGCCCCGGTGATCGAGGTGTCCGGCCGGATGTTTCCCGTGGAGGTGAGGTACAGGCCCCTTGATAACCCGGAGGAGTCGGACCAGGACGACCAGGGATACGTGGAGGCGGCCGCAAGGGCCGTGGACGAGATCCAGCGGGAGTCCCGCACCGGGGATATCCTGATCTTCATGCCCACGGAGCGGGACATTGAAGAAACCATTGAGCTGATCCAGGGGCGCGGTTATCCCGGCGTCCTGGCGTTGCCGCTGTTTGCACGGCTTTCCGCCAAGGACCAGGCCCGGGTGTTCACCCGGGGGGTGGGTCGGAAGATCATCGTTTCCACCAATGTGGCCGAGACCTCCCTTACCATTCCCGGTATCAAATACGTGGTGGATTCGGGCCTTGCCAGGATTCTTCACTATTCGCCCAGGACAAGGACCACGGCCCTTCCCGTCAAACCCGTGTCCCAGAGCAGCGCCAACCAGCGAATGGGCCGGTGCGGCAGGGTGGAAAACGGTATCTGCATTCGCCTCTATGATGAGGATGAGTTCAACTCCCGGCCCTTTTTCACCGCACCGGAGGTCCTGAGGAGCAATCTTGCCGAGGTCATCCTGAGGATGATCTCATTGAAGCTGGGGGATGTGGCTTCATTCCCGTTCATCGATGCCCCATCGCCCAAGAGTATCAAGGACGGATTTGATACCCTGCTCGAGCTTGGCGCCATTACAAGGACGCAGGAAAACAAGCGGCAAAAGGCCGTTCACCGGCTCACCGGCCGTGGCCGGGTTATGGCCGGCATTCCCGTGGATCCCAAACTTTCCAGGATTCTTATCGAGGCCGACAAACAGGGCTGCCTTGACGAGGCCGTCACCATCGTATCCGCCCTTTCCATTGCCGATCCCCGCCAGCGGCCCCAGGACAAGGCCCAGCATGCCGACCAGATGCATGCGGCTTTCAAGGATCCCGCCTCGGATTTTGTGACCCTGCTCAATATCTGGAAGGCCTATCAGGCTGCGGAGCGGTCCCTCAGGACCCGGGGCAAGGTGAGGCGGTTCTGCAAGGATAATTTTCTCTCCTTCAAGCGTTTGAGGGAGTGGGGGGACATCCGGCGGCAGATCCGTTCGGTCCTGAAGGAACATCGGATCAACGGGGAGAACCGGGTCGCTTTGCAGGCCGGAACCAAGGGGCTTAAATCCAAGGAATTTGAACTGGGCGGACCCTTTTACACGGCCCTTCACAAGAGTTTCCTGTCCGGCTACCTTGCAAACATCGCAAGGAAAAAGGAGAAAAATATCTACACTGCGGCCAAGGGGCAGACCGCGGTGGTTTTTCCGGGGTCCTCCATATACGGCAAGGCAGGCGCCTGGATCGTCGCGGCAGAGTTTGTGGAAACCACCAAGCTTTTTGCAAGGACCGCCGCCACCATCGATCCAGGGTGGCTCGAGGAGATCGGCCAGGATCTTTTGACCCGCACCTGGTCCTCCCCCCGGTGGGAAAAGAGGCGGGGGGAAGTGGTTGCAACCGAGCAGGTATCCCTGTTCGGTCTGGTGATCGTGCCGGAACGCACCGTGGCCTACGGCAGGATCAATCCCCAGGAGGCGGGGGAGATCTTCATCCGCCACGCCCTTGTGGAACAGGAGGTGGCAAGACCGTTTCCGTTCATGCAGCAAAACCAGTCCCTGATTGACGAGCTTCGCAAAATGGAGGAGAAGACCAGGAAGCGGGACATCGTGGCCACCGAGGATGATATCTTTTTTTTCTACCAGCAGCGGCTTGACTCGAATTTCTCAAACCTTGCCACCTTTTCCAAATTCCTCAAGGACAGGAGGTCGGACAAATTCCTGCGGCTGACCGTCGAGGATCTGCAAAAAAAGACCCTGGACCGGGAGGAACTCATGAAATTCCCGGACACCCTCGAGATGGGCGGTGGAAACTTCAAGCTCGAGTACGGGTTTCAACCGGGGAAGGAAACAGACGGTGTCACGGTCAAGGTGCCTGCCGTGTCAGCGGCCTCGGTTGCGGTCGGCACCATGGAGCGGCTGGTGCCCGGGCTTTTCAAGGAAAAGGTCACGGCCCTGATCAAGGCCCTGCCGAAAAAGCACCGGGTCAAGCTGGTGCCCGCATCCGCCAAGGCCGAAATCATCGCAAGGGAGATGCCCGAGTCGGACCGGTCACTGTTCCCGGAGCTGAGCCGCTTTGTAAAGGCACGGTTCAACGCGGATATTCCGGTACCGGCATGGTCTGACCGTGACCTTGACGATCATTTGAAGATGCGCATCTCCATCACCGACGCCAAGGGCAAGGAACTTGCCGCATCCAGGGAGAACAACGTGCTCCAGGACTATGCTACGGATGCAGGGGACCAGGATCACCTATTTAATAAGGCCAGAAAGCGGCTCGAGCGAACCGAAGTTGTTTCCTGGGATTTCGGTGATATCTCCGCGCCAGTTCTCCTGGGCCGGGGCCAGGAGGTCTCCTACAACGTCTTTTACGGCCTGAGTTCGGAAAAGGACGGGGTGAGCCTCCGGCTGTTCAAATCCGAGGACGAGGCCCGCCAATCCCATCAGAACGGGATACAGCACCTGTACACCCTCTGTTATGAGAGTGATTTCAAGGCCCTTAAAAAGGATATGAAGCGGTGGACCGGCCTGAAAAAACATGCTTCTCAATTCGGGGGATGGGAACGCTTCCGGAAATCCCTTGTCAACTGTGTGATCCGGGAGCTCTTTGCCAGGGATATCCGTACCGGGGAGGCGTTTGCGGACTGGGCAAAACAGCAGTTGCCCACCCTCTACAGCCGGGGGGAGGAGCTTATGAAAACCGTTGTGAGCCTCTGTGATGAGCATGAGCGAACCGCGGCCTTGCTGAAGGGCCTGATCCTCAGGCTTCAAAAACGGCCGGCAGGTCTTGCCATGGCCAAAAAACTGCAACAGGATCTGGGGTCCCTGCTGCCGGAGGCATTTCCGGATCTTTATGATTTCTCCAGGATCAAGAAGATGGAGCGCTACGTGGCCGCCATCCGAATCCGGGCGGAACGGGGGGCGGTGGAACCGGTCAAGGATGCGGCCAAGGCTGTCCGGGTGGACGGGTACACAGCAAAACTCAATGACATGGTGGCGGGCCTTTCCAGGGATTCCTCAACGGAAAAGGCCGAGGCCGTTGAAAACTTTTTCTGGATGATCGAAGAGTACAAGGTTTCGGTGTTTGCCCAGGAACTCAAGACCCTGGTGAAGATCTCTCCCAAGCGGCTGGACGCCATGTGCCATGAGATCCGGGGGATGATATGAGTTCAGTCAGCCAAAGTTTTTAAGGTTGATATTTATTCCCCGAAGTGTACAATAATTTTGAATTGCTACTTGAGAAATATGCGGCAATGTCCGATCATATCAGACTGATGGCGGCAGGATCCAGGTGAAGTGAGGGGTAACGCGATCCTGCCCGTTGACCCACGGGAGACAGGAGATTGAATGGAAGAGAAATTTAACCACACCATTCTTGTGGTTGATGATGAGGCAAAGGCCATCGAGAAAATCGTGGGAACGCTTGGTGTCGATACCATCTTTGCCGCCAGTGCCGCCGAGGGGATCGAAAAGATCAAGAGTGCTTCCATACCGTTTTCACTCATTATCTCCAACCAGCGGATGCCCGGCATGAAAGGGTATGAATTCCTGGAAAAGGCCCGGGAGATAACCCCTGATTCGGTTCGGGTGCTTGTGACCGGATATTCCGACATGGATCCGATCATCGATGCCGTGAACAGGGGGGCGATCCACCGTTATATCTCAAAATCCTGGGACAACGAGGAGTTTATCAGCACTGTGCGATCAGGCCTTTCACTTTATGAGGTGTCCCGGGGAAACGAGCGGTTGCTCCGCCTTGCAAAGGACCAGAACGCCAAATTGTATATGCTTAACTGCGACCTTAAGGAGAAGACTGAATCCGATCAAAAGGTCATTGAGCAGCTGGACAGGGAGATAGAAGCCCTGACCGGTAAGACGGAGGGGGGCAAGGTCGCGGCCGGCGGCCGGGAGGAAGAATGCCGGCAACAGCTGGAAACCATCCTGAAAGAGAACGGCCTTTTGACCCTGGAGAAACTGGAAGCGTTCCAGAAGGCGTTCCTGGGGGAGCTGCTTGAGCGGTTTCAGGATCTTGCCGCAAGAAACGGATTTTCCATGCCCGGGGGAGCGGGATGACCTATAAAAACAGAGGCAGACGCTATAGATGGTAAAACAGGGCGGCCCACGGCCGTCCGGAACGTTTAACAATGGTGGGGTATGGCTGATAGAGCTGAACACGAGATACTTGTAATTGAACATGACCCAAACCTCAGGAAGATGATCGAGGACACCTTGACCCGGGCCGGCCATCAGGTGCGATGCGAAACCTCCTCCCTTGAGGCCCTCTCCCTCCTGAAAGCCAGGGAAGCATCTCCTTTCTCCCTGGTGATTTCAAGTTTCAGGATGCCCAGGATGGAGGGTGACCAGATCCTTGAAAAGGCAAAGCTCATCTCCCCCCTTACCCAGCGGATGATCATCGCCGATCCTTCCGAGATCGAGACGGTCATCGGGGCTGTCAACAGGGCCGATGTCCACGGCTGCCTCTCCATCCCTTTTACGGAAGAAAACCTTTCCTTCCAGGTCGATCAGTGTTTGAGAGCCCATCTTCAGAAGAGGAAGCGGGCAAACCTCATCAAGGTCACCGAACGTCAGAATCGCCAGATGTATAAGCTGGCAAAGACCTTTAAGAAGCGGGACGATGATTTTACCGTCCAGATCGAGGCAAAGAAAAAGAAAATCCGTGTGTTGAAATCCAGGAGCCGCTCAAGGGGCGGGATCGATTCCGGCCAGCCCCTCACCCTGGACAAGGTTGTGGAGCGCCATGGGGGGGAAGCGTCTCCGGACCTGTTCGCCCGGGAGTTTCAGATTCTTTCCGATCTTCTGCTCACTCTTTTGAACCGGGCCTGTGGCGACCATGACATCAAACTTAAGGCCATGGCCTGTGATCAGGTAACGGCTGCCCCGGCACCCTCCCAGTTCCGGGGGGCCATGGATCAGGTGCTCCCCCTGGTATTTGCCGAGGCAATGGCCCGGGGACCGGAACCCGTCAGGTCGGAGCAGGATCAACCCACCGGGGAGCAGCTGCCGCTGACGGAATATCTTGAGATCACGATCTCCGAGGACCGGCTGACTGCATTTGCACTGATAAAAAAATGGGATGCCGACCTGGTGACGGTGGAAGCGGTCAAGGAGGCCCTGGATGAGCAGGGGATCTGCGCCGGTCTCAAGGACGACGCCATGATAAAGACCTGGCTTTCCCTGGCAACCCCTGAGGGCGATTCCTTTGTCATCGCCCAGGGCATTGCGCCGGAATATCCGGTTGATGCAACGGTGAAATATCACTTTGCGGTCGATTTCCGCAATCCGGGAAAGGTGCTGGAGGACGGCAGCATTGATTTCAGGGACCGGGGGGATATCCCGTTTGTTAAGGCCGGGACGCTGCTTACTGAAAAAACAGCCGTCCGGGAGGGCCGCTCCGGTACCGATGTCACAGGCCTTGAGATTCCCGTGGCCGAAGCCGTTGAGGTGATGTTCAATCCTGGTACCGGCACCCGGTTGTCCGATGATGGGCTGCAGATATTTGCCGATGCCGATGGCCAGCCCCACCTGGATGCCATGGGCAATGTTTCGGTGTTTTCAGAGATTAAGATCGAAGGGGATGTGGACTTTGAGACCGGAAACATCAATTTTGACGGCAACATCGTGGTGGCAGGCGTGATCAAGGAGGGTTTCAGCGTCCGGGGGGCCACCCTGACCGCAGGCCAGATCGAGGGCGCCGAGATTGAGCTTACCGGGGATCTCAACGTTGGGGCCGGGATCATTGATGCCAAGCTTATCAGGGTCCAGGGCAGTGTCCAGGCCAAATACGTGAATAATTCCGTGATCCGGGCTTTTGGCGATCTTATTGTCCAGAAGGAGATTATCGATTCAAAGGTGCTTTTGAGCGGAGAGTGCGTCAACCAGACCGGTAATATCATCGCATCCACCATTGTTGCCAAGAAGGGGGTCCAGGCAGTTCATATCGGGACCGAGACCTCCTCCCCCACCCGGCTCAGGGTCGGGGTGGACGACCATATCAAGTCGCTTGTGGCGGAGATCAACGCGAAGCTGAAGAGCAATAAGGATCAGATCGCTAGTCGCAAGGCGGAGATCGAGGCCCTTGAAGCCGAAGACCAGGAGCTCCATGTGAAGATCTCCGAGGCGGCTTATGTCCAGGACCGGTTCCAGGTGGAGCTGAGGAAGATACAAAAACAGATGGTAACCCTCAAGGAATCAAATGATCTTCAGGAGCTTGGCAAGCTTTCCAAGCTGGTGAGAAAGATTCACAAGGAGGCCCAGGCGGCCGAGCAAGTCCTTGACCAGGCGTTCCATCGCCAGGACATCCTTGTCAAGGATATCCAGGACCGGAAACGGCGCATTACAACCCTGGAGGAGGGTAACAAGGCCCTGGTTGATGAAAAGAATGCGTTGCGTGAATTCTCCAGTAAAACAGAGGCCATGCCCCAGGTGATCATCAGCAAGCGCGCCATGCCGGAAACCCTTATCGAAGGGCCCAACAGCGTCCTGAGAATCAATGAGTCCATTTCGAGAATGCGGGCCGTGGAAGTAAAAAGGGATGCCAACGGTGATGGCGGGCTCTCCTTCCATGAGATGATGCTCATGAGCCTGAGTTAAGAATGTGGGATTCGGGGTCAGGCTTAGCTTATTGGGTTAATGATTGTTGCCTTGCGTTTCTTCACAATAAGCTAAGCCTGACCCCGAAGGTATAAGGTAAAAGCTAAGCCTGACCCCTAAAGGTTCTAAAGGTGAAGGGTGGAAGGGTCGCTTTTTGCAAGGTAACGGTTGCCCTCCTCTATCCTGCCGCGCTTGATGCATCCCTGGCCATAGATCCGGGCCTTTGAGCGGAAGATTTCCAGGGCTGCTTCCCGCTGCTCCCCGGTAAGGCTATCTGCTTCCAGCAGTTTTTCAATGGAGCGGATCCGGTATTGGTCCAGGGAATGATGGCTCGACAGCTGGTCTTCGTGGCCCCCCCTTTTTACGGTGCAGGCTCGGTCGATCAGGTCGATGGCATGGGTGGTGGCGATCCTCAGCCAGAGATCGTAATCCTCGCACGCCGGCAGTTCTTCGTCAAAATACCCCTTCAACTCAAACAGGGATCTTCGGATCATCACGGCCGACGGGCTCACCAGGCAGAGTTCCAGGGAGGGCTTAAAGATCATTCCCGAAAGCTTTTTGTGCTTGTTTTTGGGATTGACCCGTTTACCGTTCCGGATCCAGATCTCCTCTGTCTGGCAGATCTCGGCCTCCGGGTGATTGTTGAAAAAATCCACCTGGCAGGCGATCTTGTCCGGGGTCCAGAGGTCGTCGGAGTCGAGAAGGGCGATCAGCTCCCCATGGCTCTGTCTGATGCCAAGATTCCTTGCCGCGCTCACGCCTTTGTTTTCCTGGGATAGAACCGTAATCCGATCCCCGAAGGAATGGAGAATTTCCCGGGTGTCGTCCGTGGACCCGTCATCCACCACGATGATCTCCAGGGGGTTATATGTCTGGTCCAGGACCGATTGGACCGCCTCTTTCAATATCCAGCCCCGGTTAAAGGTGGGGATGATGGCCGTTACCAGGGGGGTGTTGTCTGCTTTTTTCATGGCCCGAACATACCATGTCGCCGGATAAGTTGCAAATCCATGCCCTTCGCCTTGACACAAGGATATAAATCGCTTATGCAGTACCGAAAGTATTCGTGATTCGTCACTTTTAATGAAGAGGATCTTATGGCTAGGCTGAAACTAAAGGAACATGCGATAAACAGGGAGTGGTGCAAGGGATGCGGTATCTGCGTCCATTTCTGCCCCAAACAAGTGCTTGAGCTCGATTCCATGGAAAAGGTAGTTGCAGCAACACCCGAGGATTGTATCTGCTGCAAACTTTGTGAACTAAGGTGCCCTGATCTTGCCATCGAGGTGCTGACTGACCAGGATGAGAAAAAGGAATAAGCCCATGATCAAGTTTGTCCAGGGAAACGAGGCCTGCGTTGAGGGGGCACTCTATGCAGGCATTGATTTTTTTGCGGGATATCCCATAACCCCTTCCACCGAAGTGGCTGAACTCCTGGCTGCGCGGCTTCCCAGAAAAGGGGGGAAATTTATTCAGATGGAGGATGAGATCGCCTCCATGTGCGCCATCATCGGCGCCTCCCTCACCGGGCATAAGGTGATGACAGCCACAAGCGGTCCGGGATTCTCCCTGAAGCAGGAGGCCCTCGGGTACGCCTGCATGGCCGAGATCCCCTGTGTGGTGGTTAATGTCCAGCGGGGCGGGCCCTCCACGGGAAATCCCACCCATGTAAGCCAGGGGGATGTGAACCAGGCCCGGTGGGGCACCCACGGGGACCATGCCATAATCACACTGACCGCCTCCAACCACCAGGATGTGTTTGCCATGACCGTGGATGCGTTCAACCTTGCGGAGACCTACCGGACCCCGGTGATCCTCTTGTTTGACGAGGCTGTGGGACACATGCGGGAGAAGCTGGTGGTGCCGGAAAAGGGCGCGATTCCCCTGGTGGACCGCCTCAGGACGGCCGTGGGCAAGGGGGTGGATTATCATCCATACCTTCCCCGGGATGACGGAAGGCTGCCCATGTCCGATTTTGGCGGGGATCACCGTTATAACGTCACCGGGCTTTTCCACGACATGTGGGGCTTTCCTTCCAACAATCCTTCCGTGGTCAACGGCCTGTTACACCATCTGGTGGACAAGATCGAGAGCAACGTCCAGGCCATCACCCGGTATAAGGAGCACTTCCTCGATGATGCCGAGTATGTGCTTGTCTCCTACGGCTCCTCCGCCCGTTCAGCCATCCACGTGGCCAAGAACCGCCGGGCAAGGGGGGACAGGGTCGGCGTGCTCGAGCTCCAGTCCCTGTGGCCGTTTCCCGAGGCCCTGGTAAGGGACCGCTGCGGCGGCGCAAAGGCGGTGATCGTGGTTGAGATGAACATGGGCCAGGTGATGCGTCAGGTAAAAGCCGCTGTTGACGATCCTGAACAGGTATTTCTGGCCAACCGGATCGACGGAAAACTGATAACCCCGACAGATATCAAACAGGTGCTCCGGGTTATCCAGGGAAGGGGGGTATAGTATGGCTGTAAGAGATTATTTGAGGGAGCGGTATTTTCCCCACATGTGGTGCCCGGGCTGTGGGCACGGAACGGTATTGAACTCGCTTTTAAGGGCCGTGGAGAAGCTTGGCCTCGACAAGAAAGATATCGTGATGACCTCCGGTATCGGCTGCTCGGCACGGATTTCCGGCTATGTGGATTTTCACTCCCTCCACAGCATCCACGGCAGGGCCCTTGCCTTTGCCACGGGGGTGAAGCTCAGCAAGCCCGAGCTCAACGTCCTGGTACCCATGGGCGACGGGGATGCCCTGGCCATCGGCGGAAACCATTTTATCCATGCGGCCAGGCGAAATATAGACATGACCGCCATCGTGATGAACAACCGGATCTACGGCATGACCGGCGGCCAGTTTTCTCCTTTGTCCGGGCTGGGGAAAAAGGCCACCACGGCCCCATATACCACCATTGACAACAGTTTCGACGTTGTGGAACTGGCCCGGGCAGCCGGGGCCTCCTTTGTGGCAAGAACCACCACCTACCATGCCCTGGAAGCCGTGGACCTGTTGAAGCGGGCCATCGATCACAAGGGTTTTTCCGTGGTGGAGATCCTGTCCCAGTGTCCCACCCATTTCGGCCGGAAAAATAAGGAGGGGGATGCATCCCACATGCTGGAACTCTACAAGGCCAATACCGCAAAGCTCGGGTCCAAGGCGTTGAAGGAGAATCCCTCCCTGATCGCAAGGGGGATTTTTGTGGACGAAACCAGGCCCGAATACTGCGAAGAGTATGATAAGATCATTGAACGGGCAACGGGGGGGAACAAATGAGACAGCGAACCAGACTTGTGTTTTCAGGGTCGGGAGGGCAGGGGGTGATCACTGCCGCCATCATCCTGGCCGAGGCCGCCGTGATCCATGGGGGAATGAACGCGACCCAGTCCCAGAGTTACGGGGCCGCGGCAAGGGGCGGGGCGACCCGGAGCGACGTGATACTGTCCGATTCCGAGATCTATTTCCCCGTGGTGACCCAGCCCAACATCCTGGTGTGCCTCACCCAGGAGGCATATACTTCTTTTTCACCCATTATCCGTCCGGGAGGGCTGCTGCTGACGGATTCCAAGTTTGTCACCACCGCTAAAAAGGTGGATGCAAAGCAGATCGAACTCCCCATCTACGAAACCGTGATGGAGAAGATCGGCAAGCCGATTGTTTTTAATATTTGCGTGCTGGGGGCCTTGATCGGCATCTCGGACCTCCTCGATCCTGCCTGGGTCATGGAGGTTATCAAGAACCGGGTCCCGGAGGATTTCATCGAGATGAACAACCGGGCCCTGGACCTGGGGCTGGTCTTGGGATCCCAGTATAAAATCTGATAGTCTTTGAACGCTTTCCGGGGGCGCTTTGGGCGCCCCCGGACCGTTTTCAGGATTTGATGTTGTTGGCGTTGATCGAGGGGAAAAGGTCTTCGACCTTCAGCCCCTTTATCTTTTTGAGGCAGTCTTCCACGGCCTCTCGCTCACTCTCTCCCACACCCTGGTGCTCGGGTTTGGCAACGATGTTGACAAGGTTGGGAACGGCCACATGGTCTCCGGCCAGATTGCCCTGGATCGTCTGGTGAACATCCATGTAGATCATGCGCCCGTCCCGGATGAGATTGTACCTGGTTATCTTTGTGAATATGTCGTCTTCATGTAGATCAAGCATGGCTTGAACACTCCTTTTTTTTAAATTAAAAACAGATGGGCCACCCGGATTAAAACCGGTTGTCATGGCCTGCCCGGTGTCAGTGGGTGAACTTATCCTGTTTGTCCCTGGTTTTCAATGAAAACGTGCCCCGGGGATGTTTGCCCTTGAATAGATTTTTTACCTCTTCTAATGGAAAACGGGCTCAATTCATATACGGGGAGCGATAACCCCTATCAGTCCCCATGGTCGAGGCCGACTCCCGAGTGCGCCATTGTCGTGTGCTCGAGAATGTGGGGGGTTTTGTTGTTCTTTCCCTTGACGGCGATGATGTTTCTGAACCGGCTTTTCAGGGGGTCCATTCGCTCCTGCTCCACGGTCAGGTTTGCCTGTTTCAGCAGGGGGACAAGTTCGTGGTCAATTCCGGAAATAAAGGTCTCGGTGATGCGGTAGGGCCAGGGGCGTTTCCGGATGGCGGGAAACCGGCCCACCGGGAATTTGTCCAGGATGGATATCCGGCCGTGGGGTTTCAGGACCCGCTCGGCTTCGCGGATACAGGCCCCGGGATCGGGGACGGAGGACAGCACCAGGTGGAGGAGGACGATATCAAAGGATTCGGGTCGGAACAGGATTTCGCCGGCATTCATGATCCTGGCGTCGATGGCCATGCCGGTCTGTTTCGCCCTGTGAAAGGTTTTCATCACCATGGACGGGCGGATGTCCAGGGCGGTGATGTTGGCATTCCCGGGAATTACCTCAAGGTCCAGGCCGGTGCCGCATCCTACGATCAGCCATTTTTCCCCGGGGCTGGGCCTGAGCAGTTCCACGGCTTCTTCCCGCTCCGGCCTGAGGGGGCGGACAATCAGGTCGTAAAGGGGAGCATAGATATAATAGATGATCCTGTTCCATAATGCTTTCATGATCGTCTCCGTGAGGGGTGTCTTAAAAAAACGTAACGAATTTTCAGGGGGGTGTCAACTCTCTTCATCCCTGTGAAACCAGGCTCTCCCCGGGTACCGCCATAAGGGTGACCATGGCTTTGGCTGTCATCACCCGGTTTTCCTCCCTCAGGTCATACACCTCGGATTCGGCGACGATCACCTTCCTGCCCTCCCTGATCACGGTTGACAGGCATTCGAGTCCCCTGCCAAAGGCGGGTTTCAAAAAGTTGATCTTGAATTCAATGGAGAGGATCTGGAAGCTTTTGTCAACAACGGTAAAGGCGGCATAGCCTGCCGTGTGATCGGCCATGGTGGCCATCACTCCGGCGTGGATAAAGCCGTCCTGCTGGCGGTGGTGGTCCTTGATCTCTACAAAAGCGCCGAATCTGCCGTGATTCACCTTGCCTGCCTTGAAGCCGCAATGGCGAATAAATCCCCGTTCGTAGTCCTGTTTCAGATAACGGATGCGCTCCTGGGAAAGGGTCTGGTTCATGGACTCTCCTTAGGTTTTTGGGTGTGATGGAGTCCTCTTTTTGTAGCACACAACGATCCTGATTGCAAAATTATCGCACCTTGCGATTCTTCATAAACGTTGAGTTTCCGGAAAAAATATGGTTAGGTGCCAGGGTGTACCGGTTAGAGATGTTGCATTCGAATTGATACCTGATTACCTATTGTAATGAAAAATGGACTTTATTGATATGCGGGAAACTACAATACCAATAATGCGGGAAGGGCTGAATCGATGACACTCAATGGGAAAAAGAGCCCCGGGCTCATAGCGGACTGGGAGACCCTACAGCGGATCTTTATCAGGCCGGAGGATGAAGCGTGCAGGCAGACCCTGGTCAAATACATGGAGCAGATCCTGTTCGGTCTCCACGATTTTTTAAACTCCAACGTGGGCGTGACCGAACCCATCAGTCTCAAGGAGCTGACCCGGGAGTTTCAGGATACCCTTATCAGCCCCAATCCGGAAAAAAAGCTGGAGAGCGTGATCTCGGACATCATCAACCAGATCGCCCCCAGGGCGGTGAACGTGGCATCCCCCTATTTCGTCGGGCACATGACCTCGGCCATCCCCTTTTTCATGGTGCACCTGAAGGCCATTGTCGCGGCCCTCAACCAGAACGTGATCAAGCTTGAGACTTCAAAGGTGCTGTCGGTCCTGGAAAAGCAGGTGCTGGCTAAGATCCACAGGCTCATCTTCAACAGGAGCGAGGCGTTTTACCAGACCCATGTCCAGAGCGTTGACACCTCCCTGGGCGCTTTTACAACCGGTGGTACCACGGCCAACATCACGGCCATGTGGCTTGCCCGGAACCGGTTCTTTGACGCCATTCCCGGTGACAAGGGGGTGGAGGAGCACGGCATGGTCGCAGCCATGCAGGCCCGGGGGCTTGAGCGGGCCGTGATCCTGGTTTCCAAGCGGGGGCATTTCTCCCTGAAAAAGGCCGGCGGCATCCTGGGCATCGGGAACGGCAACGTGCTGCCCATGGATGTGGACCCGGAACACAGGGTGGATTTGAAAAAGCTTGAAGCAACCATCAGGGAACTCAAGGCTGACGGCAAGACCGGGATCATCGCCCTGGTCGGCATTGCCGGCACCACGGAGACAGGCACCGTGGATCCCCTTGTGGAGCTTGCCGACCTCTGCCGGGAGCACGATATCCATTTTCATGTGGATGCGGCCTGGGGCGGACCGGTGCTGCTCAGCGAGCGCCATGCCCATCTTCTGAAGGGGATCGAGCGGGCCGATTCGGTTACCATGGACGGCCACAAGCAGTTTTACATGCCCATGACCTGCGGCATGGTCTATTTCAGGGATCCCAAGGCCATGGACCTTGTGGCCTACCACTCCAACTATGTGAACCGTCAGGGCAGTGTGGACCTTGGCATCAAATCCCTCGAGGGGTCAAGGGAGGCCAATGCCCTTATCCTGGACAGCTCCCTCAAGATCATGGGAAGCCGGGGCTATGCCCTTATGATCGACCACGGCATTGAAACCGCGAAACTTTTTGCCGCCGAGATTGAACGCAGGGAGGGGTTTCAGATTATTACCCGGCCCGAACTCAACATCCTCACCTACCGGGTGGTGCCCCCGGCCCTTGGCGCGCGTCTTGAAACGGCGGACTTAAAGGAACGGGCCGCCGTCACCGACCATCTTGACCGGCTCAACACCCATGTCCAGAGAACCCAGCGGGAGGCGGGAAAAAGTTTTGTTTCAAGGACCCGGCTCAATCTCGGCCCATTGGATAAAAAAGGGGTGGTTGTCCTCAGATCCGTGATCATGAACCCCATGACGACCATTAAGATCCTTAATGAGATCCTGGATGAGCAGGAGGAGATTGCCGCAGGGTTTGACAAGGTTTGTCCGGTGGTGGAATAACAGGCCGGTTTGGCCGCTGACGGAAGGTGGGGCGGGGGTGTCTACGGAAGGTGAAGGAAAATAGCGGGACGCTTTTAGAAAAGCGCCCCGCCCTGATCGATAAGTGTCTACCCCCGGATCAGCTCTGGATGGGGATGATGACGATGTTGACGCGCCGGTTGGCGGCATTGCTCGAGGAAACCGGCTGGGATTCGCCAAACCCCATGGTATCCATGCGCAGGGGATCGACCCCCCGCTGGATCAGGGCGTTGCCAACGGCCTGGGCCCTGCGTTCGGAAAGTTTCATGTTGTACTGGGCAGAGCCCGTGGCGTCGGTATGGCCCTCCACCTGGATGCGTGTCTGGGGAAAATCCCTGAGCACCCGTGCCACCCTGTCCAGTTCGGCATAGGCGCCCGGCTTGAGGATTGCGGAGTCAAAATCGAAAAAGGCGCTGGATTTGAAGGTGGCCGTAAGCACATTTTGCGACCGTTGGATGCTGGCGGCCTCGGATGCCGCGACAGCGCTTCTAAGTGCCTGTTCCTGCCGGTCCATGTAAGCCCCTACCTGGCTGCCCGCAAGTCCGCCGATGGCGGCCCCGATACCGGCGCCCACAAGGGTGCCTTCGGTATCCCCGCCGATGACCTGGCCCAGGATCGCTCCCAGGCCCGCACCCACGAGTACGCCTTCCTTTGTTTTTCTTTCCGTTTGTGTCGTTCCTGCACAGGAAACGAGCATCAACGCCATTGCCAGTGCGGCAAGAATTTTTATATGTTTTTTCATTCTTCGTTCTCCGGTTGTTTTTGTTGTTGCGGATGATCTAAACTCTTATAAATACCGTGAACAGCGTTATTTATCAAGGATGAATCCGCCGCCGCCCCGGCCGATAAGCCCTTTACAAACCACCCCCCCTGCCTTATACTTTGCCCACTTGAAAATTATTTGACCAGCAAAAAAAATGACCGGAAGATTCCTTCCTTGGGTGGGGGCTTCCGGGTTTGGAGAGGATCTATGAACATCATAGTGCTTGCAACACGGAATCAGGGAAAAACACGTGAGATCAGGGAGCTTTTAAAAGGCTTTCCGGTTGAAATAAGGAACCTGGACGATTTCGGGCCCATCCCCGAAGTTGAGGAGGATGGGGAAACCTTTGACGACAATGCCTATAAAAAGGCCGCTTTTGCCGCAAGGGTCCTGGGCTATCCTGCCATTTCCGACGATTCCGGCCTGGAGGTCGAGGCCCTTGGGGGCAAGCCGGGTGTCCGGTCGGCCCGGTTCGCGGGGGAGAACGCAACGGACCAGGAGAACAGCGACAAGCTGATGCAGGAGATGAAGGGCAAGTCCAACAGGGCCGCCGCATTCAAGTGCGTCGTCTCCATTGCCATTCCAACCGGCCCGGCCTTGACCTACGAGGGTGAGTGCCACGGCACCATTATGGAAGAACCCAGGGGGGAAAACGGGTTTGGCTATGATCCGCTGTTTTTCCATCCCGAGTTCAACAAGACCTTTGCGGAGATCTCCATGGAGGAGAAGAGCCGGGTGAGCCACAGGGGAAAGGCGTTCCAGGAAGTGGCAGCGGAGTTTGACAAGGTGCTTGACTGGATCGATATCAACATGCCGGAATTTGAAAAGGTGGTTTGCGCCAAATGAAAAAAAACTATGTCCTGGAGCTTGTGAAGAGCAATCGCAGCTGCCGCCGGTTTGACGCCTCCCGCCCCATGGAGCTTGACCTGCTGCGGGAGCTGGTGGAGCATGCCAGGCTTTCCGCCTCGGCCGCCAATCTCCAGCCCCTGAAGTATATCCTTTCCCGGGACCGGGCCAGGAATGATGAAATTTTTTCCTGCCTTACCTGGGCCGCCTATCTCAAGGACTGGAAGGGGCCTGAAGAAGCGGAGCGTCCCACCGGGTACATCGTGATCCTGGGGGATCTTTCCATCACAAAGAACTTCCGGTGCGACCACGGCATCGCGGCCCAGTCCATCCTCCTGGGGGCACGGGAAAAAGGGTATGCCGGCTGCATATTCGCCGCCATCAACCACAAACGCCTCAGGAAGATCCTGGCCGTTGACGACAACCAGGAGATCCTGCTGGTGATCGCCCTTGGAAAGCCCGTTGAAACTGCTGTCATCGAGGATCTCGAACCCGGGGGCGACATCCGTTACTACCGGGACGGGGACGGTGTCCACCATGTGCCCAAACGCTCCCTTGACGAGATCATCGTCAACGCCTGGTAGATCCGCCGTGACAATATTTCTCATAAATCCTGTCTGTATGGATGCGCGGGTCATGGACGAGGACGCCCGGTCGGTTCCCATGGGGCTCTTTCACATCGGCGCCCTTTTAAAAGAAAACCAAATCGATGCAAGGGTGATCAATCTTGCCGTCGAGACGGATCCCGAGGTCTGTCTTGCGGCCTTGATCCGGCGTTTTAAACCTTCAATCCTCGGCTTTACCCTTCTCAATGCCACACGGTTCAGCGCCATGTCCCTGGCTAAAATCGCCAAAGGGATCGATCCCGGTATCACCGTGATCTTTGGGGGACCCGGGGCCACGTTTCTTTCGGAGCACCTCTTTTCCGTCTGCCCGGAGCTTGATTACATTGTCACGGGGGAGGGGGAGTTTACCTTTCTTGAGCTTGCCGAACATGTGGCCGCGGGCCGGAGCACATTGCCCCACATGATTAAGGGGCTGATGTTCCGTGATGGAGAGAAGCTTGTGCATACCGGGGAACGGGAGCCCATCAAGGACCTTGACACCCTGCCCAAACCGGGCCGTTATTTTGATCTTCAGCACCTCTCCCTGTCCAGGGGGTGCCCGGGACGCTGCACCTTTTGCGGCTCCCCCCAATTCTGGCCCGGGCCCCGGGTGCGGTTCCACTCTCCAAAGTGGTTCGTGGATCATCTGGAGCTTCTGGTCAACCGGGGCATCACCCATTTTTTCGTATCCGACGATACCTTTACCATGGACAGGGCAAGGGTGATAGAGGTGTGCCAAACCATTATCCGGCGCGGGCTTACCATCACCTGGGTGGCCATCTCCAGGGTTGATTTCCTGGACGGGGAGATCCTGTCGTGGATGCGCAGGGCCGGATGCACCCAGATCAGCTTTGGTGTGGAAAGCGGCTCGGCAGCGATCAGGAAAACCCTTGGCAAGCCCGTGGCCAGGGACAGGATCGTTCAAGCTTTTAAACTCACGGCGTCCTTTGGCATATTGCCCCGGGCGTATTTCATCTACGGCTCCCCCGGGGAGAGTGAAGAGACCATCAGGGAGAGCCTGGATCTGCTCATGGAGATACGGCCCTTGAGCGCCATCTTCTATCTCCTGGTCCTGTTCCCCGGCACCGCCCTCTACCGGGACCTCCTGGAAAGCGGCCGGGTCTCCGACCTGGTCTGGGAACAGAAGATTGAAGACCTTCCCTGGTTTGAAATCGATCCGGATCTTGATTTTGAGCGGGTAAAGGGATTTGGAGACACCCTGCGCAAGGGATTTTATTCAAACCTTGCGGAGTTTGCGGGAACCATCGAACTTGTGGATGAAAAAGAGCTCTATCCCTTCCATGCCGATTTTCTCTCCAGGCTGGCCATGACCTTCAGCCACGGGGAGTATGCCCGGAACCGGCTGGTGAAGAATCCGTTAAAAACCGCCCGGACCCTGTACCGGCGGGCCCTTGGCTATTATCCGGACCATCGCGCCTTTCTTGGGCTTGCCATGCTGTTCCAGAAACAGCGGCGCTTTGACAAGGCCGTCGCCTTGCTTGCGCAGGGGGTGACCCATTTTTCCGCCAGCAAGGACTTGAACATCTGCATGGCAGTGAGCCTCATGAACCTTGGGCGCTTCAAAGAGGCCCTTGGTTGTCTTGAACCCTTTAAAGAGGAACCCGAAGTGAAACCCTATATCAAGGCCTGCAACCGTGCAATGTAACGATGAATCCGCCATGGCAATGAAAAAAAACTCCATGATTCGCCAGGTGTTTGGCAGAAAGATGCTGGTGGCCCTCGCCATGGGGTTCTCCTGCGGCGTGCCCCTGCTTTTGACCATCTCCGTGCTCCAGGCGTGGATGAAACAGGAGGGGGTTGATCTGGGGGTGATCGGGCTTTTCTCCCTGGTGGGACTGCCCTATACCCTGAAATTCCTGTGGGCGCCCCTGTTTGACAGGTTCACCCTGCCTTTCCTGGGACGGAGAAAGGGGTGGCTTGTCCTGGCCCAGATCTTTCTTGTCCTGGCCATCCTGCTCCTCGGATTTACCCAGCCGGCCAGGTTTCCCTGGCTTGTGGCCCTTGTGGCCTTTATGGTTACCTTTTTCAGTGCCTCCCAGGACATTGTGGTGGATGCCTACCGGCGGGAGGATCTCGATGACCGGGAGCTGGGCCTTGGGTCCTCCATGTACATCTACGGCTACCGGCTCGGCATGCTCCTTGCCTCGGGGGGAGGGCTCATCCTGGCCGACCACATTCCCTTTTCCATGGTCTACGCCCTCATGGCCGCAAGCCTTGTGCCGGGCATTGTCGTGACGCTTCTGACCCCGGAACCCCGGGAGGTCCCGGGAAAGCCCGCCACCCTTTCCCAGGCGGTTGCGGCGCCCTTGAAGGAGTATTTTTCCCGGAACGGGGCGATTACCATCCTTGTATTTATTTTGCTCTACAAGATCGGGGATACCATGGCCTCCGCCATGACCACCCCGTTTTATCTGGATATGGGCTTTTCCATGTCCGAGATCGGGACCGTGGTCAAGCTGTTCGGTTTTTGGGCCACACTGATCGGGACCTTTACAGGCGGGCTCCTGATGCTTAGAATTGGAATCAACAGGAGCCTGTGGGTGTTTGGAGCGCTCCAGGCCCTGTCAACCGCGGGGTTTGCCTGGCTTGCCATTGTGGGCCACAGCCTTCCCCTGCTGGCGGGTGTGATCGCCTTTGAAAACCTGTCTGCCGGCATGGGTACGGCTGCCTATGTCGCCTTTATGGCATCCATGACCGATAGACGGTTCACGGCAACCCAGTATGCCCTGCTGTCCAGCCTCATGGGCATCCCCCGGGTAATGGCGGCGGCGCCCACGGGATTTATTGCAAAATTCCTCGGCTGGGAGGGATTTTTTATTGCCTGTACGGTGGCGGCACTGCCGGGTATGCTTCTTTTGTTGAAATGCGCTCCATGGAAAAGGGATCTTCAAGATGACCAATGAGTATAAGTTAGCCAACCAGATAAAAAAAGAGAAACAACTTGCGGCAATCCGCCAGGATGTAATGGAGCTGCAATCGGAACAGGCCCTGGATGCCATACTTGGGTCGCCCATGCCGGCCTCCCTTGTCCAGAGTTTCCCGGAGCAGGACCTTCATTTTTTAATGCACAAGATCGGGCCTGCCGATTTCCTGCCTGTCCTCGCCATGGCCTCCTTTGACCAGTGGGAGTATCTCCTTGATGTGGAGGCCTGGGAGGGGGACAGGACCGATCTTCCCCTGGTGACAAAGAATCTGGGTCTTCTCTACAAGGCCGATCCCCAGCGGCTTGTGCGCTGGATGATCAGGGATAAAACCGAATTTTTCGAGCACTATCTTTTCAAGAACCTGGAGTTGAGAATCCGGGAGCATGACGAGGACCCGGCCGATTTTCCCGATGATTTCCAGGCCATTGACGACGTTTTCTATGTCAGGTTCCCGGAGATTCCCAAGGGGCTGCTGGAGAAAGAGGGCGGGGCCGAGCTTCAAAAGGCAAAGGAGATCGCCGAGGAGCTGATCATGAATATGCTCAACACCGTGGCGGACATGGATTTGTCCGTGTACCAGGGGGTGCTCCTCGAGACCCAGTCGGTGATTCCTTCGGAGATCGAGGAGGAACAGTTCCGGCTCAAGACGGTTCGCCTGGCCGAAAAGGGATTCCTGCCCCCCCACGAAGCCATGGGCATTTACCAGCCCCAGGAGCCTGGGGCTATAGTGCCCAGGAAGGGCCACGACCTGACAAAACCGCTGTTTGGCACCGATTATCCGCTGCCCCCCCTCTACCACTCGTCCATGATGATGGACGATACGTTGTTTGAAAAGTCTATTGGGAGTGTCGATCCGGATATGCTCCTCAACCTCCAGGCCGAATTCGCCTCCCTTGTTAACCGGATTACCTCGGCGGACCGCAGGGTGGTGCGGGAAAAGCAGGACCTGGAGCAGGTGGTCCAAAAGGGGTGTGCCTACCTCAGCCTGGGCATGGAGATCATCCACGGGGAGGCGTCTGTGTGCACCCCTGCCGACGGGGCCGCCATCATTGCCCGGTACCGGCTGGAAGATCTTTTCAGGACAGGCTCCTGGGCCGGCATGACCCTGAATACCAAGGCCAGGCAATGGCATGAAAACAGTTGGCTTGTTGAGAGCAAGCTGCCCTTGAGCTTTTTTGATGAAGAATGGCTGGGTCTTGTGGGCGGGCTCCTGCTTGACAGGCCCCTCTACTTTGACAACTACCGGACCGGGGTGCTGTACCGGGCATTTTCCTCGGTTTCCGAGATTAGGGAGAGCGACGAGAACCTGGACCGGATCATCGGGATGGACCGGCTGATCAGCCGGCTGAATCCCGATCTCACAAGCTTTGTCAAGGGAGTCCTCACCTTTAAGAGCCTTCTTCTCACCCTGTGGGCCAGGAACCGGCTGGGCCTTTCCTTTTCCCTTGCGCCCATTGAGCTGACGGCGTTTGTTCCTTTCTTTACTGAGCTGTTTTCCGGGGAGGAGCGGGGCATCATCGACGGGTTCAAGCGGGAGGATTTTATCCTGTGGCTCAGCCAGGAAACCGGCATGGATCACAACGATATTGCGGCAAAACTGGGGAGGGTCTTTAAGGATCTCTTTGACTGGCTTGAAGATGAGTATGGCGCGGTTTCACCCCAAGCCCTTGATCCGCGGTTTGTCACAAGCTTCTTTCTTAAAGAGTGAACTCCATGTTGCGGGCAACCGCGAAGCAGTCGAGCTTAAGGTTGTTTGACCTGATCCTGGACCGGCAGTCGGCCTGGATGCGGTCCATCTCCTTGTCCGTTCGATCCTGGTTCAGGTGAAACAGGCCAAACTGTTTCACCCCGGCCTTGACGGCAAGTTCCAGGGCGTCGGTGTAGGTGGAGTGGCCCCATCCCTTGCGCAGGGGGTACTCCTCCGGGGTGTACTCGGCATCGTGGAACATGAGGTCCGCATCCTGTGCAAAGGAAACATAGGCGTCAAAGCCCGGGCTTCCCGGATGTTCAAGACCCAGTTCGTTGTCGGTGAGGAAAACAAAGCGCTTGTTGCCTTCGGTCAGGCGAAAGCCGAAGGCGCCGTTGGGGTGGCTCATGTTAATGGTGTCTATCTTCAGGCTTCCTATGGAGAAGCTTCCTGTAAAGTCGTCCCTGAACCGCACCTTTGCCTTGAGATCATTCTGGGTGATGGGAAACAGGGGAGGGGACATGAGGGTGTTGAATATCTCCTTCACAGGCTGTCCTGAAAATGTCGTGTTCTGTATCTCCACGACCTTGCCCGGAGTGAACAGGGGTTTGAAAAAGTTGAATCCCGCTACATGGTCCCAGTGGGCATGGGTCAGGAGCAGATAGCAGGTGTCCACTGCATCAAGGGTCAATCCCAGCTGCCTGATCCCGGTTCCCGCATCGATGATGACGGTCTCGCCGCTCTTTGCGACAACCTGGATGCAGGTGGTGTCCCCGCCGTATTTCAGGTATTGTTCTCCGGATACGGGGATCGATCCCCTGGAGCCCCAGCACTTGATAAACATCCTCGTCCTTGTTGTTTTTGGGTGGCGTATATCCTACAATCGCTACCACATCAGGGAAAATCAGTCCACAAAAAAATGTGCTTTACTTGGGGACAGATTTAAAAATCTGTCCCCGTAAATCATGAAATCTGTCCCCGAAAATCATGGGGATTCTCATTTCTAACCCTTGATAAGTTGATGGTTCTTTAGTAAGGAATCTTAGACGGACGGGGACCGGCACGCCTGCCCCCCTCCGGCAGAGGCAAGAGACTATCTGGAAAAAACAGAGTACAAAAGGAGAATCGGATGGCGGTTATTGAGTGGGAAAAGAGCGAAACGGTTGCGGTTATCAGGATGAACAACACGGCCAACAAGCATAATCTTGTGTTTGCGAATACCATGGATACAGTCTTTGATGAGATCCTGGAGGATCCCGGGATTTCCTCCATTGTCCTCACCTCGTCGGACGAGAAAAATTTCTCCCAGGGCATTGATGTGGAGTGGCTGGGCCAATGCTTCAACGACCAGGATTTTGACAGTATCAAACAGTTTATGTTTGGAATGAACACCGTTTTTAAGCGGCTCCTTACCGTTCCGGTTCCCGTGATTGCCGCCATTAACGGTCACGCCTTTGGTAACGGCGCCATCCTTGCCTGTGCCTGTGATTTCAGGTTTATGAAGGCCGACCGGGGATTCTTCTGCTTTCCCGAAGTGGATCTGGGCATTCCCTTTCTGCCGGGCATGATCGCCTTTGTCAGAAAGGCCATTCCCGAATACAAGTTCAACGAACTGAAGCTGTCCGGCCGGCGGGTAGGGGCCCAGGAACTCATGGACAGCCATGTCATCGAACAGGCAAGCAAGGACCAGGAGGAACTGATGGAGCAGGCCATTGGGTTTGCAAAAACCTTTCAGAAGAAGCGGGGCATCTTTGGCGAGCACAAACGCCGGATGCACAAGGCCATCCTGGAGACCATGGAGACGGAAGATCCAAAGCTCATTGAAGCCCTGGATCTCTTTGTCCAGGATTAGGGCCGGTAACGCTGAGCCATGGGGTGCCTTCTGCCCGCGCCAAAGGCTTTGGTGGTGACCCTGAGGATGGGAGGCGCCTGGTACCGCTTGTATTCGTTCCGGTTGATCCTTGAAACGATATCGACCACGGCATCCCTGTCAAGTCCCTGGGCCACCATCTCCTCGATGCCCTTGTGTTCTTCCACATGGGCCTTGACCACGGCATCGATGAAGTCATAGGAGGGCAGATCGTCCTGGTCGGTCTGGTCCGGGGCAAGCTCGGCACTGGGCGCCTTGTCGATGATGGAGACCGGGATGAGCTCCCTGTCGGTGTTGATCAGCCTTGAGAGCTCATACACCTTTTTCTTGGGCAGGTCTCCGATGACGGCAAGGCCGCCGCACATGTCCCCGTAGAGGGTGGAGTAGCCAACGGCCATCTCGGACTTGTTGCCCGTTGACAGCAGCATGCATCCCTCCTTGTTGGAAAAGGCCATGAGGATGGTGCCCCTGACCCTTGCCTGGATGTTCTGCTCGGTGATGCCGGGCGCTTTGGGGTCAAAGCTCTCCGACAGTGTCAGAAACGCATTGTACATGGGGGCAATGGGAATGGATTGCCAGGAGATTCCTAGGTTGTCGGCCAGCTCTTTCGTATCGATAAAGTTCTGCTGTGAGGTGTAGATGGAGGGCATGAAAATGGTCTTGACGTTTTCACTGCCAAGGGCCTTGACCGCAATGGCTGCGGTCAGGGCCGAATCAATGCCGCCGCTGGAGCCGATCAGGACTTTCTTGAAACCGCATTTGCTCACATAGTCCCGGGTGCCGGTGACCAGGGCCTTGAGGATCGCCTCATTCTCTGTTGAGGAGACAGGGTGCAGGTCTCCAGTGCCCGTGTCCGTGTCAAAGCAGACCAGGTCCTCGGTAAAGTCGGCCGCCCTGGCCGCAATCTCCCCCGAGCCTGTCACGGCGCAGCTGAGCCCGTCAAAGATGATTGTGTCGTTTCCTCCCACCTGGTTGGCAAAGACCATGGGCAGGTTGTACTTTGCGGCCATGGTTGTGAGCATGGTGTCCCTGAGATCCTGTTTGCCGCCGTGGAAGGGGGAGGCTGCCAGGTTGATGAGAAGGTCCGCACCCAGGCCGGCAAGGTCGGCCACCGGATTCCGGTCGTAATGCTTCTGGCTGAATCCCTTTTCGTCGTTCCAGATATCTTCGCAGATGGTGATGCCAAGCTTGAGTCCACGGTATGCCACAAGGGTGCTTGGGGGACCGGGGGTGAAATACCTGGATTCATCAAAGATGTCGTAGGTGGGCAGGAGCTGCTTGTCTGTCCTGGCAATGGTTTTTTTGTTCTCAAAGAGCAGGGCTGAGTTGAAAAGGAGTCTCTCCCCGTTTTCGATCTCGCGCCGGACCGCCCCGCAGAGGATGCCGATGCCGTCGGCGGCTTCGGCCAGTTCATCCAGGGTGGCGAGCTGGCGGTCGATGAAGTCGTCCTTTTCAAGCAGGTCCCCGGGCGGGTAGCCGGAGATGGCGAGTTCAGGAAAGACCACCAGGTCGCATCCCAGAGTCACGGCCTTGTGAACAAGGTCGAGCATCTTTTTTTTGTTGAAATCAAAGTCCCCGATTACCGGATTTGTCTGGGCTATGGCTATTTTCATGGTAATTCCTTTCTCCCTCCTGGGGTCGTTCTGTCAAAGGGTTATGTGTTTACCACACTCCAGCCCAAAGGTTAAGGAGAATTCCGGGAACCGGGCGGCGCCGTTTCAGGCCTTTCCCCCGGGAGACAGGCGGAAGTCATTCCAGGCTGTTTTCCCCCGGGAACAGGTGCCGGTTCTCCAGGGATATCAACCCTGTGAACAATCGAGCAGGTCCGGTTCGAATTTCAGTGTGGCAAAGTAATCTTCGATTGTCTCCTCCCGGCGTATCAGCTCCACACGGCCGTCCTCCCTCAATAGCAGCTCTTTGGGGCGCAGGTTGGCGTTGTAGTTGAATCCCATGGCATGGCCGTGGGCCCCGGTGTCGTGGATGACCAGAAGGTCCCCCTCCTCTGTACTGGCGATGTTTCTCTGTACGGCGAATTTATCTATGTTTTCGCACAAGGAGCCGACCACGTCAACCGTCTCCGTGTCCTGTGAATCCTCTTTTCCGAAAACATGGACGTGGTGGTAGGCATCGTACATGCCGGGGCGCATGAGGGCCGACATGGAGGCATCCACGCCAACGTATTTCCTGTAGATGTCCTTGTGGTTGATCACCTTGGTGACCAATGCGCCATGGGGGCCCGTCATATACCGGCCGCTCTCCATGAACAGTTTCGGGACCCAGCCCCGGGACTTTTTGAACGTCTCCAGGAGTTCCGCCGTCTCCCTGGCCATGCCGTCGAGATCCATGGGCTTGTCTTCGGGCCGGTAGGGAATTCCCAGGCCGCCGCCGATGTTAATGAACTCGAACTCTATCCCAAGGGCGTCACTGATGGTTTCGATCATGCCGAGGATCATCCGGGTGGTTTCGACCATGTATTCGTAGTTGAGCTCGTTTGAGGCGAGCATGGTGTGCAGGCCGAATCGCTTTGCCCCCCGGTCCATGGCCGCCCGGTAGGCGTCAACGATCTTCTCGTGGCTTACCCCGTATTTGGACTCCACCGGGTTGCCGATGATCTTGTTTCCCTTGCGCCTGGGGCCTGGATTGTACCGGAAACAGATCAGTTCCGGCATGGTGGGCACCTTTGAAACCAGGGAGGCGTCATCCAGGTTGAGGATCACCCCGCCGTCTCTTTCGGCTGTTTCAAACTGCTCCTCGCTTGTGTTGTTGGAGGTGAACATGATGTCTTCGCCATGGCTGTTGATGCTCCTGGCAAGCAGCACCTCGGGTGTCGAGCTGCAGTCAAACCCGAATCCAAGGTCCCGCATGATTTTCATGATCGACGGGTTGGGAAGCGCCTTGACCGCATAGTATTCCCGGAAGCCCTCAACCTTGGCAAACGCCTGGTTGAGCCGTCTTCCCGTCTCTTTGATGCCCGCTTCATCGTAAATGTGAAACGGGGTGCCAAAATGGGCGCTGGCCTGTTCCAATACAGGCTCGAGTCGTTGTTTGAAACTTGTTGACATGGGCATGGTCTGGTTCTCCTATGGGGACGTGAGCATGGGGACGGTTCTCCTATGGGGACGGATTTCAAATCCGTCCCCATACTCACGTCCCAATACTCAGGTTATTGGAATCCTGGCGGTTTCCTTAAAGGTTGCCAGGGCGATTTCGGTTTTTGTGGAAAGGATCGTCTGGATGGCGGAGATCTCGGTCATTAAAAGGGATTCAAGCTCATTGGTGTCCGAAACCCTGAGTTTGACCAGCAGGGAATCATTGCCCGCAAGAAAATGAACTTCCTGTACAGCCTCGAGGTCTGCCAGTTTTCTGCCGGTTTCCCGAATGGATGCGGCATCCCGGACACGGACTTCCACAAAGGCGATCATGGAGCGGTTGAACCGCTCCGGATTGAGGCGAACCTCGTACCCGTCGATGATACCCCGGGCTTCAAGCTTTTTTATCCGTTCCAGAACGGCGGACGGGGCCATGCCGATCTGCCGCGCGACTTCGACATTGGGAATCCGGGCCTTGTTTTGAAGGATTTTCACGATTTTAAAATCGGTTGCATCCATGGTGTCCTCTGTGGTTTATATGGTTTAGATTTAATGCTTATTAAGGTATATTTGCAGTGCGGGGTAATGTCAAGAATATAATTCTGTTGAAAGCTTGGTTTGCCAAAATATATTCTCTATTCGTCCGGTCAAGCCCTGGAATTAAAGTGTCTGCCGCTATTGGCCGATCAGGATAGCTCTATATAAGGGTCGGTTTAATTTATTTTGCATTGGAAAAGGAAATGGTTTAGTATGGGGCTCAAATTGAATCAAAACAGCAATTCTTGAAGGTTGTGGATGACGCGGAATGACCGATAACAGTAAGAATACAATCCTTGTGGTGGACGATGAAGAGGGAATACTGGAGATTTCCGAAGAGTATTTTGAACGCAAGGGGTACAGAGTATATACGGCGAGAAACGGTGTCGAGGCCATCGACCTCATCAAGCGGGTCAAGATTGGATGTTGCTTTACCGATATCAACATGCCGGAAATGGACGGTCTGGAGCTTGCCGAGCAAATAAGAACCTTTGACAGCACCCTTCCCGTGGTCGTCATGACCGGTTATCCATCACTGGATAACACCATCCGGACCTTGAAAAACGGTGTGGTGGATTTCCTTGTCAAGCCGGTGAACCTGGAGCAGATGGAACTCTCCTATCGCAGGATTGTCCGGGAACGGGGGCTTTTTGTCGAGAATCTCATCCTTAGGGAGGAAGTGGAACGCCAGGAGCGTCTCAAGGCCCTGAACGACGAGCTCATTGCAAGGGTCGACGAGGTCAACACCCTGAACAGGATCATGGAGGATTTTTCCAGTTCAGACTCCAGTCACGATATTTTCAACAAGGTGGTGGAGTTGAGCCGGGAGGTGGTCAAGGCCGACGAGGCTGTCTTTTACATTTATACGGAGTCGGACAACTCTTTTGTCTCCATTGCCCGTTCCGGTTTGAATACCCATGGGGAGGAGGAGCTGGCCCAGGGACCAAGGGAGCTTTTTATCGGGGTGATAAAAGATGATAAACCCTGCCTTGTTTTCCAGAATAGCGGAAAAAACGGACTTTCCGAAAATATCCGCTCCTTCATGGTGGTCCCCCTTAAAATCCGGGAAAAGACCTTTGGGGTGGTTACCGCCTCTGTCTTGAGCGGGGGGCGCAAGTTCGGCGATAAAGACGTCTACTACATGAATTTCATTACCCAGAAGGCGGCGTCCGCCATCGAGAACATTGCCCTGTACGAGAACATCTATGACAACCTCTTTTCAACCCTCTATGCCTTTGTCGCAGCCCTTGAGGCCAGGGATCCCTATACGCGGAAACACTCCACCAGGGTGGCGGAGATCGCTCACATGATCGGCAGTGAGATGGCGTGCGAGCAGGAAGAGCTGGATATCCTCAACTTTGCAGGCCACCTCCACGACGTCGGCAAGATCGGTATCCGGGATGATATCCTGTTGAAGCCGGGAAGGCTTACCAGTGAAGAGTATGAGAAGATCAAGGAGCATCCCGCCATCGGCGCCGATATCGTGGGGAAACTCGGATTATGGGACCGGGAGCAGGTGATCATCCGGCACCACCATGAACGTTATGACGGCACGGGATATCCTGACGGATTGGAGGGAGATGCCATCCCCAAGCTTTCCAGGATTCTTTCAGTGGCGGATGTTTTTGATGCCATGGCCTCGGATCGTGCCTATCGAAAGCGGATGGAAAAGGAGAATGTGCTGGCGATCATCAAGGAGGGGAAGGGCACCCAGTTCGATCCCGATGCGGTGGACGCTTTCCTGAAAATCGCCGATCGGGTATAGGCGCCAAAGGCTCTTTAATGGCTTGTGAAGGGTTATAAAGTGTGGTAGCCTGTGTTCGACATGGTGTTTACTTGTTAAATAACTAAGATTGGGGTAGGAGTGCCATGGAGATCACCGACGGTCAGGAGAGGCGCAGGCATACTCGGGTTGAGTTCGCAACCCGGATTGTGTTGATGGCAAACGATACGGAAATTGAGGCAAAGGGGAGTTCGAAAGACCTGAGCCTTAAAGGGGTCTTTGTCAATACCGATAAGAAGCTCGATATCGGCGCCGAGTGCAATGTGAAGGTTTTTCTCTCCGGAGGGAACGGGGATATCGAGCTTGCCATGAAGGCAAAGGTTGCACGGGTGGTTGACACGGGCATAGGGCTCTCCTTTGAGTCCATGGACGTGGACAGCTACACCCATTTGAAGAATATTGTGCTTTATAATAGTTAACGTATCAACGGGGATTGAACTTGGTTTACGGATCTATAACATTTGAACTTGGGAAGGCTTGATATGGATGTCAACCTGATAAATCCTTTTATCAATGCTACAAGCAATGTCCTGGAAACCATGGCCTTTGTGTCTGTGAAAGCCGGTGACCCGTACCTGAAAAAGGATAATGTGGCAAAGGGTGATGTGACCGGCGTCATCGGGCTCACCGGCGTTGCCAACGGTACCATTTCCGTGACGTTCCAGGAAGAGTGTATCCTGAACATAGTTTCAAGCATGTTCGGGGAAAAGATGGAGGAGCTTAACAACGAGATTGCCGATGCCGTTGGGGAGTTGACCAACATGATTTCAGGCCAGGCAAGAAAAGAGCTTGAAGAGCTGGGGAAGATTTTCAAGGCTGCCATTCCTAGCGTTGTTACTGGTAAAAATCACAGCATTTCCCATTATACTGATGGTCCAAGGATCGCCATTCCCTTTTTTGTGGGGGAGGGCAGTTTTACCATTGAGGTCTGCTTTGAACGATAGTGGAACGCTGTAATCATAAAGGAGGAGATTTTAGGCAATGGATACATCCATAAAGGTTCTGATTGTGGACGACTTTGCAACCATGCGCAGGATATTGAAGAATATTTTAAAGCAGATCGGTTTTAAGAATCTTCTGGAGGCGGATGACGGCACCACGGCACTTGAAGTGCTGGAAAGAGAGAGTGTCGATCTTATCATTTCCGACTGGAACATGCCTAAGATGACCGGGCTGGAGCTTTTGAGGTCGGTCCGGGCCAGCGATAAGTATAAACGGACACCGTTTCTCATGGTTACGGCCGAAGCCCAGAAGCAGAACGTGATCGAGGCTGTTCAGGCGGGTGTTTCAAACTATGTTGTCAAGCCGTTTACCGCCGAGGCAATATCGGAAAAGCTAGAGAAGATTCTGAAATGATGATCGGGGCTTCCACCAAGGAGAGGGTCGTTGGGGAGGGGATTGAAAACGAACCTGACACGCGCGGGTTTGTTGCCGATGAAATCGCAGGCGCCAGCAAGGCGATAAAAGATCTTCTCAAGGTGGTAAAAAAGGTTTCTGTGTCCGACTCCTCGGTGCTCATCACCGGGGAGAGCGGCACCGGCAAGGAACTTATCGCCAGGGCCATTCACAGAAACAGTTTCAGGAACGACGGTCCCATTGTCATCATCAACTGTGGTGCAATCCCGGGAGAACTGCTCGAGAGTGAGTTGTTCGGCCATGAAAAAGGGGCGTTTACCGGTGCCCACCGTTCCAGGGTCGGCAGGTTTGAACTTGCCGACAAGGGGACGATCTTTCTGGATGAGATCGGTGACATGAGTCCGGATCTCCAGGTGAAGTTGTTGAGGGCGCTCCAGGAACGGCGGATCGAGCGCGTGGGAGGGGCTGAGTCCATTGACGTGGATATACGCGTCATCTCCGCGACTAACAAGGATCTTGTCGCCTCCATGGCGGACGGGCAATTCCGGGAGGATCTATTTTACCGGCTCAACGTGATCCCGATTCACATTCCGCCCCTGAGGGAACGGATTTCGGATATTCCCCTGCTGCTGAATCATTTTCAGAAACGGCTCCAGGAGCGAAACCCCGGCTACAGGCCCATAACGTTTTCCGATGAGGTGCTTGCCGCCATGGCAGCCTATCACTGGCCCGGGAATATCCGGGAGCTCGAGAATCTCATGGAGCGCATATCCGTTTTGGCCGAGGGGGATGTGGTCGAGCTGTCCGATCTTCCCGATCATGTCAAAAAGACCTCGTCCACCGGTGTTGCTTCCTCCATGACGGCCGTATTGGAAAAGGGTGTGGGATTCAATGTCGCCGTGGACCAGTTCCAGCGTTCATTGATTGTCCAGGCCCTGGATCAGACCGATTGGGTAAAGGCCAGGGCGGCGGAGCTCCTCAAGATGAACCGGACTACCCTTGTTGAAAAAATTAAGAAACTGGGGATCGAACCGGAGCCGGAGGGACCCTTTCTATAGGCGATTTGACGTTACCTGTCAAATCGCTGACGCGGTCTGAAATATCCCCGGTTTCCCTGGCAACGCGGTTTGATCTGTTTGACCATGGCAATGGGCCGGAAGCTGCCGGGGATCTTTTGCGATGCCATGCCTTTCACCGTTTTTTGCACTGTTTTTTCTGGTCTTCTGTATCTCATTGATAAAAAATACTGTTGCGGCACATTAATTGCAGTATTCTGTCGATGATTTGGACAGCCGTTATGTTGGCGGGAGTCCGGGAGAGTTATTACAGTGAACGCTATAGGAAGATGGTAGAGGTCATGATCAAATTTGATTTCAGATTTCAAACAATCGCACGGTTTCTGCTGGTGTCTGTTCTCTTTTTCGCTTTGGGGATCTGCCGGGCAGGGGCCGCAACACTCAAGGCCGTAACCATCGGGGACGATCCAGGTACGGTAACCGTTTCCCTCAGTGAAAAGGTCCCTTATAAGGTGATCCGGGTCGATGGCAAGGAAGTGCTCATCGCCCTGAAAAATATCGACCGGGCCAGGGTGGGGTCCAGGAAGGGGAAATCCGGTTCCGTGATCCGGGAGGTCGCTGTTGAGGAACTTCCCGGCGGCGTTACCGCCCTTGTCGTAACCGGCTCCCGCCGGTTTGACACCATTCGGGCTGCCTGGGATAAAACCGGGTCAAAGCTTGTGGTGCGGTTGAAAAAGAAGGGAACGCCCCGAAAAGCACCCGCCCCGGCCAGGGAACAACCCAAAAGGGCGAAGCGGGTTACACCCGTGCCGGAAAAAAAGGTGGCCAAACCATCGCCAAAGCCCGCAAGAGTTGCGGCCGTGGCAAAACCGGCCCCCCCCGCATCCAGGGTTAAGAAGCCCGTCAAGGGAGATTATGTTCCGGTCAAGCGCGCCGCCTCGATCTACCAGGGCGATATAAATGATATCCTTATCAAGGCCAAAGTCCCGGGATGCAGGTCCAGGGAGATGGAGCGGGCGGTCAATTCCCTGAAAAAAGGGATGTGGGAGGAAGGCGGTGATCTGCTGGATACCATCATTGGCCAGGAAAGCTCCGCCTGCCTTGAGCCGGCCTATTATCTCAGGGCCTATGCCGGCCTCATGGGGGCCGGTGATGATGCCTCAAAAAAACTGGCAGCGGTTCGTCTCTTCCAGGACGCCCTTGTGGCCTATCCGGATTCAGAGCTTCTGCCCTTTGCCCTGGCGGGAATGGGCATTCTCCAGAACCGACTGAAAAATCCGGCGGCGGCCGAAGGCTATTTTGCCATTATCAGGGATAGTCACCGGGAATATCCCGGGCTTCCCCAGGTGCTCTACCATCTTGGCCGGATTTACGAGGCAAAGGGATATAACGATCAGGCCCTGGCCTATTATAAAGAGGTGTATGAGAAGCTGCCGGAAAATTCCTATATGGTCGATGCCGGCCTCGGGGTTGGAAAGATCCTTTTTAAGAAGCGGTTTTACATCGACTCCCTGAATACCCTGACCCATCTGTTGAAATCAAATCCGGAAAAGACCTATGATTCCCCTGAGCTGCTCAGGAGCATCGGCGATGCCAATTTTGAGCTTGGCAGAACCGCTCCCGCCCGGGAAAACCTGACCCGTGTCCTGAATCTGTTTCCCGACATCAAGGGCAAAGACATGATCTTGGCCAGGGTCGCCGAAACCTATGCCATCGAGAAGAATGTCAAACGGGCTGAGAGCATCTACCGCCTGGTGATAGAGGCCTATCCCGGTGGAGAGGGGTATCTCAATTGTTCCATGGGGCTTGCCATACTGCTGAAGGACCTGGAGGAAAAGAAGAAGATCTATTCCATGGTCAAGGAAGGGTTCCCCGACCATAAGCTTGCAAGCGTCGCCATGATACGGCTTGCGGAAATCTACGAGCAGGAGGGGGAGTATGCAAAGTGCATCGAGGAGATCGAAAACCTCCTTGCAACCCACCCCAGGGGGATGCGGTATGAGGCTGTCAAGCTGATGCAGAGAGCCTATGAAGCCCTTTTTGACAAGCAGCTGAAGCAGGGAAGCTACCCGGAGGTGCTGGAGCGGTTTGAAAAGGAGCATGTCATCCTGGACCGTATGGAAAGCCGGAAGGTTTACTTGAGCGTGGGGTTGGCCTATCTCGAGGCTCGTCTCCATGAGCAGGCGTTCAACCAGCTGATCAAGGCGTATAAACTCTATAAACGGAAATCACGGCCGGAGCCCCTGCTCTTTGCCCTTGGTGTCGCAATGGATGAAACAGGGCGCAGGGACGATGCGCTCAGGATACTTACCGGTTTTATAAAACGGTATCCAAAGAGTGCCGACCGGGCCGAAGCCTCTGTCCGCATTGGGAATATCCTGACTGATAAAAAGCAGTTTGCAAAGGCTGCCAGGAGTTTTGACAGGGCCTATGGGGCAACCGGGGATCGTCTCCGCAAGGGAAAGATCCTGGCCGGGAAGAGTAACGTTTACAAGGCGCAGAACGACTGGTCCCAGGTGTCGAACCTGCTTGCCAGGGCCGCAAGGGAGCTTGCCATGGCGCCGGGAAATAATTTTGAGGTGCTCTCTACCACCTACACAAGGCTTGGAGAGTCCTATCTGGAACAGAAGCTCTATGTAAAGGCTGCCGATGCCTTTGTCCTGGCGCTCAAGTTCGGCGGCGGGGAAGAGGCCCGGGCCGATATCGGGTTCATGCTGGGGGACGCCTATCAAAAGGCAAATGTGCTGAAAAAAGCCAGGAAGGCGTTTGAGAAGGTCGTTGCCCTGGAGGATTCCATCTGGTCACGGCTTGCAAAAGAGCGGCTTGCAACCCTTGACCTGGCTGAAAAAGTAAAGAATTCATGACGGTTAAAGGTTGTTTGTTATGCCAGGTCAGCAGATCCTCATCATAGAGGAGAGTCCCAGGGAGAGGATGGCGTATACCGGGATTCTTGAATCCCTTGGATGTGACGTGAAAATCGCCCTGGACGGCGCGGAGGCCCAATCCGCCATCGCCAAGGGCGATTTTGAAATGATCCTTGCCGATTTTAACACCCCCCATTTTTTTCCTATCCGGTTCATTCAAAAGGTGAAGGCAAAGAGTCCCGCCACGGAGCTGCTTTTTGTTTCGGCCCGTCCCCAGGTGGAGGAGGCCGTTGAGGCCATGAAAGAGGGGGCGTTCGATTTCATGGTCAAGCCCCTTGAACCGGAACAGCTGAAACTCTGCGCGACGCGAATCCTGTCCGGAAAAAAAACTACGAGCCAGGCCCGGAAACGATCGGCCCGAAAAAAGGCGCCCGTGGCGATCATCACCCGGGATCCCGGCATGGGCAGGCTTCTCAATCTGGCGGAACGGGTGGCGGATTCCAGCGCCTCGGTTCTGATCCAGGGAGAGAGCGGCACCGGCAAGGAGCTGTTTGCCCGGTTCATCCATGAAAAGAGCAACCGGAAAAATATGCCCTTTGTGGCTGTCAATTGTGCTGCCCTTCCCGAAGCCCTTCTTGAAAGCGAGCTGTTCGGCCATGAGAAAGGAGCCTTTACCGGCGCCCTGGCAAGAAAACTTGGGAAGTTCGAGCTTGCCAGCAACGGGACCCTGTTCCTTGACGAGATCACCGAGATGCAGTTTCATCTCCAGGCAAAGCTCTTGCGGGTGCTCCAGGAGAAGACCGTTGACCGGGTGGGGGGCGTGGAGCCGGTGCCCGTGGATGTCCGGGTGGTTGCGACCACCAACCGGGACGTCAAGGAGAGCATCTCCAAGGGCGAGTTCAGGGAAGATCTCTACTACCGGCTTAACACCATTCCCCTGACCGTCCCTCCCCTGCGCGACCGTTTGGGGGATCTTGCGCCCCTCTGCCAATTTTTCATCGAAAAGTACAGAATTCTTGACGCAAGGGATGTCAAGGGAATGACAAAGGAGGCCCTGGGGGTGCTTTGCCGTCAACAATTTGCAGGAAATATCAGGGAACTTGAAAATATTATTCATAGGGCGGTCCTTCTTGCCGACAACGGAATTATAGAGCCCCGGGACCTGATGGTGGAAGGGGATGAACTCCCGGAAGATGCCGGCGGGAAGAGCCCTGGATTCCCCTGCGGGCTGGAGCCTGCGCCATTAAAGGAGATGGAGGAGAAGATGATCTTTCATACCCTGGACAAGACCGACGGAAACCGGACCCATGCCGCCAAAATCCTGGGCATCAGCGTACGAACCCTGCGAAACAAACTCAACGAATATAAAAAAACCTCTGTTGCTTAAAATAGATTGGCACACAAGTTGCTTTATTGGTTCTTGAGTGATTGAAAGAATGTAGATAAACAAGAGTTTGTAAGGAGCGTAGCATTATGAGCGATTCAAGATTGTTTAACAGAACCTATGAGGTGCTTTCCAACTCCCTTGATGTGTCCGCACGCCGCCATAATCTGATTACCGGTAACATCGCTAATATGGACACCATCGGCTACAAGCCAAGTGACCTCGATTTTCAGAAGACGTTGAAGCGGGCGATGGGGGAAGGTCAGCCCAGGAAGATGTCCCAGACCGATTCCAGGCACCTTTCGGCCGTGGATGCCGATCGCTTTTCCATGAAAGGCAGCAACAGCGAAGATGTCGATATTCACCATCTTGATTCGGTGAACATCGATACGGAGATGGGCAATCTTGTGGAGAACAACATCAAGTATCGAACCACCACTGAAATGTTGTTGAGAAAGATGGCCATTCTTCGGCACACCATCCAGGAAGGAGGACGATAGTGGATCTATTAAATGCAATGCGGATCAGCGCAACCGGGCTTTCCGCCCACCGGACCAAGATGAACGTGATCGCGGAGAACCTTGCCAATGTTGATACCACCCGGACCGCCGAGGGCGGTCCCTACCGGAGAAAGATGGTGGTGTTCAAGGGTAAGGAGATCGGTGACTTCAAGTCGGTTCTCGAAAAGAAACGGGAGGAGGATGAGATCGCCCATATCGAGTTCTCCAAGATCCGGATCGGTTCGAATGGCCGGGAGGACGAGGGAACCGGCGTTAACGTGGATGAGATCGTGGAGTCCCAGGAGGATTTCAGGCTGGTTTACAACCCGGCCCATCCCGATGCCGACCCGGTCACAGGGTACGTGGCCATGCCCAATGTGGACCACCTCACCGAGGTGGCGGACATGGTCGTTGCAAAGCGCTCCTACGAGGCGAGTATCACCGCCATCGACAACACAAAGAGCATGATATTAAAAGCCCTTGAACTGGGCAAATAGGATAGGATACCATGAACCCCATAACAGGCACAGATAAGATTTCCCTGAAAACAGAGTCCATTGCCCAGAAACTTACGGGCCAGGATCCCTCTTTTTCTCAGCGGCTCAACTCCGCGGTCAAGGATGTCAATTCAAAGCAGAACGTTGCGGACGACTCCATTGAAAAGGTGATCCAGGGAGAGATGGGCATCCATGAGGGAATGCTGAATATTGGAAAGGCGGATACCTCCTTGCGATTGCTGGTCCAGGTCAGGGGTAAGGTGATGGAAGCCTACAAAACTATAATCAACATGCAGATATAGCGGTGCGTAAACAATGAATCCCGTGGTTGAGCAGACAATCAAAATATACAAAGAGATGCCCCTTACGAGGAAAATCCTTATCGGGTTGGTCATTCTCCTGATGCTTGGCGGATTTACCGCCATGTTCATCTGGGCAAACAAGGTTGAGTACAAGGCCGCCTACACAGGACTGAATGAGGAGGATGCCGCCGTCATCGTTGAAAAGCTCAAGGAGACGAGGGTCCCGTATCGGCTTGAGTCCGGAGGGTCGGTTATCCTGGTCCCCGCGGCCCAGGTCTACGATGTCCGGCTTGCCTTGGCAAGAGACGGGATTCCCAAGGGCTCCGGTGTGGGCTATGAGATCTTTGACAAGACCGATTTCGGCACCACCGAATTTGTCCAGAAGATCAACAAGAAACGGGCGGTCCAGGGGGAGCTTGCACGGACGATCCGGGCCTTTGAGGAGGTCAAGGACGCAAGGGTGATGATCGTGTTTCCCAAGGACTCCGTGTTTGTGGAAGAGACCAAGAAACCGTCTGCTTCCATCCTTCTGGAGCTGAAATCCGACCTTTCCGAAGACAAGGTGGCGGCCGTGGCGCACCTGGTGGCAAGTGCCGTGGAGGATCTCACTCCAAAGCTTGTGACCATTGTTGACACCACCGGCAGAATCCTTTTTGAAGGAAAATCCGAAGAGGAGAAGGCTCGGATCGAGGCCAGAAATCTTGCCGATTCCCAGTACAAGTACAAGTTGAGGTATGAGACGACCCTGGCGGAGCGCATCCAGACCATGCTCGAAAGGATCGTGGGAAAGGACAAGGCCATTGTCAGGGTTACGGCTGAGCTGGATTTTTCCTCCAGCAACACCAACGAAGAGATCTATGACCCGTTTGAGCGGGAGACCACCTTTGTGAGGAGCAAGCAGATCCTGGCCGAAAAGGGCCAGAAACAGGTGCTTGATGGGGAACCCTCGAGCGTCAATCCCATTGTTCCCCCGGGGGACGGCCGCGGTCAGACCATGGAGATGCTTGATAAGAAGAACGATACCATCAACTATGAGCTGAGCCGAAGAACCCGGCAGACGGTTAAGCCCATGGCCGTCCTTGCGCGCCTCTCGGTGGCCGCCGTGATCGACGGCAAGTATGAGTTCAAGACCGATGAGACCGGAAACCGGCTCAGAAGCTATGTGCCCCGCTCCCAGGAGGAGATGCAGCAGTTCAATGATATCGTGGTCAAGGCCATGGGTTTTAATGAAGCGCGTCAGGACCAGGTTTCCATGGAGAGCTTCCCGTTTGCCTCCATTGACGATATCGGGGTGCCTGAACCGGAACTCAAGGGATGGCGGGCGATCCAGAAGGAGTATGGCAGGACCATCGCCAATCTGTTCCTGGTGCTTCTGCTCTTCCTGCTGGTGGTACGGCCCATTCTCAAGACGGTTCAGGATCTGCGCACCAAGGTTGATGAGGAAGCCCTTCCCTCACCTGAAGAACTTGCCCTGCTCGAAGCAGGCGAGGAGGAGCCCGCTTTCATTCAGATGGATGCCGAGCAGCAGAAAGAGTATCTGGACTCCATGAGCGAGGTAGACCGGGATACGTTTATCGATCAGATGAGTCCTGCCGAAAGACAGGTCTACATCGATAACCTTAAGATCTCTGAAAAAGCGGTCTACTACGCAAAGAGGGATGTGGATAAAACAGCCAATATTATCAAGGGCTGGTTAAGTGAGATGGAAGAGGAGGAAAGCTGATGGCAGAGCCAATCAATCCGGAGAAAATGACAGGAGCCGAGAAAGCAGCAGTGTTTCTGCTTGTCATGGGCGAGGAGTATGCGGCCAAGATCATGGGGAAAATGAGTGATCGCGAGATCCGGGAGGTCGCCTTTGAAATGTCCAAGATTGATTACATCTCTCCTGAGATGCTCGAGGCCGTATCCCTGGACTTTGTCGAGCGGTTCGAGGGAGAGAGCAAGATGGTGATCGAGGGTGATTCCTTTTTCAAGAATGTGCTCGCAAGCAGCCTGGGGGGAGACAAGGCCGAGGCGATACTCAAGGATGTGGAGAACCGGAAGCGGGCCCTGCCCTTTGTGTGGAGCCGGGACGTCAACGTTGCCACCCTGGCCGGTTATATCGAGGGGGAACATCCCCAGACCATCGCCATGGTGCTGGCCCATATGCCCTCTGAGATCGCCTCCGAGATTCTCATGTACGTTCCGGATGAGAAAAAAGGGGATATCGCTTTGCGGGTGGCGCGGCTGGGCCAGATCTCCGAGGACGTTGTCCGGGATGTGGACAGGGCGCTCAAGAACGAATTGAGCGGGGCCGTAGGTCCCGGCGGCAAGGCCGGCGGTCTCCAGGTGCTGGTTGATATCATCAACGGGGTTGACAAGGCCACCGAAGATGTCGTCATGGAGTTTGTTGAGGAGGACAGCGCCGAAATGGCCAATGATATCAGGAATATGATGTTCGTCTTTGAGGATATGGTCGCCATTGACGACCGTGCCATGAGGGAGATCCTGAAGAAGGTCGAAGGCCAGCAGCTTACCTATGCCCTTAAGACCGCTACGGATGACATGAAGGACAAGATCTTCTCCAACCTCTCCCAGCGGGCGGGCGAGATGCTCAAGGATGACCTGGATACCATGGGCCCCGTGCGGCTGGCTGAGGTTGAAGAAGCACAGCAGTCGATTGTTCGTGCGGCCAAGGAACTCGAGGCCGACGGCACCATAGCACTTGGAGGCAAAGGAAAGGATGATGTCCTTGTCTGATAAGAAAACAGATCACCCCACGGAACGGGAGGGGTGGACCCCCCTCGACATCACCTCGGTTGAGGTGGTTGGCGAGGAGGAGTCCCGGAGAGCCGAGAAGGGAAAACCCGATTTCTCCCTGTTCAAGGTGTTGTATGATGAGCCGGGGATGGCCGAAGGAGATCTTTTCAAGCGCTTGTGCGAACTTGATGGTGAACCGGAAAAAAAGGTCCTCTCCCGGGAGGATCGGTTTGCGCCCCTGTTCGATGAGAGCGGCAAAGAGGCGGAGCCGGAAGCCCATGTCCCGGCCGAGCCGGAACCCGGAATGACGGAGGAAGCCCTTGAAGCGGATGCCCGGGATGCCGAGCTGGACCGGATCGCCGAACAGGCAAGAAAAGAGGGGTATGACCAGGGCTTTGAAAAGGGCCGCAAGGACGGGTATGACCAGGGGGTTGAGCAGGGACTGAAGGAGGGGGAAGAACAGGGCCTGGAAAAGGGACAGCAGGAAGGATATGAAGCCGGGGCGGAGCAAGGAAAAAAGGAAGCCCGGGAACTCGGGGACCAGCAGGCCGCCGAACTGCTTTCTTCCCTTGAAACCATCCTGGTGAAAACCGAAGGCACCTGGGAAAACCTGGTGAAACGGTACGAAGGCAAGATGATATCCCTTGTTTCGAGAATCGCTGAAAAAGTGGTCCAGGCAAAGGTAAAGACTGACAAGGGCGTTGTCAGGGACTCCATCATCAGTGCCCTCGAGCAATTGCCTGAACCCGAAGAGATCGTTCTTCACGTATCTGAAGAGGATTACGAGTACATCGAGATGATCAAAGAGGAATTTTTTGAAAGAGTAAAGAGCCTTGCCTCGATATCCGTTGTCGCTAATTCCGGGGTGAACCGGGGGGGGTGCAGGATAGAGAGTGCCACGGCCAGGATTGAAACCGATGTGGAAACCCGGCTTCAGGCCGTGTTTGACGCAATTGCAGCCCAGGGGGACCGATGAGCCCGGATTCAACCAAACCCATCGAGTGGGACAAATACTTCAATGCCGTGGAAGCCTGTACGACCATGCGGCCCGAGGGCCGGATCTCGAAGGTGGTGGGCCTGGTTGCCGAGGGCGACGGCATGGGCCTTGGCATCGGCAGCCTTTGCGCCATCAGAAACGATTACAACCGGGAGATCCTGGCCGAGGTGATCGGTTTCAGGGAGGAGAAGGTGCTGTTGATGCCCTATGGGGAACTGAGGGGTATCAGTCCCGGCTCCAGGATCATTCCCCTGGCCGACGCGCCGGCGGCCGACGTGGGCGACGCCTTTCTCGGCCGGGTGATCGACGGCATGGGAAAGCCCATTGACGGCAAGGGTCCCATTGCTTCCACACTGAAGTATCCCCTCTATGGAAAGCCCATCAATCCCATGGAGAGGAAATCCATCAAAGAGCCCCTGGATGTCGGCATCTGCGCCATCAACACCATGATTCCCCTGGGACGGGGACAACGGGTCGCCATCATGGCGGGGTCCGGTGTCGGTAAATCGGTTCTCATGGGGATGATGACTAAGCATACCACGGCGGATGTCATCATCATCGGCCTCATCGGGGAGCGTGGCAGGGAGGTCAAGGATTTTGTCTCCGACACCCTGGGCGAGGAGGGACTTTCCCGGTCGGTGGTGGTTGCCGCAACTTCGGATTCCCCCCCCCTTGTCAGGATGAGGGGCGCTTACCTTTCGACCACCCTGGCCGAGTATTTCAGGGATCAGGGCAAGAACGTGCTCCTGATCATGGATTCCATCACCCGGTACGCCATGTCCTCCAGGGACGTGGGGCTTGCGGCAGGGGAGCCCCCCACTTCCAGGGGATATACCCCCTCGTTTTTTGTCCAGATTCCCATCCTGCTTGAAAGGGCCGGATATGTGGAGGGGGGCGGCTCCATCACCGGGATCTATACGGTACTGGTGGAGGGTGACGATATGAACGATCCAGTGGGTGATACGGTCCGCTCCATCGTGGACGGCCACATCGTTCTTTCAAGGGATCTTGCCAACAAGGGCCATTATCCCGCCATTGATGTCTTGGCCAGTGTCTCGAGGGTGATGCGGGACGTGTCCCAACCCGAGCACATGGCAGTGCGGGGACGGGCCGTGGATATCATTGCCGCCTACAGGGGCGCGGAGGATATGATCTCCATCGGCGCCTATGTGGACGGGTCTGATCCGCGGATCGACGAGGCAAAGCGGCTCATGCCGAAAATCGACCGTTTTTTGCGCCAGGACATGCGCCGGGGGGTCACCCTGGAGATGGGCGTGGCTGAGCTCAAGAAACTTATGGCTGAAAAAGCCCCAGGACCCAATGCCGGAGCCAGGTCATGAAACGGTTCAGCTTTAAGCTCGAGGCCCTCCTGAAGTACCGGCGGTACCTGGAACTTTTGGCCCAGCAGGAGATGGCCCAGGCCTACAAGAATGTCCAGGAGTCCGAGATGCGCATTCGGGAACTGAAAGTTGAGTTTTCACGGGGTTCGGCAGCCCTGGACCGGGCGGTGACAGGGGGAATCAGGGCTGTTGAATTCAAAAGCCATGCCGATTACCTGGACAGTGTGGACGGTGACAGGGCGCGGGAGATAAAGCGGAAAGCAGGGCTTGAAACCGTGCTTGGGGAGAAGCAGACCGCCCTTACCCGGAAGAGCGTGGACAAAAAGGTGCTTGAGCGCCTGAAAGACAGAAAAAAGAGTGAATATCTGGGAGAGTTTCTCAAGGCCGAGCAGAACGCGTCCGACGAGATCTCTTCATTGAAAAAAGCAAGGGAGATAACCGATGCCATCCGCTAAAGTAGCCAGAACAGTTGTTGTGTGTGTCCTGCTGTTTGTTGTTTCATTGATTTCCTGGAAAACGGCGTGGGTGACCTCCTCCTACAAGACCTTGTTTTTTCCGGCCGGCCTGGCGTTTGCCCAGGATGAAAACCAGGAAAAGGAAGCTGCGGCAAAGGGGGATGGGGAGGGCGAAAAGGCGACCGGGGATGCCAAGGCTGAAAAGGCTCCCTGCCCCGAATGCCCGGACCCCGCAAAGGTTGTCCTGGATGGGCTGGAGGAGAAACGGGCCGCCATTGCAAAGGACCAGGAGCGACTGGACCAGGAAAAGAAACGGCTTGATACGTTCAAGGAGGAGATCGACGAAAAGCTTGGGAAGCTTGAGGCGCTCAAGAAGCAGATAGATGCCGATTTCGCCCGGCTTGAACAGAAAAAGACCGAGCAGGAGATAAAAAAGCAGGCGGAGTTTGATGCCAAGATGAACCGCCTGGTAAAGATGTATTCGGGAATGAAACCCAAAAAAGCGGCTGCCATCGTGGATAAGATGGATATTGAGGTCGCAAAACAGATCTTTTCCCGCATGCGGGAAACCTCTGCCGCCAAGATCCTTGCCTTTGTGGACAGTGAAAGGGCGGCAAAGATAAGCGAGCGCATCGCCTTTAAGAAAAAGTAGGCGTGCTATT
>JAAEMK010000144.1 GCA_024225635.1 Desulfobacteraceae bacterium | reverse complement strand
TTTGACAGTATCCTTTGCAAGGCCTGCGTCGACATACCCTACCGCGCCGGGGGTGGAGGCGATGTACTCAAGGTAGGCTCCGGTGTCGTCAAACTGCCGGGGTTTTACGCCTTTTCCCGTAAACACCATTTTTTTCCAGTGACTCTTCCATTGGGAGTTGGTCCTGCGGATGTAGCTCTTCAAAAACAGCTTGTGCTGGTCCGGATCCTTGAGCACGACAATGTTGATCCTGGAGTTGTCACTCCATTTAGTCATTTTCCCAAGGAAAATTTTCTGGAGCGCTTTTTGGGGTATCTCGGTCTCCTGAACCCCGGGGTTGCAGATGATGACGGTCTCGGCACATGCAACACCTGCAAAGAGCGCCATGGCAACAATGAAACTGATGGTAACTTTTTTCATTTCTCCTCCTGGTTTGAATACTCTTTTTCCCCTGGCCCGGTTTTCACCGTAATCAAACAGTCAAAGGGAGTTGCTTCAATGCTATTTCTCATTAAGCAGTGTTTAGTGAGAAATAAAAATGTAGTATTATGAAAAACGGAATAAAGCAAATTTTTTATGAGAAAAAAGCATATTTTTTATGCCGCATTGCAGCATGGCTTGCCTTGCCCGGTGCTGTTTGCTATTATTCCATACGGTCTTTTGTTGGTGGAGATCGGTAGTAGATCCGGCTGTTTGTAAAAAAAAAGAAGGCGTTCATATAGAAGAGCTGGCCATGGGACGTGGTTCAATATCCGTTATTTCCTTTTGTGTCGTTCTGTTCACCTCGATGGTGGCGGGAACGGCTGTATGCTCCGATGAACTTGTCTGCGGCATCGCCACGGGATTTCCGCCCTACCAGTTCCGGGCAAGGGGGGAGGTGACAGGCTTTGATGCCGATGTGGCCCGTCTGGTGCTCAGCCGGTTGGAAGAGGGGGCGACTTTTTACCAGGACAGCTGGGACGATGTGGTGGGCAGGCTCCGCTATGGCAACATCGATCTCATCACGGGTATGGAAATCAGTGGGGAGAGAAAAAGATTCTTTGATTTTTCAACGGTGTATTACCACAGGTATACGGTTATTTTTGTCAGGGCCGATAATTCAAGCATAGAATCCGTGGAGGATCTCTATAAGAAGATCATCACAGGGGACAGGCACTCGTTTATCGAGTCCCACTGGGAAAAGCTGGGGATCAAGGGCCGGATTCGCATTCGTCAGATGAAGAGCAAGGAGCGGGCAATGGAGCTTCTTTTCCAGGGAAAATCCCATGCCGCAATAATGCCCAAAGCCGTAGGGCTGTACCTGGCTGAAAAGATGGGGTTCAAGGTGAGAATCCTGAATGGGTTTGATCCGGGAACTCCGGTTGCCATGGCCGTTAAAAAGGGAAATTATCATCTTTTGGAGCGGATCGACAGGGTCTTGAAGGATCTCATGGAAAAGGGCGAGATCGATAAGCTCTATGCCTGGTGGTTCAAACAGGGAAGCGACCGGGGGCTGAAGGTGCGGCCCCCGGTCAAATGATTTATTTCAAGCGGTAACGCCTAATATCTGTAGTGGTCCGGCTTGAACGGTCCTTCCACGGGCACGCCGATGTAGTCGGCCTGCTCCTGGGTAAGCTTGGTCATCTTCACTCCCAGGGTCTCCAGGTGGAGGCGTGCAACCTCCTCGTCAAGCTCCTTGGGAAGGATGTAGACCTCTTTCTCCAGGTCCTCTGTGGCAAGCTTGATCTGGGCCAGGGTCTGGTTGGTGAAGCTGTTGCTCATGACAAAGCTCGGGTGGCCGGTGGCGCATCCAAGGTTCACAAGCCGTCCTTCGGCAAGAACGATGATCGAGCTTCCGGACTCCAGGGTCCATTTATCCACCTGGGGTTTGATCTCGGTCTTGATGTTGGCCGGGTTGTTCTCAAAGAAGCTCATCTCGATCTCGTTGTCAAAGTGACCGATGTTGCAGATGATGGCTTCATCCCGCATCTCTGCAATGTGCTCGCCCTTGATTACCTGGTAGTTGCCCGTGGCCGTGACAAAGAGGTCTCCCTGGGGGGCCGCCTCTTCCATGGTCATTACCTGGAAGCCTTCCATTGCTGCCTGGAGCGCGCAGATGGGGTCGATCTCGGTGACGATGACCCGGGCGCCGTAGCCCTTCATGGAGGCGGCGCATCCCTTTCCTACATCGCCGTAACCTGCCACGACAACAACCTTGCCGGCCAGCATCACGTCGGTGGCCCGCTTGATGCCGTCCGCCAGGGACTCCCGGCAGCCGTAGAGGTTGTCAAACTTTGACTTGGTGACGGAGTCGTTGACGTTGATGGCCGGAAAGAGAAGCTCTTTGTTCGAGGCCAGGTGGTAGAGCCTGTGAACGCCGGTGGTGGTCTCCTCGGAGACGCCCTTGATCTTTTTAGCGATCCCGGTCCACTTGGTCGGGTTCTGCTCGTATCCGTGCTTGAGCCGCTCCATGAGAACGATCTCGTCGGCACTGCCGGAGATGTTTTCAAGCAGGGAGGGGTCTTCTTCCACCTTGACACCCTGGTGGATAAAGAGGGTCGCGTCGCCGCCGTCGTCCACGATCAGGTCGGGGCCGCTTCCGTCGGGCCAGGTCAGGGCCTGCTCCGTGCACCACCAGAACTCCTCCAGGGTCTCGCCCTTCCAGGCAAACACGGCTGCCGAGCCTTTTTCGGCAATGGCGGCCGCGGCATGGTCCTGGGTGGAGAAGATGTTGCAAGTGGCCCATCTCAGGTCGGCGCCCAGTTCGTACAGGGTGTCGATGAGCATGGCCGTCTGGGTGGTCATGTGCAGGCTGCCCATGATCTTGAACCCCTTGAGGGGTTTGTCCGTGCCGTATTTTTTCCGAAGCGCCATGAGACCAGGCATCTCTTTTTCCGAGAGCTGCATGTCCTTGTGCCCGTCCATGGCAAGGCTGATATCCTTAACCTTGTATTTGAGGCTGAGGTCAAGCTCCATGTATTCAGTTTGGTTGTCTGTCATTATATCTATATACTCCTTAAAATTTAACGATGTGTTCCAGACCGGTTTTTTCCCTGATCTCATCAACCTTGTCCGTTCTTTCCCAGGTGAAGTCGGGATCGTTTCTTCCAAAGTGGCCGTAGGCCGAGGTCTTTTTGTAGATGGGGCGCTTCAGGTCCAGGGTTTTGATGATGCCGGCAGGTGTCAGGTCAAAGACCTCTTTGATGATCTCCACGGCCAGTTTCTCCGGGATCTTGCCTGTTCCCATGAAGTCCACCAGCAGGGATACCGGCTGGGCGATACCGATGGCGTAGGCCACCTGGACTTCACATTTGTGGGCAAGGCCTGCGGCAACAAGGTTCTTGGCAATGTATCTTCCCATGTAGGAGGCGCTTCTGTCCACCTTGGAGGGATCCTTGCCGGAGAAGCATCCGCCGCCGTGGCTTCCCTGTCCGCCATAGGTGTCAACGATGATCTTCCGGCCGGTGAGGCCGCAGTCTCCCATGGGGCCGCCGATGACGAACTTACCCGTGGGATTGATGAAGATTTTTGTGTCCCCGTTCATCATCTCGGCGGGAATCACCTTCTGGATTACCTCCTTGGTGATGGCTTCCTTGAGCTGTTCATGGGTGACATCGGGCTTGTGCTGGGCGGAAACAACGATGGTGTCGACCCGTTTGGGTTTTCCGTCCACATACTCGACGGTCACCTGGGATTTGCCGTCGGGGCGAAGGAAATCAAGGGCGCCGTTTTTTCTCACCTGGGTGAGGCGCTGGGTAAGCTTGTGGGCGTAGATTACGGGCATGGGCATCAGTTCCGGTGTCTCATCCGTTGCAAAGCCGAACATGAGGCCCTGGTCGCCTGCGCCCTGTTCCTTGTGGAGGCCCGCTCCCTCGTCCACGCCCTGGGCAATGTCCGGGGACTGGTGGTCGATGCTGGTCACCACCGAGCAGGTCTGCCAGTCAAACCCCATGTTGGATGAGTTGTATCCGATGTCCCGTATGGTCTGCCTTACTATTTCCGGGATATCTACATAGCAATCGGTGCTTATCTCTCCGGCAATCATTGCAAGGCCGGTTGTTACCAGGGTTTCACAGGCAACCCTGCAGTTTTTGTCCTCGGCCATTATTGCATCAAGAATGCTATCGGATATGGCATCCGCAACTTTATCAGGATGTCCTTCCGTCACGGATTCAGATGTGAACAGGCTGGAGATGGGTTCTGTCATGGCTTTCGCTCCTTATTGTATTGATAATCGTTCCAAATTAAGTTAGTTTCTATACCACAGTTGGATCTATTAATAAATAAAAAGGGAATTATTATTCCTTGAATGTTTTTTAAAATCAACCAGGAGAGAGAATGACGGAAAATAGTACGCGAATCACGGGAATAGGCTCAGCCCTAGTAGACCTTTTGATAAATGAGACCGATGAATTCCTTGAGGTCATTGGCAAGGAAAAAGGGGGGATGACCTATGTCGAACACCACGACCAGGATGAGATCCTTGAAAAAACGGCCCGGAAACCGGTTGTGGTTCCCGGTGGGGCCGCCTGCAACACCATCATTGGCGTGGCAAGGCTGGGTGGGAAGGCCCGCTTCATCGGAAAGCGGGGTACGGACACCAGCGGGGAGCAGTATGGGGAGGCCCTGGAGCGCTTCCACGTGGAGCCCGTGTTTGAGAATTCAGATACCCCCACGGGCCGGGTGCTCTCTGTCATCACCCCGGATGCCCAGCGCTCCATGCTTACTTACCTGGGAGCGTCGGTGGAGATGGAGCCGGCAAAGGTCGTGCCGGAGCTGTTCAGTGACACCGCCATTGTCGTTATCGAGGGGTACTTGCTATTCAATCCCGATCTCATGATGGCCTCCCTCAAGAGCGCCAGGGCGGCCGGCGCAAAGATCGCCCTGGATCTGGCAAGCTTTGAGGTGGTCGAAGCCTCAAGGCCTATCCTGGACGATATCATCGGTAAATACGTTGATATCCTAATTGCCAACGAGGATGAGGCAAAGGCCTATACCGGTTTCGAAGATGAATCCGCCGCCATCGAAGCCCTGTCCGGGAACGTGGAGCTTGCCGCTCTCAAGGTGGGCAAACGGGGCTCCTATGTTGCAGCCGACGGCCGGGTGATCCGGATCGAGCCAAAGCTCGGCGGGGATGCCATCGACACCACCGGGGCCGGGGACCTCTGGGCCGCGGGATTCCTCTACGGCGTTGCCCATGGCTACTCCCTGGAAAAAAGCGGAGCCATCGGATCCGCCTGCGGTTACGAGGTGTGCCAGGTGATGGGCGCCCACATTCCGGACGAGGGGTGGGACAGGATCAGGCAGCTCTTATAATTTCCATAACAGGGTGCCTGTGGTGCCGGCCTGGTGTTTGAAGATCGATCCGTTTTCGGCAATGGACTCGAGGTAGGTGAGGATGGTCTGCCTGAGTTCCGGTTCCGGCTTGTCCGAGACCTTTTCAAAAAAGGCCAGCCGGCTTTTGAGCTCCTCCTCAACGGTGACGGTCTGGTCCCAGGAGATGGTATCCCAGGAGAGTTCCGGGAAAAATCCCATGGCGACAAGAAGGTTGAACTTTACCATGAGGCTCTGGGGCTTGTCTTCCAGGGGCTTTCCCATGATCAGTTCCCACAGGTCATCCAGGATGGGGTGGTGGCGCTTGCCGCCCCACCCCCGCATGGCGCAGGCGGTTTTGGCTGTGGCCGTCATCTGCTCCAGGGCATGGGGGGTTGAGACCGCCGGTGACATAAAGGCGATGGTCAGGTCGAAGCGCTGCCGCCACCCAAGGGCATCAATGTCAGCATTTTGCCAGTCCATGCAGAGAAGTTTTACCCGGCTTTCCAATTCCTTTGGAATGTTCTCCCGGCACCGGTCGAGCATTCCCCGGGAGAAATCAACCGCCGTGACCCTGGCTCCCTTGCGTGCAAGGGCGATTGCCAGGAGGCCGGTGCCGCACCCGATGTCCAGGATCTCCATATTCTCCAGATTAAGACCGCTCCGCTGGAACAGGTCGATTACCTTGTCGATCCTCCGGCAGGCAACCTCGTCCTTGCCCCTGTCATAGGAGGCGGATGCCCGGTCCCAGAATTCCGGGGTGGAAAATCCCTTATGGACGTTGGAGGAGTCCTGGCCTTCGATCCTGCGCCACTGGTCCAGCCAGAACTCCGTTGAAAAGATATTTTTACTGTTTTCCAATTGTTTCCTCCCTGTCATTCACCATGGTTTGTTCGAAACCATTCCTTATGCCACGGCCCATACCTGTTGTCCAACAAAAAAGGCAAAAGGGGACGTTTCCGGGGAAGGCTTTTCCCCGTGTGCGAAATACAACAACACCCGGGGGCTGCCCCCCCCCCGGTCAAAAAAACGGCAACAAGCTAATAAGCCGGGCCTGATCCTGGATATTTACTTGACAGTGCAGACGGTGAACGATAGGTAATAAATCTATTGCCTTTCAATTAAATCGTTCAGGAAACCGTCATCAAACAACTCTTTAGGCCCGGAGAACGTTAACCATGTCTGTTTATGATCTCAAGACCCTGTCGTTTCCCCAGCTCACGGGAGCAGGATTGAAACTGTCGGCTTCAGTGATGGAAAATTCCCTGCTTCAAGGGATTATCGCCCCCAAGCTGTTGCGGGATGCCGGTATCCCGGGGTTCAGAAGCCTGATCTTTGATGAAGACCCCTGTTACACACCCATCCAGGGATTTGGTGTCAACAACGCCGCCGATGATGTTGATCCCGATGCTTTACTTGGGGAAATCGAAGCTGTTCCGGAAAAAAGCCCGGCCTTTCCCTATGCCGGGGTGAGGGAATATGCCGCCGCCTATCGCAGCGGCGGGACCGATCCGGTGCAGGTTGCCACCCGGATCATGGACGCTGCCCGCAAAAGCCGGGACATGAACATCTTCATAGCCATGGACGAGGAGGATCTTCTTAGCCAGGCCAGGGCCGCAAGGGAACGGATAGAGCAGGGAAAACCCCTTGGCATCTTTGACGGGGTGCCCGTTGCCATTAAGGATGAATTCCACCAGGTTCCCTACCCGACAACCGTTGGCACGGCGTTCTGGGGAAACCGGCCCGCATCTTTCGACGCCTTTGTGGTGGAGCGGCTCAGGAACCAGGGGGCGCTGCTCATCGGCAAGGCCAACATGCACGAGATCGGCATCAACCCCAACGGCCTCAACGTTCATTTCGGAGCGGTCCGCAATCCCTATAACCGTGACCACGACACCGGCGGCAGCTCAAGCGGGCCCGCCGCAGCCGTGGCCGCCGGCCTTGCCCCGGTTGCCATGGGCGCCGACGGCGGGGGCAGCATCCGGGTGCCTTCGGGCTATTGCGGGGTGGTGGGGATCAAGCCCACCTATGGCCGGGTGAGTGAATACGGGGCCGCCCCCCTCTGCTGGAGTGTGGCCCATATCGGTCCCATTGCCGCTTCCGTGGAAGACCTGGTGCTTGCCTATGCCGCCGTGGCGGGAAAAGATCCCCGGGATCCCAACTCCCTGCGCCAGCCGCCGGTAACGGTGGCCGGGTGGAACAACCCCGACCTCAGCGGCCTGCGTATCGGTGTGTTCAAGGAGTGGAACGCCCATTGTGATCCCCAGTGCGACAGCTGCTGCAATGCCATGATCGAGAAATTCGAACAGGCCGGGGCCCGGGTCCGGTCCATCGAGATCCCGGAGCTTGACGCCATGCGGGTGGCCCATGTCATTCTCATCATTTCGGAGATGGCCGCTTCCATGGCGGATCACAAGGACAAGCGCGGGAGCATGGGGGCCGCCGTCCGGATCAACCTTGCCCTGGCAAAGCTTGTGACGGCATCGGATTATGTCAATGCCCAGCGCATGAGAACCCGGGCAATGAACCTGTTCAACGACATTTTCAATACGGTGGACCTCATTGTCTCACCCGGTTCGGCCGCCACGGTTCCCCCCATTCCCAAAGGGTTTGAACAGGCCGGGTGGTCCTCCCTTTCCACGGAGCTTCAGTCCATGCGTTATGTGTTTCCGGGCAATCTTACGGGATTTCCGGCCATCACTTTTCCGGGGGGCTATGACACAAACGGCCTTCCCTTGAGTATCCACGCCATGGCCGCTCCCTGGCAGGAGGCCCTCCTGTTTCGCCTGGCCCATGCCGCCGAGGCGGTTGTTGAACGGCGGCTGCCCGGCGACCACTATCCCGTACTGGGATAGCGTGGGGGGGAAGTTTCTCCCCGGGCGGAAATAACGACAATAAGCCGGGACTGTCCCCGGATCTTTTGACTTTTTGGGAAAAATGCGCCATATAGGGGGATTGGAACGGTTGCAACGCATTATAAATAAGGAGGAGCATTGAGAATCGGTTCAGGATATGATGTACACAGACTGGTCAAAGACAGAGACCTTGTCCTGGGAGGGGTGACCATAGATTACGACCTGGGGCTCCTGGGACATTCCGATGCCGATGTGCTTGTCCACTCCGTGTGTGACGCCCTGCTCGGTGCCGCGGGGCTTGGGGACATCGGAGAGCACTTTCCCGATTCCGATGCCCGGTTTAAAAATATATCCAGCCTTGTTTTGCTGGAGCGGTGCAATGAACTCCTGATGGAGAAGGGGTTCGCCATTTCCAATATCGACTGTACCGTGTTTGCCGAACGTCCCAAGCTTGCGGCCCATAAGGCGGCCATGGAGAAAACCATGGCGGGAACGCTCAACATCCCGCCGGACCGTGTCAATGTCAAGGCAACCACCACCGAAGGGCTTGGATTTGCAGGAAGGGGTGAGGGAATAGCCGCCCACACCGTTGTTTTAATTACAGAGTAACCAGGAAAAAAAGATGAGCTTACGAATTTATAATACCCAGACCAAAAATAAAGAAACCTTTGTTCCCCTGGAAGAGAACAAGGTGAAGATGTATGTGTGCGGACCCACTGTTTATGATACCAGCCATATCGGCCATGCCCGGTCGGTGGTGATTTTTGACGTTATTTTCCGCTGGCTCAGGCACTCGGGCTATGATGTCTGCTATGTGAGGAACTTCACGGACGTGGACGACAAGATCATCAAGCGGGCCAACGAGCTTGGCGTGGAGCCGACGGAGATCAGCGAAAAGTATATCAAGGAATTCCACAACGAAATGGATGCCCTGAACGTGCTTCGGCCCACCATGGAGCCCAAGGCCACCGAGCATATCCAGGATATCATCGATTTCATCCAGCTCCTTGTTGACAAGGGAAAGGCCTACCATGTTGAGGGAAGCGACGTGTTCTTCTCCATCAGCTCCTTTGAGGGGTATGGCAAGCTCTCGGGCAGGAACCCCGACGACATGATGCCCGGTTCCAGGATCGCCGTGGACACAAAGAAAAGAGATCCCAGGGACTTTACCCTCTGGAAGCCGGTTAAACCCGGTGAACCCTCCTGGCCCAGCCCCTGGGGCGACGGCCGTCCCGGCTGGCACATCGAGTGCTCGGCCATGAGCCATCGTTACCTGGGAGAGAGTTTTGACATCCACGGCGGCGGAAAGGACCTGATCTTTCCCCACCATGAGAACGAGGTCGCCCAGTCCGAGGCGGCGTTTGGCAAGGATTATGTCAAATACTGGATTCACAACGGGTTTGTTGACATCAACAACGAGAAGATGTCCAAATCCCTGGGTAACTTCACCATGATCAAGGATGTGCTCAAGGATTACCATGCCGAGGTGATCCGCATGTTCCTCCTGTCAAAGCATTACAGAAGCCCCATCGATTACAATGACAGCTCCATGGATGAGGTGATCTCCGGCCTTGACAGGCTCTATGCCTTTCTGGAGCGGGCCTATGCCGCAGGGGCCGACAAAACCGTGACCGATCCCGGAGAGGCGTGGGCCGAGTTTGTCCAGGCCATGGATGATGATTTTAACACGGCAAGGGGCATGGCCACCCTGTTTGACACGATAAAGAGCGGAAACCGTCTCCTTGACAAGCACGAGGGCAAAATTACGGACGAGGTGCTTGGTAAAGTCTCCACCCTCTGTTCTGATTTGAAGCAGATGGGCGATATCCTGGGGCTGCTGACCCAGGAGCCGGAAGAGTATTTCAGGGTCAAGAAGGAAAGCGGTCTGGCGGACAAGGCTTTGGATGCCGAGGCCATTGACCGGCTGGTCAACGAGCGGATCGAGGCAAGGAAATCAAAGGATTTCGCCAGGGCGGACGAGATCCGGGCCGAGCTGGATGCCATGAATATCATGCTGGAGGACGGGCCGGAAGGAACCACCTGGAAGATAGGCTAGGCCGGGTGTGAATTACAGCTCCCCGCATATGAATGAAGCCCGTTTATCATAAACGGGCTTCAATTCGAATGCGAACATTCCTATAAGAAAATGTCAGGGCCCTGCATGCCGCAACAGGTATGCAGGGCCCTGCCTGTTTTGCCGAATTCTATGGTCCATATGGTGAAGATGAAATCAAAATAAGAATAAACCCGTATTGTAGGCGATAATTCCCCACAGGAAGGAAAGCGAGGTGTAATATGTAACTGAGCCCAGGGTCCACTTCAAGGATTTAGTTTCACTATAAATAACTCCAACAGTCGCAAAACAGGGTACTGAAAATAAAATGGCAAAAATGAACGCAATAGCGCTTGCGCTGGAGATGGAACCTGCCAGGAACCTGCCCAGTTCATTATTGCTGATAGCATGGCCATGGGCAATATTCTCCATCATTACACCCATTAATGAACCGTCTGCCATATTCAGCCCATAAATGACCGCCATGGACGAAATGGCGGCCTCTTTGGAAAAAAAAGCGACAAAGAGGCAGGTTAACAGTTTCCAGTCCATTCCCATGAGTCTGCCAAAAGGCTCCAGGGCTTTTCCGGTAGAAGCCAGATAGCTTTCATCTATATTGCCATTGGGGAAGTATGAGAGTGCCCATACAATAATGATGATATACATTATCAGGGAACCGCCTTTTTTTAAGTATGATTTATAATGAATCCATACATAGTTCCGGATAGTCCTCCAATTGGGCCTGTGATAGGGCGGCAATTCCATGATCATGCCGGTTGATTTCCCGGGTAAAACCGTGTGGCCAAGCAGAAATGACGTAAGAAACAATTGTAATAAAATTGCGGCGGCCATTGCCAGAACCACCAAAGGGGCAACAGGGCCAAAAAAGATTGTGACCATAAAAGCGATTGTTACCATTAAACCGGAGCAGGGGATAAGTGAAGCCAGGACGATTGTCATAAAACGCTGTCTTGCGGAATCAATGACACGGCTTCCCATTACCGCCGCAATATTACAGCCGAATCCCATAAAAAGCGGCATGAATGACTTGCCATGGAGACCGATACGATTCATAAAACCGTCGGCAACATAGGCCATGCGCGGCAGGTAACCAATGTCCTCCAAAAAACCTATCAAAAGCAACACTCCAAAAACAAAGGAGGACATACCAAAAACCATGAATATACCGGGGACGATCCCCTGGCAAATCATGGCTGTAAATATCGGCATTGTGTTCAAAAATGAAGTTTGAATAATCTGCGTTATATGGCCGGTTAAAGGCAGAAGGGCAAAGAAGCCTACGGAACCAAGAAGCCCGGCCAGGCAAAATCCGATTAATAGAATGGTAATGCCCAGAATCCCTCCCCATATTGGATGGGTGGCCAGTATGTCAAACCGTGTTCGTGTCCTTTGAGAATTATCAAGCGCGGGTTGTTTGACACAACCATTCAGCAGTTTTGCAACCCATTTATAGCGTGCGTTGGCAACGGCAAGAAGTCCCTGCCCGTCCAGGCCCAGATCCCTCGTCATCGTTTCCCATTGATCCCGGCCCAGGCGCTTTTTCATGATGCCGGTGATTTCTTTGTCATTTTCCATCAGCTTCAGCGCCACCCACTCTTCCTTGTAGGGTGCGGGAACCGAACCGTTTATTCCCGACTTCAGAGATTCCAGTAACAAGGAAGACTCTTCGTTGAATTCAAACTTGACGGAATTGTTACTTCCACCCCATCCCGCCACATCCTCAATTGCGCCGGTAAGATCTGAAATCCCCCTGTTCCTGGACGCTGTCATGGCGATGACTTTAATCCCAAGGGATTCTTCAAGATGTTTTACGTCAATTTGCAGATGTTGATGCTCGGCGACATCCATCATGTTAAGGGCCAGAATTACCGGAACACCAAGGGACATCACTTCAGCCGCCATGTAAAGTGAACGTTCCAGTTGTGAGGCATCAACCACCGCAATAATGAGATCGGAATTTCCTTCCATGATAAAATTGCGGGCTATTATCTCTTCCGGAGAATTAGCCGAGAGGCTGTAGGTGCCGGGCAGGTCCACTATCGTATAAACAGTATCGTTACGGGTTAAATATCCTGATTTTTGCTCTATGGTTTTTCCCGGCCAGTTTCCCACATGCTGATTGGAACCGGTAAGGCTGTTAAACAGAGTGGACTTTCCTGTGTTGGGCTGTCCCGCAAGGGCCACGGTAATCTGTTTGTCCTTATTGACCGATATGGGATTCGAAGTCATGCTTCCATCCCTTTTACAAGGATTTTTTTTGCTTCGCCCCGGCCCAGGGCAATCTGGGTATTTCGCAGATATACAATAAGCGGTCCTATCTTAAAATTTTGCACAACCTTTAAGCGTGTGCCGGGGGTAAAGCCTCTGCCGGAGGCACGGCTGATAAATTCCCGGCCTCCGGTTAAATTTTCAATACAGGTAACCGTGTCTGTTTGAACCTTATCCAGGGAGAGCATTTGACTGTTTTTTGTAATGGTTTGATCCATAGTCGCCTCGATTAGTTATAAAAATAATATTGAAATAATCAAAAAGAAAGTTCTTAAAATCTTTTGCTCAGGGTAATGCCAAAGGTCATGGGATCACCCCCGGCCCCTGTCCATTGGTTGCCGCTCGTGGTCATCTGCGGAGCAATACCCAGCGTGGCATATTCTTTATCAAAAAGATTCTTTCCCCAGAGAACCACCTCAAAAAGTTCGGTTTCATAACCAATGCGGGCGTTCACTAATTCATAGCCGTCCTGTTTTTTGGAATTCTCCCCGTCAAACCAGTATTCTCCAACCCCTTGAAGCTCAAGGCGACCAAAGAAACCTTTCAGGCTTCGGTACTGTATAGCGAGATCATAGGTATATTCAGGAACATAGGAATTGGTATATCCGCTTAAGTCCCTTTCTCCTGTTTTCTGGCCATAGGTTGGAGATGTCATGTCTGAATCATATTCGGCTTTTTTATACTCATCAAATTCCACATTCGTATAACCAAATCCCGCCGTCAGTTCCAGACCGGTAACGGGTCTTGCCAGTAATTCAATTTCAAAGCCTTTGCTGGTGGATTCGGCGGCATTGGAGATTATCATGTCCGATGATCCGATAAACTGAAAAACCTGCTGATCTTTCCAGTCAATATAAAAGGCTGCCATATTGAGGGTAAGACGATTCTCCAGCCAGGAGGATTTAAGCCCGACCTCATAATTGGAAGAACACTCCGGTTCATAGACCGTACCGGCAACCGAAGAACTGTAGATATTAAAACCGCCTCCTTTAAAACCCTTGGCATAGCTGATGTAGGTCATGAAATCCGGAGACCATTTGTAATCAAGGGCGAGCTTGGGCAGCCATTCGTTATAATCCTCCTCATCCGTTTTTATGTTTTGAGGAGTCATGCCGAACATGGAGAGATCCTGATCATAATACTCCTTGAATTTCAGTTCCTTTGCAGTGTGATCATATCTGAGACCACCGGTCAGATCCAAACGGTGAAACAGGGTGCAGGTGGCCTGTCCGAAAAATGCATAACCACTGGTGTCAATGTCATTATCCTGGAGCATCTTATAGGGCGGCAATCCCCATGCGGGGAACCCCTGGCGCATGTCGTAGATCATATCAACACTTTTATCTTCATTATAATAGTAGCTTCCCACAAGCCATTTGACAGCGCCTGATTCCTCCGGGGATGCCAGACGAACCTCCTGGGAAAACGTGCTGAAGTCCAGTTCCTGATACCATCTTGTCAAATCAGTGGAACTCATATCCATATCATTGGCCAGATCTTCATCCCATTGTCTCAGGGAGGTAATTGAAGTAAGGGAAAAAAGGCTGCCTGTATACTCCGCTTTCAAATTATGGCCCATGGCATTTTGATCATCATAATTCCCCTTAAAATCGGTGGAGGTAGTGTGGATGTCATTCAATGGCCCAAAGGGGTCGTATCCGTCCCTGTATCTGAGAAAATCGGTGGTAAAATTGATATCCCATGTATCAGTGGGAGTCCAGCGCAAGCCTGCCCGGATGTTTTGATCGTCCATATCATTGGATTTATCATTGCCTGTAAATCTATTGTCAATATAACCGTCTGAAACCAAGTATTTTCCCGCAAGACTGAAATAAACTTTGTCCTGAATCATGGGGCCGCTCACGGAAACAGAATAGTCCTGGGTGTTGTAATTCCCCAAGGTAACCGCGGCCTTCCCCTCAAAATGGTCACCGGGTTTTTTGGTGATAATATGGATCACTCCCGCCTCGGTATTACGGCCGTAAAGGGTGCCCTGGGGACCGCGCAGGACTTCAATCCGGTCAATGTCTACAAGTTCCGTACTGAAACCGCCGGAATAGTATACTCCATCCACATAAAACCCTACTGCCGGATTGGTGCTGGTGTCAGCCGGTATACCTGAAATCCCTCGCATGTTCAGCCATGAACTGCCATTATGACTGCCGGGGGAACCCATGTATAAATTTGGAATATGATGGATGAAATCCTCGGTTTTACGAATGCCCGCATCCTCAATTTGCACCCCGGACAGGACTGAAATGCTCAATGGTACTTCCTGCATATTCTCCTCCCGTTTTTGTGCGGTAACCGTTATTGCTTCCACCTCCTGTTTTACATGGGCTTCTTCTTCGGGGTTTATCTCCCGGGTATCATCTTTTTCATGGGCTGAGACACAAGGTATTGCAAACAGATTAAAAATAAGTGAGATCGCAAAAAAAACGGATCCAAGATTCCGAATTTTCAAAACAGCCATATTCCCTCCTGGTTTTCGAATGATTTAACAAAATCAGATCGTATTTTCCTAAAAAAAATTATTATATACTTCCTTGATTTGAAATTCAGCGTACCATTAACGGACTCTTGCGTACCATTAACGGACTTAAATAAAAGATGGGGGATTAAATTGAAAAATTTTAATGGCCGGGTTCCGTTCATGCTCATATCCTGGAGGTGAGATTTTATAGTAAAGCAGGGTGACAGGTTTGGTCTGAAACAGCTTTATTATTATGAAGATAGGATTGAGGGCTGCATCCAAAATGCTTTGTAAAGGCACGGGTGAAATGGGTGCGTTCGGAATAGCCTACTTTGTATGAGACTTCGGATATATTCATCTTGCCATCTGTCAGGAATTGACGGCCCAGTTCCAGACGATGGGTCCGAAGGTACCCAAAGGCGGTTGTGTTAAAAACTTGTTTAAATCCGTATTTGAGCTTTTTATCGTTCAAACCGACCTGCCTGGAAAGTTCTGTCAACGATGGTGGCTTTTCCATGTTTTTGATTAAAATATTCCTGGCTTCATGGATCCGTTCAATGTCACCGGAGTTTAACCGGATTTTTTTTGAATCCTTATTCTCAGATGCCAGTTGTGCCAGTTGGTGTGTTATTAACTCTATTGCCTTGCTTTCAAGATACATTTGTCTGAGAGCCCCTTGATAAGGGCAGTTTAATATTTGATGAATGGTCATTTGAATATGTCCCGTGCTGAGCCCTTTACGATTGTAAAAAGTATTTTTGCATCCATTCAGAATATCAATAAAATCATTGGGAAATCGGTTTGGCAGATCATCCGGAAAACGCTTCAGGAAAGATGGTTCTATTAAAACACTGACAAAGGTTACAGGTTCCCTTGATAAACATTCAAGGGTTCCTCTTGGGTCGGGACAAAAAGAAATATAGTTTTGTCCCGGTGTGGAAATAAGTTCTTTTTTTTCACCTTGAACGGTAGCTCTGCTTTTTCCTGAAGCGCAGAAGGCAAAGCTCAATTGAGGGGAGTCAACTTTTCCATCCGATATATGCTTTCCCACAAGCTGGTAATTTTCAACCATGAGTTTAAGTCCGTTCCGGAGATTGATTTCCAGTATGTTGCTTTTGCCGATCTTTTTGGGCCAGCTTGAATAGGTTTCAAAAATATTTTCTTTGTTATTGATTGGTCTGGATGTTGTGGGCATGTTTGGACCTTTAGCATGTGTGACTCTTGAAGTGATATTGTTTGGCGATATTATTAGTTGTGCCAAACAATATATAAGGCAGAAAAAGTTTTATTGTCAATAAAACTTTTGAAGGGGGGAAGTTTTGGAGATTGTATTAATAATGGAGTATTTGGGAGATCCGGGCAGAACCCGATGCCATGAACATCATGTCGGGGGATGGGCTGGTTGTAAATATCAGGAAGGTGTCAGGGCCCTGCATGCCGCAACAGGTATGCAGGGCCCTGTTTGTTTTAGCTTTTGACGGCTACCAGGGAGACGCCGAGTTCCTTCTCCAGGGCTTCGATTTTTTTCAACATCTCCGCATCCACGGTTGCAGCAGTGATGTCATGGCAGGAAAAGGAGAGCAGGGTGACTCCCAGCTCTTTTTCCGCTGCTTTGAGTTTGTCGAGATCGATTTTTTCTACGTTGCTTAAAGTACAGATCATAATTATTCCTCCCTTTGTTCCGTTATTTTTAATCTTGAGTCCAGTGACTCTGTATGTCCTATAATAGGGCCTGGAGAGTGATGGGGCAATGGGGGAAGAATGATGGGGAAATGACGGGTGAAAACCGTCATTCCGACAGGGAGAGCAGAAAGGACCTCAGGTTGAGCCCGGTGCTTGTGAGCTCCAGTTTTTTTCTCAAATTGCGACGGTGGAAATTGATGGTGGCGGTTGAGAGGTTCAGGAGATCCGCGATCTCCTTGGTGCTCTTTCCCTCCTTGATCAGGGTGGCGATCCGGAGTTCCTGGGGAGAGAGGATGGCGCCAAGGCTGCCGAGGCGGCTCAGAAAGGGTGAGGCGATCTCCTGGAGCCCCTTGTCAATGAGGTCCATGAGCCCGGCTGCCTCGGGGGTGCGGCAGATGCATTTCATCCGCTCGATATTGGGCAGCACCACTTCCCTCAGATTCTGGAAAATCGTCTGCTCCAGCTGCTTGCGGTCCTCGTCCCGCTGCCTGAGGATCACGTTCAGGGCGGCATTGGCCTCTTCCAGGCGTCCGGATTTCTGTTTCAGTTCCGTCTCCCGCAGGGTGAGCTTCTCCTGGGCAAGCTTGAGGGCCGTGATGTTCTCGTGGCTGATAACCACCTTGACGGGATCGGAACCGGCGGCCTTGGTGACCCGCATGTAGAACCACCGCTTTTCTCCGGGGGAGTGGCAGGGGTAGTCAATGGTGAATTCGTCGATCTCGCCGTTGATCACCCGGCGGATTCCCCGGGCCACCGTGTCCGCGTTGTCCGCGTTGTCAGCAGAATTGTCCCGGGCGCTTTCACAGATGTCCAGGTAGTTGATGTCCGGGGTGCTTGGCCGGATATCTATCTGGTTTGACCGGGCAAACTCGTTCCAGGCCTGGTTGGTCTCCAGTATCCTGCCGTTTTCATCGATGATGGCGATGTGGGCCGACAGGGAGTTGAGGATCGTCCTTGCATAGGCCTGGGTTTGTTTAATCAGTTTTTCCGCTTTTTCGGAATCCATGGGTTTGCCGTTTTCGTGCAGGGGGGGATTATATTATTCACCATGAAGGACATGAAGAACATGAAGATTGTTCCGTCCTTCATGGTGAAGGTAAATAGCTGTTTTATTTTCTCTTTTTCTTCATCTTTGCCCAGGCGTCCCGGAGGGTGACGGTCCTGTTGAACACCGGCAGTTCCTGGGTCGAGTCCTTGGCGTCCTTACAGAAGTAGCCCAGCCGCTCGAACTGATACACGGTTTCCGGGGCTGCCGTTTCAAGGCTTTTCTCCACCCTGGCATTTCCCATGACCTTCAGGGAGTCGGGGTTGAGGTTGTCGGTGAATTCACCGTCTCCGGCTTCCGGGTCTTCATTGGAAAATAGCCGGTCGTACAGGTTGACCGACGCCGGGATCGATCCTTCTTCGGAAACCCAGTGCAGGGTGCCCTTGACCTTTCGTCCGTCCGGCGCGTCCCCGCCTCGGGTTTCGGGATCGTAGGTGCAGACGAGATGGGAGATGTTCCCGGATTCGTCCTTGACCACTTCCTTGCAGGTGATGAAATAGGCGTACCTGAGCCTTACCTCCCGGCCCGGTCCCAGGCGGAAGAATTTCTTCGGGGGATCTTCCATGAAGTCCTCCTGCTCGATGTAGATCTCCTTTGAGAAGAGAACCTTGCGCTTGCCCATCTCGGGCTTCTGGGGGTGGTTCACCGCATCCAGCTCCTCCACGGCGCCTTCGGGCCAGTTCTCGATCACCACCTTGAGGGGGTTGATCACTCCCATCACCCGGTTGGCCTGTTCGTTGAGATCCTCCCTGAGCACGTTTTCCAGCAGGCCCATGTCGATGCGGCTCTCCTTCTTGCTGATGCCGATGGTGGCGCAGAAGTTGCGGATCGCCTGGGGGGTGTAGCCCCGCCGCCGGATGCCGGCAATGGTGGGAAGCCTTGGGTCGTCCCAGCCCTTGACCAGGTTGTTCTCCACAAGCTTCTGGAGCTTGCGCTTGCTCATGATGGTGTAGTTGAGGTTCATCCGGGCAAATTCGATCTGCTGGGGATGGCAGGGCACGTCCAGCTGCTCCAGTATCCAGTCGTACAAGGGCCGGTGGTCCTGGAACTCCAGGGTGCACAGGGAGTGGGTGATCTCCTCCAGCGCGTCTGAGATGCAGTGGGTAAAGTCGTACATGGGGTAGATGCACCAGGCTTCCCCGGTCCTGGGGTGGCTCATCTTCTTGATCCTGTAGATGATGGGATCCCTGAGGTTGACGTTGGGGGAGGCCATGTCGATCTTGGCCCTGAGGGAACGGCTGCCCTCCTCGAACTCTCCGGCCTTCATCCGTTCGAACAGGTCCAGGTTTTCTTCCACGGTGCGGTTGCGGTGGGGGCTGTTTTTTCCCGGTTCCGTCAGGGTGCCCCGGTACTCCCGCATTTCTTCGGCGGACAGGTCGCATACAAAGGCCTTGCCCGCCTTGATGAGGTCGACTGCAAATCCGTAGAGCCGGTCAAAGTAGTCCGAGGCGTAATGGATGGTCTCTCCCCAGTCAAAACCGAGCCAGCTCACATCCTTGGTGATGGCGTCGATGTATTTCTGGTCTTCCTTGGCCGGGTTGGTGTCGTCAAATCTCAGGTTGCAGGTTCCCTTGAACTCTTTGGCCATGCCGAAGTTCAGGCAGATCGATTTTGCGTGGCCAAGATGGAGAAAACCGTTGGGCTCGGGTGGGAACCTGGTGCCGACCCGCCCGTTGTGCTTGTTGGTTTCAATATCGTTGTCTATTTTTGTTTTTATAAAATGACTGGTTGTGGTTTCGTGTTCCATTCCACCCTCTTTCAGAATAATTGGCATGATTGTGTTCAGTGTAAACCATAGTATCTAACACATTCTCCGGCCGGGCAAAAGCAATAATTCTTTCAAACTCCGGGGGGGTCTGGTATTAATGCACTATTGAACAGGATTTTTAATAACCCTACAGGACCTTGCAATGAGCGTTTTTAAAATACAATCACCGTTTCAGCCCACCGGGGACCAGCCCGGAGCCATCGACTTTCTCTCAAAAGGCGTGCTTGCCGGAGACCCCCACCAGGTGCTGCTCGGGGTAACCGGGTCGGGCAAGACCTTTACCATGGCCAACATCATTGCCAGGACCGGGCAACCCGCCCTTGTGATCGCGCCGAACAAGACCCTGGCGGCCCAGCTGTACAACGAGTTCAGGGCGCTCTTTCCGGACAATGCCGTGGAGTATTTTGTCAGCTATTACGACTACTACCAGCCCGAGGCCTATATTCCCACCAGCGACACCTATATCCAGAAGGACTCCTCCATCAACGAGATGATTGACAAGATGCGCCATTCCGCCACCCGGTCGGTGCTGGCCCGGAAGGATGTCATCGTGGTGGCCAGCGTTTCCTGTATTTACGGCCTGGGCGCTCCCGAGGACTACCTGGCCCTGCGGGTGGAGATTGCCGAGGATATGGAGAAGTCCCGGGACAAGCTGCTGGCCGAGCTTGTCAACATTCAGTACCAGCGGAACGATGTGGATTTTCACCGGGGCACCTTCCGGGTGCGGGGGGACCGGGTGGATATTTTTCCCGCCTATGAGGAGGACAAGGCCCTCAGGATCGATTTTTTCGGGGACACCATCGAGAGCGTGTGTGAAACCGATCCCCTCAAGGGGGAGGTGATCAACCGGCTCAAGTCAATCGCCGTGTTTCCCGCGTCCCACTACGTTACCCTGAACCAGACCCGGAAGCGGGCGGTTGCCGGGATCAAGGAGGAGCTCAAGGGCAGGGTGGATTTTTTCAGGAACGAGAACCGCCTGGTGGAGGCCCAGCGCGTCGAGGAGCGCACCCAGTACGACCTTGAGATGCTCAACGAGATCGGGTATTGCAACGGCATCGAAAACTACTCCCGCCACCTGACCGGCAGGAACCAGGGGGAGCCGCCCCCGACCCTGCTGGATTATTTTCCCGATGATTTTCTTTGCTTTTTCGACGAGAGCCACATTTCCGTTTCCCAGGTCGGGGCCATGTACAAGGCGGACCGCTCCAGGAAGGAGAACCTGGTGAGCCACGGTTTCCGGCTGCCGTCGGCCCTGGACAACCGGCCTTTGAAGTTCGAGGAGTTCAAGGAGAAGATCAAAAGGGCGATCTATGTGTCCGCCACCCCCGCCGACTATGAAATCGAAAAGGCGGACGGCAGGGTTGCCGAGCAGATCGTCAGGCCCACGGGTCTCCTGGACCCCGTCATCGAGGTGCGAACGGCGAAAACCCAGGTGGATGACCTGTACGAGGAGATCATGCAGCGGGTCAAGGACGAGGAGCGGGTGCTTGTGACCACCCTGACCAAGCGCATGTCCGAGGACCTGACCGATTATTTCACCGATTTCGGCATCAAGGTGAAGTACCTCCATTCGGACATCGGCACGGTGGAGCGCATCGACATTATCCAGGACCTGCGCAAGGGTGTGTTTGACGTGCTCATCGGCATCAACCTGCTGCGGGAGGGGCTGGACATCCCCGAGGTCACCCTGGTGGCGGTGCTGGACGCGGACAAGGAGGGTTTCCTCCGCTCCTACCGCTCCCTGGTTCAGACCTTCGGGCGCGCGGCGCGGAACGCCGGGGGCAAGGTGATCATGTACGCCGACCGCATCACCCCGTCCATGGGAAAGGCCATGGAGGAGACCGACCGGCGGCGGCTGATCCAGAAGAAGTACAACCAGGATCACAACATCGTGCCCTCCACCATCATCAAGGCGATCAAGATGTTCGACTACACCATGGAGAAGGACTTTTCCGACAGCTCCGACAGCCCCGCCGGTGTGGCCGAAGCCCAGGCTGTATATGAAACCGACTCCGAGAATCTTGATGAGATCATCGAGGGCCTCAAGAAGGAGATGAAGCAGGCGGCGCGGAAGATGGAGTTTGAAACCGCGGCGGGCCTGAGGGACAGGATCCGGGAATTGTCCAAGATCAAAGAGATGTGATAACGCCATGAACGAAATTGTATTGGAACGCTATAGATCGGCCACCCAGGATCCCGGGGTCTACCTGATGAAGGACAAGACCGGGAAAATCATCTACGTGGGCAAGGCAAGGAACCTGAAAAAGCGGCTGGGCTCCTACTTTGCCCGGGAGAGCGGCCATGACATGAAGACCGGGGTGCTCCTGAAGAAGGTGGCTGATTTCGACGTCATCGTCACCGCAACCGAGCACGAGGCCCTGATCCTGGAAGCCAACCTCATCAAGAAGCACAGCCCCAGGTACAACGTGCTTCTCAAGGACGGCAAGAACTATCCCTGCCTCAGGATCGACTCCTCCCAGGCCTATCCGGCCCTGGAAGTGGTGAGAAAGATCGGGGACGACGATGCCGCCTACTTCGGTCCCTACTCGTCGGTCCAGGCCGTGCGGAGCACCCTGAAGCAGGTGAACAAGATATTCCGGCTCAGAAAGTGCAAGAAGGGCCAGTTCACCAACCGTTCGAGACCCTGCCTCAATTTTCAGATCAACGCCTGCCTCGGCCCCTGCTGCAATGACCTTCCCAAGGAGGCCTACGGCAAGGTGGTCAGGGAGGTGATTCTCTTCCTGAAGGGCAGGGCGCCCGAGCTTATCAAGCAGTTGAAACAGGAGATGTTCCAGGAGGCCGAGGAGGAACGGTTTGAAAAGGCCGCCCAGATCCGGGACACCATCCTTGCCATTGAAAAGACCCTGGAGCGCCAGGTGGTGGTATCAACCGACCGGACGGACCGGGATGTGATCGGGTGCGCCATTGACAAGGAAAAGGCCGTTGTCACCATCCTGTTTGTGAGGTCCGGCAACCTTGTGGGTTCGAGGAACTACCGGTTTGACACGGGCCTGAGCACGGCCCCGGAGATCCTGGACGCCTTTGTCCGCCAGTATTACGACAAAAGCCTGTTCATTCCCGCCCAGGTGCTCCTCGCCCAGGCCATCGAGACCCATGACCTGGTCCGGGATCTCCTGGCCGAAAAGCGGGGCAAGAAGGTGAGTTTGCTTGTGCCGGAACGGGGGGAGAAGCGCCGCCTGGTGGAGATGGCTCTGGTCAACGCCAAAAAAGAACTTGAAAAGGTGCTCTCCAGGGAAAACGAGGCCAAGGAAACCCTGAACATGCTCCAGAGCATCCTGAGGATGCCCGAGCCTCCCCGGCGCATCGAATGTTTTGACAACTCCAACATCGCCGGCACCGATCCGGTTTCCTCCATGGTGGTCTTTATCGACGGTGTCCCGGATAAGTCCGAATACCGCAAATACATCATCCGGGATGTGGAGGAGCACGACGATTACGCCTACATGACCGAGGTGCTCACCCGCAGGCTCTCCAACACGGAAGCGCCCCTGCCCGATCTCCTGGTGGTGGACGGCGGCAAGGGCCAGCTTTCCATGGCCCTGGGCGTGCTTAAAAATCTCGGGCTCGAGGACCGGTTTTTTGTGGCGGGGCTCGCCAAGAAGGATGCGGAAAAGGGGGAGGAGCACGACAAGATCTACCTGCCCGGCCGGGCCAACCCGGTGAACACCCGGGGGGCGCTCAATGCCCTCTATCTCCTCCAGCGGCTCAGGGACGAGGCCCACCGGTTTGCCATCACCTTCCAGCGAAAACGGCGCTCCAAGCGGGCCGGAACCTCGGTCCTGGATGCGGTGCCGGGGATCGGGAAAAAGCGTAAGCAGGTGTTGATGACCACCTACAAGGGCATCACCCGCATGCGCCAGGCAAGTGTGGAAGAGCTGGCAAGCCTTCCCGGCATGACCGAAACCGCCGCAAAAGAGGTCAAGGCCGCCCTCATGAACGAACCGGCTTAACCTTCCGGGAGGGGCGCAGAGGCCTAGCGACCTGTGGGGTGAACCCCTCCATTTGACAGCCTGGAATTATTGGGCCGGAATAGTCGAACTTGTTTTTTTTATGATAATGCTACTGGAGGAAGAACAAAATATGACCGAAGTACCCGTGAAAATAATTGACAAGAGGTTTTTCAATTGAATAACCCGGTTGAGAAAGATGGTAGAGCTCTGCAAACATGGTTTGAGTCATACCATTCCGGGGAGTTAAGAAAGTTAAACAGAATTTTGAAGCATTTTTCAGGGTTCCAGCTTGTTCTGATTGAACATAACAACCCCATGTATCGTGATAAGCTGATCAAATATATTAAAAACATCCACGGTAAGTCCTGCCGAATGAATGTAAATACGGAATCCTTTCCGGATTTCTATAAATTCGAGGAAGATCTTTTCGAATTAAAGAAACGCCGCCTTTCTTTTGTCAATATTGTACCTGATGACAGGTGGTTTAAAGGGGAGGAGGGTGTAATAAATCTCCGGGGGTTCAACATGCACAGGGAACTCATTGCAGAAAACTGTCCCTTCTCTGTTTTGTTGTGGATGACCGGTGATGACATTGATTCCTTTGCACTGGAAGCAAGGGACATGTGGGCATGGCGTACAGCCGTATTCGATTTCACAACAGTTTTCCGCACCGCCAAAGCTTGATTTGTCGGAATAATGGTTCTCCTTTCAACTTTTCAATACCTCGGGGTTTACCATATGGGGCAGGGTGCCTGACCGGTAGAATTCAATGATATTCTCCGCTGCAAGGCGGGACATGGCGTCCCTGGCCTCCATGGTGCCGGAGCCCACATGGGGAAGAACGGCAACGGTTTCCATGGATAATAGGGGATTGTCCTTTGCCATGGGCTCCGGGTCTGTCACATCCAGTCCCGCGCCCCAGATTTCGTTTGATTCAAGGGCTTTAATCAGGTCGGGCTCCCGGTGAACCTGTCCCCGGGCCGTGTTGATGAAAATGGCCGTGGGTTTCATTTTTTTAAAGGCGGCCCGGTCGAAGCGTCCCCGGGTTTCGTCGCTCAGCACGCAATGGACCGACAGCACGTCACTTTTGGCCAGGAGTTCGTCAAAGCCGACCAGGGTGGCGTTTAATGCTTTTTCGGCGGCCTTGTTGGACCGCCGGTTATGATAGATCACCTCCATGCCATAGGCGTTTTTGCACCGTTCGGCCATTTTGACGCCGATCCGGCCCAGGCCTAGGATTCCAAGGGTTTTTCCCTTCAGCTCCATGCCCAGGTTGGCCGTTGGATTAAAATATCCCCATTCCCCCTTGAGGATGGTTTTGTGAAGAAAGAACATCTTTCTTGAGGCGGCAATCATAAGGCCAAAGGCGATATCCGCCGTTGCTTCGCTCATGACATCGGGGGTGAATCCGACGGGAATGCCCAGGTCCGTGGCGGCTTTTACATCAATATTGTCATGGCCCACGGCATATTGGGAAATGATATCCAGGTGCCTGCATTTTTCAAGGAACGGCCGGTCGATCCTGTCGCCGATGGTGCACAACAGGGCCTGGTGGTCCATTGAATGTTTAACGAGTTCATACGGGGTCATGGGGCTGTCCCCGGTCCACAGGGTGAGTTCAAACCCCTGTGCTTCCAATTGTTTTATGCCGGCCTCCGGGAAAATCCGTGTTACCAGTATTTTTTTTGCTTTATCCATGGAATCCCTCACTATTCTGTAATAATACCGATATCGATCCTATGATCAAACCGGCTTATAGCTCCTCGCATATGAATTGAGCCCTGCTTCTATCATAATAGGTATAGCAGGTATCAATTCGATTGTTAACTTCCATAGGAGTTTCACCCCGGTTTTAATTGATATTGTCTCCGGGGTTGGAGCGCTGTTTTATTTCATAATAAATGGTAACGTTGTTTTTACCATGATCCTGGAGTTTAAGGTTGGACTTGTCCAGGGCGAAACTGGTGAGTACTCTTCCCGATTGCGTGATGTGGTCCAGGGGGACAGGTTCGGTGAACAGGGTCGTGATCTCCTTCAGGGCCATGCTTCCCCCCTTAACCATAACGGTTTCCGGAACGGCCTTTGCCGACGAAATGATGAGTCCCTGCTTGAGCCGGCCTGTCCAGGTGGGTTGAACCGCCAGTTGCTTTTGTATGGTTTCATCCATGGTCACCTCAACCTCCGAAGGCTCGAATTGTTTTAACCGTATGCCGGGAGGGAGCTGGATGTTTTCCCTTTGAATGCCCATGACATTGGGGCCTGGAACCGTATTGGACATGTCAAGTTTCACCTTGACCTGATCCTGGCCAATGGCCTGGACCAGGGGGCTTGCTCCACTGATCACAAGCTTCACGATGTTGGATGACGACCCCATGATTTCCATTTTTTGTTCAAGGTTCATGAACTCGATGGGAACCTCCCGGTTTGCCAGGATCTCCTCTCCACTGGAAAAACTGAGCCACAGACCGGTGACGCTGAACAGGGATATCATGGCGGCTGCGGCAAGTTCCACTGCATGGTGCCTGATACCCGTACGGGTTGAATCGTCACTAAGATGGTCGTCCAGGAGAGTTTCCAGGACATGGGTGTCGTTGATATCATAGACCCTGTTTTTCATGAACAGGGATATCCCGCCCGTTTCCTCGGACACCACCAGCACCAGTGCATCGGTCTGCTCGGCAAGCCCCATGGCGGCCCTGTGCCGGGTGCCGAAATAGGAGGGCAGGTCGCGGCGTTTGGACAGGGGCAAAATAACACTCACGTTCGTAATCCGGTTGCCCTGGATGATGGCAGCGCCGTCATGCACCGGGTTGTCGTGCCAGAAAATACTCACCAGCATTTCCCGGGACAGCTTCCCCTGCCAGTCGATTCCCCCCTGAACACAGCTTTTCAGACCCTGCTTCATGGGAAGGACGATCAGGGCTCCGATTTTTTTCCGGCTCAGCTCATGGGCGCTCTCGACAATTATGGATACAGGGGTATGCATTTGATACCGTGGAATACCCCATAGAAAGGATTTTAAATTTTTTATCTGGAGGACACCGGAGATTTCATTTCTGAACACAATGATAATGACCAGGGCGGCAACGGTAATAATTCCCTGCATTGCCCAGCTGGTTATGATCAGTCCCATGCCCAGCGCGATCGTCCGGATAACCCAGAGCAGGCAGATGACCAGGATCACCCGTATGACATTGGTGCCCCGGAACAGGACATACAGCCGGAACATCACATAGCTGATGAACAGAATGTCAAGATAGTCCTGCCACCTCATACCTGAAACGATGTTTATGAAAGTATCCATGGATGGTTAATCTGAAATACTGAAACGCAGGGTTTGCATAGTATTATCGTTTATATCGGTGATATCGACCCGCCAGGGGCCCTTGTCCGCATTTCTGAGCTGCATGCTGCTGAAGGACGACCATTTCGGTGGTTGCAGGGTCAGTCTGGCCCGTGAGATCAACCGGTCCCTTTTATACCATTTGTGAAAGATATAGGTTGTTTCCGGAACCGGGTCAAAGGTGGTGAAGCAGATGATCTCCCCCTTGGAAATGGAAAAAACCACGGCCGGAAATACCGGGTGAAAATTTTCAATGGATTCGCACATGGTTGCATGGGCCAGGGTCGGGGGCGCTTCCTGTGCTCCGGCGTGGGCTGTCAGCAGCACCGTAATGCATATGGGGAGAAGGAAGAATTGTTTTATATCGTGTGCTTTCATGCAGGTCATATTAATACAAAAGAGTTTTTTTGCAAGTATCTTTGCCCCGGCCATCTTTCATGTGGGGACCCTTGCCTTGCCGTTTTTTTTTCTGTCTTTACCTGGAAAGCATATTGTCATGCATACAATACTTATCTTGACGCCACACAAAGTCGGCAATATAATCCCCACAATCTTAATCCTTCCCAGGTCTGCAATGACGAGTCCGCCGATATAACGCCCATTGCAGCCATGAAGAGGATAATGCAACCGGCCATGGCGAAATGCCGCCCCAAGGCCCATAAATTGTCTGGAAAAGGAGCAGGAAAGAATGAAGAAGATCAGCATCATAATTTGTGACCGTTATCGCACTTGTGCAGGCGGGAAGTGCCTCCGGGCCATGGGTAACCGGGAAGGCGCTTTTGCCCTGTACAAGGAAGAGGAAATCGAAATCGTCGGATACACTTCCTGCGGAGGATGTCCAGGCGGGAATATAGAGTACGCCCCGGCTGAGATGAAAAAGAACGGCGCTGATGTCATTCATTTGGCTACGGGTATGGTCGTGGGCTATCCCCCCTGTCCGCGTTTGAATGCTTTTTGTGAGTTCATTCCCGCTAAATACGGAATTGATGTTGTTATCGGGACCCATCCCATTCCGCAAAACTATTATTTGACCCATCAGAAACTGGGTACCTGGCAGTCCGACAGATGGCAGGGCCGGATCAAGCATGTTTTGACAAATGAAGAAATACGCCTGGCATACGATTGATGGAAAAATGAAAAATGGAAACGTCAAAAAAATTAAGGGGAAATTATGAGTGACCGGAATATTCCATTTCAAACGATTGACTGGGCAAAGATTCCTAAAACGGAACACAAAGGCGAAACAGGCGTTGCGTATTGGCAAACCATGCAATTCCAAGGGCTGCGGATTAGAATAGTTGAATACGCAGCGGGCTATCTTGCTGATCACTGGTGCAAAAAAGGCCATATCGTCCATTGCCTGGAGGGGGAGGTTGTCAGTGAACTGGAAGATGGAACAAAATCCGTTTTAACCAGAGGGATGTCATATGTGGTTTCAGATGATTTAAGCTCCCATCGCTCGGCTACGGAAAATGGTGTAAAACTGATGATCATCGATGGCGATTTCTTAAAATTGAAAAGCTGATAAATTCCTTGCCCATAATTTTAATATCCCGAAGGTGAAATTATGGGCTTCTTACTCCCCTCGACATTCCCATGTTCATTAAAAAAAGGCTCTCTTGTCCTGACCGCATGACCATTGCGTTGGGCCTTTTCAAAAAAGTCATATAAGGAAAACCATTGTTTTCTTTTTGGCTTCCTCCGGATCGTGTTCGGTATAATTGCCGCATTCGAAATGCTTTCTATACACGTAGATGTCTGGCAACAAGTGATTGTGATCGATTGTAAAACTTGATATTGCCTTCATTCTTTAACTCTTCCGCCTTGCGGCTCCAGATGGAATCCAAGGACCGCCGTTCATTTCTTTGCTCATATTTCTTCAATCCCTTAAGGAGTTCTATCACAATCGAGGCGGAATTACCGGAGGCGGTTTTTAGATTCGATTTAAAGCTTTGGGTGGATTCCTTCCCGGCCATATCGGATACCGAGCGTATGGCCACAAAGCTTTTGCCGAATTGGTGGCATGTCTGGGCTATGGCCGCAGCTTCCATTTCAATTACTTTAATCTCCGGCATTTTCTTTTTTACGGAGTCTATAATATCCATGTCAGCAATAAAAGAGTCTCCGGTGGCGATAAGCCCTATTACTGTTTTTTCTTTGCCGATTGTCTCACAAACGCACCGGGAGGCCATATCCATAAGATCCTTGTTGGGAAGATAAGAGGGCGGCATCTGCGGAACCTGTCCATATTCGTATCCGAATGCGGTGGCATCGACATCGTGGTGACGGACTTCACTTGAGATGACGACGTCCCCGATCCCCAATGTCTCATCAATGCCCCCCGCCGTTCCCGTGTTGATGACACAGTTCAGGTTGTAATAGGTTATCAGCAGGGTTGCGCCGATGGCCGCGTTTACTTTTCCGATTCCCGACTTCATCAAGACGGTATCCATCTCCCCTATCCGGCCGGAAATGAACGTAAATTCTCCCAGGGACACGTATGTCGGACTCGTGATCTTTGATTTCAGTATTTCGATTTCTTCATCCATGGCGCCAATGATGCCTGCTTTCATAGCTTCCTCCTTGGATTATAACATGAACATACTACCTGTGATTCCCTAGAGAAATAAAGACGGGGCGGCCTCAATCCTGTGCCGGTCCAGGCTTGTGCGAACGGTTTCCGCCAATTCATTGGTTAACAGAGGTTTATGGACCACTGCGGTGATGCCGCTCTCCCGGGCATCCTGATCCGTCAAGCCTCCATTGAATCCGGTACACAGGATGACGGGGATGCCGGGGCGGATGGCAGTGATTTCTTTGGCGAGTTGTTTTCCGGTCAGCTTCGGCATGGTCAGGTCCGTAATAACCAGATCATATTTCTCAGGTTCGGTCTTGAACATGGTCAGGGCGTTTCTGCTTGAGCATGTTGTAAGCACGTCATAGCCCAACGATTCAAGGATGCGCTTGCCGATAATGCAAACCGGTCTTTCATCATCTATAAACAATACGGTTTCACTGCCGTGCTGTGCGGTCGTTTTATCATTCGACGAGGGGGGCAGCGGGGCGTTCAGCACCGGCAGATAAACGTTGAAGGTCGTACCTGTTCCCGGTTCGCTGTAGACCGTAATCACCCCTCCATGGTCCTGCACGATGCCATGCACAACGGCCAGGCCCATCCCGGTGCCGGAGCCCTTCTCCTTGGTGGTAAAGAAGGGGTCGAACGCACGAATTTCCGTCTCCGGTGTCATTCCGCATCCCGTGTCCTGCACGGTCAGCATTGTATAGGCCCCTGGTTCCAGGCCTTCGAATTTGGCAGTGAAGGCCTGATCCAGATCCACTTCCCGCAAGGATACGCTTATGATACCTGTATCCTGGTTCATGGCCTGGGCCGCATTTGTGGTTAAGTTCATGATGACCTGATGTATTTGGGTGGCATTCGCGTTTACGGGCGGGCAATCCGTGATATCCATATGAATATCAATGGTACTGGGGATGGAGGCGCGCAGGAGTTTCAATGCTTCCGTCAGAATGGGCTCGAGTTCCAACGGCGTCATCTCATGTTCTCCATGTCTGCAGAAAGCCAGAATCTGCTTCACCAGGTCCCGGGCCCGGATGCCGGCCTTCAAAATTTCTTCCAGGAATTCATATCGGGTGTCCCCAGGCGGCGTGTCGGCAAGGGAGAGCTCTGAATATCCGAGGATTGCGGAGAGAATATTGTTGAAATCATGGGCAATACCGCCGGCCATGGTGCCAAGGGCTTCCATTTTGTGGGTCTGGTTTAACCGGGTCTGGAGCTTGGCTTTTTCCAACTCTGAGTTTTTACGCTCGGTTATATTTTCCACTTGCCCGTCGATCCATTGTATTTTGCCACTTGAATCTAAGTGGCACCTGGCGGAGAGGGAGCCCCAGAAAATGGAATCGTCCTTTTTCTTCAGCTGCACTTCGAACTGCTTGATGCTATTGTGCTTTCTTAAATGGCTCAGGAACCGGTCACGATCCTTTGGATCCACATAGAAGGATTCAGCGCTCCAGGAGGTCAATATCTCCTTTTTTGATTGGAAACCGAACACTTTTACATGGAACGAGTTCACGGAGACAATCCGGCCCCGGGCTGTGCTCCGGAATAAACCGACCGGCACATTGTCAAACAGCTCCTGGTAGCGTTCATCGCTTTGCACCCGGGCTTTCTCCGCTTTTTTTATCCTGTCGAGGTCCATGATGAGCTGTGTGTTGGAAGTTTTAAGACCAATGACCATCTTCTCCATGGCTGCACCCAATTGGTTGAATTCCTTAATGGTGCCTTTTTGATATTCCGCCACAAGGTTGCCGGATGATACCGCTTCTGCATACTCCAGTAAATTCCCCAACGGCTTGAATGTCATTTTTCTGATGACAATTACGGTAATAAAAGGCAGAAGCATGATAATAAAGATCAGGACGATGCCTTTCCAGACATACACCTCTTTCAACTTAAGAAACGGTGTGCTGGGCAAGGCGGAACCGATTTCCAAGGGTGTTTTTTTTCCGTGTATCTCTATGGGGAACCAGCTGGAAACGAGGCCCGGCGAGCCGGACCCGGCATCGGTGTTTTCAACGGATAATTCTCCCTCGGCCCCTTGCCTGGCAACAACAAGGAACTTGGTTGTTTCGGCGTCCAGATGATCGGTCGCGCCGATTAAACGCCCATTTATAAAAAAAGACACAACGGAAGAGTCTGTTTCTTCATGGATGTTCTGCATCAATCTCAAATTGTGTTCCAGCACAATCCCGCCAAATAAGGTTCCCACAACCTTGCCCGTGTCCTTTGAGAGAAGGGGAACCGCTTTCACAAGTGCGGGCAGGCAGGTTGTGTGCCCGGCAAAACAGTCGATCACGCCGACGTGGATAAGCGTTTTCTTCCTGCTGATTATTTTAGACAGATCCATCTCAGGCCCATAGAACGGAGAATTGGCGTTAATCCAGATGGTATTGTCCCGTTTTGCAATGAAAAGGATGTCCAGGGGATTTGATTCGGTCAGTGCGATTATCAGCTCGATGGCGGTATCGTGTTTTGCGTCATTCAGCTCTCCTGTTCCGGGATGATAGCTGCGCAAAGCCTCGTTTCTCTGGATTGTGGTCAGGGAATTATCGATTCTGTCGAATTCGCGCATGATGATCTGCTTGGAAATTTTTTGTACCTGCCTGAAATTATTTCTCATTTCGCGATCGATCAGGCCGCTTGCCGAATTGTAGGTCGAGATCAGTATCACAACGGAGAATATAAGAACGGTAAAGCAGAGGAATCCGCCCAGGACCACTGATAGTTTTTGGGGATTGACTGTGCTCATTACAAACTCCCGCTGATTTGATCCGGTAATATCACCGCAAGCCTCTTAATCCCGGGGCTTTTGCCCCCCGGAATAACGAAAGGCTCTCTCTTTCAGACGTTCCATCTGCTTAAGAGGGGTTGTTTTGTTCACAATTTCCATGTCTCCGCAGAAAACCACAGGCACCTCCTGGCTCCGGCCGGCCAGATCCAGGCGTATCGCCTCTGCCATGGCGACACCGTTATCGTCGTTCATTCTCATGACGGTCACCTCCAGTCGGCCCAGGGCCATGGCGTTTAATTCCGCAGCACCGCCCCCCCATCCGTTAATCATGACCCGGTCCGAAAATCCGGTCTGTTGCAGGGCCCTGGCTGCCCCCAGGGAAATGTCCGTGGAACATGAGTAGATGAATTTAATGTCAGGATACGACTTGACAATTTCCATTGAGGCCGCCTCCGCCTTTGCAGAGTCGCCTCCGGTATAATATTCAGCAACCAGCTCCATCTGTGAATGTTCATCAAGATAATTGCTAAATGTATTTCCTCTCATCCTGCTGACATAACCTTCCGAAAAATAGAGAAGCGCATATTTTCCTCGGTTGCCGTTCTTTTTCATCAGGTATTCCGCAAGCATGAGTGTTCCCTGAATATGGTCGAACCCGACATAAAGGAAGGGTTGTTTGCCTTCCCAGATTCGAAGCGGGGTAGTGATATTCTGAAGAATTATTTTCGGCTTTTTTTGTGTGATGATCTGTTCAATAAGCCAGCGGTGCTTTTTTGCGTCCAGGGTGAATATCAGGTAATCCGGCCTGTCTCCCAGCGCTTTTTTGATCTGCCGTTCCTGGAGCCGGTGGTTCACTGTCGGTTTGGTGTAATATTCCGAGGTGTGAAATTCGATACCGATTTCATCCATTCTGTTTTTAAAGGATTGGACACTATTGCGCCAATAATCGGAAAGCTGTAAAGCGGGATAAATGATGGCGACCTTCACAGGCCGGTCTTGGACCCCTGACTCCACCGGGACCCCGGCCTTGCGAATCGTTGACTTGAAGTTTGCCGCAATCTGTTTTTGCTCCGGATGAATCTGCTGGTATTCATGGATGGTCATGTGTTCGGAGTTGTGCCCGGGTGCAGCGCCGCCCAAAGCCAGCAGCAAAACCATGGCAAGGCAGATGATCATTACCGGTCTGTGGCCTGGATTTGTCCCGATCGTATCATTACCCATCATGATGACGTCCTTTTAAAAAATGGCGGTTGCAGGAGAATTCATGTGGAAACAATATTATATGAGCCTGGTTTGCTTTCCGGAGGAGCGAAAGGAGTGCGTGGAATACGGATTCTGTCGGAAGCGCCGGGGCGCCTCTGGGACAAAGTATTCGTCGGAAATCTCAAATATAGCACAGCGTTAAATTCGTCGGCGAAACCATGCAAATTATAGTTGAACTGATTGTGTGTGAAATTGAAATGTTAGGATCAAAAATAGCACGCACAATCCTGGTATGCAAGAGTTTTATCATGCCCCGCCAACGGGAACCGTACCTGACCGATTCCCCGGGTTTAAAGATTTGATCCTAAAGACGTATTGATTGAAACCTTATTTTTTAAGAACCTTGGGATGCACTATCATTTGTCATATTTATGAGTATATTCATGAAATGTTGGGTGGGAATGCTCAGGGGCAACTCCTTGTTCGTCACGATCCCGATGGCCCTGGAAGGCAGGGTCTCTTTCAGTTGAAGGGTCTGGATGGCCGAACCCTCCGACCTTGGAATGGCGTCTTTCATTACAAAGCCGATGCCCAGTCCGATTCGCACCAGATCGATGATGAGATCGATGCTTTCCAGCTCAAACTCCGGTGACAGGGATTCATTGTGGCTGTTGAAAAACCGGTTCAGGTATTGCCTTGTGTTGGTGTTGGGGGTGAGGGTGATCAAGGGGAAATGCTTCAGATCCTTTATGGAAGGGTGACCGGGGAGCTGATCCGCAAATTTCTGTGTGGTGATGGCAACCTCTTCAAACCCTTTTATCTCGGTGACATTCACACCTTTCCATTTCATGCCGTCCGGCAGGTTGATGATCCCGAAATCCATTTTTCCATGGGCAATATCCTCCAGGGATTTCAGGGAGGGCTGGTTGGTGATGTTTATCTTGATGTTCGGATAATCTTCATGGAATTTTTTGATGTAGTCCAGCAGGAAGTACCGGCAGATGGTATCACTTGCCCCGATCCTGATCTCACCGTAGTTCAGGGCCTTTGTATGTTCGAGATTCCTTTCCCCTGTCTTGATCAGGTCGTAGGCCTGGGAAATATGGGAATGGAGCATCTCTCCCTCCTTGGTGAGCTGCATGTTCCGCTTGTTCCGGATGAACAGGAGTATGTCCAGCTGATTCTCGAGCTGTTTGATGGATTGGGAGATGGAGCTTTGGGTGACAAACAGCTCTTCGGCGGTTTTGGTGAAGCTCAGGAGCTTCCCTGCATGGTAAAAAACTTTGTATAATTCGAAATTTATGTTCATATATTAGTTCTGCTTATAAGTGAAGTTATAAATATTAACTATATTTATACAACAGCCTGTGGTAAGTCAATCTCCCATAATAAAAAATTAACATAACAAGCAAGCAAGGGATTTTGAAATGCCGGACAATATTAGACGGGTATTCGTTGAGAAAAAAGAGAAGTTCAAGGTTGAAGCAGATCATCTACTGTCTGATTTGACGCATAATTTGAATATTTCGGGTATCACGGATGTGAGAATCATCAACTGCTACGAGTGCCTGGGTTTTGATGATGAAACCTATGCCCTGGCAAAGGAGAACGTGTTCAGTGAGCCCAATACGGATGATGTCTATGAAGACGAGGGCCGGTTTATCAATGGCGGTTTCGTGTTCAGGATGGGTCTGCTTCCCGGCCAGTTCGATCAGAGGGCCGATTCCGCCATGCAGTGCGTCCAGCTGCTTACGGCCAAGGAACGCCCCTTTATAAAGGCATCCAAGGTGATCGTCATCAATGGTGATGTCTCCGAAGGGGACAGGGAAAAAATCAAGGGCCACCTGATCAATATTGTGGAGTCCTGTGAGCTGGACCTTGCCCTTCCCGAATCCATTGAGATGGATGCGGCGGTTCCCGATGACGTGGCGGTTTTTGACGGGTTCACGGACTATTCCGAAGAGGAGCTGAAGGCGTTCAAGGATGCCCAGGGATTTGCCATGGGCATGGGGGATATCCTGTCCTGCCGGGACTATTTCAAAAACAGCGAGCACCGGAACCCGACCGTTACGGAAATGAAGGCCATTGACACATACTGGTCGGATCATTGCAGGCATACCACGTTCATGACCGAGATCGAAGAGGTCAAGATCCATGACGGGGCCTATGCGGGTGAAATCCTGAAGACCTACGATCTCTACAGGGAAGACCGGAAAGCCCTCTATGACGGCAGGGATAAAAAAGAGACCCTCATGGACCTTGGCACCATCGCCTCCAAATCCCTGAAGAAAGACGGTTACCTGAAAGATATCGATGTCAGTGAAGAGATCAATGCGTGCAGCATCAATGTGGATGTGGACGTGGACGGTAAAAAGGTTCCCTACCTTGTTATGTTCAAGAACGAGACCCACAACCATCCCACGGAGATAGAGCCTTTTGGCGGGGCCGCCACCTGCCTGGGCGGCGCCATCAGGGACCCCCTGTCCGGAAGGTCCTACGTGTATCAGGCCATGCGGATCACAGGGGCCGCGGATCCCCGTACCCCCTATGAGGAGACCCTTCCCGGCAAACTGCCCCAGAGAACCATTTGCAGGCGGGCGGCCCATGGTTACAGCTCCTACGGAAACCAGATCGGCGTGAGCACGGGATTCGTCAAGGAGTATTACCATGACCGCTTTTTTGCCAAGCGCATGGAAGTGGGGGCGGTGATCGCGGCAACGCCCAAGGACCAGGTGATTCGTGAGGTGCCCGAACCCGGTGACGTGGTGATCCTTGTGGGCGGCAGGACCGGCAGGGACGGTTGCGGCGGCGCCACAGGCTCAAGCAAGGAGCATACGGAAGATTCCCTGGCCACCTGCGGTGCGGAAGTGCAGAAGGGAAACGCCCCTGAGGAGAGAAAAATCCAGAGACTGTTCAGGAACGAAACCGTCTCCCGCATGATCATACGCTGCAACGACTTTGGCGCGGGCGGGGTGGCCGTTGCCGTGGGTGAGCTTGCCGACAGCATCGATATCTCCCTGGATAACGTCAAGAAAAAATATGACGGCCTTGACGGCACCGAGCTTGCCATTTCCGAGTCCCAGGAGCGCATGGCCGTTGTTGTCAGAAAAGAGAACGCAGAGGACTTTATCCGGCTTGCCAATTCCGAAAACCTCGAAGCCACCCTGGTTGCAAACATCACCGACAGCGGACGGTTGAGGATTCAGTGGCGGGGGAAGATGATCCTTGACATTTCGAGGGAGTTCCTCGATTCAAACGGCGTGAGCCAGAAAACAAAGGTTGAAGTGGAGTCCCCCGAACCCGCCGCCAGCTGGTTTAAAAAGGAAGACGGCAAGGACCTGAAAACCGCGTGGGCCGAAACCCTCCAGGACCTCAACTGCGCCAGCCAGAAGGGGCTTGTTGAGCTCTTTGACAGCACCGTCGGCGCAGGTTCAGCCCTGATGCCCTTTGGCGGTGAAACCTACCGGACACCCACCGAAGGCATGGCGGCCAAGATTCCCGTGGAGGGCAGGGATACAAACACCGGAACCCTCATGACCCACGGCTACAACCCCGGCATGGCCGTCTGGTCCCCCTTCCACGGCGGTATGTACGCCGTTGTGGAGAGTGTTGCCAGGATCGTTGCCATGGGTGGAAACTACCAGGACATCTATCTGTCGTTCCAGGAGTATTTTGAGCGCCTGAGGGGCGAGGCGCTGCGCTGGGGAAAACCCTTTGCCGCGATCCTCGGCGCATACCGGGCCCAGAAGGAATTCAAGATCGGCGCAATCGGCGGCAAGGACTCCATGTCCGGAACCTTCAAGGATCTCGATGTGCCTCCCACACTGATCTCCTTTGCCGTGGAAGCCGTCAACCTGGACAAGGTGATCTCACCGGAATTCAAAAAGGCCGGCTCCCGGGTGGTGCTTGTGAAAGCGGAGAGAAACAACAATGAGGTGGTGGATTTTGACGATCTGAAGGCAAAATACGACCTTGTGACAAAGCTCATTTCCGAGGGACATGTTTCAGCGGCCCACACCGTCGGCAAAGGCGGTTCCGTCGCGGCCATTTCAAAAATGTGCTTCGGCAACAAGCTGGGCATCTCCATCAACAGGGATATCGAAGAAGCGCTTCTGAAAGAGGAAGCCATCGGTTCCATCCTTCTGGAAGTAAATTCAACCATTGACCTGGGTGATCTCTTCACCACCCCGTACATCGAGCTTGGCACGGTGACGGACAAAGAGACCATCGAGTACCGGGATATGATCCTTGATCTCGATGAACTGGTCAAAGCGTGGGAAGCGCCCCTGGATTCCATCTTTGAGATTAAACAGGACCATGGGGGCCCTATTGAGAATATCCGGTACGACGCCAAAAATATCCATATTGCCAAAAACAGGGTGGCCCGTCCCAAGGTGATCATTCCCGCCTTCCCGGGAACAAACTGCGAGATCGACACCCGGCGGGCATTCATAAACGCCGGTGCCGACGCGGAGGTGGTTGTCTTCAGGAACCTTGAGGCCGCCTGGGTCGAGGAGTCCATAGACCTTTTGTCCGCAAAGATCAAGGACGCCCAGATCATCGCCCTTCCCGGCGGTTTCAGCGCGGGAGACGAGCCCGAGGGGTCCGGTAAATTCATCTCCTCCATTTTCAAGAATCAGAAGGTCAAGGACGCCGTCCATTACATGCTCAATGAAAAGGACGGCCTGATGCTCGGTATCTGTAACGGTTTCCAGGCCCTTGTCAAACTCGGCCTTTTGCCCTATGGTGAGATCAGGACCCTGGACGAGACATCGCCCACACTGACATACAATAAAATCGGGCGGCACATCGCCCGGTACGCAAAAACAAAGGTAACTTCAAACCTCTCTCCCTGGCTTGCCGGTACGAGCCTCGGTGATATCCATGAAACCGCGCTTTCCCATGGAGAAGGCCGTTTCTACGCAGGCGAAGAGGTGCTCAAGACCCTTGTTGAAAACGGACAGGTCGCCACCCAGTACATGGATGACCAGGGCAATGCCACCTATGACGGCGCATTCAACCCCAACGGTTCCATCTGCGCCATCGAGGGCATCACAAGCGCCGACGGCCGCATCCTGGGGAAAATGGGCCACAGCGAGAGAATTGGAAACCACGTTGCCAAGAACATAATCGGCAACACAGACATGAAGATATTCGAGTCCGGCGTGAACTACTTCAAGTAGGCCGAATACCTCAAGGGGATAAATAAAATGAGCGAAAGTAAAAAACTGACATACGCCGATGCCGGCGTTGATATAGAAGAGGGTGCAGCCGCCGTTGAAAAAATGAAAGAGTACGTCAAAGAGACATTCACTAAAAATGTCCTGGGCGGCCTCGGCGGATTCGGCGGGCTTTTTGAACTTGATCTTGAAGGCTACAGAAAACCCGTCCTTGTTTCAGGAACCGACGGTGTGGGAACAAAGCTGAAAATCGCTTTTATGACGGACAAGCACGATTCCGCCGGTATTGATCTTGTGGCCATGTGCGTCAACGACATCCTTGTCCAGGGAGCCAAACCGCTTTTCTTTCTCGATTACATCGCCACGGGGAAACTCACCGCCGATAAGGCCGCCGACATTGTAAAAGGGATCGCCGACGGCTGCAAGCAGGCAGGCGCTTCCCTCATCGGCGGGGAAACCGCTGAAATGCCCGGATTCTACGAGGAGAACGAATACGACATCGCAGGTTTCACCGTTGGCATCGTTGAAAAAGAAAAGATAATCGACGGCAGCAAGATCAAAACCGGTGATGTTCTCATCGGTCTTCCCTCAACCGGTATTCACTCCAACGGTTATTCCCTTGTGAGAAAACTGTTCTTCGATATTCTTGATTACAAAATCGATCAACCCATCGAAGAATTAGGCATGACCCTGGGTGAAGCGCTTCTTTGCCCCACAAAGATATATGTCAAAGAGGTGCTCGAGATCCTGGCCAGCCACACGGTCAACGGTATGGTTCACGTCACGGGCGGCGGCTTCACCGAAAATATCCCACGGGTCCTTCCAAAGGGCCTGGGCGCAACCATCCAGATGGACAGCTGGGAAATGAACAAGCTCTTTCCGCTGATCCAGGACCTGGGAGAGATAGAAACCGCTGAAATGTACAAAACCTTTAACATGGGCATCGGTTTCGTCCTTATCGCCGATCCCGCCCAGGCCGACGCCATCATTGCAACCGTGGAGAGCACGGGCGAAAAAGCCTTCAAAATCGGCACCGTCAAAGAAGGCGAAGGCATGGAATACCGGAAGTAAATAACATTTCAAGGAGATGACGGCATCCGGTCGTCATCTCCGTCCCCCCCCCCCCCTCCATTCAGTTTATGATTTGACATCATCTTCGTTTCACGGTATTTCTGTTTTTGTCGTAAAAGTTCATCCGCCCTTTTTAAACCGGTCCAATCCATAAAGAATGATTTAAAAACAGCTGTTTCTTGTCTGTTTGTTTTGCCGATGGCAAATTTTTTAAACTTATTCAAAGGGGAGGTATCCATGTCTGTCAGAAAGTTTCTGAAGGTTGTTTTTGTTATGATGATCGTTTCTTTCGCGGCTCTGTTATCCGGGTGCGATAAGGATGACTTTGCCGTGGTTGTCTCGGACGGAATTACAAATACCGGCTTTGCCGATGATCCCGATGATCCCGATGAAATTCTTCCCAATGCAACGGTCTTTCATATCAAGGACAAGGACGAGGCCTCCCTGCTGAAGTTTGTGACAGCTGAAAAAGTGGAAGGGGTGGAGATCCGTTTTTTTGCAAGACCCTTGGGCACGGAAGATGCCTGGTTCCGGCTGGGGAATCCGGACTCGCCCCTTTTCACGGACAGCGACGGCAGGGTCCGGCTGCCTGCGATCAGGAAATGGCTGCCGGATTCGGTTATCGGTTCCGCACCAATGGATCTACAGCTGACAGCCCGGGCGTACCACGGGGATGAGTATGTCGAGGACGACCTGGGAATGATCCGGGTGCTTGATGAGCAAGGTGCGAATAACCCTGAGGCCGTTGTTGCTGACCATGACAACACCCTTCACAGGACCGGCGGGGCAAACTCGGTCCTTGACTGGATCGAGTTCGTCAACTGGATGGGGTCCGACTGGCCGCTGATTGACGGTTTTGTGGTCGATGCAGTAAAAGGTTTGATGGATAGCGGCAGGGACCTGCTCGTTGTTTCAGGCCTTCCCGCCGATCTGCGCCACCTGTGCCGGACCCAGATGATCAACCATTTTGAGAAGAACGGTAAAAGAAGAATTCCCATCGTGGTCAAGAAAGACCTTGATTTTGAGCATGGAAACGATTTCAAGGCGGACGCCCTCAGGATCATCTCCGGGCTGTACGGTGAGGGAAAACTGGCCGCCATGGTGGGGGATACGGCACGGGAGGACGGTTACGGCGCCCTTGCGAACGATGTGACCTATATCCCGTTCCAGATCGACTACTATCTTGACCCGGGACTTCTCGACACCGAAGGATACGGAGAAATTGAGATCAGCGATATCAGTTGGGACTGGCTGGATGTGGTGAACCGGATCAACGGGATCGACACGGGCGCTAACTTTTTTATGCAGGACCATGAAAGGGTTTTGAATATCGCCCACAGGGGAGGGGGGGACCTGGCCCCTGAAAATACCCTCACAGCCTACGAAACCGCCCTGTCCGCTGGTGCCGATGTTCTTGAGATGGATGTGCACCTTACCGCCGACGGCCATGTGGTCGTGTCCCACGATGGGACGGTGGATCGTTGCACCGACGGTTCCGGCCCCATCAGCGCGTTCTCCCTGGAGGATCTGAAAGAACTGAACGCCGGATACAACTTTACCCCGGACGGCGTCACCTATCCTTACCGGGAGGAAGGGACGGCCCTTGAAATCCCGACCCTTGGGGAGGTCTTTGACGCGTATCAGGGCCGGGATGTTTTCTTTGTTCTGGAAATAAAACCGGAAAACAATATTGAAATCACGGAAAAGGTGCTTGACCTTATCCAGGAGTTCGACATGGAAGACCGCATTGTTATGGGGGCGTTCAACAAAGAGTCCCTGGACGCGGCCAGAATAAGATCCGCGGTTCGCGGCATGAACCTGCTCACCTCCTTTGCCACCGAGGAGGTGATCGAATTCCTCGCCCTGCCCGATGGGGTGCTCGATCTGAACAAGCACAGGCCCAAGGGAGCCATCCTCCAGATACCCCTTGCGGAGATTCCCCTAATTCCTCCCCTGATCATGGACAAAGCCCGGGAGCTGGACCTGAAAGTCCAGGTATGGACCGTCAATGATCCCGGGGATATGGAATGGCTGATTAATGACCTGAAGGTGGACGGGATCATGACCGACAATCCCGCCGTTCTTGAAGCGTTATTGAATTAACGTGCATTGATCCGGTCAAAATATTACTGAAATGACAAACAGGCGCCATACCGGCAGGGTATGGCGCCAGTTTGAATTCCTTCCTGATATGGTGTTTATCTCCCCGGCAAGGGCAGGGGGTTTTCCTTTACCAGTGGAGGCCCAGGGTAAGATCCTTTTCCAGCGTCACCCGGGTTCCCAGTTTTTTCCCCTCCCGGTCCAGCACTTCTTTGAGCCACCCGGCATCGGCCGGTGATACACGGTTGAGTCTTAGATTTTTTATCTGCATGGGCGTGAGATGCAGTTTGACCAGTTTTCCGGTTTGCGGGTCCATGGTGATAAAATACATGAGAGTAAGGTCTCCCCTGTATTCCTCGTGTCCGCGGATGCCTTCGTAGTCGTTGATAAAGTCGCCGCAACCGTAGATGATCGGTTTGTCCCGGTAGACCTCGATTCCCCGGGGGTGGTGTGAGGAATGGCCGTGGACGATGTCCACACCTGCTTCATCGATGACTGCCCTGGCAAATCTTTGTTCATTGGAAGAGACCCGGTATCCCCAGTTCCCGCCCCAGTGGACCGAGGCGATTACGATATCCCCTTTCCGGCGGATCGCCGAGATCCTGTCCCTGAGGCGGCGAACTGTTTTTCCGGACAGATCCGGTGCAAAAGCAACACCCGGGGTGTCGTCCGAAGCCGCCCACTCATAGGGAATGCCGCTGGACGACAGGCCGAATGAGAAAACCAGCACCCTCCCTTTTCCCGCAATCTCCATGACGGCCGCCGATTCCGCTTCCTGGAGATTTCGTCCCGCCCCGGCCCGGCGGATTTTTGCCGACTCGAGGGTGTCCAGTGTTTCGATCAGCCCCTGTTTTCCCCAGTCGATCACGTGGTTGTTGGCCAGAACGGCCAGATCGATACCGGCAGCCGTGAGCACGGGAATATTTTTCGGATGCATCCGGTAATTGATACCCTTGTACATGCAGAAATCGTTGCTTGTGGTGACTGCGGTTTCCAGGTTGATGATTTTCAGATCCGGGTTTCCGAGCCTGAGTTCGGAAAGGGCGTCTCCCCAGATGTAAGACCATGACACGGGTTTCCTGACGGGACCGTTTTTCCATTCGGCCAGCTCCACGTAGATCCCGGCATCCTTGACATAGGTCTCATAAAGCCGTGGATCGCTCGGGTGTGGCAGGATCTGATCGACGCCTCTTCCCGTCATCACATCACCGCACATGAACAGGGTGATGAACCTGTTTTTCTCCCCGCCGTCCGGTTTGGGGATGTTGGTTTCAGCCATTGTCTGCATTGTTCTGACTCCTGTCTGTTTTCCCGGGGCCTCTTCCATGCCGGATATGGCGTTTGCGGTTGCCGTCACCAGAAGAAGAAGCATGAAGCAGAGCCCGGGTATTTTCCTGGTCGTCAAGCGCTTCATCCGATTTCTCCTTTTTGAGTTATACATATTATATATAACAAAAAATTCACACCATATTTCTTAAGCTTCATTATATAACATTTTTTCTGCTTCCGGATTGTCTTTTTAATATAGCGGAACCCCCGTTGTAAGGGCATAAAACCGTGATTTTCAGGATAATATTGCAGGTGGTTTGCTTTTTGCTTGTAGACTGGCTATGAGTCAGGCATTAAGCAGATTTTGTAAACTGTAAAATACTCCGAAAAAAAATTGCCAACCTGATCGGAAAATAACGTAAAAGAGTAAAATGCGCAACCGGGCTGCGCCGTTTGAACGCAAGGCGCATCCCGGGTGTCACGCCTTTTGAAAGTGCGACCTTCGGCAAGTCCGCCGGAGGCGATTTTGAAGTTATTCATTCATGCCGGCGCCATGCCGGCCAATAATAAGGAGGATAATATGAAATACCACAAGTATCTGTTGACCTTCGGCCTGATTCTGTTTGTCGCGGCGATATGCGCGAGTTATCAGGCCAGCGCCGCCGGTAAGGCCCAGGACGTGCCCGGGCCTTATCAGGAATCAAGGTTTTTCCGGGTCTATTTTGATTCCCGGGCAGCCGCCCACGGTATCGTAAAGTCGTTCAACGCCATCGAGTCCAAATACGAAAAAGGTTACGTGGTCGTGGAAATCATGAGCGGTGAAGAGTACGCCCGCCTGGTCGATACGGGACTGAAGATGGAAGAGATTGCCAATCCCCTGGAAAAAAAAATGGAAGAAATCCGGCAGGCAGCCATGATTGAGGCGACCGGGATACCGGGCTATCCCTGTTACCGGACAGTGGAGGAAACCTTTGCCACCGCAGAGGCCATTGCCGTGGATCATCCCGGTCTCGCCACATGGATCGACGAGGGGGACTCCTGGGAAAAGTCCAACGGCCTGGGCGGCTACGACATGAAGGTGCTGCGCCTGACCAACTCCGCTGTTCCCGGCCCCAAGCCCCGGATATTCCTCACGGCCGCCATCCATGCCCGTGAATACACCACCGCCGAACTCGTCACCCGCCTGGCCGAATACCTGGTCGATTCCCATGGCGACGACCCCGAAGCCACCTGGCTGCTGGATCATCACGAGATTCATATCATGCTTCACGCAAATCCGGACGGCCGGAAAAAGGCGGAAACAGGCCTGTTCTGGAGAAAAAACACAAACCAGGATTATTGCGGCCCCACCAGCAACAACCGGGGGGCTGATCTCAACCGGAACTTCCAGTTCAAGTGGGACTGCTGCGGCGGTTCCAGCGACTACGAGTGCAGCTCCACCTATCATGGAGCCTATGCGGCTTCGGAGCCCGAGACCGATGCCATCCAGCAATACGTATTCAGCCAGTTTGCCGACCAGCGGGGACCCGATGATAACGATCCCGCGCCACTGGACGCCACCGGTCTCTATATCGACGTGCACAGCCATGGCAGGCTGGTGTTGTGGCCCTGGGGCTGGACCCCCGATCCCGCGCCGAATGCCTTACAGCTCCAGACCCTGGGGAGAAAGTTCGCATACTTCAACGACCATACCCCCGAGCAGTCCTACGGGCTGTATCCGACGGACGGAACCACCACCTCCTTCACCTACGGCGAACTGGGAATCGCATCCTACACCTTTGAACTGGGAACGGAATTCTTCGAGGACTGCAGCTATTTCGAAAGCACCATCCTGCCCTTAAACATGCAGGCGCTGCTGTACGCCATGAAGGTTGCGCGAACCCCCTATATGACGCCGGCCGGGCCCGATGCCGTCGATCCTGCCGTTGACTTCGGAGCCGCACCGCCGGGAATTCCCCCCGGTACCCCCGTCACCCTGAGCGCCGTGATCGACGACACCCGTTACAACAACAGCAACGGTACCGAAGGCACCCAGGACATCGCCACCGCCGAGTATTATGCGGATGTACCGCCCTGGTCCGAAGATCCCCTTCCCACAGGCATTCCCATGACGCCGTCCGACGGTTTTTTCAACAGCAGCACGGAATCCGTCGAAGCCGTCATCGACACCACCGGATGGAGCGACGGTTCGCATATGATCTTTGTACGCGGTCAGGACGCGGACGGGAACTGGGGCGCGGTCAGTGCCGTATTTATCCATATCAACGACGCGCCCCCGGATTACGACCCGCCCGTTCCCTCTCCCATGACCTGGGCGACGGAACCCCATGCAACCGGTCCCACCTCCATTGCCATGACCGGGACCACCGCTTCCGACCCAAGCGGCGTCGAGTACTTTTTCGAGTGCACGTCGGCAGGCTGCCAAGACAGCGGCTGGCAGGACAGCGCCGCCTACGAGGATACGGGGCTCGAACCGGACACCTCCTATTCATACCGGGTCAAGGCCCGTGACAAGTCGCCCAATCAAAACGGAACCGACTGGAGTCCGGTGGCTTCGGCTACAACGGATTCTCCTCCTCCATGGACCGAGCTGACCTATGACGATTTCGAGTCCGGATGGGGAAATTACCGGGACGGCGGACGTGATTGCAGGTTATACACGCGGGGCACCCATGCCCATCAGGGAAGCAGTGCGGCTAACATCCAGGACAACAGCGGCGTTTCTTCATCCTTTTACCATACAGACCCCATTGACGTGGATACCCCCGGATACACCCGGATTGAGGTTTCGTTCTGGTTCAAGGCCGTGAGCATGGAAACGGGCGAAGATTTCTGGGTGCAGTATTATGACGGGTCCACGTGGCATACCGTGGCAGCCTACGTCAGCGGTACTGATTTCGTTAACGGGACTTTCTATAATATGACCGTAGCCATCGATGAAGCAAGCTACGACTTTTCGACGGATATGAAAATCAGGTTCAGGTGCGACGCCAGCGGCAACAGAGACGACGTTTATATCGATGAGATAAGCGTTATGGCAGGGTACTAAGATACAGGAAAGACCGATTCCAATAATCAAAGGCCGGGTTAAGGTTTCAGCCCGGCCTTTATCCCTCCGCCGATACCGTAGATGGCGTCCCCGGCCTGGTCCAGGTTGCGGGCAAAGTAGTACCATTCATGGAATATTATAATCATAATTCCCTTGCCCCGGCACTTGCCATTATAATACCCAACATGCAATAATGCGATCGATTACGGCTTCAATAAGTTGAACCGTTTTGGGAAATGGTGTTGTAATGACAAATGCGTACAAAATGATCTTGCCCCCGTTTGTTATTCTCTTTTGAGAAAAAAACGAGAGGATTATGAAGATACAGTATAAATATGCCGTCATAATGACTTTGTTCGGAGTTGGCATCGTGATTCTGCTTTCACTGGGGTATAACATTCAGAGTCACAGAATTGTCATGGATAAGGAGATGGAAAACATTGAACTTCTCTCTGAAGAGATTGCTCTGCATCTTGAATCCCATATTAAACAGAATGCAGCATTAGCCGTCACTATTTCATCTTCTCCGCTTATCAGGGATGCCCTGCAGAAAAGCAATTCCGAATTTGCCGCATTGGCTGGCGAAGAACGAAATAAAGAGATTGACAGACGCAACCTGCGATGGACAGGAACCGCGGATATCAACGATCCCTTTATCCAGGCCCGCATGACCAACCCCGTTGCAGGGTATCTTAAGTATCAGCAAATAATCATGCCCGGCGTGTACGGTGAAATATTTCTCACCAACCGTTACGGGGTCATGATTGCCACGACCGGAAAACTGACCACCCTTGCCCATGGCCATAAATATTGGTGGTTGGCGTGCCATGATGACGGCCGAGGCAGGATTTTTCTGGATGATCGCGGTTTTGACACCAGCGTGCAGGGATATGTGCTTGGGGTGGTTGTCCCAATCTGGGATGAAAACGGGATAAGTGGAATATTGAAATGCAACGTAAATATCATGGGGCCGTTGACCGGTGTTGTCCGGGCGTTTGACCAGCGTCATCCCGGCAGGTCGAAAATCGTGCGCACAAGCGGCCTGATAGTGGCCGAACAAGACGTTATTCCTCTGTCAACCCGGATTAACAAGGCTCTTATCGGGGCGTTACGGCTAAAAGAGAGCGGTTCCGCAATCATTGCTGAAAACGGCAAAAAACAGCTTATGGCTTTTACCTCCATAGGAATTACAATGGGATCGGAAAAATATGGTTTTGGAGGCAACCGGGAATCTATTGATCACATTAAGGGCAACAAAGGCGACGGTTGGCACGTTGTCATCGCTCTCAGTGAAGAAGAAGCCATTAAGTATACCCTTAAAACAACTCTGTTAATTATTATTGTCGGAATTGTTTTCACCATCTTAGCCGCTGCTGTCGCATTGTTTTTGGGCAAATGGGCAACCCGGCCCATCAATGAACTTGCAACTGTTGCCCGGGCTATTGGTAAAGGCGATCTTGATTCAAGGGCCCGTGTATTCTCAAATGACGAGATCGGTTCCCTGGCAAAATCCCTGAACGGAATGGCGAAAAACCTCCGGGACACCATGACGTCCAGGGATGAATTGATCCATGAGGTCGAGCAACGGGAAAAGGTGGAACAAAAGTTACGTCTTCTTTCAACCACTGACGAGTTGACCGGTGCTTATAACCGGCGGGCTTTCAATGGGTATCTGAATTCAAATATCGGCAGGGCAAAACGCTATAATGAACCGCTTTCAATGCTCATGCTCGATATCGATCATTTTAAAGATGTAAATAATTCCTATGGACATGATGTTGGAGATATGGTTCTAAAGGACTTTGTTCGTATTATTAAGGAAAGTATTCGTCACGAGGATCTCATTGCACGATGGGGTGGTGAAGAGTTTACTGTTTTGCAGCCCCAGACAAGAAAAGATGCCGCCCTGAAACTATCGGAACGGTTAAGGGAAAAAATATCCGCCCATGACTTTCCAAAAGCCGGCCGTATTACCGTAAGTATCGGTCTTACGGAACTTCAGGTTGGGGATACGGCTGATTCATTTGTCAAACGTGCTGACAATGCACTCTATCTGGCAAAAAAGGGCGGAAGAAATGTTGTGAAATGTTGTTAGGGAAACAACGTGGCCGGAAAGCCGAAACAATCAGGAATAAAGGGGCTTTTATCGAGCAGACAGGAACTTGTTTTTTATCCATTCACCGATGTTGTCGATGGCGTCCCTGGACTGGTCCAGGTAGCGGGCAAAGTAGTGCCATACATGGAACATCTCCTCCCATACCTCCAGGGTGACCTCCACCCCGGCCTCCTTTGCCCTGGCCCCAAGGGTGATGGAATCGTCCAGCAGCACCTCGTGGCTTCCCACCTGGATCAGGAGGGGGCACAGGCCTGAGAGATCCCCGTGGACGGGGGACACCAGGGGGTGGGTCAACCGGGCCTTGTCCACGTAATTGGCTGCGGTTGAGACCAGCAGCTTTTTGTTCAGCATGGGATCTTTCCCAAGGTTCAGCTGGTGGGATTCACCGGTGCAGGCCAGGTCCGCCCAGGGGGAGATGAGCACTGCCGCCCTTGGAAGGGGGATCTTCTTTTCCTTCAGCTTCAGGAGCAGGGACACGGTAAGGCCGCCCCCTGCGGAGTCCCCCGCGACCACCAGGCGGTCCGGGGAGACGTGGTGGTCCAGAAGCCAGGTGCAGGCCGTGACGACATCCGTAAGGCCGGCGGGAAAGGGGTGCTCCGGGGCAAGCCTGTACTCGGGCATGAGAAGCCTTGCCCCGGCGGCGGCGGCGATCCTTGCGCCGAGATCCTTGTGGGTGTTGATGGAGCCCCCCATGAATCCCCCTCCGTGGAGGTAGAGGATGACATGGTCTTGGTTCGCCTTATCCGGTGTGATCCATGCCCCGGACACATGGTCAAGGGTCACCGGGTCGATCCTGGTGGCCGGGTCGACCTTAAAGGCTTTTGCGCTTTTCTCAAGCAGGGTCCGGTATTGGCCGACCCCGATGGATTCAAAGGTGGGGCTGGCCTTCAAGTGCCTGAGTATGGCGGCAAAGGTCTGTGCTTTTTTTGCTTTTGGCGGTTTCATGGGGGCTTTCTCTCTCATCCGTCCGGGTTTTAAATCACGGTGAACAGGTCCCTTTCCGGTTCCGGAAATTCGGAATGGGTCACCTGGAAACGTTTTTTATTCTTGTCAACGGTGATGGCATCAACCCCGTTGAGGTGGAGAAACCGCTCCTGGTTGGTGATCACATCAAAACCGTGGGTCTCGTTGAAATGCTTGAACGGTTTGTTCTGCTCCTTCCGGGTCTTCACAAATTCCCGGTGTTGCGTAAGCCGCTGGAGAATCTCCTGGTTGAGCATGGGTTCCGATTTTTCTATCCGCTGGGCAATGGTGTCCCAGAATCCCGGGTCCAGTTCAAATCCAACGCTGTTCCGCGCCGCTGCAATGGCGGCAAGGGTGGTGGTGCCAAGGCCCAGGAAGGGATCAACCACGGTGTCTCCCTTGGCGGAATACATGTTGATGAGCCGGTAGGGCAGGGCAAAGGGGTAGGCGCCGCTTCGGTTCCTGACATCCTTTTGCTTGAGCTTCTGTACGGTGCCCTTGAGGTCGAACCAGACATCGGAGAACCACTGGTTCCTCTCCTCCCAGAACAGGGCGCTCTGCCTGCGGTTCTCCTTATCGCTTGGCCGCTTGAACTCCCGTTTCTCTCCCTTTCGCAGGATGAGCACGTACTCATGCTCCAGGGTCACATAGGCGCCTGCCGGGAGCATGCCGGACCCCATGAACTTGTTGGGGGCATTGGTCTGCTTTCTCCAGATCACCGAGGGCATGGGGGAGAAGCCAAGGCCCACCAGGGCGTTGAGAATCCGTGAGTGGTTGGGGTAGAGGAGAAAGGCGCCGTCCACGGTCCGGGTGGCATCCCCGATGTTGATGCAGGCAAAGGAGCCGGGAGCCAGTATCCGGTAGACCTCTTTCCACACCTTGTCGAGTTTTTTGTGCATCCCCTCAAAGGCTTTCATGCCTTGGCCCTTGTCCAGGGCTGTTTTGATCTCTTTATCCTGGGCGCAGAAGAGGTCGTCCCACATCTCCACCATGGGGTAGGGGGGCGATGTCACGACCAGGTTGACCGATTCGGACTCGATCGCCCCCATGTCAGAGGAGTCTTTGAAATGTACGAGGTGGCTGGTGCTTGTCATTATCTCTTGAACTCCACAACCGCTTTTACGATCTCTTCCGGATCGTCCAGGACCTGAAAGATGTCCAGGTCTTCCGGTGATATCATCTTGTCCTTGAGCATCCGTGTTTTTATCCATTCCACAAGCCCGCCCCAGTACTCGGTTCCCACCAGGATTACGGGCAGGGGTTTGATCCGGTGGGTCTGGATCAGGGTGACGGCCTCAAACAGCTCGTCCAGGGTCCCGAAACCGCCGGGAATGATGATGTAGGCCTGGGCGTATTTGATGAACATCACCTTGCGGATAAAGAAGTAGTTGAAATCCACCTCTATGTTTGCGTATGTGTTGGCATGTTGCTCAAAGGGGAGGTTTATGTTGAGCCCCACCGAGGTGCCGTTTACCGACGCGGCCCCTTTGTTGGCCGCCTCCATGACCCCGGGGCCGCCGCCGGTGATGACGCCGTACCCTGCCTTGGCAAACAGGGCTGCAATGGTTTCCGCCATTTTATAGCATGGTTTTCCCGGGGTGGTCCGGGCCGATCCGAAGATGGAGACGGCGGGGCCGATGTTGTGCAGGGTATCGATACCCTCGACAAATTCTCCCATGATTTTAAACAGACGCCATGATTCCCCGCTTTTAAAGTCGTCTATGGGGAAC
>JAAEMK010000143.1 GCA_024225635.1 Desulfobacteraceae bacterium | reverse complement strand
TTGCTGAACGTTGTTGATCCATGCCCGGCAGCCGGGAAATTTCGGTCAGGGAGTTCCTGGCGTGGCCGGATTTTGTCCGGGCCTGCTCCAGCAGGGCGTCATCGCCGGTGACAATGGCGTCCGTATAGAGCTTGATCTGATTGTCAAAGGCCGTCACCGCCTCCTGGCTGAACCGGGAAGCGGGAAATAGATATTCTGAAACGGTTATCAGTCTTGATTCGGTCTGCTTGGCGATGAAAAAGCCAAAGGCCATTGAGGCAAAATAGCCCAGAAGTGCGATGCTGACACAGAGCCAGATTTTTTTCGAAATGGTTATTGATCTCCACATATCAATCCTTTTTTGTTGCCTTGACCGCTGTTATTCCCCCTCCCATGGTTGCAGGGGGAGGGGGGATTACGATTGTTGAATTCGGTTCAATATTACCGCTAAAATGAAAAGGTCACCTTTGCAGCAAGCATGTACCAGGTGTCATCGGGATCATCAGCGTCATACTCCACGGTGGCAAGACCGTCCATCAAATGGCCCTCGAGCTTAAACACCATGTTGTCGTTCACGTCAAACCGGGTCGTCAGGGCAAGGTCCTTTTTCCATGCTTTGGCTCCCGGTAGTCCCTTTTCCTTGTAACGGTCTCCGTCCCTGTCGTCTTTATCCGTGTATTCAATGTTGTAGTAGGTTCCCACCTCGAACCAGTCATTGACCCGGTAGCTTGCAAGGAAGTAGTACCCTTCGTAATCGAGGTCGTCGTCGATATGGGCGGCCGCTATGGAGTAGTCTATCGTCAATAACTGGTATTCGGAGGCCAGGGTGAGATCTCCGTACACAAATTCCACGGAAGCGATATAGGATTCGGCTTCAAAATCAAAATTCAAAGTAGTAGTGGGAACGTCGGCAGAGAGGCTTGCCTTGTACCCCAGGGTACTGGCACCCAGGGTGAGGCCGTCCATGGGGGTGAACCATTTGAGGTCTCCTGCATAGGCCCAGTCAACCGAGGTGTCGGAGAACTCGGCAATGCCTGTCAGGCCGCCCATTGTTTTGGCAATTCCTTCGTCTTTCTTTAATTGGGTTGTTCCATAGACCGCCTGGTATTCAAAGCCTCCGGGCAGCTCACCATAGGCGCCGATTCCGATGGTGGTGGCGATGGATTCCCTGAAGCCTTCGGAGTAGATGCTGGAGGGAAGAAGAATACAGGTGCGTGCCGCATCGATATCCCGGCTCTGGTTGTAGAGGCCGTAGGGGGTTTTCATCTTTCCGGCCCGGATACCGAGCCAGTTTCGATAGTTGTAGTCGCCGTAGGCCCAGTCGATCTCAATTTCATTGTTTCCAATGTCGCCCATGTCCCGGGAGAGCAGCTGCATGCCCACCCTGAGGTTGTCGTTGACCTGGGAAACCACGTTGAGGCCGAATTCATTGAATTCAAAGGTTCCGTTGGATGAGGTGTCGGCAAAGAGGGCATCGTTGGTGTCGCTTTTAAGGTATCCCTGGGAGAGGAACCCATGGATCTGGACGGATTCCATGTCAAAGGCTGCCGCAGTTGTAGCAAAACAGAGAAAAACGGTTGCAATAATGAACTTTTTCATCGCTGAAACTCCTGATTCCTATTTTACGTTAAGAATTTTGACAGTATCCTTTGCAAGGCCTGCGTCGACATACCCTACCGCGCCGGGGGTGGAGGCGATGTACTCAAGGTAGGCTCCGGTGTCGTCAAACTGCCGGGGTTTTACGCCTTTTCCCGTAAACACCATTTTTTTCCAGTG
>JAAEMK010000142.1 GCA_024225635.1 Desulfobacteraceae bacterium | reverse complement strand
TTTGACAGTATCCTTTGCAAGGCCTGCGTCGACATACCCTACCGCGCCGGGGGTGGAGGCGATGTACTCAAGGTAGGCTCCGGTGTCGTCAAACTGCCGGGGTTTTACGCCTTTTCCCGTAAACACCATTTTTTTCCAGTGGCTCTTCCATTGGGAGTTGGTCCTGCGGATGTAGCTCTTCAAAAACAGCTTGTGCTGGTCCGGATCCTTGAGAACGACAATGTTGATCCTGGAGTTGTCACTCCATTTAGTCATTTTCCCAAGGAAAATTTTCTGCAGCTCCTTTTGGGGTATTTCGGTCTCCTGAACCCCCGGATTGCAGATAATGACGGTTTCAGCGGATGCAGCACCGGCAAAGAGCGCCATGGCAACAATGAAACAAATAGCAAATTTACTCATCTTTCCTCCTCCTGATGATAAAAAATGTCTTTTCTCTGGTAAGAAACAGCCTATAGAAAGAAATGCCTTCCCATAATAGAAAGGAAGGACTGAATATATCAAAATATCAGCAATGTTTTTTTCGGTGTATTAGTCGTTGGACAGGGGGAGGCCGCACCCGGGTACAGCCTCCTCTTTTACTGTCTATATGATGAACCGTTGAACAACTGTTCTGAGTTCTTCCGCAAGGGCGAAGAGCTCGTTGCTGCTTGTATGGATTTTATCGCTGCTGCCGGAAATGGTGGTTGACGATTCGTCGACCTCCACCATCTCCATTGAGATGGTCTGGGCCACGGCCGATGTCTGGGAGACGTTTTCATTGACTTCCTGGATTCCGGTGGCGGCCTGGTTGATGTTTCCGGCGATTTCATCGGTGGTCTGGGCCTGCTCCTCAACGGAATCCGCTATGGCTTCGACCACTTCGTTGACCTGGGAGATGACCGTTGTAACTTCATCGATCTCCACCACCGTGTTCCGGGTGGATGACTGGATGTTTTCGATGTTGGATTTGATCTCCTGGGTGGCGGAG
>JAAEMK010000141.1 GCA_024225635.1 Desulfobacteraceae bacterium | reverse complement strand
TTCACCTTAAAGAAAGAGGCTGCTCGTAGATTCGTAAACTCAGAAAAAAGTCTCAAATAAATAAAAATATATATCTGTATCTTTGGAATATTCTTGAATTACGAAGGGTGCAATCCCCTGTTTGGCACTTGGAGCATAAATACCCCCCCACCCCCCTTATTTTGGATTTTTCGTTCTTTTCTTGTTTTTATGCTTATTTTAGGTTAGGTTAGGTTAAGTTGGGGTTAGGTTTGCCCCGCAGGGTTAGGATATGGGTTTAGTTAGGGCCCCGCAGGGTTAGAGCCCCCCTCAGGGGCTAGAAATAGAAAAAGAACGAAAAATAAAAAATAAGGGGGGGGGTTATTAATGCTCCAAGTGCCAAACAGGGGATTGCACCCTGATTGCTAGTTCGTGTCCTATCTTAGACCAGGCAGGATGATTCATGAAACAGATAAACAAAAAAAATAATTTTGGACTAGGTTCACTTCAAGGTTAAATGTTGTTGGTAACAAACCATGTCTGGATCTAGGATTATTGAAAGAATGGGTGGGTGAGTTTCTTATTTCTAAACCCTGCAGGGTGCAATCCCCTGTTTGGCACTTGGAGC
>JAAEMK010000140.1 GCA_024225635.1 Desulfobacteraceae bacterium | reverse complement strand
TCCACCAGGACCAGTCGGTCCCGAAGATGGAGGTCGACTCGAAGCCCCTCGAGACACAGCCGCCGCCGACGAGGAAAGGCAAGAAAGGGCGCCGGAAGAACAAGAGACATCCGACGCCGGCTGAGAACGTAGAAGAGATGGAAACGTGCTTCCGGTGCACTGCTGAGACGGATCAGTTCGTCTCTTTCGAGAATGCTTCTGAGTTGACGCTGCAAGTTGACGTGTCGAGTCTCAAGACGGCGAGTCAGGACGATGGTGTTTTCCTCTTCTCTCCATCGGACGAGATGTACGACGAGCTCAAGGTCGACGCTGCAGTGGTCGACGTCAGCAAGGAAGGCCGTTTCAAGATCCCCGTTTTGAACACCAGCCGTGCTAGAGTCTACCTAGACCAAGGAAGAGTCGTAGGTACACTGGTGCACGTCAAGGGTGCGCTGCCGTTGGAAGAGTACTTGGTGAAGCAACGTGCTTCCGAGAGCGACGGCGAGACGGGCATCACTGTCGCTGCGGCGACGGCGGCCAACGACGACCGAGATCGGTTCCACTTGGAGATCACCGACCCGGCAGAGAGGCGACGATTGCTGCTGCAGCAACTGTGCTTCGACGACGAGTGCAACGAAGACGAGAAGAGACGGATCGCCGAGCTGTGCTGCAAATACACGTACACGTTTGCTGTTACAGAACTCGAGTTGGGCAGGTGCAACTTCATGGAGGCGGCCATCGAGAC
>JAAEMK010000139.1 GCA_024225635.1 Desulfobacteraceae bacterium | reverse complement strand
TTACAAATATGATGATTTCTACCTCCCTAGTCGTTACTTTTCACTATTTATTTACGATTTTATGTCAAAAAATTCAAAATTTTCCCCACTTTCAAGGGGTTGAAAGAATTAGCCCCCGGGGGCTTGTTTATTGGAGGATTTACGGTAATTAAATTAAATTCAAATTTTCATGGAAAATCGAGTGAATATATTTCTTGCAGGCACTGCCACGCGTGTCGCTACAATAAAGGACTGTGCGGCAACAAGATCATCCAGTCGACCATCGTCGTGCTCGTCGTCGTCATGGCCTTTTGGTAAGTTATTAGTTATTCCGTGGTATTCCGACAAAATCTCAATTTTACGTTTATTTTATGTTCTTTATACTTCCCTGTCCGGATTATGGTATTATTTCAACCGGCGTTGAACTTCTGTACCCGTATTAATAATGAGAACCATGGTCTTGCTACTTTGTTAATTGCGCTCGTTGGACTGCAGCGAATCAATTCTCGCTTAGAACACTTGTAGACAATACTCTAGCCCATATTGTGTGCAAATTTGAGCAGCCTAGCTTCACCCAGTTAGGAGAAACTAACAAGGTAGCAAGAGCCCGTTTTCATTATTAATACGGGTCCTGATCTGTTACACTGACTAGGCATACAGAATCACGCATCAAGAAGGAAAACATACTAAACCAAATTAGATGTCCACCCCCTCGGAGGACACGGGATCAATTGGGGGTTAATCACTGGGTCAGGGGGGTATGTGCCGCCCCACCCCCCCCCCCCCCCCCCCCCCCCTTCAACTCGAAGGCCTCCTCCACCTCCTTCCATGTCTCCGACCCCTTGACTTCCGCCAACGTGGC
>JAAEMK010000138.1 GCA_024225635.1 Desulfobacteraceae bacterium | reverse complement strand
TATTGAAACCGCATCTGTACAAATAACAGTCGCAACTCCCCAGTCAGATTTAATATGGCAATCTTCAAAAGCGACTGCTGTGTCAATGGCATTAACTCAAGGGAAAAAAATACTGCTTATTGGAGGAAGAGAAACGTGTGGCAATTGTCAGTATATGAAATATACAGCCTGTGAATCCATTTCTCCTCCGATTAAAAGTTTAATTGAACAATCCTTTATCCCATGGTTTTGTGATGTGGATAACAGTGATGAATGGCATGCCTATGCTTCCGGATCAGGAAGTTATACCTTACCCCTCATCTGTGTTATCGATCCGGAAAATGGCGATGCCCATCAGGACAGAACCACGGGTATTCAAGATATTCAGGATTTTTACACGCGACTGTTTCAGATGAAAGGAGACGCCGGTACGGCCTATGAAACAAAAATTCTTACGGAAGCATCCCCTGATATCACCCTCCCTACTGGGGGCACGTCAAGAGTATATGGCTCATCCAGCGTCAACCATGTCACCATTGAAAGTGGTGCCAATGCAACCCTGGTAAACTTTCCGGGGAGCAACACCATTATCATTGAAGCCGATTCAAACTTGTTCTCAGTATATAGATCTGGAGCAACCGTAATATTTGAGGGTACAGATGGAACAAAACTAACTATGCCAGCGAGCACCACGGCACAAACGATTATTTTCAATAATAAGAGTTTCAAATTAAAAATAAATTCAGTATCTATAATGCTTGGGGATCAGCTGATAGATACAACTTCGTCATCCATCATAATAGAGAATAACTCTTTAACCCAAACCCAAGTATCCCAGCTCTATATTCCTATTTTCGGCAGGGCATCGGAGGGTGAAGGAAACGAATACTGGCGGACAGAATGCACAGATATGGTCACACTGGCAACCGAGATGTTGAATTCCCCTGTTGCATCAAATTATTTTGGCTCAATGCTGGATGACAACCAAAGCTTTGTTGAGTGTGTTTATTTTACTATCGTCAGCAAAACCTATGAAGACGATCGCGACGGTATTGATTACTGGGTGGCTGAACTGAACGCCAGGAAGACCAAAGGAGAAGTTGTCGTTGCCCTCATTGATGCGATCCGGGATCCGGCCAATGCTGGTGATGCACAGGACTGTTTTAATAATAAGGTTACCGTATCCAACTATTGCGCCGATACCATTGCTTCTTTTACGGATACGGCAACGTTTTGCTATTTTATAGATGATGTAACGGCGGATCCCGCCTCTGTGTCAGCGGCTAAAAACAAGATAGATACTTATGCCACTTCAATTTCTTCTAATTATACCACCAACTCCCTCGGCATGACCTTTGTTTCCATCCACCCAGGTACCTTTATGATGGGTTCTATAGAGGATGAGCTCGGCCGGGAGGGCTACGGGGCAGATGAGACCCAGCACCAGGTGACACTGACAAGCGCCTACTATCTACAGACCACGGAGGTCACCCAGGGACAGTGGCAGGCCATCATGGGCAGCAACCCTTCCACCCACAGCACTTCTGGAGAAAACTACCCGGTGGAGACGGTGACGTGGAACCAAGCTCAGGAATTTATTTCTAAGCTGAACCAGAGGGGAGAAGGAATATACGCCCTGCCCACAGAGGCCCAGTGGGAGTATGCGGCCCGGGCAGGCACATCCACACCGTTTCATACGGGTGGTTGCCTTTTAACAGACCAGGCGAACATTGGCGGTCCGTTCCCTTATGGGGAATGTCCCACAAGGGATGGGATATATGATTTAATGCCAGTGGCAAGTTTTCCCCCGAATGCCTGGGGCCTGTATGATATGCACGGCAACGTCTCGGAGTGGTGCCAGGATGTGTATGGACAATACCCGTCCGATGCTGTGGGTGACCCTATCGGTCCCGGGGAAGGCCCGTCCCGGGTTGTTCGTGGCGGCAGCTGGGTTGACACCCCAGACTCATGCCGGTCTGCCTATCGCAACTACAGCTATCCCTGTAGCACTTGCTTCGTTTTCGGGCTCCGGCTCACTTATTCCCCGGATCCTCAGTAAAGAGTTGAGCAGAGAGGCCTACCCTGGAAGCGCAGAAAACGGTTTCAGTCTCCCGGGGCCTGGGGCAACTGAGGCAGCGGGGATTGATGAAACGGGAGTCGCTTAGCACCGGGACATTGGTTGAAATTCCAGCTACCTTGACTATAGAGGTTCGCACGTGAGCTGATACTCGCTGTACCTTTATTAATAAGAAATGGTCTCAATTCATATGCGAAGACCTATAATCAAACGATTCGATTTGCTGACGGCAGTTCAGATCTCGTTATTAATGGTGAAAATGTAATGCTTGGGAACCAGGTTGTGAATGAGACAGAATATGGATTAGACGCTCCCATAAATAGTAGCGATAATTCTGAGGGATTTTTCTAACAAAAAACGGAATGATTTATTCATAATTACAAGGCAGGGTCATCAATGGCTCTGCCTTTTTTATTTTGTTCTACGTCAACAAGATATACCTTTAAGGATAGGAAGTTGCTTTTTGTCAACAAAAATATAGAAAAATTCCAAACGTTGAAATACGCACCAAGTCCGGCACAAACACAGCATGTTATGCTTGTGCCGGGCTTGGTCCAAATATTATTGGAATAAAAGACAAGCACCAGATAGGCAGAGTATGATTTAAGTTTGAATTTTTAAAAATATTGAAATATAAACTGATTTAACACGATTTTTGACCATGGCTCACTGACGATTCCAAAACGCCTTTAAAAAAAATCAATTTCAATAGTCAAAGGTTGGAATCTGGGAGTCTGAATGATCATAAACCAATTCAGGGATATAAACAGAATCAGGTGCCGGAGGATCATGATTGCGTGTATCCCAAAGCCCCAGATGTTGCAAAATAATCTCTATTATTTCAATTTCTTCGATAAAACTTATTATCCTCATTGCCCCCTGACATTTTGGACAGATCAAGGGATCTACCTCATACACTTTCTGAATTAACCGAGCCCAGTTCTGTCTGAATTCTTTTGAGGACATCTCGTTGAGTATGATAGTCGGGATTTCATTATCAGCATTGGCTTTTTTTCTTAATCCCCTGGATTTGTTTGAATAATAACCATAGTATCTTACAGTCTGTTCATACCTTCCGGGGATGTGAGTTACCAGCTTGGCCAACCAATCCAGGGCATTGAATGTTTTTCGGGATTTTTTATTTTTAGAGGTATAAACCACCTTGGCAATACCGTCAGTTGATTCTTCCGCCGGGACATAGACCATCCTTTCCTGGGAGAAACATGCGCGGATAATATATCTGGCCAAATTACCAAGGCCTGTTTTATCATCGGGATAGAGCCTGTCCCCGATATATACATGAAACCCTGTATGATACCAGGAAAGCATGTTTTCGATAATAGCGTCATTTATTTTTTCTTCTTTTTTGAGCATTTTTAAAACTTCATACTGAAAGGCCTCTTCAAGGTCTTCTAACATAAACCCGGGTGCCATTTTAAAACTGCCGTCATCCAGAAAACAACCATCTGAAACTATAGCATGGAAATGGGGATTAAAATTTTGAAAATCACCGTAGGTCTGAACCGCTATGCTGGCACCAGGAAC
>JAAEMK010000137.1 GCA_024225635.1 Desulfobacteraceae bacterium | reverse complement strand
CGTAAGGCACCGGGGCCACAGTCTTGCCAAGAAAAGATGAAGTTCCGCAGACGTTGTTTTAGCGGCCTGCTTATGAACGTATGGAGAGATTTCCGTCAGTTCTTTTTCCGCATCGAAAAATGTCAGGACCATCCTAAGTTGGTGGGGGGTAAGTGAAAGGAGGTCTTCAGGTGTTGCCAGTGCCAGTTTCCGGACCTTTTCAATCCACTTCTCTTCATCCTGACGCACTTTCGGATCTTTGACACATTCTTTGAAACAGTCGCTGGCGGCCGCGACGCGGAGAATCAGACGGTTTGTGATCGGATGGTCGAGCCGTTCGTACCATTCAATCTGATCCATATATATACGTGTCTTCCAGCATCTTTTGCTTTGCCGCCACAGGCATGGCGTCTATGGCTTTATGCGCTGTTTTTTTCATATCATCCGTGATTTCTATCCTCCCGCCGTAAGGCTTTGAGAGAACGGAGGAGAGGATCAGCTCGCGCAATTCCTCTTCCTTCTCACTATCAGCGGATGCCTCCCATAAAATATCAAGCAGTTCGGGATCATGAACAGGAAGGCTGTAGGAATACAT
>JAAEMK010000136.1 GCA_024225635.1 Desulfobacteraceae bacterium | reverse complement strand
CTGCCGCCGCCGCGCTTAAGGAATGGATGGGAGAGACGAAGAAACCCAAAAAAGACCCGAAAAGCACACCCAAGACGGAGAACGGGGAAGAGAAGAAGAAGAAAGGCAAGGCGACGGACGAGATGAGCACAACCAAAACAACTATCAAACGAAAGCTCGTCGACGAGCCGCCCACCGAATTCTCGCCTGACCCTGCCGTTGTCGACGCCCGCGTGAACCTGGTGAAGGCCCAGATCATCTCCGAAGTCGAGGACGCAGTCGAGAAGATACGAAAGGAGGAACAAGATAAGGCGGCAAAAGTGAGGAAGACGGACATTACAGAGGAAGAACAGCTGAGCGACGAAGACGATGAACCAGAAGAAGTGCCTACGTGCCCGAACACGGAAGAATGTGCCCTTCTGGGGTGCGAAACCCAAACCAATAACGTATACCACGTTCGGGGGTCAAATGTCCCTCTAATAACGATCTACGTAAGCAATGGCACTTACTGATTCGGTCATTGTCCTCTCTCTCGCCTTCTCGTGCACGGCGCCAGGTGAAGCCTGAATACAAACATTCGAATTGTTCCAAACTTGCGTTCATTCAAACTTGAAAAATTGCGTTCGTTTCGCGTTGATTCATACTTGAAAAATGTTTTTATTGCGAAAAAAGCGTCAAATATCAACAAAATTCACCGAAATGCATGACAAAAATCACTGAAATTTCCTGAGTATTATCGATGAATAATCATTCCTTCTTGTTCGATGGG
>JAAEMK010000135.1 GCA_024225635.1 Desulfobacteraceae bacterium | reverse complement strand
GGTCAACATTGGCCAAATCACTAAACACACAGAAGCTATTGTGGTAACAGGTTTGAGTCTCGGCTTTAGCCGACAATAACAAGCCTAAATAACATATGTTTGTTATCCATGGCTAGTAGACATTCTGGTCAGATCCTCCTTGGCAGCTGGTAGGTCTGGCGGTCATTTCTACGGGTTAAGTAGCATGGGCTGCTCAGGCGACCCTACGGGGCTATGTACATGTTGCCCATGGCTGGTGGGGATACATCCTGATGGTTAGGTCACTGCTATCCCTCCGGGGCTCTTTACTGTCCTGGCAATATGTACGGTTTCTGGTTCTATCTATGTTTGCAGCCAAAATAGTTTGACTGCTTCTTGGCAACACTAACACCCGCCCTAGGCTATCCCAGCAGGCTTTTATCATTGGAATGCAGCTGGTATCATAAAGTGGTGTCCCCACACTGTTTTACAGATAACCAGGGTAGCTATTCATGTCTAACAGGAATTATGTCTGGATCTCTGGCCGTTGGTGGATATAGCTGCCATTGTCTGCAGGTTAAGCAACAGAAATGATTTTGGGTTAGGTTATAGAACCCCACGGGGCTACATACTGCGCCCCTTGGCCACTTGCCTTCCATCCTGGTGGTGTTGGCTAGTTCCTGTACAGTGCACTGTTAAGTGGACACACCAAAGCAGCCGGCTTTTGTCATTCTGCTATTCTCTACAAATAAATAATCTCATGACAGATGATAGGTTAAGAGCTGGCTAATTCCCCCTCCCCTTTTTAGCTTGACAAGACCTTTGTTCACTTCCCCTTTTGGAGTCAAGCTGGGTTCAATTATCATTCCTACTCTACTCCAGTTCATTCACCCTGCAGGGG
>JAAEMK010000134.1 GCA_024225635.1 Desulfobacteraceae bacterium | reverse complement strand
GTCAGTAGAAGTGACTTGGCTGTGCCAGTGATCTATCTGGACTTGGTGACTTATCTGGCAATGTTGGTGACCTGTCTAGCTGCGTTTGTGACTTACTTGGCTATGGTGGTGACCTAATTGGCTATATTGATGATCTGCTTGGCTGTGATGGGGACCTGTCAGTGGTGGTGAATTGGGTGTGCTGGTGGTCTGCCTGGCTGAATTGGTGATATACCTGGCCCTGTTAGTGACCTGCCTGGCCGTGTTGGTACTTGACTCTGCTGTGGGGGTGATCCGCCTGGCTTTGTTGATGATCTATCTGTCTGTGTTGAGTCAACAATGCTTTTGTTCTATCTGTTGGTGGCAACAATTCGTTGGTTTTACCTGTCTGTGTTGGTCTATAGTTGACCAATGATAATAATCTGAAGTTTGGAGTTAGATTCTTGTGACCCACAAAACATCTGATACAGGGAGGCGTTCTGTTTGTCCAGAACGCAGATATGATTTGGATGCTGAAATTGAATGCGACAGTATGGCAACAGAAGTTGAATTGTGAAGATTAATGCACATTATAACAGATGGCTACAACTTTGGTTATACTGGTCAACAGAATGTTTAAATACTG
>JAAEMK010000133.1 GCA_024225635.1 Desulfobacteraceae bacterium | reverse complement strand
CCCTGAAGACCCTCTGGTGTTCTCCGCAGTGGGGGCAGTTCTGTTCGCTGCGGTCCCAGGTGTCCTTGCAGTGGTCCGAGACTTTCTGGACCACTGCCAGCTTCACATCATGGCCGTAGATGCTGCCGTGGGCATTCTGCCCAATCTCGGTGTCTTGGGTGGTCTCAAAGTCGAAGAAGATCATGGTGCTGATCTCCTTTTTGGGTTCCTCTGTCACCGGTCTGATGAAGCATTCATGATCTTCATCCAGGGGAATGTGTTTCTTGCAGCGGCCGCACCACCATGTGCCGCAGTGGTGAGTCACCCTCTGTCTGATCAGCTCCCCGCAGTCTCCACACACCTTCAGCCGCTCGCAGGTGGAGAGTGGGGTGATGTTGTTTTTTGGGTTGCCACGGGGAGGGATTTTGTGCCGTTTCAGGCAGTCGAGGTTGGGGAAGTTTCGGTTGCAGTCCTCACAGTGGATATAGGGTTGGCCGCTGGCACTGCAGTTGTCCCCGGGGGTCTCACAGTATGTGCAAGTGGCCTTGCAAAAGTGATCCCCCCTGTTGTTGTACCCCACATGGCATGTCTCACAGAAATAACTGCTCGACATGAAGGCACTGATGGAGGTGATCAGCCAACAGTGCCCCTTAGCCATGAGGAGGTGGATCTTGTGTGGAGCGTCTTCTTGGCCGCCCTGGTAGATGCAGCCCATCGCGGATTCCGCCCTCCAGATCTTGATCTCGAAATCCTTGGGGATGGCTGCCTGGATCTTTTTGATGTCGTTCAGGTCATGGGGGCCGCTTCTGCTGATCCCTGCCAGGCTGGTGAGCTCTTCAGCGGCTTTTCGTTGGGCTGTGCAGCGGTTTCTGTCCCCTTGGCGAATTGTATCCCAGCGCCTCTTCTCTGTTGGACCATCATCTTTCTTGGCCCGGGCTATGCCACACACGATTGCGCGTGCGATGCACAGCTTGTCGTTGTTGGAGATTGTTGTGAGGAACCCAGTTGAACCACTGTGGACAGTGATCCACTCATCTAGGTTCACTGGTTGGGGGACACCACTGGCCGTGGGAGGAGTGATGGTGGTGGCCATGATGCTGAGGTCCTCAATCCCCACCTCTTGGT
>JAAEMK010000132.1 GCA_024225635.1 Desulfobacteraceae bacterium | reverse complement strand
CGGGTGGATCGACCCGGATAGGGCGTCGCGTGGACTGGGCGAGACCGGCTTGTGTGCGACGTACGTGCGTGAAGTGGTGGGGTCAGGACGCTTCCTGTCATATGCGCTTCTGAAGCGTCTAGAAGCGCTCCTGAAGCGCTCCTGGAGCGTTCCCAGGAACGTGCAGAAGCGCTCCGAAGCGTTCCTGAAGCGTTCCTGAAGCGTGCAGGAGCGTTCCCGGAACCGTGTCCCAACGGACCTAGGAGCGTCCGACGACGCTTCTGGAAACGTCGTCACGTTTCTGGAAGCTTCCGAACCTTCCAGCGTGGAACCGCTCCTGTGGTCACCGCGAGCCCGCATCCGTCATGAAAGTTGAGTGAATACTCGTAGAAAAGCGCTCTCAGCAGGGGATGGCCCGTCTGAATTTGCCGCGACTCTGCACCAGTGCAGCACGGACTCTGCCTACAACGAGATGTCGCATTGCACCTCGTACAGGCGAGTGTGGATTATGCAAGCGTACCCTCGACAAGAAGGCTGACATGCACTGTTTGCCGGCAACGGAATCCACAGGTCCAGAGACCAACCAGCGCGGGTACTTGGACAGCCCCACTTGGGCACTGGTCACCCTTTGTCGTGAACCGATCTCCCCCTGTGGTGCAATGCGACATCTCGTTGTAGGCAGAGTCCGTGCTGCACTGGTGCAGAGTCGCGGCAAATTCAGACGGGCCATCCCCTGCTGAGAGCGCTTTTCTACGAGTATTCACTCAACTT
>JAAEMK010000131.1 GCA_024225635.1 Desulfobacteraceae bacterium | reverse complement strand
TTTTTTTTTTCGCAAATTCTAAAGTACACCGAATGGAGTGCTGCTCACAGTATTTTTTAAAATATTCTCCTGCCCGTCAAAAAATCATTTTAATTTGCATGAAGTGTAAAGCGGGAAATGAAGGATGCCCATATCTACTATTATTTGGACCTGTTTTTTTTCGGCTTTTTTTGATTCGATATACGTATCGATAATTTTATCACCCGCGCTCCCATAGAGTTTTTTTTGAGATTCGGCCCCTTCTGCTTCAAGATTATTGTACATCGCTCTTGCCTGTTCATTAGCGTTACGCGCAGTGCTGGTAATTGTAATTTCTGTTATCCCGGCGGTCTCCATTAGTTCTTTAATTATCTTTTTGGATTTTTCAGACACTTTTGCCTTATCGCTGTTATTCTTGAAGTTTATTATTCGGACTGTTTCTCCCATGAATAGTCCCCCTTATGCTGTAAGGTATAATAAAATAAAACTTACTTTTTATGTTTTCTGATCGAGAAGGTATAAGCAGGGAATTTACTTTTTGTATTTTGCAGACGTAAGTTTAGCAACGGCAGGATTGTGTGTCAAGCGTTTGGATCAGGCTTTTCCCTGGACTATCCGGGTCAACGTCCCCCACTTTATTGAGCCCCAAAACGCTTACAAATCATCATACCTGCCCCAACATGGTCCAGCGAACGAGCATTCAATCGTAATAAAAGTTGGGGCACTAAGGACCAAGTCGAAGGAAAACGTATGGCGATTCAGGCAACCATTTTAAAGCTGATTGCGGAAAAAGGCTTGCACGGAACCGCCATGTCCAAGAAGGCCAAAAAGGCCGGCGTAAAATCTTGAATTACCAGTCGATGGGCCGGTAATCCTTCAAAAACTTGCCGCACCAGTGCTTACCGGTGAGTATCCCGTCAAAGAAAGGATCACAGATCCTGGCCGCCCCGTCCACGATGTCAAGGGGGGGCTGGAAATCATGGACCTGCTCTTTCAACCGGGAAAGTTCAACCGGGTCCTCGTCCGTCACCCACCCCGTATCAACGGCGTTCATGTAGATACCGTGCTTGGAAAGCTCCCCTGCCGCGGTATGGGTCATCATGTTCAGGGCCGCCTTGGCCATGTTGGTATGGGGATGGCGGGAGGCCTGCTTGAACCTGAAGAACTTGCCCTCCATTGCCGTAACATTGACAATATGCTTCTGACCCGTATTGTCACGCTTCATCAAAGAGACGAGCCGGTTGCACAGCACAAAAGGAGCCACCGCATTGACCAGCTGCACCTCCAGGAGTTCCGGGGTCTGGATCTCACCCATGGTATACCGCCAGGAGTTGGTCTTCCTGTAATCCCTCTGCTGAAGATCCGCATCAAGCTCACCCCGGGGAAACACCTGCTCAACATCCAGGGAGTTGTCATAACTGTAGGGCACCTGGGAAAGCTGGGCCGAGGCACGCAGCCCCACCCCGGGCCCCTGGCCATGCCAGGCCACCGGCAGGGCGTTCTCGGCCGATTCCGGCGTATTGCAACAGTCAAGAAGCTCATGCTTGCAGCTCTCGTGCATATCTAAAAGGGACCGCACCCCGGGCGCATACTCCCCAAGGGGAAGGTTTTCGTTCTCCATGAGATGGGCATAGAACCCCGGCGGCCGCCGCACGGTCTGGGCCGCGTTATTGATCAGGATATCCAGGCGCTCGTAATGGGTCTCAATATAGGTGGCAAAGATCTCAACACTCGGGGTGTGTCTCAGGTCCAGACCAAAGATCTGAAGGCGATGGCCCCATTGGGAAAAATCCTTTTCACGGGAATAACGCAGGGCCGCATCCCTTGGGAATCTCGTGGTTGCAATAACCTTGGCTCCGGCCCTCAGCATCATCAACGTCGCCTGGTATCCGATCTTCACCCTGGCCCCGGTGATCAGGGCCACCTGGTTATCCAGGGAAGCGGTCTGAAACCGTTTCTGATAATTAAAATCCCCGCACTCCCTGCACATGGTGTCGTAGAAAAAATGGAGTTTCGTGAACTCTTTCTTGCACACATAGCAGTTCCTGGGGGTGCTGAGCTCCTCCATCCCATGGGAAGCACCGGCATCAAGCTCAATCAGCTGCTCCGGCGCCTCAAACACCGGCGCGGTTCTGGCCTGCCGGATGCCGGTATGGGCCCTTGCCGCCCTCTCCTTCTCCTTCACGGACCGCATCCGCGCGCGGTTGAGCGCCTTTCGACGCTTCTTTATCTCCTTTCTGTCCGGCCGGGAGAGCCGGCCCGCCGCCGCCAGCAGCGCAATACGCTCCTCGTCCTCAAGCTCGGCAAGCATTTCACTGTCGTTTACAAGATATTCAAGCAAAGGGATGCACGCCTTGAGATCCTCTAAAGAGTAGGCTGCTTCCAGGGTGTCTTCGGTCTTCATCATTTCGGTTCCTGTGGGTTGTACAAAAGCGCAACTATACCCGGACCGGAAATAATTAACAACGTTTTTTTGAAACCAACAAGATTCTGATTTTACATGGCAAATCTTCCAATATCCGGCACCACATCACATTTAAATCAAAAATCTTGATTATCTCCAATAAAAAAAGGTACCAGTTGAATTTTAATGATAGCATCCTTGCTATCTTAATAATCTTGTTGTATCTGAAATAAGTTACCGTTATGGGTCATGGGATAAATAAACCATCTATAGTTGACAAATATTGGAAAACTACAGCAGACATTATATTCTTTCCGGACAAAACCGGCTTCATTACATCAAGTCACGCCGGGACGGAACCGCTGTTCATTTTCTCCATGCCAATGGATTCAATGGGGAGATGTACGCCCCGCTTTATCGGGCCATGGGGGAGGACTATCAGATCATCGCCAGCGATGTCCAGGGCCATGGGGAATCCCAGCGCACGGAAACCGCCCCCGTCCGGGACTGGACCCCGTTTGCACATAACCTGAAGGATGTGCTTTCCCATGCCGCGACCGGCCCGGTGGTGGGGATCGGTCATTCCCTGGGAGGGTATGTAACATATATGGCCGCCGCCATGTATCCGGAACTGTTTTCAAAACTGGTGCTCATCGATCCGGTAATCTTCTCTCCGTCATTTCTTGCATTGATATGGGGCACCCGGGTTCTTGGGCTTCGAGGAAAAGTGCCCCTTGCGGAAGGGGCCCGGAGAAGAAAATGGAAATTCCACAGCCGGGAGGAAGCTTATAAACGTTTCAGCGGCGGACGGGGGATGTTTTCCGGCTGGAGCGATGAATTCATCCGGTCCTATGTGGACCACGGACTCAGGAACGTCAACGGTTCCGCAGTCCTGAAGTGCAGCCCCGAACTGGAAGCCCAGGTGTTCGAGTCGATTCAAATGGACACCTGGAAACATGCGGGAAAAATCAAATGCCCTGCCCTGGTGATCCGGGGAGGCTGTTCAGATGTATTCCGGAAAAATGCCGCCCGCCGTCTGGAAAAGAAAATTCCCAGGTGCCGGTTGGTCACTCTGGAGAACTGCGGCCACTTCGCACCCATGGAAAATCCGGAAGCCTGCGTCCGGCAAATTCGAGGATTTATCAGCGAAAAAAACACATAACCGCAGAGTTCTTTGTTTTAGCGCCCCGGCAAGGCCCTTTACATCGGGGCACTTTTGTGTGTATGGTTTACCTGTCAGGTGATGAAAAAAATCTTCAGCTAAAAGGATGCCGTCATGCTCTTTACAGCCGCAGGTTTACTCACAGGTAATTGGTCCTGGTCCCGGGTGTTCGCCCTTATGGTTATCATTGTCTGCCTGGGCACCCCGCCTATCTCATCACAGCAGATACCGGGGAATCAGCCGCTTCTCATTCGCATCGATACGGAATCCCACAGATCGGAAGCGTTTGAGGTCCGCTTTGACAGACCTGTTTTAAGCAACAGCATTGCTGAAAAACAGTTAAACGCCTGGATTTCAGGAATCGTTGATGATTTTTCCGCGGAAAGCATCGCCAATATCTCCCCCGGCGATACGCCCAATACCCTGGAAGGACGGGTCACACATCATACGAGCGTCTATCCGTTCCTGAGCGTGAAGTTCAGCATTAAGGAATACAATGGAGGCGGACATTCCAATACCTATATCGAAACATTTGTCTTTGATATGGAAACCGGACATCGTCTGGGCCTGGCCGACCTTTTTACCCGGCCCGGCCAGGCATTGGAAGCCATTTCCACAACCGCTGTCCGGCAGATGGAAACCGCATCAGGTAATGAACCGCACCCCATGGCGCGGGACAGCCTCCTGCCGATGGAACGGTATTTCCAATACTTCAACCTCGGCCAAAACGGGATCACCTTTTTCTTTCCCGTCTATCAGACCGATACCCGCACCCAGGGGGAACAACGGATAACCACCCCATATGCCGGGCTCAAGCAATGGATGGCGCCCGGCATCAAGGAACAACTTTACCCCTCACCGGTCATTGCGAGCCAGTAGATTGGGTTTTGAATTTCAGCCGCACCCATTCGATTTCAAAACTACGCTGAATTTGTTCAATTGACAGCCCGCTAAATTTCATTTATATTTTAAATGTTTTTCATTTCCTGAATTTAAACCTCATTTTTATTATACAGAGGTATTTATGGCGGTATCTTTTTCACAGGAAACAATTCATGAGATGGCCGTCCGATGGACGTCTCCATATCCCGAAGGTCATCGGTTCAAAGTGTATACGGATACGACCGATTTTTATCGCTTGGAATATGGAAATATTGTCATTCTCGGCGGAAAACCGTTTCTCGTTCTCCATAATACAAAAGAGGGGCGATTCGGTCTTGAGGATGAAGTCAAATACTGGGTCAAACGTACGATTGATCTTGAAAACGGCGACAAAAAAATCATCAAGCTCGTTTTCCATGAAAAATTCTTTTCCAAGATCGGTGGAGTCGAGCTCGAATGCTATCGAAGCCCCATAAAGGAAGCCCGCATTCTGAAATTAGTGGCCGACCATAAGAATTTCATGCATGGGTATTCCATCCTTGATGAAAGGGATAATCTCGTCCGCGTCCTCGACATCGTCAAGGGAAAGACGCTTTATTCCTTTATCGAAGACTTCAACGGAAACCATGAAACCTATTTCTTTGAGAATTTTCCCGGTATCCTGGACCATTACATTGAATGCATTAAAGGCATTCGTTTTCTTCACGATAACGGAGAAAAGCACGGAGATATCCGTCGAGATCACATCATTATCGATCGCAAAACCGGTGATTACCGCTGGATTGATTTTGACTACACATACCGTCACAGGGAGAATATTTACGGCTACGATCTTTTTGGACTGGGCAATATTTTAATTTATCTGGCCGGGAAGGGAGATGTTCTCTTGATGTTTTTGAAAGAAAATTGCAGACCGGTTCTGGATAAACTCACCAATGACGATTTAAATATAATTTTCAACAACCGTGTTGCCAATCTGCAAAAGGTTTATCCTTACATTCCCGATTCGCTGAACCGGGTGCTGATGCATTTCTCAATGAACACCAATATATTTTATGATAATACGACGCAACTGCTGGAAGATTTGGAAGAATTTAAAGCGGAGCTTTGATTCTGTTGTACTTTTATACTTTTAAACTTGTGATTCATTCACCTGTTTATGCCGAATTTCTTAGAAATTCAAAATCAAGGAGAAGATAAATGAAGGAGAAGAAGTATAATAAAAATATACTGATCGCTGTGGATGAGTCGGAAAACGCTCGCCGGGCGGTATCTTACGTCGGTCAACTGCTGAATGGAGCAAAAGGGTTCATGGTTACAATCATGCATGTTATTTCTGAACCCGAAGAAGATTATTTCGCGACAGCGGCCGAGAAGGAAAAATGGATCCATGAACATAAACAATTAATCGACCGGGTGCTGGAGGAATATCGTCAGATACTGCTTGATAATGGATTTGTGAAAGATGCCGTATCTCTCCATTCGACGCTGCGCTACTGCCCCTCCATGGCTGAGTGCATTCTGGATGAGTGGGATGTAACTCGTTATGATACCATTGTCGTGGGAAGAAAAGGGCTTTCACGCAAGGATGAATTTATCTACGGAAGCGTATCAAGCAAAATTGTTCATCATGCGCATAACTGTTCCGTCTGGGTTGTCGCTTAGCTCATCAGATATTATTCCCCGCCTTTAACGGATCGACTATTTGATGAATGTAATGTTTTTTTGTTGCCCTGGGACAGATTTATAAAAACTCGGTAAAGTACCAATTCTCACCGCCCCTCCTCTTTACAAAATCTTTACAACCTTACCCCCGATGAACGGCATCCTTCATTTCCCGCTTTACACTTCATGCAAATTAAAATGATTTTTTGACGGGCAGGAGAATATTTTAAAAAATACTGTGAGCAGCACTCCATTCGGTGTACTTTAGAATTTGCGAAAAAAAAAAGACTCCGGAG
>JAAEMK010000130.1 GCA_024225635.1 Desulfobacteraceae bacterium | reverse complement strand
GATCCAGCTCCGGTGTCTGGTTGTTTTTTTCGGCCTGTTCGAAAAGCGTAAACGGAGAGATGCTCTCATTGTTCTTTCTGACCCGGACCAATGCCTCGTAGCCAACCAGTTTTCGATGGGTTGGGCTCAGGATAGGCTGGTAAACAGAACTGAAATCATAGTCGTCGATGATCTTTGGAGTCTTGGATATTTCGGCTCCGCGATAGATGCGCCGTGGAAGTCGGACTACGCTGCTCATGGTCAGGAACCTTTATAGTGCCAATAATCCAGCCATCCTGGCCCGATGAAAAAGTGTCTGAACAAGGAGACCAAGCGAATTTCGTACCAGACGGCCAAAAATCAAGCGTTTGAAAATGCTTAACCCCGTCAAATAAATGAACATGATTGCCGCTTTTTGCGCTATTGCACCGGATTCGGGCAAATTTTCGGTCGCAACGCCGGCAACGCACCAAAACAGGGTTTCTTGATGCCATCGAAAAGTCAGTTCCGTTTGCTTGGCCAACGCCGGTTCCTGCCGTTTTATCTGACCCAGTTCTCTGGCGCCTTCAACGACAATCTGT
>JAAEMK010000129.1 GCA_024225635.1 Desulfobacteraceae bacterium | reverse complement strand
TTCATTGTTGCACTGACTTGCGTTTCAATGGACCAGGGCAAATATGAAGAAATCTCTTTGCTCTGAAATCTCTGATGGCTCCGTCTAAAACAACCTTGAAATAGGATACAAACATGCAATGGATGATTTCCAGTACGTTAGAAGAAAAAGTCAGTGTCCAATTCTTGTGTCCATCAAATGGGCTTGCCGCATGGGGACAACCCAGTGCAAATACGAAGAAATCTCTTTGGTCTGAAATCTCTGATGGCTCCGTCTAAAACAACCTTGAAATCGGATACAAACATACAATGGATGATTTGCACTGCGTCAGAAGAAAAAGTCAGTGTCCAATTCTTGTGGCCATCAAATATGCTTGCCGCATGGGGACAGTCCAGTGCAAATATGAAGAGATCTCTTTGCTTTGAAATCTCTAATGGCTCCGTCTCAAACAACCTTGAAATAGGATACAAACATACAATGGATGATTTCGAAGTTTTGTGCAAAATTGAATTGTTGCACTGACTTGCATTTCAATGGACCAAGTCCACTTGTTCAGACATTTGACAGCATAGGCGGGAACAAGCGTTGTCGAAACATACTTTTTCAGAAACTGAATTACAGATTTGTGAGTGTTTGTGTTGCGTTTGGGCAAATCAACGATATGCAAGTTAAAATGCATTTTTCCATCAGTGAAGTTTTTGTGCTAAATTTCATTGTTGCACTGACTTGCGTTTCAATGGACCAGGGCAAATATGAAGAAATCTCTTTGCTCTGAAATCTCTGATGGCTCCGTCTAAAACAACCTTGAAATAGGATACAAACATGCAATGGATGATTTCCAGTACGTTAG
>JAAEMK010000128.1 GCA_024225635.1 Desulfobacteraceae bacterium | reverse complement strand
GGTCAGGTCACCTTCGAACCAATTTCCTTGAGATCCATTGGTCTCGTTAGAGACGCTACCAAGGTCGTTCGTAGTAAGCTGTACGGGTGGAAACAGGAAGCTGCCGAACTGATGGCGTTCGCAATTAACCGTGATCCGTTTGGTCCCGCCGACAAGGTACCGGTCCCGGGGTTCCTGTGCCACAGGGGGCGGGGCTGTACGTGCCCCATAATAGATAAAGGGGGCGACTTCTGCCTCTGAACCCGTTTCTCCTAGGAAAACGCCGTTGTTCTCTTCCTGAGACGATCCGGGAACGTCGAAGTTTTCATCGTTGGCCCGCGAACTGGTTTTGATTTTCTGTAATTTTGTCATACAAGAAAGCCAATATGTTTCCAAAACGTAATACTAGGGAGGATTCTCCGCCGTATGAGTATTATACTCGATGGCCTGTAGTCTTGTAAAGAATGGGTGCCAGAATTTAGTGTTGGTATTCACAAGGTTTCTACGCCGCGCCGTATCTTCGGCCACTGGGAGGATTCTCCACCGTAAGAGTTATTATCCTCGATGGCCTGTAGTCTTGTAAAGAATGGGTGCCAGAATTTAGTGTTGGTATTCACAGGTTTCCACACCGCGCCGTATCTTCGGCCACTGGCCGGCCGCCCCTAACCCTGCTTGATAATCCCTAGAAGCCTGTTTGAAGTTTGAACGGGTTTGGCTTGCTGATTCTTGGGCTATCTGTTACTTTTTCCTAAGAATAGGTTATGCAGGCAACACCTAAACCTATGAGAAAGAAGAGAAAGATAGCTAGGAAGCTGGCCGCCGCAGTGGCCTACCTGCGCACATCAAGTGCCGCCAATGTCGGGGGCGGACAAGG
>JAAEMK010000127.1 GCA_024225635.1 Desulfobacteraceae bacterium | reverse complement strand
GTCCAGAGTCCACCTGGAGACCTGTAGGATCCGAACCTGGATCCTGATGTCAATTTTTTCTTCAAATGTGGTTATAACAAGTTGCAAGAAGCATATTTTGTTAAATAAGTTTACCTCTAACTCGTAAAACAAGATATTTGTATTTTTACCTGTCCAGAGTCCACCTGGAGACCACCTGGATCCTGTTACAGTGATAACGGATGGAAAAAACCGCCTTCCACTGTCTTCATGATAGTCAATGATCTTAATAATTCTTATTTTCTGTGAAAAAAAACTAAAATTATAAGAATTTTGATTCAAAACAGGCCAAAAAGGGCTCCAGCAGCCACCTGGAGGCCTGCAGCACCGGAACCTGGAGGCCTATACCAAAAATTCCAAAAAATACGTGTAGGTAATATTAAAAGTCAACTTTTATTAGAAATAACCTATCCTCTCACTATAGAGATGAACTCAATGCTCACTGTGAACGCAAATGTGTCAGATCCCCCCCTCCCCTTATATAATACTTCTAATGGGGAAAAAACACATCATTTTATTTTATTTTTAGGGTTGTTCATGGTGAAATTATTTCTGTCATAATTGTTCTTGTTTTTTTAAGTTTT
>JAAEMK010000126.1 GCA_024225635.1 Desulfobacteraceae bacterium | reverse complement strand
GCACATTCACCTTTTCGGCCAGACTGCGACTCTGAGGACATTGGCGACATTGGGGATACTGGGCACATTCAGATTTGAGCACTTTGGGAGTTTGAGCATATTGGGCACATTCATGAGCACATTGGGCACATTCACATTTTCGGCCAGATTGAGACTCTGAGGACATTGGAGACATTGGGGATATTGGGCACATTCAGATTTGAGCACTTTGGGAGTTTGAGCACATTGGGCACATTCATGAGCACATTGGGCACATTCAAATTATGGGCAGATTAGGACTCTGAAGACATTGGGGATATTGGGCACATTGTTCTCAAAGTCTCAATGGTTAAAATTTGAATGTCTCTAATGTACTTCAGAACCTCCACAATGTCTTCAATCTTCCCATTTCATTTTTGTATGTCCCCAAAATTTCCCCAAACTATACTAAATATTGCTATATTTAGTGTTGTACAGTGCTGTACAGTTTACAGTTCAGAATATCCTGACTCTTTTTATGTTTTAATTGCAACTCTCTGATTGCACTCCGATTGCACTCTGATCGCTCTCTGAATGCCACTGAGTGCTCCGACTACTCTCTAACTAGCCTCAGGTCCGGGGACACGGGGCTGGAGGTCAGATGTCACACTGGTAATGATATCAGCGGGCCCGGGTGACCATCGCGCCGGTGCTCACCACCTCGGACACGGGGCACCAGAGGGACATCAGCATCTGACATCTTCTATCAGCTATATAAATTGGGAACTAACAATTTCAAATTGAATTAAAAATTGTCGCATTGTCGCCACATTTTGTGGGGGGAGCCAGTGAGCCAGTGTGACCTGTGCCCCGTCACCATGAAGCAGCGGGCGGAGGTCAGCATCAGGTCCGGGGACCCAGGGCTGCAGGTCAGATGTCACACTGGTGATGATACCAGCGGGCCCGGGTGACAGAGAAATAATCAAACATTCATCCTCATACAAAACTGGCAGTGCTAACAGAAAATAATTTAGCCGGGGCTTTGAGTCAACTATTTTCTTGGCGGGGCGTCGGAAGTCGGGGCTTGGTCATAGCGGAAATAGAATTAGCAGATGAGTTTATTAATAACAAACATGAGACTGGGGCAGATGTTATCGCTGAGGAGCGGGCAGATTTCAGCCTCAGGTCCGGAGACACTCACCAGCCCCAACCCCCGACCCCGGTCAATAAAAGGGGAAAGGCGCAGCCGGGGGTGACCAATTGCAAGTATTGTTGTTATGACTGGGCTCCAGCCAGAGGGACCCGCAGTCAATTCTCTTCTGACATCCTCACCAGTAACATGATGTCACACACATCACATGCCATCACAGCATCACTCCTGATGATCACCTCAGCCTCGTCAGCCTCGTCACCCTGGTGCCCGATCATGTGACCAAAGTGACTCTGGTCTGTGACTCGGATTCCCCCTGGTTTTTCTGCGCGTGGGAGAGCCCCCAGGGCGGGAGGCTGTGCAGTGTCCAGAGCCCGGGGCAGCGGGGGACCGTGACCAACAGTGGGGCGTGCGGCGGGGCGGGGGACAGGCTGAGGCTGAGGGGCAAAAACACCCAGTGTGAGCTGACCATTGAGGGGGCAGAGATAGCTGACCACGGACAGTGGACCTGTGCCCTCACTGACAACAACATGGACACCGAGAAGCACCACCGGGAGCTCGAGATCATGCTGCCGGGCGAGATCCCGGTGTCACAGCCAGGCCAGGGCTGTGTTCATTTCTCATCCGTCCACTGATTTCGGACAGTTGCTCAGTAACTGCTGGATTACTGCTAACAAAATTTCTAAATGAATCTTTCAAAACAAAATGTGAAGGATGTCAGTGGGAAAATGATGCCAAATACAATCCAGTGAAGGGATGGTATACCTTCAGAAGCCAAAAATGTTTTTACTATGCTTTCCTTGCCCTCCATCCCCCGCATAATCGCCAAGGGCTACCGCGCCATGGTGGAGAGTGACCCCAGGCTCAAGGAGGTCTTCACCGAGCCTCCGATGGTTGCCTACAGGCAGCCTCCGACCCGGGAGAAGCTGATCAGAGCCAAGGTGCCCCCGCTCCCGGACCCGAACAGAACACCCTGCCCAAGCGTGAGTGAAAAGGAATGAGGAAGTGCGGAAACTGCTCCGGTTTTAAAAATCTTTTTTTTGAATATTATCCGGAGAATATGCCAACCCTGATAGTATCTAAGTTTAATCTATTCTCAACAATGTCATTTTCTGCATCTTTAGCAGTCAGTATCATGAAATCGATTTAAGGTTTCAAAATATATTACAAGTAAGCTCTCAGTTGTGACAGTGGGTTTTTTAACTTGACCAATTAAAGATTTTAAAAAATGAAAAAT
>JAAEMK010000125.1 GCA_024225635.1 Desulfobacteraceae bacterium | reverse complement strand
GTACAAATTGTCAAAACCTAGCGTCAAAATAGGGTACTACTCACTAAAAAGTTAAGTCCAAGCGTCAAAATTAGGAACTAACTACTCTCTAAAACTTTGTTCAGGAAACTGAATATTTTGCAATATTTTCTCATTTAAAAAGGCTATTTTTACAGTAGAATTCTGTTCTGTTACGGGCATTCTATCGTTTTGGCCTAACTTTTTGAATATTATTGCTTCTAGACTGAATTATTGCATTTTAAAATTCATTTTCATTACCTTTGAATGTCTTTGAACAATTTCAACGTAATAAGAAATAGATTTTCAATTGCCTATAACTTTGTTATTAATGAATCTTATAAATTAAGGTTTTGGAAATAAGGACTCCTGGTGGCATTCTATCCATCCAAGTCAATAAAAATTCCACTGCAGGCTCCCTTTAAACAAAAAAAATTATATTTGTCAATTTTGATAGATTTTAAGATACATATTATAAAACACACAAGAACAATTGATGTTTTCAAGTGTATAAATTAATTTTTTAAAAGTTTGATTTATTTGTAAATGAAGTATTTAAATTTTTAAAAATACACTCTTTAAAACCTTATCTGTAAGATGTTTCAACTTTTTTTTTCAGCTTCATGATCACTTTAAGTAGCTCTAAAGATATTTT
>JAAEMK010000124.1 GCA_024225635.1 Desulfobacteraceae bacterium | reverse complement strand
GTACTGGAGTCCACCCTTGCAGAAAGCTGAGTTTTTAACCCGTTTTCACAGTGCTCCGCCGCTGCAACCCGTTCCCGATCATCCTTTGCGAAAGTCCGGGCGCTCAGCGGCTGTGTTAATACCGGTTGTTACTCACGACAATGCCCTATCCGTTTTATTTACTGAGCGGGCGAAACATTTAAAGCACCATCCCGGCCAGGTGAGTTTTCCTGGTGGGAAATACGAGCCCGGCGATCCCGATCTGGCGTTTACGGCAAAACGCGAGGCCTGGGAAGAAATAGCACTCCCCGACTCTCACATCTCCATTGTTGGTCAATTACCGCCCTATCGCACCATTTCTGGCTTTGCGATGACGGCCTTTGTGGCCACTGTAGAGCCAGGTTTCGACTTAATTCCGGACGGCAATGAAGTAAGTGATACATTCGAAGTGCCGCTGTCATTCTTAATTGACCCGAGAAATTACCAAACCGAGTATATTACCCGCGCGGGACACACTTACCCCGTCTACTTCATTCCTTGGCAAAACAAGATGATTTGG
>JAAEMK010000123.1 GCA_024225635.1 Desulfobacteraceae bacterium | reverse complement strand
GTCAATCGGAGTTTCCCGAAATAAATCTGAGAATTTCCTGAAATCTCACGAATCCTAATCGTGAAAGTGAAGTGTTTGATTTTGTTTCGTGGTCTCAGGTCAGCTTTGGTCTGGTCTCACGTGCCGCAAGGGTGTTGTCCGAGTGCGATTGATCTCAATTTGTAGTGTGATCTCCATCGTGACTCTGTGAGCTGTCGTAAGGGCGTTGTCTGACTGCGATGGAGGGGTCAAGCCGCTTTTGCGTCGGACGTACTGACGCCGACGGAGATTTGTGCCGCTTCCGACAGCTCTATGACGGAATAAAGCGTGGCAGGGCCAAGAAGAGCAACTTGAAACGGCAATTTGTCAAGGCGTTGGTTGACAAAGGAGAGACGAAACAGTTCGCTGAGGTAATTTGTTTGTTCGTTATGCCCATAGTTTGTTCTGTTGTGAGAGTTGTCGCATCTTTCAGGAAATTTTCGAATTCCTGAGTGGCAAGAAGAAGCCTGAGGCGAAAGGAAGT
>JAAEMK010000122.1 GCA_024225635.1 Desulfobacteraceae bacterium | reverse complement strand
GAGCTGAAACCCGACCTCTACCTGTACGGCAAACACCCCAATGTGCTGACCCACCTGGAGATGGACAAGGTGGTCCAGGCAAGCGCCAACGGGGTGAGAAAAACAAAGACCGTGGTGTTCATCCAGTGCGTCGGCTCCAGGAACGAGGAGCGCCCCTACTGCAGCAAGGTATGCTGCACCCACAGCCTGAAGACCGCGCTTACCCTGAAAGAAGGCAACCCGGCCACCCGGGTATACATCCTCTACCGGGAGATCCGCTCCTACGGGTTCAGGGAGGATCTGTACCAGGAAGCCCGGAGCAAGGGGGTGATCTTCATCCGGTTTGAGCCGGAAAAGGGACCGGAAGTGGCCCTTGACGCGGATAAGAGCCTTAACGTAACCATCACGGACCATGTGCTGAACATGAAGGTGAGAATCCGGCCTGATTATCTGGTGCTGGCCTCGGCCATCCTGCCCAATGCCAACCAGGAATTGTTCGAGATGTTCAAGGTGCCGGTGAACAGCGACGGCTTCCTGGTGGAAGCCCATGCCAAGCTGAGACCCGTGGATTTTTCCTCTGAAGGGCTGTTTGTGGCGGGCCTTGCCCACTATCCCAAGCCCCTGGAGGAGAGCATCGCCCAGGCAAAGGCGGCCGTGGCACGGGCCATGACCATCATCGCCAGGGATTCCATCATGGTGGGCGGGGTGGTGGCCCAGGTGGAGCGGGACCGGTGCGCCGTCTGCCTCACCTGTGTCAGGGCCTGTCCCTATGAAATCCCTTACATCCATGAAGAGGGGTATGCCGTGATCGAGCCGTCCGAGTGCCACGGCTGCGGAATCTGTGTGGCTGAGTGCCCGGGCAAGGCGATCCGGCTGGACCACTTCACGGACCGGCAGATCATGGCCAAGACCGATGCCCTGTTCCAGGAGGAATAACCGTTTTTACGATCCATTGCGGAGGACTATTATGACAACAGCGTTTGAGCCAAGAATCGTCGCCTTTTGCTGTCAATATTGAGCCTATGCAGCAGGGGACCTGGCAGGTTCCATGAGGCTCTCCTATCCGCCCGAGATAAAGGTTATCCAGGTGCCCTGCACGGGCCGGGTGGACATTATTCATCTGCTCAACGCCCTGGGAGACGGGGCGGACGGAGTATATGTGGCCGGTTGCCTCGAGGGGGAGTGCCACTACCGCACAGGCAATCTCAGGGCTAAAAAACGGGTGGCGTACGTCAAAAAGGTGCTGGCCGAGATCGGCATGGAACCCGACCGGGTGGCCATGTACAACCTCTCCTCCGCCCAGGGGAAGCGGTTTGCCGAGATCGCGGACGAGATCACGGCCCGGATCAGGGACCTCGGGCCCAGCCCGGTCAACCAACGGGCGGCCGGCATGGGGACAGATTTGGCCGGCATGGGGACAGATTTGAAATCTGTCCCCTCAAACCGAAATCTTTCCCCTTAAACCAACCAATAACGAGGTGACCCATGATAGTTGCAGACAGAAAATCCCTTGAAGAGATTTTGGCCATGGTCCAGGACAAGCAAAAAATCCTCATTGTGGGGTGCAGGGGGTGTGTCACCGTGTGTAATGTGGGCGGGGAAAAGGAGGTGGAAATCCTGGCCGCCTCCATCAAGCTCGCACGGAAAACCAGCGGCCAGCCCATCGAGATCGAAACCACAACCATTGAGCGCCAGTGCGACAACGAGTATGTGGCCCAGTTAAAGGAGGGGATCGACAATTACGACGCCGTGGTCTCCCTTGCCTGCGGGGTGGGCCCCCAGTTCCTCTCCGAAGCCTACCCAGAGCAAATCTTCTTCCCCGGGGTGAACACCACCTTTTTCGGGGGCGCCGTGAGCCACGGCGTCTGGGAGGAGCGGTGCCAGGGGTGCGGCACCTGCGTCATCCATCTCTTTGACGGGCTCTGCCCCATTGCCAGGTGCGCCAAGAGCCTCCTCCACGGCCCCTGCGGCGGCTCGGCCGACGGCATCTGCGAGGTATCCAAACAAACCCTCTGCATCTGGGACATGATCGTGAAAAAAAAGATGGAGCAGGGCCGGCTGGAAGATCTCCTGAAGGTGATCGAGGCCAAGGACTGGAGTTCCGCCCGGGACGGCGGCCCCAGGCGAAGCATCCGGGAGGAGTTGATTCCCTGAACCCTTTGTCAAAGGAGATAACCCATGGATGAGTACAAATCAGGAAGCAATCTCGAAAAGATCCTCAGGGCTGGCCATTTTGCCTTTACAGGGGAGTGCGGTCCGCCCAAGGGCGCCAATACGGACCATCTCAAGGAGAAGTTCGCCCACCTCAAGGGCATGGTGGACGCAGTGAACATCACGGACAACCAGACCGCCGTGGTACGCATGTCAAGCCTTGCCGCCTCCCATCTTTTGGTCCACGAAGGCATGGAGCCCAATTTCCAGATGGTGTGCCGGGACCGGAACCGCCTGGCCATCACCTCGGACATCCTCGGG
>JAAEMK010000121.1 GCA_024225635.1 Desulfobacteraceae bacterium | reverse complement strand
CATTTTTAAAAAAATTGTCTTCCGAAAAATGAGTTTTTGGGCCCGCTTTCCCAAGATACATGGGAGGCACAAAATTTTTTTCGCCTGTATTGTAGTACTACATAGTACGCCTAACTTACACTACAAGCCGACGCATTTGCTTTTGACATATTTTTTTTAATCGCGTTTTTGTGTGACCAAAAACGGTTTTTCGCTAATAACTCCTCCAGTTTTGGTCCGATTGAGCCCATTTTGCCATTTTTGGATTCAGCTCGACGGGGCGCGTCGAATGGTGTATCGCACGGTTTTGTTGTATAAACTTTCGAAATTGCGGAATCTGTGTTTTTGTCTGTCTGTGTCCATCTGTGTATTTGTCTGTCTGTGTGTCTGTGTTTGTCTGTGCCTCTGTCTCTGTGTCTGTCAGCAAGGGATCAAAACTTCACTCGAACGTGAAGCAATGGCAAGCAAGTGAAAGGAACGAAAGGCAAACACCAAGCAAGACGAACACAACCACATATAACGACCGTGTAGCGAAGGATGGGGCAGTATCGTAGTATCGTCACACAAGTATGACAGTGGCAGCTTCAGTTCTGGTCCTTGCCGCTAGCAGAATTCCAAAAAGTGTCGAGAAATTTGTTCGGAGAGTCACGTGGATTCGTTTAAGCCATCGCCGACCCGAATCGGACAAGTATTATG
>JAAEMK010000120.1 GCA_024225635.1 Desulfobacteraceae bacterium | reverse complement strand
TGGGAGTGTCCCGAACAAAAAATGTTGAAAAACACTAAACAACATTTGCAAAACAGGCACAGGTGGTCAATACTTAGCAAAATCGCGTGATTTAGTTGTTACCGTCAAACTCGCTCAATTCTTAACTGATCGAGCTCGGAGTGGTATCAATCGATTCAGAAATTTATGGGGAGTCTACCGAATGAAAAAAATTCACGGAATGGGTTACGGTATAATAGATACAGGTTACGGTAGAAACGGGTTACAGTAGAAACAGGCTGTCGAGCTCGGAGTGGTACCAATCAATTCAGAATTTTATGGGGAGTCTACCGAATGACAAAAAATTCACGGAATGGGTTACGGTATAATAGGTACAGGTTACGGTAGAAACGGGTTACGGTAGAAACAGGCTGTCGAGCTCGGAGTGGTACCAATCGATTCAGAATTTTATGGGGAGTCCACCGAATGAAAAAAATTCACGGAATGGGCTACGGTATTATAGGTACAGGTTACGGTAGAGACGTGT
>JAAEMK010000119.1 GCA_024225635.1 Desulfobacteraceae bacterium | reverse complement strand
TAGAGGGATAGGAATTTCAACCGCTTCTAATAGAGTATCGACCGATCAGTAAGTTAAGTCAAGAGCAAGTCGAGCAAAAAAATAAAGGGGAAATGGTCTAAATTCGGGTATTTTTTCTGGAAGAAGGGAAAAACGCCATGGATTAGATGGGAAGGGCTGAGAAAAGCGTGTAAAAAATGCAAAGAAGCCCGTAGCGGAACAAAACCACAATAATTAAATAGTTAGAGTTACCAGGAGATCCGCTGATCGTATTCGAACTCGGGTTCCGGATCGACGTTGACATCCCCATCCTGGAACGGGTCTTCGAGTCCAATTGTATCGTTCTCCCATTCGGGCGGTCCGCGTGGAGGAGAGATCCGTGGCGGCGTCGAAGGTTCTCCGATATGATTCAAGATATGCTTGACGGTGGGAGAATCGGTGATGAAGGCAACGATCCGCATCGATCCGCCACAATGGGGGCAAACGAGTGGAAATACCTCGAAGATACGGGCAAGAAGGGTGGCCCAGAGGTAATTGGCATGGCTACGGGCGAGCGTTTCGGAGTTTTCCTCAGGGTGTCGAGTCCGCTGAGGATCGTCTCGACGATTGGGATGTGTTGTTTCCTGCTCGGTGTCGGAATTTGATTCGGAAACGGGCGCGAGAGCCGTAACGGCGGCTCGCGGGGTGGCGTTTGGAGCGAGTACGCCGAAATAGCGATGGCGGTGGGCGCGAGGGCGAGGGACCAACCCGGCGATGAGATCGATGAGTTCGAGCGGTGTGAGCGTCAGGGTAGTCCGGCCGTCCGGTTTGGGTTTTGGCATGCCCGCACCGATCGCTCGACGATGCGAAGGATGATGCCTAAGGCCGCGCTCAAGACGGCC
>JAAEMK010000118.1 GCA_024225635.1 Desulfobacteraceae bacterium | reverse complement strand
TGACGACAGAGCAGGATGATGACAGCGGACGATGACAGCAGATGACGATGACAGCGGATGATGACGACACAGGATGACGATGATGACAACGACAGACGACGATGAAGACAGAGGATGATGACGACAGCAGGTGACGATGACACAGGACAACGATGAGAACGACGATGACGGATGATGACAGAGGATGACGACAACGACAGAGGACGACGACAGCAGCGGACAATGATGACAGAGGAGGACGACGACGGCAGATGATGACGATGGCAGAGGACGACATCGGCAGAGGATGACGATGACAGAGAACGACAGGACGACGTCGGCAGAGGAGGACGACGATGGCAGAGAACAACGACAATGACAGAGAAAGACGACAACGACAGAGGACGACGACGAAAGAGGACGATGATGACAGAGGACGACGGCGGCACAGGAGGACGAGGGCAGAGGGTGACGGCGACGTCAGAAGATGACGACGATGAAGAGCGCGGTCGAAGACAAAAGAGGGTGAGAGCGGCAGGGG
>JAAEMK010000117.1 GCA_024225635.1 Desulfobacteraceae bacterium | reverse complement strand
GCGGCTGCGGATTTTGGTTTTTGTCCAGAATATAGGCTTTGGTATTATAGATGGGTTTGCCGATGGTGGGCCGGGTTTTATAGGCTTCAAGGTTTTTGATTTCGATATATTGTGCGATACAGCCGATGGTTACTTCGGTGGGTCCATAATGATTCATTATTCTGATATGGGGATTTTCACGGTAGGATTTTTCCACATCTGCGGTATTTATGGATTCTCCCCCCAATAACACCAGGCGCAGCGTACGGCTGTTCGAGGCGGTAAATGCGGTATCGGTTACTATGGTGGAAAAGAGCGACGGGGTTAGTTTTAAATATGTGATGCCCCGTGCGGCTATGTATTCCAACATTTTGCCGGGTAACATATATGTCTCTTTGGGTAGCACATGCAGTTGAGCGCCGTTTAACAATGAGGGATACAGGGATGTATATCCCAGGTCAAAGGCAAACGATGAGGTTAAAATGGTTTTGTCTTCGATTTTTAATGCGGCTTCATGAGAGAACCAGTTGACATAGTTTACGAGGTTGCCATGTGTCAGCACGACGCCTTTGGGTTTCCCTGTGGTCCCGGAGGTATAGATCATATAGACGGGGTCTGTGTGAGTGGCATGTTGAGGGGCAGTTTCAACGTTATTTTCATTATTCTTATCACGGTTATTTTCCACGCTTTCTTCTGCGATAGTTATGATTTCACCGTCAAATGTCAGATTACCGGTCAGTTGTGGACGGGTGAGCAATTGTTTCGTTTCGCTGTCGGTTAAGAGGAAGGTTGTTCTTTCTTGTGGGTTCAGGGGGTCGATGGGCAGGTAGCAAGCGCCGGTTTTTAATACTGCCAGTATTGCGGTGACCATCTCTACGGAGGGTTCCAGCATTATGGCGGCAACGGTTCCGGTTCCGAGCCCCCCGGTGCGCAGCCTGTGGGCGAATTTTCCAGCTTTTCCATTTAATTCCTTGTAGGTAAGTGTCTGTGCTTTCGCGTTGGAAGCCGCAGCGGTTACTGCTATATTGCCGGGTGTTTTGGCGGCCTGTTCCGCAAATAGTCCGTGGATTGTTTTGGTTTCCGGGTATTTCGTTTCCGTATTATTATAGTCATAGAGTACGTGTTTTTTCTCTTCCGGGCTTATGATTCCGATGCGTGCCAGTGTTATATCCTCTTGAGTGACTACAGCGGATAGGATTCGTTTAAAATATCCGATAAATCTATCGAGTGATTCCTCTTTAAATAGTGCGGCATTGCATTTAAGGGTAAGAGAGAAGTTTTGGCCCGAGTCCGTAGCCCACAATGTCATATCGAATTTGGACACGGATTGAATGGTTTCATGGTTCTCTTCATCTATTTCCCGGTTTTCGTCGTTTTGCGATGTATCTCCTCCGGTGTCGGTAGTGTTCGTTCCTGTTTCGGCATCCCGCACATTTTGCATGGTCAGCATAACATCAAATACGGGATTGCGGGCGGCATCTCTGATTATGGAGACGTTCTCCACCAGAGCTTCAAAGGGGTATTCCTGGTTCTCAAAGTCTGCCAATGTCGTTTCGGTTACTTGCCGGAGGTATTGTTTGAAGGTACTCTCGCCCCGTGGATAAATGCGCAGTGCCAGAGTATTGACAAACATGCCGATGATTTTCTCCAAATCGGCATGTCTGCGGCCGGCTGTGGGGGTGCCGATAACGATATCTTCCTGTCCGGCTAGTTTGGATAACAGGATACTGAAGTTTGCCAGCAAGAACATATATGGTGTGGTATTCTGATCGAGGGCCATCGTTTTCAGCCGGCGG
>JAAEMK010000116.1 GCA_024225635.1 Desulfobacteraceae bacterium | reverse complement strand
TGGTATTCCGGAGGTGCGTACTCGACGTGGACACTGGTCTGAGGTCGTGAATCGAAGTATTTGACAAACTTTTTTCCAAGGGGGGGGGGTCACCCCTCCCAAGAGGTTTATTGGGTATACAGGGCGAGGGACTTCGAGGTTTTTTTTGAGTGTGGAGGGCAAAAAAATGCAAAAATAATGAAAAAAAAATGAAATTTTTTCGAAAAAAAATCTTGTCCATTTCGGTGTTCCGGAGGTGCGTACTCGACGTAGACACTGGTCCGAGGACGTGAATCGAAGTATTTGACAAACTTTTTTTTTTATGACGTGGGGTCATCCCCTACCAAGAGGCCTATTGGCACTATAGGCGACGGACTTAGCGAATCCATAGAAATCAATAGAAAATCAATAGAAAGCAATAGAAACATACAGAACAGCAAGGAAATTAAGTTGAAAAATCATATGTAAGGTGTGACGTTGTCGAGTCGCGCTTTAGCGCGACTCGGCGACGTCACACCTTTGTTCCAGTAAGCAAAGTCAAGTGTTTTTTAAAGTGAAAAAATAGGGTGGGAGGTGGGAACTTGGAGAAAATGAGCATAGCAGGATGGAAGAGGAAGTTGTGAGAGGTAGGCACGTATTGGCATGAAGGGGTGCGGTAGCGGAAGATGGTGTATTAATAGCATACTTTGTTAATGTTGCTGGTGATTGTTGGCGTTTTGTAGGCGCTATGAGTGTCTTATACTTATCGTTGGCGTTGGAATTTGGATCAGAGGGGACGTGAAGCGTTTGGATTTATGGTGCGCGTTGAAATTTGGATTGCAGGCTCGACATGGCTGGTGTCTGTTGGCGTTTTGTACGCGCGGGAAGTGCTTTTGCTGTAAACTGGGCGTTGATGTATGGATTGGAGGCGACGTAAAGGCTTTTTAATTATGTGGCGCGTTGATATCTGGATCGTAGGCATCTAGTTGACCCTCCCCTATTAAAGTTTAGGTCAAAATTTTCCAAAAATTCATAAAAATCTTGAAGAAAACCCATTTTTTCTGGCAGAAAGCGGAGGAAAAAAAACCTTGTGACATTCGTG
>JAAEMK010000115.1 GCA_024225635.1 Desulfobacteraceae bacterium | reverse complement strand
GACCAAGGCAAAGCGGAGCTTTCGTCTTGCATTGAATCGTCATCCTCTTGCATTGCTTGAGAGAGCAGAGCAAGCAAGAGAGCAGAGCAAGGCAAAGCAGAAGCAGAGCTGTCATCTTGCATTGTATCGTCGTCCTGTTGCATTTTTTTGAGAGAGCAAAGCAAGCAAGAGAGCAAAGCAAGTAAAGCAGAAGCAGAGCTGATAGTAAGGTCTGAGACCTTGACCTTGGATGGCCTTCGATGACCTTGTGTTTTATTGTTTTCCACGCCAAGGAGATGTTGGTGTGTTTTCCACGATGACTTTCGAGGCCCTTGTTTTCTTCTTTTACATTCTGGACGGACAGGCGCTTTCTTCGAAACACGATTCCACGATTCCTACCGTAGTCTAAGATTGCGTTGATCGTATAGCATAATAATAAGCACCAACAGTTTGCTGCGCAAAATATTGTACGCGTCTCACACTGTGCACCAGACGTGCACCAGACGTTTGCATTTTTTTCACGTGAACAAACTACAAATAAAAACTGCAATGGGCACATTTCTTGTCCTTGATGTCGTTCTTCTTCCACACAGAATGGAGAAAGGCCAGCTCAGAGGTGTTGTTGTGGCCAGCTCAAAGAAGTTTCATTGCATTCGTTGTCGTCGTCATTTGTCGTTTGCCATTGCCTGGTGCGTGTTGCGTGTTTTGCATTGTGGCCGCCATGTCGTTGTCGTCGTCCTTTGTCGTCGTCATCCTACTTCATTTTGACCTGCATCTGACCTGCATAAGACTTGGTTGCCATTGCCTGGTGCGTGTTGTGTGTTTTGCATTGT
>JAAEMK010000114.1 GCA_024225635.1 Desulfobacteraceae bacterium | reverse complement strand
CCGATTTTCTCCAAATTTTGGCATAGTGTAGGTACATGTCTATGCTCTTCATCGCCACCGGTCCGGCGGCTCTGCTCCTCCTTGTGCGCTGGCGCGAGCGCGAAAACCGACGGCCGCCATTTTCAAAATTTTCCGGCCGCGCGCAGTTTTTGCCGCTTTATTCGTTCACCGGGCGGGCTAGAGGGATGAAACTTGCAGGCTTTATTGCTACTGCATACCTCTATGTAATCCCTAAGTTTCGGCGGAAAATTTCGACTTTAAAGGAAATTGCGAAAAGCGCATTTTGCAAAATTTTGCGGGCCAGTAAAAAAAGTTCTCATGGGTGGATTTTGCCGTGCGACATATCAGCGTGTTCCCGAGAGTCTCCTCTTTCAGAAACTGTCGAAAAAGTGCCTTACAGTGAGGTTGGATCTCGAGCTATGGTCGATTCTGCGAAATTGCACCCTGATTTTTCGGCCGAAAATGTGGGCTTTCGCCTTATAAATCCGGCAATGTTCAACCTAGAAAGCTGAAACTTGCAGGTCTTGTTGCTACTAATAGCCTCTATGTTTGTTCCAAGTTTCGTCGAAAAACTCCCTCTACTAAGGGAATGACGGAGCATAGCGCACGCCACGGACGGAGTACGCAATTTGCAAAAGTTCAGCGCCACGTAAAAAAGTTCTCATGGGTCGATTTCGCCATTCGACGCATCAGCGTATTCCTTGGAGTCTTCTCTTTCAGGAAATACCGGAAAAGTGGCTTACAGTGGGGTTGGATGTCGAGAATCCGAGATACGGCCGTTTCCTTATCAGCGCCCGTTTCCCTGAACGGCCTTTCTTTCAGGCTTTTCACCCTTTT
>JAAEMK010000113.1 GCA_024225635.1 Desulfobacteraceae bacterium | reverse complement strand
GGCGGCGCTTAGTCTTCCGGCTTCTTTCTTGTCCTCAAATGGTGCATCTCCTTATCGACGGAAGCAATTGGTTCAAGCAGCAACGCTTCGCCTACTAATATAAACGGTCGGCCAAAAAGCCGATTTAAACCAGGGGTTTCCCCTGGCAGTGCACCTGTGGTTAAGAAAATCTTATACTGCTGAAAATCGGTAGAACTGGCGCCGCTACGCCCAAATTCGACCAAATTTTCCCGGCTTCCAATCAGATTCTACCCGTCCTCGGATTAGGCCGAGGTCCTTTCCTCTGACAATGGCAGTTTGGAGCCGCGCCCGTCGGCAAATTGGCAGAAGTTTTCTGAAATGGGTTTTCGAGCGATTTTTACGCGCTTGTTTTGGGACTAGGGGACACTCTTTATCCCACGCCGACCCTCTGAATCGGCCAGCCACCATGATCCGTCACAAGGGGCGACCGGGCAAGCGCCGACGAGGGCAGCCGGGGGGCCGGCGACTGCCACGCTCGCCAGAAAAAGAGTGTCCCCTCTTATACGGTTGTCAAGCGCCCTCGGAGATAAGGGGTGCCGAAAGCGGGTGAGAAGGGGACACTCTTCTTATCAGGAGGACCTGGTCATCCTCTCTCCCCCTG
>JAAEMK010000112.1 GCA_024225635.1 Desulfobacteraceae bacterium | reverse complement strand
AAAGTTTCACAAGAATTGGACAGAAGGTAAGCGAACACCACCCATTTGAAAACTCAGAAAAAGCCAAAAGTGTTCAAAGTAGCCCCGCCTTACCCTACGTCTCTTGGGCTATGCAAAAGCTGGGATCGATCAGTTTCGTATCAGACCCGAATACGAGCCCGAATCGCCGGAATCACTGATTGCCGGCGATCTCGGTATTGTCGCAACCAAAAGCGCTGAAACTTTGCAAAATGGTTCGTCATTAGGCTTTCTTGGATTACGCACAAGCTGGGATCGATCAGTTTCGTATCCGACCCGAATACGGGTCCAAATCGCTGGAACCAGTGATAAGCGGCGATCTCTGTATTGTCGCAATCAAAAGCGCTGAAACTTTGTAATATGGTTCATCATTAGCCTTTCTTGGACTATGCAAAACCTGGGATCCATCAGTTTCGTATCTGACCCGAATACGAGCCCGAATCGTCGGAAGCACTGATAAGCGGCGATCTCAGTATTGTCAGAATCAAAAGCGCTGAAATTTTGCAAGGGGTACAACAATAACAACAACAACAACGGCAAGCAACGGCAAACAACGGCAAGTTTGATAATTTCACTTAATTTTTTTGAAACATTAGTAATAAAATCAATCGCTGAATCAATGAATGGCTGATCACTGATCAATGATCATGGTGGATTTT
>JAAEMK010000111.1 GCA_024225635.1 Desulfobacteraceae bacterium | reverse complement strand
GAAGCATGCGCCGGCGGCAGGCGCCGGAAGCTCCAGCCGAAGGCGGAGATTGCAAAGATTGAAGACGGTTCTCGCCCATAGGTCAGGGGTGCGCCAACCGATCGGGCTGAAATTTTGCACGATTATCGCCCATAACAAGTGACATCTTCAGTAAAAAAATCAGCCCGATCGCCCGACGCAATCTCGACTTCGCCTGGAGCCCCCTACTGAAAAGTCCGCAACACCCGGTTAGCACGGTATAGGTAGGGGGCTCTCCAGCTTACCCTCCCCACAAATGTGGGGAGCGCTGTCGCGCTCCCCACGATATATATTCAAGGTGGCGCAGCGATAGCGCACCCACCTCAAGTATGGCCTTGACCATGGTGAAAAGGTTGCCGAATAGGAAGTTGGCCGGCGGCCCGTCCAGACCCATCTCTTCTCTCGCCATCAACTTTCTCCGACGTCTCCTAAGGAATTCGAACCTTGCCACTACCGTACCTTCCAAAAGTATCCTAATTCCTCCCATGAACACCCGGAGGACTTATTGTTGTATTGGTCCTTACAATACAAGTTAGAGTTCTAGATGAAGGGAAG
>JAAEMK010000110.1 GCA_024225635.1 Desulfobacteraceae bacterium | reverse complement strand
CTGACTGTGAGCAATGCGGTTTCCATGAGGAAACAGTAGAACACCTGATAGGTTATTGTCCTAGGTACAATAAACTGCGGCTGGAATTGTTTGGAAACAACACAATTACAGCAAAAGATTTTCATAAGCTAGGTCTGAGGAAAATCTTCACCTTCATGGTGAAATCAAAGAGATTCTGCTGATCGAGCAAATAATTATCCTTCTTTAGCTAATAGTACATGGTTTAATAAATCTTAAACTACTCTACAAATCTTACAAGCTAGTCTCATATATTTAGGCAACCCCAAAGGGTAAGGCTATGGCAAGGAAATACCTACCCCTGTGGGACGCTACCGACACCGATAGCCGCGGTACTTCAGCCTACAAACTGAATATTCCGCGCGTGGTCACTGTCTGGTTACACCCTAGGGGAACGTAAAATCTAAACCTCAGCAGCCCTAGGGGTTTTAGGACGCCTTGGGAGCAAATGAAAATATTTAGGGGGGCTAAATATTAAAGGGATCTTTACTATTTATAACCACCCCCCAGTCAAATTAAATACTCTAGCAATTATTAACCAACAATTTATTAGTACCTACCTAGGTACACTCAGTAACATAATATTACTCTTAGGAACAAACAAAATTCTTAATAGTAATTATCTACCTACTATCTAATCTTAGTAATAATTGGCGAACAATAATTAATTAATATCTAGGTATCTACACCTTTACGGGCATGGGTCTGTGAGCGAGCGTATACGCGTAGCTTGGTCCCAGCCGTGGTCAAGATGGCAACTGAGCCCAGGAACCATGGCGCCCTATAAACGATTAAACGAACAAATATAAGTAAAGTATTAAAAATAGTGTAGTATAATATCTCAAATAAAATTTATTTAAAAAAATAAATGAAGCGTTTGAAAGTGTTCTGTGTGACGTCTTAAAAATTCCATCTCTCTTTAGGGG
>JAAEMK010000109.1 GCA_024225635.1 Desulfobacteraceae bacterium | reverse complement strand
TAGGGGGAGTCCCCAAATTTTTTTTCTTCATTGGAATTCTAATATTTTTGTTTGTTAGAAGCCCATGTAAAATTTCAAAACTGTAGCACAAACCCTTCTGTGAGAAACGGCCCATTTTGGCTTTTGTCCGCCCAAAATCGGCTTTTTTGGGGGACTAGGGGGGGTACCCCAAATTTTTTTCCCGTTGGAATCTTCATATTTTTGTGACTTAGGATCATATACAAAATTTCAAAACTGTAGCACGAACCATTCTGGGAGAAACGGTCCATTTTGGCTTTTGTCCGCCCAAATCGGCTTTTTTGGACAGCTAGGGGGAGTCCCCAAATTTTTTTTCTTCATTGGAATTCTAATATTTTTGTTTGTTAGAAGCCCATGTAAAATTTCAAAACTGTAGCACAAACCCTTCTGGGAGAAACGGCCCATTTTGGCTCTTGTTCGCCCAAAATAGGCCTTTTTAGGGGGGTAGGGGGGGTCCCCGAATTTTTTTTCTCATTGGAATCCTATTATTTTTGTGAGTAAGAAGCCCATGTAAAATTTCAAAACTGTAGCACAATCTCAGATC
>JAAEMK010000108.1 GCA_024225635.1 Desulfobacteraceae bacterium | reverse complement strand
AGTCATGCTCGAAATTAGGACAAAATGTCAAAGATCAGTAAAAAACAATTTCTACACATCAAAAAAAACTTTGGAACGATGAATAATGATTTTTTTGGAGGGTGACGCCCCCAAAATAATGACTTTTCGGTCAGACACTATTTACATAAAAGATATGGAGGTATGTATTCGTTATGTTAGGACAAAAATATACAGTTAAGCGAGGTGACAGTCTGTGGAGCATTGCCGGGAAATTTTTGGGAGATTCTACAAAATGGCCTAAGATTTTTGAGCATAACAATAAGCCAATGGTTTCCATGGTCACAAAAACGGTAATTAACGACCCTTGCGGAAGATGTACTTACTTTCGGCGTTGGTACCGCTGATGACGCACCCTGCTTTGCCGCCGCCGCAGGAATATTTGTCCTTGGAGTAAACCGATTTAAGTCTGTTCCGGGGGTGGTGCCCGTGACGGTTCCATCCGGGGAACGGTAACATTCCTTTGCCGGTTCAAGATGTGGAACGATAATGATAAATAGGCATTTAAAAAAGCTATTGAATTATTCAATTGCCGGAATTTTTTTGATTCTGGGTTTGGTGCTTTTTTGCAAACACCAATCGAGTTCCTTTAATCCCGCCAGCTTAAAAGATTGTTTGTTCTATTATACTACGAATTTTAAAGATGAAATTAAAGAAATCGAAAATAGCTATGACATAAAAATCAACTACCATGTCAACAATAATTTTGTTCTTCCTCCCTGGAATAAGCCGCCTTTTAACGGTAAAGCCACGCAGATTTCAGATTTTGAGCTTTGTCGGTTTGTTCGGCTGTTGCCGGGGCTTTTAGCCAGATACCCCGCTTCTGTCATTTCCGAGAATATAAATGGTATTGCATTGTGTGAGGCGCTTGAATTTTATGAAGTGGAGTATGGCGGCACCAGTCTGGCGAAAACCCTGTACTTAACCAGCAAAGGCCGCCGTATGGGGTTTACGGACATGTATTTAAGGGAACTTTTTCATCATGAGATGAGTTCTCTTTTGATGAGTCAATTTCCTTTTGACTACCGGAAATGGTCTGAATCCAATCCGGCGGATTTTCAATACAAAAAAACAACCGCTGAGCGTTTGAATGCAATAAAACATGATCGCGATGGCGCTGGAGAAGCGAGGGGATACCGGGAGGGGTTTTTGTCCAGGTACTCTCAATCCAGCCTGGAGAATGATTTCAATGTGTATGCGGAAAACATCTTTGTTTATCCTGGGAAAATGGAGAACCTGATTGCTCAATATCCAAATATAAAGGCCAAATATCTTTTGGTTAAGGAGTTCTATCTTTCAATTCATCCGGGGTTTTTACCTGTTTTTCAAAATGTGGATTGAGTTTGTTGCACATGGTTCTTCAGGGAGGTAAAGTGTCCGAACGGGGACTTTTTGTTGTGCAGGCGGCTGAAGAAGCCTAAAAGTCCTCGATCGGTTACTTTTTGTTGAAATGGTATTCGGAAAATGATAAAAGTCCCTTATCGGTTACTTTTTATATGGGGGCTTGCGTGAAACCTTTGACAAAAATCAATAATTCTGAAGAACTCGGTCAATATCTTCTTAAAGAACGCAAACGATTAAAACTGACTCAAAAAGAGATATCAGAATTCACAGATGTCGGCAGAAAGTTTGTTATAGAGCTTGAAAAGGGTAAACCAACCGCTCAAATCGGTAAGATATTTGAAGTGTTGAACGGACTGGGGCTTGAACTCCACCTGATTAAACGTGGAGAGAGCTGATGGTTGAAAAACTGAATGTTTTTTTTAGTGAAGACCTGGTGGGACGTTTATGTCTGGACGACAAGAGACGGTTTTCATTTTCCTACTCAGGGAGCTGGCTTGAGTGCCCCGACGCTTTCCCCTTATCCATTTCCCTGCCTTTGCAGCATACCGCCTTCCCTGATCATAAGGTGAAATCGTTTTTTGCTAATCTTTTGCCGGAATCTGCTGTCAGGGATTTAGTGGCCAGGCGGCTTGGAGTGTCAGAAAAAAATGATTTTATGCTCCTCAAGCTTCTTGGGGGAGAATGTGCCGGAGCAATAACGATTCTTCCCGGCTCCATATCGCCGGAATCCAGCGATCAATATAGCTATCGTCCTCTTACGGAAGAACAATTGGCCGAGCTTATAAAAAATATCCCCAGGCGGCCTTTGCTTGCCGGTGAAGACGGAATTCGCATATCCCTTGCAGGGGCCCAGGAAAAACTGGCTCTTTTTCATAAAAAATCAAATTTTTCCATCCCGTTAAATGGCGCTCCAAGTAATTGTATCTTGAAACCCGCAATGGCTCATTTCCGCTCCTCCATTGAAAATGAGTGTTTTTGCATGATGCTTGCCGGTTTTTTGAATCTCAGTGTTCCAGCGGTTAAAATCATCAAGAAAGAGAACCGGAAAGCGCTGCTGATTGAAAGGTATGACCGAATTTCCGATGGTGAGGCTGTTATTCGACTGCACCAGGAAGACTTTTGCCAGGCCATGGGAATTTCCCATGAATTGAAGTATCAGGCGGATGGCGGTCCCGGGCTCAAAGAGTGCTTTGAGCTTGTCCGGGACATCATCTCTGCTATAAAAGGAAGAGCAAAGAGAGTGCTGAAACAACTGGCATGACCGCTTAAGCCTGTTTTCTGGTCATGTCGATGTGGGGAATGCCGTCCTCAAGATAGGTGTCTGAGACGGGGACAAAACCGTGGGATTGATAAAATGATTTCAGGTATTCCTGGGCGCCGATGGTGATCTGTTGCCCCGGCCATGTCTCCTGGATCACGGCAACGGCATTTTCAATCAGGGTATGGCTTAAGCCCTTGCCCCTGAAGTTTTCCGCCACCACCACCCGGCCGAAACTAACGTCCGGATAGCTGACCCCCGGGGCCAGGATTCTCAGGTAGGCCGCAGGGGTATGGTTTTCCGTCAGGGCTGTCATATGAAGGGTTTCTTCATGGGTGTCCTTGCCGTCCAGCTCAGGATAGGGGCAGGTCTGCTCCACCACAAACACATTAACTCTCAGTCTGAGCAGGTCATAGAGCTCATCAATTGTCAGGCCCTTAAATTTTTTGATATCCCAGTGTAGTGACTGCATGGTTTCCTTTTCCACCCTGATTTGTTGTCCTGTACCGGACTATCCATACTCTATAATTGCATCCGGGACAAGCCCCAATGCGCCTGAATCCGGCATGGGGTGCCAAATCGATTCGGGGCAGGGGGCTTGTTTGCGTTTTATGGGATATTCATACGGGGTTGAACGTCTTTCTCGATTTAACCTAACTTAATGGTCCGGTAATGGTGTGGACGCTCCAGGTGAAAAGATAGTAAAAGAGAATGGCGGCGAGACTGAAAACCAGGGGATTTACCTTTTTGCCCAGGAAGGAAATGTGGAGCGCATCGGCCTTTTCAGGGCAGACCCCTTTGTCGACACAGCTGTAGCATCCCAGGCAATCGCTGCCTGATATGGTTTCCTTTTCAGATACCTGGATCTGGACCGGGCAGACCTTGTCACACCGGCGGCACGAGATACAGGCTGAAGTGTCCCGCTTGATCGTGGTCAGGGGCAGCAGGCGGTTCATCAGGTTGTATAAGGCTTTCTGGAAACAGAGGTATTTACAGAAAAAACGGGGCATCAGCAGGGGAACCAGGAGGATCAAGGCCTTTTTCGCATGGATATAGGCGGATGTAAAGGGCGTGGCTTTGTACATGATCATGTGATCTCCCCAGAAGTAATCAATCCCCTTTGAAACAATGACGTAGAAAAATCCTGCCAGGAACAGGTATTTCAAATACCGCAGGGGCCGGTCCACAGACGCCGGGAGATTGAACTGCATTGAGGGAAAAAGTTTTTTCCCGATTTTGCTGATAAAGTAGTCGGCATTGCCAAACGGGCAGATCCATCCGCACCAGAAAGAGCCGAACACCACGAACATCAGCATGACCGCAACTTCCAGTTCAAAATCGGGCTCCATGCCGAAAATGGTTTCAGGCACCCAGGCGATCCATGGGAGAAAGAGCAGCACCGTCATCAACCGGATAAAATCCCTCAAATGAATCAGCTGCAATCCTTTCCTGGCCGTTGTTTTCTTTTGTTTCTGCATATTTTTCCTCGGGGTTACATGTTTCATAATTAATCTTTAATGGGGGAATAATAGCAGAACCCGGCTTTCCGGAATCTTTCCATAACATTACAAAAAAGAAAGGTTGAAGGGGGTCGGGGTTGGATCAGGGAAGGAGCAGGGTAAAGCGGGTACCCCTGTCTTTGAGGTTTTCGACACCGATGGTGCCATTGTGGGCCCGGACCACGGCCTGGACCAGGGAAAGCCCCAGGCCCAGCCCTTTCTGGCTGCGGCTTCGGTCGCAACGGAAAAGCCGGTCAAAGATCCGGGGGATATCCTCTTCGGGAATGCCGGGTCCGGTATCTTCCACGCAGATTTTGACCCCGGTGCCTTCCCGGGAGGCCGTGAGGGTCACACGCCCCTGGGAAGGGGTGTACTTGACCGCATTGTCCACAAGGTTGGCTATCACCTGGTAGAGCCGGGCCGGGTCCGCCATGACGGAAAGCTCTCCGGGAACGATCTTTGCCAGGGTGATCTGTTTCTCTTCCGACGGGATCTGATACACGTCGCACACGGAGTCCATGAGATCCGAAAGCGGGATCTCCTCGGGGTGGAGGGTCATGGTGCCGGTTTCCGCCTCGGATATATCCATGAGGGTGTTGATGATGCTGCCGAGGAGTTCCGTCTCTTCGGCACAGTCCATGAGGGAGTCCATCAGGGCTTCATGGTTTCCAGCCTCCACGGATTTCTCAATGGAGGCCCTCAACCGGGCCTGGGTTTCTTCGATCTCCTCGTTGGAGTAGCCGATGTAGAGGGTGTAGCCCCGGTTCAGCTTTTTTGAGGTGACTTCCAGCCAGTCGCTTTCATCGATGTCACTTGCACCGCCAAACCAGCCGCTTCCCCGGACCTCCACCCATTCCCCTGTCCGGGTCTCCATCTGCTTTGGGATGTCAGCTATCGGAAATGCCTCCCAGAATTTTGGAAGGGAGGTGTGGACGCTGGCGCCGTCCGGGGCGGTGATCATGATGATCATGCCGGTTTTGAAGGCCGGGCCTTGTTCCCTGTCGAGGTGGGCCAGCAGGGACGCCATGCCCCGGGTGTGGGCAATGGTGAGGTATTGGGATGCCTTTTCAAGGACAAACTGCCTCTCCTTGATACGGATCGACGTATTCAGCTGAAATGAGATAAAGGCAAAGAGAAGGAGGGCAAGTACGATAAAGCCGGAGGAGAACCAGAGAACCAGCTTGAACTCGAGTTTACGAATCAGCCGGGGGCTTAAGGACATATCCGATACCACGCAAGGTATGAAGCATTTTTGATTCAAACGGTTTGTCAATTTTGTTCCGGAGCCTGCACACAAGCACATCCACCACATTGGTCTGGGGATCAAAATTGTAATCCCAAAGCTTCTCCATGATCACGGTCTTGGATACCACCCGGTCCGGATTCCTGGCAAGCAGCTGGAGCAGGCCAAACTCCTTGGGCTGAAGATCGATGGTGGTATCGCCGCGCTTTACCTTCCGGGCGAGCAGGTCGATGGAGAGATCCCCCACGGTGATGGTGGTGGGTTCGATCTTTCCCCCCTTTGTCCGGCGAAGCAGGGTCTGAATCCTGGCAAGCAGCTCCAGATAGGAAAAGGGTTTGGTCAAATAGTCGTCCGCCCCGGAGTAGAGGCCCTTGATCCGGTCTTCCGTGGATCTTTTGGCGCTGAGAAAGATGACGGGGGTGTCAATATCATGCTTTCTCATCTGTTCCACGATGCGCAGCCCATCCATACCGGGCAGCATGATATCGAGCACCACCATGTCATAGGATTCGGTCATGGCCAGATGCAGGCCGTCAACCCCGTCTGACGCATGATCCACGGTGAATCCCGACTGTTTCAATCCGGTTATGACAAATTTGGATAATTTTTCGTCGTCTTCCACAAATAAAAGTTTCATGGGTTATATCTACCGCACTTCACCCTGGATTGGCAACAGACGAACCAAATCCTCGATTCTCCCCACGGGCGATATCGGTGCTGACATGGTTTAAGACGGTTGCCAGACAGCGTCATGCACCTTGAGCATGGCCTCGATCTTGGGATCGTCGCTCCGGGTTTCAAGACAGGCAAAGAAGAGATCCAGGGACAGGGTCACCTCCCGCCACAGGGCGACCCGTCCCTGTTTTTCGGCGGCTTCGGCCTCATCCCGGTACATGAGCCCGATCCCGGCACCGGCCATGACCAGCTGGCTCATGGTTTCGTCATCCGCCTCCACGGCCCTTATGAGGTTTTGATTGCCAAGGCCGAAATGCTTCTCGAGGATCATGTCCAGGCGGCAGCCCTGGGTGTGGACCACCCAGGGAAGTGTTGCGATCTCCCGGGCGTCGGCGTTTTCTATTCTTTGTTTCCAGGCAACAGGCGCGGCCACCATGAACTCCACGGATCTGAGAAAGCGGGCCCTGATCCCGGGAGAGGAAACCGTCCCAAGGATATAGCCGCAGTCAAACTCCCCGGTTTTAAGATTTTGCTCCACCTGATGGGACGAACTCTGGATCAGCTTGAGGGTCAACTTTGGATAGGCTGTCCGCGCCTGTTCAAAGAGGCGGGTGATCCTCAGGGTTTCGGGACAGAGGTTCATCCCGATTTTCACCCCGCCCACGGGCTCGCCCTTGATCTTTTCCGCCTGGTTCAAAAGCTCGCTTGTGGAATCAAGTACTGTTCTTGCCTTGTCAAGCATGAGCGCTCCCTGGTCCGTGAGGCCCATTCCTTTTTTGCTCCGTTCAAACAGGGAGATGCCAAGCTCCTCTTCAAGGGCCTTGATATGGGCGCTGACCGAAGGCTGGCTCGTGTGGAGCCGTTTGGCCGCCCGGGTAAGATGTTTCTCCTCGGCAACTGTCACAAAGGTACGCAACTGGTAGAGTTCCATGGTTCACCTATCCGGTTAATCAGTTTTTCCGAACATTGAAATCAGATCATACGATTATCTTTTTTATAAGAGTCAACCTATATTTATTTTCATCAATTTTCAACACCTGAGACCCTATAATGAGACCCTAATAAAAGGAGGAGACGAATATGAATCCAATGATAATGGAAATCATGGTCAAAGAACGCATCCGGGATCTTGAAGCGGAAGTCATGGGGCATCGTCCTGCAAGGATTCGCCGCCCCTCCCCGCGCCCTTCCTTTTTTAACAGAATTGCCGACGGCATGTTCCGGTTCAGGAAGGGCCGGCGGATGAAGAAGCGGTATGCCCTGGATACTCGCCCATGAGCAGCCTGTTCTTGGGGGTGATCTCACAGGGGATCGTCTGGGTTACAATTTTGTATCCGCTTGCCCTGAGCCTCATCGCCCTTGCCGTATCAACGGCAAGGGTGTTTTCCATCCAGCCTTCAAGGCCTGCGGTTGATGATTTCTTCAGATCATGGCAGCAGGGCAGAACCGCCACCCTGGCATGACGTTCCATGGCCTTGTCCATGACAAGATCGGTCAACGGTCCGCAGGCATGGGCTGAGACCACGATATCATCCGGAAGGACGGTTATGTCTCTTATATCCATCTGCTTGTACAGGACCTTGTCTTTCAGCCTGGGCCAGGCGTCCGTCAATGCGCCGGACAACTTGTCCGCGCTCAAAGGGATGTTTTTGTCCACGGCAATGGCCGTTGGGGAACTGTCATCGAGGATCAGCATGATATGGGCCAGGAGGCCGTGGCCGCAGGCAAGATCCAGAATCCTGCCGCCCCGGTACCTTCTCCGCACCCGTTTTGCCATCTCCCATGCTTCATGGAGCTCTTTTCGGGGCAGGGTCCCGGCCCGGCAGACCGCCCTTGCGATTTTATCGAACAGGGTGTCGCCCGGGAAGAGCTCCTGCTGCCGGGGGGTGAGCCTGTTTTTTGATGATTTTTTCATGGTCAGTGAAAATACACGATTATGGGTCTTTTCACAAGGCGTTGGGGTTGCGGCCGTAAAATAAGGTTTGAAAAAGACCCGGAAATTTCATATTACATTTCACCATGACCGTACTGAACGCAATATTCCCGCTCTTTACCCTGCTTTTGCTTGGAAGCCTTCTCAAGCAGTTTGACATCACCAATGACAATTTTCTGAAAACCTCAGACAGGCTTGTCTATTATATCTTTTTCCCTGTCATGCTGTTCTGGAAGATCGGGAGCGCTGCCCCGGACCATGGCGCCATGGTCGATTTATGCGCTGCCGCCGTCATCTCTGTTTCCCTGGTTTTTTTGTTGAGCCTGGCCGCCATCCGGTTGTTCAAGATCTCAAGGTTCCAGGCAGGCTCCTTTTCCCAGGCCAGCTTCCGGTTCAACAGCTATATCGGCATGGCAATCGTCATGACAAGCCTTGGTGAATCAGGGGTCAGGTACTTCGGCCTCCTGATCGGGTTTGTGATCCCCTATTTGAATGTGCTGGCGGTTTCCACACTGATTCTCTATTCCGGGGAAAAGGGCGGATTCCGGGAAAATTCGACCTATCTTCTCAAGGCGTTGATCTCCAATCCATTGATCCTGGGATGTGTTGCGGGCATGGTGTTTTCCCATTTTCAGCTTTCCTTCCCTGTCTACATGGACAACACCTTTTCCATGATGTCATCGGTGACCATGCCCCTGGCATTGATCTCCATCGGGGGATCGTTGAGCCTTGGGGGCCTCAAACATAACACGAAGATCTCTTTTATTGCCGCGTTGCTGAAAATCGCGATCCTGCCGGTTATGGGATATTTCCTGTTAAAGGCATTCTCCGTCACCGGCGTCCCGTTCAAGGCGGGCATGATTTTTTTTTCCCTGCCAACCTCCACGGCCATCTATGTCCTTTCATCACAGTTGAACAGCGATGTTGAGCTTGCCTCCGCCGCCATTGTGCTGTCAACCCTTCTCTCCTTTATTCCCCTGTCCGTCGCTCTCTTGGTCTGAGCAAAAGTGGGGGCCTCCTTTATGGCTGTTTGTTACGAAATTGTAAACCAAATACGTTTTTATTACAAAAATGCAGAAAGAAGGATAGGGTCTGTTGTTGGTACGAAAAACATCTGATTCCTATAGTTGACGGAGAATATTCTATATAGAGATTGTTTTGTTCGTTTGGCATAGTGCTTGCTACCTAAATTTTGTTTTTTGACTCAAACAAAGGGTGTCAGGTATGAAATGCTTATTGCTCCGTGGAAAGAGAGTTGTGTTTTTATTGTTACCGGTCTTCTTCTTGATTCTGGGTGGGGTTTCCCATGCCGGGGATGGCGGCGGGATAATTCAGGCGGAAACCGTTCAGTTCAATTTGAATATGATCTGGGTGCTTGTTTCCGCAGTGCTTGTTTTTTTTATGCAGGCCGGTTTCATGTGCCTTGAGAGCGGTCTTACCGAAGCTAAAAATTCCATCAATGTGGCCATCAAAAATCTTGCCGATTTTGTTATTGCAACACTGCTCTTCTGGGGGGTAGGATTTGGCATCATGTTCGGGGACTCTTTGTGGGGGATCATCGGGACATCCGGCTGCATGATGGATTCGAGTGATCCCTGGCGCACCGTCTTTTTTATTTTTCAGACAGTATTTGCCGGGACGGCCGCAACCATTACATCGGGTGCCGTGGCCGGACGTACAAAGTTCGGCGGCTACCTTTTCATGTCTCTTATTATCTCGGTTCTGATCTATCCGGTATTCGGTCACTGGGCCTGGGGCGGGCTTCTTTCCGGTACCCCGACCGGATGGCTGGAGAAGATGGGGTTTATTGATTTTGCAGGGTCGACGGTTGTTCATTCAGTGGGCGGGTGGGTGGCCCTTGCCGGAATCATCGTTGTCGGAGCCAGGAGAAACAAATTTGATGAAAAGGGCCATCCTGTCGAGATTCAGCCCCACTCCATGGTGATGGCGTTTCTGGGTACATTCATTCTGTTTTTGGGATGGTTCGGGTTCAATTGCGGAAGTACCCTTGCCGCATCTGCGGAAGTGGCGGGAATCGCCATGAACACCTTGTTGTCCGCATGCTGCGGGTGTCTCAGTATCAGCGTGGTGAGCTGGTTGAAAAGCCCCACCCAAAAGCCCGAGGCAGAGATGATTTGCAATGGAATTCTGGGAGGGCTTGTGGGAATAACTGCGGGCTGTGCATCGGTATCGCCCATATCCGCCTCCATTATCGGTCTGGCAAGCGGGGTGATCGTTTATATAACAACCATATGGCTGGAGAGGGCGGTAAAACTTGATGATGTGGTGGGAGCGGTCTCTGTTCACGGTGTGTGTGGGGCCTGGGGAACCCTGGCCGCAGGGATCTTCATCTCCCCGGAACACCTCGGGCAGACAAGCCGGATCTGGCAGATTGCGGTTCAGGCGATAGGGGTCACGGCCTGTTTTGGCTGGACATTTCCATTGAGCATGGCGGTTTTTTCTCTGATGCACAAGGTATGGGGCCTGCGTGTCTCCGATGAAGATGAGCGCATTGGATTGAATGTTTCAGAGCATGGTGCAAAATCGACCCTCCTGGACCTCACTGCCGCCATGAACCATGTGACCATCAACAAGGATTACTCACCGGATCTGAAAGTCCGTGTGGAACGGGGCAGTGAGATGGGGGATCTGGCTCTGGGCTTTAACAGCATGCTCGATGCCGTCAGACTCTCCGTGGAAAAGGTTACAATGCAGGGCAAAATCGCAGAAGATGCCAGGGCTGAGGCGTTGAGCGCCCTGAAAGATATCGAGATTGAGAAACAGAAAGCTGAAGAGGCGTCGGCCCTTGCAATACAGGAGAGCGATAAATTTAAATTTGCCATGAAAAAGCTATCCTTTGAACAGGAGAAGACACTGGAAAAACAGGCGGTTCTGAAAAAAGTTCTAAGGGACGCGGTATCTCTTTCGGATTCGGCGATTCATGGGATAACCGAGATAGTGAAAGCGGGGGAACGGGTCAGCAGCGGAATCGGCGAGCTGGGTGTACAGTCCCGGGAGATCATAACCGTGGTGGATATGATCTCTTCCATTGCCGATGAGACAAATCTCCTCTCCCTTAATGCGACCATAGAAGCCGTCCGTTCCAAAGGTGCCGGCAATGGATTCAAGGTGATTGCGGGAGAGATTAAAGAGCTTTCCCGGACAACAAAACAGGGGGCAAAAAGGGTCGCGGAAATGACAGGAGCCTTCAGCGAACACTTTGACACGCTCGTTACCCATATGAAAGACCAGGACAGTATGGGGCAGAGTCATACAATAGAGATCAACCGGTTCCAGAAAGAGTTCACGGAGATCATTGAAAGTGCGGGAATAAATATGGCGGGGGAGACGGTCAAGGCCCCGGAGGTGCTTGCTTTCACAAATCCAAGGGTTGCCGGAGTTTCAGCCTGAAAAAAGAAACTTATAAGTTTACGGGTGTACCCCCGATGGTTTCCACGGGATTGTGGCCGAAGTATCGCTTGAATTCCCGGCTGAACTGGGTGGCGCTCTCGTAGCCCACCCCGGCGGCCGCTTCATTGACCCGCATGCCGCTCTCCATGAGCAGGCTTCTGGCCTTGTTCAGCCGTACCTTTTTCAGGTATTGGATGGGGGAGGAGGAGGTCACCTCTTTAAAGGCGCGGTGGAATGCCGAGGTGCTCATGTTCACAAGGCCGGCAAGCCCGTTCACGTCCATGGGGTCCTGGAAGTTGCCGTGGATCTGCTTGAGGGCCTTGTCGATCCTGGACAGGTTGGTGTTCCTCATGGAGAGGGCATAGAGGGAGGAGGCATTTTCCCCGCACATGATTCTGAACATCAGCTCATGGACGATGCCGGGGCCAAGGACCCTGGCCTCCAGGGTGGAGTTCAGGGCACGCAGCAGCCTCAGAACCGTCTCTTTGATTTCAGGGACCGCTTTTGCCAGGAACAGGCCCTGGTTTTTGCCATGCTGCCCGATCAGTGCATGGTCGATCCGGTCATCCATCTTGCCGATGATCCGGCCAAGCATCCCAAGATCGATGTCCACCATGAGGGCGAGCAGGGGCTCGCTTGGGGTTGCCATGGTCTCGCACTCCGCCGGCAGGGGCACGGAGAGCACCAGGTAGTTGTCGGGATTGTACTCATACTCCCTGTCGCCCAGGAAGACCCGCTTTGAGCCCTGGCCCACAATGATCACTCCCTTTTCATAGCAGAGGGGCTGGCGGGGCTGGTATTGTGAGGCTTTGTAAGTCCGGACCCCGGCCAGCGGGGTTTGGTTCAGGCCATCGGCTTTTGACAGGGTGTCCATCAACCGGGCAATTTCATCCATGCATCTTCTCCTTGGGTTGTTTTCAACGCCACCATACCACAGGATGATGGGGGCTGCTGATTTTTATGTTGAAAAGCAGAAATAGGCAAGGTTTGGGCAGGATTGTGTATTCAAAAAAATCAAGAGTGGTTTAAAATAGGCGGCATTTGAATGAGACACAATACAACAGGAGATTTATACCATGCAGAATTTCGATTATTACAATCCCACGCATATTGTTTTTGGAAAAGACCGACTTGCTGAACTGGACGGGCTTGTTCCCAAAGAGAGCAGGGTGCTGGTTCTCTACGGAGGGGGCAGCGTCAAAAAGTTCGGAACCCTTGATAAGGTGATCCGGGCATTGCCCGGGCGTGAGATCGTCGAGTTCGGGGGCATCGAGCCCAACCCCAGGTATTCGACCCTCATGAAAGCGGTGGAAGTGGTGAGGACTCAAAATATCGAGTTCCTCCTGGCCGTGGGCGGCGGGTCGGTGATGGACGGCACCAAGTTTGTCTCCCTTGCGGCCAACCACGACGGTGATGCCCGGGAGCTTCTCAAATGTGGATTCGATTCCGTTCCCGTGAAAAAGGCCCATCCCATCGGGACGGTGGTGACACTGCCGGCAACCGGTTCCGAGATGAATTCTGGCGGCGTGATCAGCCACGACGGGGGCAAGTTTGTGGTCGGAAGTCCCCTGGTCTTTCCAAAGTTTTCGATCCTGGACCCGACCCTCACCTATACCCTGCCCGCCAAGCAGGTGGCCAACGGCATCATCGACACCTTTATCCATACGGTGGAACAATATGTCACCTATTCCGTGGACGGCAGGTTCCAGGACAGGACGGCCGAGGGAATACTCCGAACCCTCCTGGAGATCGGGGAGAAAACCATGGAGGACCCCACGGATTATGATGCCCGGGCAAACCTTGTGTGGTGCGCGACCAATGCCCTGAACGGACTCATCTGCGCAGGCGTGCCCCAGGACTGGACCACCCACATGATCGGCCATGAACTCACCGCGATGTTCGGCATTGACCACGGCCATACCCTTGCCATCCTTCAGCCTTCGGTGTGGACCGTGAGAAAAGGGCCCAAGCGGGAGAAACTGCTCCAGTATGCCGAGCGGGTATGGGATATCACCGGGGGGGACGAGGAGGAGCGCATCGATCTTGCCATTGAAAAGACCCGGGAGTTTTTCGAATCCCTTGGGGTCGGCACACGGCTTGGTTCATACGGTGTCACCGGAGAGAAGATCGATGATATTGTCAATGCCCTTGGGGAACATGGGCTCACGGCTCTTTCGGAAACCGGGGAGGTCACCCTGGAAGTGAGCCGGAAAATCCTGGAACATGCCATGGGAGATTAACTTCGGTTCTTCGGGGTCAGGCTTAGCTCTTCATTCTTCGGGGTCACGTTTTTCGGGGTCAGGCTTAGCTTATTGCGACGGAACGTCGCAATAAGCTAAGCCTGACCCCTCTTTTGCCCCCCCTTTGTTTTATTCGGGCAGCAGGATGGGCCCATGGGGGCCGGCAAGCTGCATTTCATTGATTTTTGTTACAAAAAGGTCCATGGGACTCTCCGGGGTGTTGTACACCTCGTTCAAGATTACCACTGCGCAGGAGATAATCTTAACCGCATTTTTTATCTCATCAGTGGTAAACTCCAGGACATCGGAAATAATCGTGTCATTGCCAGCTCTTCCGGTATAATACCATTTTCCCCTGTTCTCAGAAAATGCGATATCCACCGTCACCTCACCGTCACCGTCCGGCACCTTGCCAAGGCGAATTTCCAGGCATGTTGCGTTTTCCCGGATCTCTTTATTGAAAGGGGCCGGCCTTTTCCCGGATATCCGGGATATCTCCTGGGTTTTAAGGATTTCCCTTATAGAACCGCCACCGAGCCTGCCGATTTCACGGTTGAAGACCTTTACCGTTCCTTTTACGGCCTTTGCAAGGGAACGCTGCTTTTCCGCAAGGTTTCCACTGGTGATGCAGCAGCTTATATTTTCAACGGTTTCATTTACCGCCCTGTTCCTGAAAAATAGTTTGCATTGCCGGATAAAATTGTTTTCATTCATGATATAAGCCTTTTGTATACACTCCTGGTTACCTTGAAAAGATAATGGCTGTCGCGCCACAATTCAGGCAGCAGGTAACCGATTTCACCCGATAGAATGGCAAATGGGGTTAATCAAAGGGCAAAACCACGCCGCCATTATCCGGTACCAGAACATCTGTGGCTTTACCGGTGTTCTCCTGGTTTGCTGTTTGATGCTTTGTTCTGCGGCATATATCTCCCTTAAAAATAGCCCCGGGGGGGGCGTCAATAATGCGGGCATAGGAGATCTTGGCGGTAACCCTTACAATTTCAGCGGTTCCGACCAGGGTTTCGGCAAATCCAAGGAATTCCCCGGTATATGGATCACGAAGCTTTTTGCCTTTTCTGAAAACATCCACCAGCAATCCCTCTTGCAGGCCGGTACCACCCTGATTTAAAATCAACTGACCGTGGGGCTGAACCTCAGCTACCCGGAGGGGATAAATATTGTCCATGGCACGGCTGACAAGGTCTCCGGCGGCCTGTTTCAGAATAGCCTGGTCCATCAGCTCCGGTCTGTCCGCCCCAAGCCTTTGGTAATCATCGTTTTCAAGAATCACCTTGACCGAATCCGACCATTTGATCTGGCGGGTCGCCATGACGATGATTCTGTAATCAACAATAAAAAGCCCTGAACGCTCCCAGCCTGTCTCTCCGGTCAGCTGTTTTTTGTACTGATTGATACTTGAGCTTACGTCGGAAATCGTACCCACAACCAGGTAGTCCACCCCCAGCACCTCACCTATTTTCATCTGTTCGGCAACGGGTGTGTCCGGCGATAGGATAAGGTCTCTTTCCCTGAGAAATTCTTCATAATAATCCCGGTCCAGGACGGTAAATTTCCTGGTCTGGGTGAATTCCGTAACCAGCTTTTGCGTAAACAGGCCGGCAATTTCAGCGGCGGGAATCCGTTTGCCGCAGACATTAAATGAGCATTGCTTTGTCCGGAATGGAATAACGGCCATCTTCCTGCGCTTGTGGGGTGAAAAACCGGGGGTCTTATATTCCATCAATTTTACTTCAAGTTTAACACCCCATTGTCCATCATCTTTGTAGGAATCAACTATTCTATATTCATGAATTATACCCTGGGTTACTTCCCGAACAGAACTTTGCATCCGTTCATTTATCATGACTTGATGTGAGTTTTGACCATCTTTTGAAACAGCTTTTTCTTTTATTGCTTTTGCAAATTGCCGTTTTGAATCTATAGCTACGCCTTTTGTTTGCTTTAATGCTTCGATTAAGCCATTTTGCACAGCTTCGCAAAACTGCACACCAAAGCCTTCCACTTCTATTATTTCTGTTTTAACATCAGCAAACAGAGGACCAGGCGTGATTAATAAAAACAATAAAATCATTATGAATCTAACCACTGGTTTTCTCCTAAAATGCAGTTTTTAGATTTAATCCTGCAGAAGCCGGTTTTAAAAAGGTTCCCGCAGGAGCAGATCCAAACTTGATTTAGCCTAAAAATCATCTATTGTATTAACCGGTTTACTGCTTTGCTGTAATGTCTGGAAAGATCGTTTTTTTCCGACTGTCGGCCTGACTTTAGGCTTAGGTTTGTTGAACGAATTCACAGCCTGAAGAGTACTGTATTTCCAGACACGTACGGCACCGACAAATTTTTGTCCGGTTTTGGCTTTATACCGCCACCTCTTAACCGTGGAGATGCCCTGCAGCTTCGCCGTGGCTGAACTTGATGCCTTGGCCTTGGTGATTTTTATAATGTTTTTAATCGTTTTTTCAATGGTGTCGGAATTGGGCTTCATCTCCCGTTCAACATATGTTCTTATTTCTTCTCCGTTCTTTCGTTCATTTTTGACATTCATCCGGCCGTTGATGATCTCGGCAATCTGAGCATTCGCATTGGCCACGGCAGCTTTTTTCGCATCTGCCTTTAGCTCGTCATTGATGTAATCGTCATCGGTATCCGGCCTGTAGGAAGCAATTCCATAGGATATGATTGCCGGAGTGCCATCCTGATCATATGCCAGCCTGACGCCCAAAGTTCCGATATATTCTTCGTTTGTTTCGGGCAACAAGGATTTAATGTCTCTCCCCTTGCCCTTAATTAACGATTTGCGTTGCAGGGTTATATCCTTGGCGATCTGTATTGTTTTAGGGGAAGCAATGGCAACGACACCTATTACCGTTCTGCCGGCACTGTCGGTGATTACGTTGGTCTGTATCGGGAAAAGGCCGGCTATGCTGCCTGAAGCCTGCTCGATGGCATTCTTTATGAATTTATCTCGAAAGAGATCCTTTTTCTTTGTCGGAGGCAAGCTCTTCAGTTCATTGGGATCCACGTCTAATTTTATCAATTCCTGGTCGAGTTTTTTGTCTGTAAGGTCAAGACTTTTTTCAAGAACCGTGAGAAGTTTTCCTGAAAATCCAGGGCTTCCCGGGGGAGGCAAAGGTATCTCCCCGGCATGTGTGGATCTGTCTTTATAAAAAGTTCTTAATTTGTCCGTACTTATTTTTCCGAACCGATTCATGACAAATTTTTCCTGAAGCTTCATCATCGCCTTTTCAAAGGCGTTGACAATGGCATCTCCGTACTGTGGATCTGTCGGTTTCAAGGAGACGCTCTGGGAAGCGAACAAGATAAATTTTCCGTTGTTTTCACCATAGTCGTCAATCTTAAATTTCCGCAGGACGGACTCAGACCAGTCCTCCATATCCTCTGAAGCCGATTGTACGGACTTAGGATCAGACATGGAGTTAAGCTCATTGACATCGCTTTGACTGATATTGGTCTCCTGTGATGAAACAGGCGCAGGAGGTACTGAAATTGCTGGCGGGACTGATGCCGGCGGCGGAGACGGTACTGCTACGGCAAATAACCCTTGCAGCTCTTGCTGGGCTCCGGCCATTTCCCATCCGGCCATGCCGCTTTTCCAAACCAGTGTCTTTTGGGTTATGGAGCCGCTATTGGTCATCTGCTGCAACTGTCCCATGGAAATGGGGCCCTGTTGCTGGTTGTTGACCATCACATGATACTTTGCGGCAGGGGGGGGGGCAGGAGGCGCTGCCGTTGGCGGTGCAGGAGGCACTGCTGCTGCCGATGCTGGAGGAGGGGGAAGAGCCACGGTAAATAATCCCTTCAACTCCTGTTGGGCTCCGGCCTTTTCCCATCCGGCCATGCCGCCTTTCCAAACCAGTGTATCCCTGGTTATGGAGCCGCTATTTTTCATCTGCTGCAGCTGGTCCATGGAGATGGGACCCTGTTGCTGGTTGTTGACCATAACATGATACTCTGCAGCAAAGGATTCATTGCTTGCAAAAATAATGCAAAATAGCACCAGGAGTGTTTGGGATATATGTTTCATGTTTTCTTCCCCTTTATTGATTTACCAGGATACCGAGTTATTGCTGCCCCGTTTGCCAATCACAGATTCTCCCTCCCAGAAGGCAAGACCTGAGTTGATATCGGTGAGGGTTAGCTGGAAATAGTATTCCACCTGCTGCTTGCCCTTGGAAATACGGACATTCCTCTGGATAATCTTTCCGGACAGGCTCAAGTCCGGTGCAATCATCTGGCCTTTTTTGGCAACGGTCTTCTGGTTGAACTCATCGGAGTTGCGAAGCTGCCGTGTCTGCATGGACATCTGGTCCTCAGGCCCGTTGGCGCCCACGGCCGTTGTCACCACGACTTTTCCGCTCTGGAGAAGCTCCACACGGATCTTCTTTACAAGCTGGTCGGTATCGATTCGCTGCATGGTGTCGTTGATGATGCGGGAAACGGCAAGGACATAACGGCCGCCCCCCCGTTTGTTCAAAGCCCCTGACCGGAGCATTGAATCGACGGCCTCACCGGCGGCCTGCTGAAAGTCCCTGTAATCAAGGGCCATAACCGCACCCCCATTGTCATTGTACATGTTTATATTCTGGGTCGTCGCAGTACAGCCGGAAAGCAAAATGCCGTAAATGAGCGCAACAACTACGAGCAAAGCACCTTTACCCTGTTTTCTAATTGATTCGGGACAGCAAAAAATCATGGATTACTTTTCCTTTTTTCTAATTGTTATTCTAAAATCTGACGCACTGTCTTTCGGGGCAACCGCAGCAAAATTAAAAGTCGAACTTGCGTATGCCGGAAACATTGTCCACCTGGAGAGGATGGTTTTGATGGTAAAACCGTCCCGGTCAATCCAGTCTATCTTGTACTCAAGGTTTCTATAACCGGAGGCCTTGTTGGTTCCGGTCACCTGAACTTCCATGAAACCGCCTGAATTGATCCTGGTCGCAACCCCCGTCACCTTTATCTCGGGTTTTATCAACGGTCCCACAACCGTCACCCTGGGATCATTGAACGGTACCTTGCCTAACCCTGCACATCCTGTCATAACTGAACATACAAACAAAACAAAGAACAGTTTCATGGACTTTTGCATCATCGTTCTCTTCCCCTTATCTGTGAATTATGATTTCAATACTTCGCAAACAGGTTTTGCTCCCTTTTGCGGAATTTTTACATATATAACCGAGAAACGTGTTTTCGGCAACTTCACATCCACCGGCTCAGCTCCCGGCGCCACAATTTTGAGCATGCCGTTCTCTGGTCTTGAAACCCTTGCCACCTGAAAATTTTTAGGAAGGGCGGTCCATATCCTGATATCCGCAGATGTCGTTGCAAGTTGGTAAACGCCCCCCACGATACCCCCCAGGTCTCCGAAATGTCTTTGGGCCTCATACTGGGCATAGGTCTTTACCAGGGCGGAGATGACCGCTTTTGAGATCATGGCGGGAAAATCCTTTTTAAACTCGGTTTGAATCACCCGGTCCATGTCGGCCAGGAGTTGGGTCTTCCCAAGTTTCTTGCCTTTATTTTCCACGGTCAAATAGGGATATGCCTGTTCATTGGTTTTCAGTTTTGGAAAGGCGATTCCAGTATATTTTGTCTTGCTGGTCAACAGGAATAATGGAAGATCTACCCGGATCTCCTCTTTTTCCGGCCCGGCACCGTTCTCAAACAGCACCCATACAAAGGAGCTGGCATTTCTTTTGCCGTCAAGGAGATCTTCAACCCTCTTAAAATCCTCTGCCACATAGCCGTTCTCCTTGACCATGCCGTAGGTCTCTTTTAAAAGATTGGCGGCCTTGTTATATTCACCATGCATGGCGAAAAAGAGTCCTGCCAGATATGTTGTGACCGGATTGATGAAATCCGGATACGCTTCAAACTGATCGAGGTTGGAATATCTCTGCCTCATGATCCGGTCTATTTCCGGATTGCTGACAGCATTCTTGAAATCCAGACGTGGTTCGTTTTTGATCGCCGCCCTTTCCTGGGGCGTTGTGGCTGCGGCAAGTCGCCTTTGAAGCTTTTCATCCGCCTCTTTCTGTTTTTTTGTTAATTTTTCCTTTTCCTTGGCGATCTGCTTGGCAAATCTCTCCTTGGCCCGGGTCTGGCGTTCCAGGGCCCTCAGGAATTCAATCCGGGCGTTATCAATGTTTCCCTGGGTCCAGAAATTCAATGCCTTATAAGTATTGATCATTATGCCGTCGTACTCTTCAGGAGAATAATCCAGGACCGTGTCGTTTATCAGTATGGATCCCATTGTGGCACCTGCTTTGCCTAACATGCCTGTTTTGTTGTAATCCTTGATGGCATTTTCGCTTGCATCAAAAAAGGCGTTGCTTTGCTCATACTCTCCGCAGGCGCGTTTTGCCGCACCGGCCTGAAGCGCCCACAGGAGATCTGATGTCTCGGGCGTTCCCGTGGTATCGTCATCCACCTTCCCAGCCTTTTGGGCGGCAAGAGAGCCTGCTTCCATGTAGGCTCCTGTTCGGAAATTATTATTAAAAATCGGTAAATCTTTTTTTACCGTTGCACAACCGGACATGGCAAACAGCGCTATCCATATCAGGGGGAGGAACAAACCATACTTTGCTGCATTAACTTTAAACATACCAACCCTTCCAGGATGCAGCGGTTATCAATTCCCCGAGCATCCCCGTAAAAGAATTAAAACTTAAAACAAAATAGCCGCATTACCTTACGATCAAGGGAACCCGGCCACATGCATAAAAAAACGTTGTTGGGCAACCTGGCGATCTTTTCTGCAAGACCCATGGCTTTCCGTCCCTGCCTTACGGCAGGTTTGGCTTTACAAATTTGCAGTATACCTTTTAAAAGATTGTGTCAATAAAACTTATGTTTCATGTACCGGTTCAAAAAGGTTTTGCAATCCCGGCTTCCCCTCTGATATACCTTTTTATTGAGATACAGTCCTCATCTTTTACAAAGTTTTTCCATACAGTCTTGAATAATTATACAGGGGAGGATCCGCAGATGTCCAACTCGATTTTTATCTTTATTTCCGGTATCACGGGGGTGTTCTTCGGAATGGCGCTCCTTTATCTCTCCATCAAGATCACGGCCCTGGTCGTGGACAAGCTTGAAACCGGAAAGGAGGGGTCAAAATGATGCCTGAATATTTTTCAATGCTGTTCAAGACCACGGGATTCTTTTACCTCACCCCCGGAATGGTTGTCATGTGGGTGATTGGCCTCACACTGATCTATCTGGCCGTGTCAAAGGATTATGAACCCCTGCTGCTTTTGCCCATCGGGTTTGGCATCCTCCTTGTCAACCTGCCCCTGGCAGGGCTCATGGCGCCGGGGGAAGGCCTGCTGTGGCGGTTTTATCATTACGGTATCCAATGGGAAATCATACCACCCCTCATCTTCCTGGGCCTTGGCGCCCTCACCGATTTCGGCCCCCTGATTGCTAATCCCAGGCTGATCTTCCTGGGGGCAGGGGCCCAGGCCGGTGTCTATCTGACTTTTTTTGCGGCCCATGCCATGGGGTTTGATCTCATGGAGGCGGCAACCATCGGCATCATCGGTGGTGCGGACGGGCCCACCACCATTTTCCTCGCATCCAAGCTTGCGCCCCACCTTCTGGGCACCTGTGCCGTGGCGGCCTATTCCTACATGGCCCTGGTGCCCATTATTCAGCCGCCCGTCATGCGGCTCATGACCACCGAGGCCGAGCGAAAAATCCGGATGAAAAAGGGACGAAAAGTGAAAAAAAAGGAGAAGATTTTTTTTCCCCTTGTCTCCCTGTTCATCATCGTTCTTCTTGTGCCGGCTTCAGCCCCCCTTATCTCCATGTTCATGCTGGGAAATCTCTTCAGGGAGTCGGGGGTTGTGGAACGGTTGAGCCATGCCGCCCAGAATGAACTCTTGAATATTGTAACGATTTTTCTCGGACTTCCCGTGGGGGCCACCATGAATGCCGAGAATTTCCTGCAGCCCAAGGTGATCTTTATTTTTTTCCTGGGCCTGTTTGCGTTTATCATAAGCACCATGACCGGGATTCTGCTGGCCAAGCTGATGAATCTGTTTTCAAAGGCAAAGATCAACCCCCTTCTTGGGGCGGCAGGGGTGTCCGCCGTGCCCATGGCCGCAAGGGTGGTGCACAAGGTGGGCCAGGAGGCGGATAAGAAGAATTATCTCCTCATGTACGCCATGGGCCCCAATGTGGCGGGTGTCATTGGAACGGTCATCGCCGCAGGCATATTTTTAACATTGTTGTCATGATCCGCCTCAAAGACAGGGGACAATTTCTATGAAAACCGTCAATGGAGACCTGATCAAGCTGGCAATGGATGGAGAGTTTGATGTGATCATCCACGGTTGCAACTGCTTCTGCACCATGGGGGCCGGCATTGCCAAGACTGTCAAAACACAATTCCCGGAAGCGTACGAGGCCGACCTTGCCACTAAAGAGGGCGACAGGTCAAAGCTTGGCTCTTTTTCCCATGCGGAGGTTGTCCGGGACGGCCACGCCGTCACCATCGTCAACGCCTATACCCAGTTTCATTACAGCGGCCCAGGCGTCATCGTTGATTACGGCGCCATCAGAGCTGTTTTTGAAAGGATAAAATCGCGGTTTTCCGGCAAGCGAATCGGCTATCCCCTGATCGGTGCCGGGCTTGCCGGTGGCGACTGGAGGGTGATCTCAGGGATCATCGATGAAGCCCTTGGGGGAGAAGACCACACCCTGGTGAAGTTCGCAAAATAACGGGATACTCAAGGTTCTTTAGGAAGGCTCTGTTTAAAAAATAGCCGGACCGGCTCCATTAAGGAGGCCACGGCCCGGCCATGGGGGGAGACCGGCGCGTCATCCGGGATGACGCGCCGGTCGTGGGTTGTTGATGCTGAATCTCGCTGGGGGTTATTCCTGGCTGTTCTCCTCGTCCGGGCCCCAGAAGGTTTCTTTCATCTCCGTGAGGACCGGCATTTTAACGCCCAGTTTTTCGGCACAGGCAAGGGCTTCCCTGATGTCGGTCAGGGACTGGAGCTTGTTGCCCTCCTCAATCCACTGGCGGTCGAGTTTCTCGATAACACTTTTGGGGTCCTTGCCCTTTTTCGCGGCAAGGCCCGCCTTTCTTCCGAAATCGTGCCAGACGCCTTCCAGGCAGACCGCCACAAAGGTGGCGTTCCAGGCATTGCTGCCCGCGGTAAAGGTCGCCTTGTTCGCTCCCAGGGCCATGGACAGGTCGGAAGCCTCTTGGGAGATGGCCGCCATGAGGTAGCCGATATCCGGGGTCTGGCTGATGCGTTTGGAGGATGTCATGAAATTCACCCAGACGGCATAGACCCGTGAAAGGATGTCCGCCGCCTGGACTCCCAGGGGATCGTCGGACAGAAGCGGTCTTGCCGGGTTTGGGTCAAACATGTCCGAGATCTCCCTGATGACGGACATGGGTCCTGCCAGGATGCCGTTGATCTCTTTGGGGTCGGCCACATCACCTGGGGATACGGGTCCGGCAAGGGTGAGGATCTCCACGTCGTCCCGCTGGTATTCGGAGACGAGCCGTCTGACCGCGGTGAACGGGATGCAGTTCATGCCCGGGATGAATCCCCGGGTGGCCACGGTGATCTTGAGGGGCTGTTCCGAAATCTTGAGGATGTTGCGCACATCCTGTTCAAAGGTTTCGGGTTTGGAGGCCACGATCACTTCGCTGGCCTTTCGAAAGGCGCTGGGGTGGTCGCAGGTGACAAAGACGTTCTTGGGAAGCATCTTGTCCTTGAACCTTCCCGGCCCCTGGCGGTGCCGGCCCATCTGCTTGGCAACATCCTTTCTGGCGTCAAAGATGGTGATACTGGCGTTGTTGTACTTTTTGTCATCGAGCATGCGGTTGCCGATGAGGGAGGCCAGGGCGAATCCCCAGTTCCCGGCACCCACCACCACGATGTTCAGGTCGGCCGTGGGGGAGTAGAGCCGCCGGTCGCCGTGGGTGGCGTAGTAGGAGAGGGCGATCTCGTCCTTTACCGCGGGAAGGCCTGAATAATCCTTGCCGAACAATTTCAGGACGCCCCGGCGCTTCAGGGTCTTGAGGCCGTCCGCCATCACTTCCTCAACGGAGTTGTTGACGATGTAGTCTTCAAAATCCGGCTCTTCGCCAAAGGTGTCCATATGGTATTCTTTGATGGCCCGGATCTCCGACTCAATCGCCGCCGCAAGGTCGGAGGAGCCCTGCTTCTGGGCAAGCACCAGGCCCCGGGCAGTTACCTGGCTTGCCATGATTTTCTTGTTCCGGGCGATCTCCTTGATGGAGTTGAGGGCGACATATTCATCCAGGGAGATGCCGGTCTTGTCCTTGGCATGGGCTTCTTTGAGTTCACTCAGGAGCATGGGGGGCGGCACCGTGACATAGGCCCGTCCGTAGAGGTTTTCCGCCGACCGCCACAAAAAGGTCTTGGGATGCAGGGGAAGATTGGCCAGGGTCTTGAGCAGGCCCATGCCCCGCACCCAGCTCATGCCGCTCTTTCTCGAGCACATCATCAGGTCTTCCGGAACCGCGGAGTAGGAGAGGGCCACCGGCTGGATCACCACATCTTCCTCGACATTGATGGCGCCCTTGAGGGTGACCAGGCGCTTGGGATATCTTAGGCTGCCGTCCCGGGTCCGGGCTCCGCCCCGCCAGGCCTCCAGGAAGATGCCCTGCTGGGCCCGGGCCCGGCTCAGGGCGCTGCAGTAGTTGCACAGGGCCGCCACCTGGTGGCGGCTGGCGCCCTGGCGCAGCACCACGTAGGAGCCGGTCATGAGCACTTTTTCAATGCTCTCGATCACCATCATGTTCTGGCCCGCGGCAAACACGGGCAGGCCCAAAGCAAGGTTCTGCCACATGAGATCCACAAGGAACTCGTCCAGATGGGAGGAGTGGTTGATGAGGTAGACCACCCCGAGGCCCTGCTCCTTGTATTCCCTCAGCTTTTCAATGTGCCGGAGTTCCCGTTTGTCCGGGGAGGTAAAGGGAAGCTCCGGGTTCTGGTGGTCGAAAACCTGGTCAAAGGCAAGGCCCAGGGAGCTGGCCGTGTCCTCATGGAGCTTGCGGCTGTAGCGGATGGCAATCTCGTCGATCAGGGCTTCGATCTCGGACCTCGATACGGTTTCCCCTTCGCCTTCCAGCTGCTCTATGGTGAGGTCAACGGCGATGCGGTTGATCTCCTCCGTGTTCTGCCAATCCTCGGGAAGCTCTTTGTACCGCTCAAGAAAGGGGCGTCCCGGTTCGGAATTGGCTATTTTTTCGGCAATGTCGACAAAGCTGATCCTGTTGACGGCGGCAGCAACGAGCTTGCTGAAACCTTTTTTCAGAAAGGATTTTCTTTTTTTTATGGGTTGTTGCTTTTCAGACATGGTAGATAACTCCAGGTTATAATTAAAAATGACACTGTTCACACAAATGCCTTGGTTAGCTGGAAATACCATATTGTTTCCGGCAAATCAAAATATTATCAGGGGATTGGGAAAAAAACGGAACGGTCGTCACGGTCTAAGAGACCTGGAACAGGAGCGGGGAGGCTATGGAAATAAGACACAAGCGGATCATGATCATTGCGGATATCGAGGGCAGCTCGGCCTGCCGGAACTATGACGCCACCCGGGTGTCGGGCCGGGGGTGGGCGGATGCGTGCCTGGGCATGACCCTTGACGTGGCTGCCGTTGTAAAGGCATTGTTTGAGGCGGGGGCGGAGGCGGTGTATGTGAAGGATTTTCACAGGACCGCCCATAACCTTTTCCCCGATTATATAGATTCAAGGGCGGAGGTTATTTCCGGATACCGGGCAGGGCCGGTGCCGGGGCTGGGTGAGATGCACGGCGCCACCGCATTGTTGATGATGGGAATGCACGCCCCGTCGGGAAGCTGCGGGTTCCTGGCCCACACCCTTACCTCGAGAATCTCACGGCTTGAGGTGAACGGCCGGCTCATGTGCGAGGCCGAGCTCTTTGCCGCCTCGGTGGCGGGCCAGGGGGTGGCGCCCCTGTTTTTTTCCGGCTGCCCTGTGGCCTGCCGGTATGCCAAAGGAGAGATGCCCTGGCTGAACTGCCATTCCATTGATAAATTCGCCCCCGGCTTTGATGCCCCGGCATGGCGAAACCGCCTGGCATCAAGGGCGGTTGAATCCCTTGGCAACGGGGATGCCCGGGTGTTCAATCCCAGGGGGCCCTTTGAGGCCGTTGTAACAATGCGGGACGGACGCGGGGCTGCGGCAAAGCTTGCAAAACGGTGGGGATTTGATCAAAAAGAGAACCGTATTTACCTCCGGGCAGGGGACATGGAGGCGCTTTACCTTGACCTGATTCGCCTCTGTTATTTCACCCCCCTTACGGCCAGGGTGCTTCCCCTGGCCCTGCCCCTTTATAATCTCTACGGCAGGGCCGCCCTTGCCTGGGTGCGGTCACGCCGGGGATAGATACACCTTGACAGGGGGGACGGGTTCCATATAACAATGTTGCGATGTAAGTTAATTTTTAATGAATGGAGTATCCATGGCGAAACGAACAAAGAACTCCGGTCTCGTCTATTCCACGGAATCGGGCAGGATATGCCCCGGGTGCGGCAGGCCCGTGGGAGACTGCCAGTGCAAGAAACGGCAGCAGGCGGCGGTTGAGGGGGACGGAAAGGTGAGGATCTCCCTCTCCACCAAGGGGCGCAAGGGCAAGGGGATGACCCTGGTAACGGGCCTTGCCCTGCCGCCCGGCGAACTGAAGGCCCTGGCAAAGGAGTTGAAGCAGAAATGCGGAACCGGGGGTACGGTCAAGCAGGGTGTCATCGAGATCCAGGGGGACCGGCGGGAGCTGCTCAAGGAGCTGTTACGGGATCAGCTGTAGTTTATTCCCCTTTTTTGTTTACAAACCCCTTGTAAATCTGCTTAACTAATAAGCTCTGCAAAATCCACCGCTTTTCAAGGGGTGGGAACATGATGTTTGATTGTATTTAAGGACAGGAGAATCGTGGGAAAGATCGAACTTAAGGGCATTGTTATTGTCGTTGGCAACTACGGAAGCGGAAAGACCGAAACCGCCGTAAACCTTGCCTTTCACAGGAAAGCGGCCGGTATCGATGTCCGGGTGGCGGATCTTGATCTTGTCAATCCCTACTTCAGGACCCGGGAGGCAAGGCATATCCTCTTTGAAAAGGGAATCAAGGTGGTGCTGCCCGAAGAAAAGTATATGAACGCCGATCTGCCCATCCTGGCCCCCCAGGTGGCGGGGCTGATACGAAATCCGGCTGAGCTGACCATCCTCGATGCCGGCGGCGATGATGTGGGGACCACCGTGCTTGCGGCCCTGGCCGATTCCTTTGCCGGCCGGGAAGTTAATCTGATCCAGGTGGTCAATCCCCTGCGTCCCTTTACCGAGACGGTGGAGGGGTGCAAGCGAATACAGGAGGAGATAGAAGCCTCTTCCAAGTTGAAAGTAACCGGTCTTGTGAGCAATGCAAATCTCATTGACGAGACAACACCGGATATCATTTATAAAGGATATGAACTGATACAGGAGCTTTCTCACCGGACCGGCATCAGGGTCGAGTTCATTACGGCCCATGAGAAACTGTTGCCCAAGCTTGATTTATCACGGTTTGAAACCCCTGTATTACCCATCTTAAGACGGCTTGTTCCCCCGTGGAAGAAGCAAGGCTCATAAAAGGAGTAAGGTTTTCATGGCATTGAAGCATGTTATTGAGACTGAACGATGTAAGGGCTGCGGCCTCTGCGTATCGGTATGCCCCAAGAATGTCTTGGAGATATCGGAGACCGTGAGCGCCAAGGGATATTTCCCAGCGTACCAGGCAAGGCCCGACGACTGTATCCATTGCACATTGTGCTGTGTCATGTGTCCCGATGTGGCCATTACAATTACTGGATCCGAGGAAAAAACCGCTGAAAAAACAATGGAGGAGAAGTGATGGCCAAGGTGTTGATGAAGGGAAATGAAGCGATCGGTGAGGCTGCTATCAGGGCGGGGTGCAAGAATTATTTCGCCTATCCCATCACTCCCCAGTCCGAGGTCGCCGAATACCTGGCAAAACGGATGCCTGAAGTGGACGGCGTCTTTGTCCAGGGCGAGAGTGAAGTGGCGGTTGGTTATATGATCTTTGGCGCGGCCGGTTGCGGCGAGCGGGTCATGACCACCTCCTCCAGTCCCGGCGTCAGCCTCATGAGCGAGGCCATCAGTTATATCGCGGGCGCACGCTGCCCTGCGGTGTTTGTCAACATCATGCGCGGCGGTCCTGGCCTGGGCGGCATTCTTCCCTCCCAGGGCGATTACTTCCAGGCAACCAAGGGCGGCGGCCACGGCGATTACAGGCTTCTGGTCATGGCGCCCGAGGGTGTCCAGGAGGCCGTGGAGATGACCATGAAGGCCTTTGACCTGGCTGAAAAATACCGGGGACCCGTGATGATCCTGGGGGACGGCCTCATCGGCCAGATGATGGAGCCGGTGGAATTTCCCGAGGATTTCGATCCCACGCCCATGAACAAGGACGACTGGGCCACCAGCGGCATGGCGACCCGGGGAAGCGATAAGCGTAACCTCGTGAAGTCCCTGTTCCTCGATCCCAAAGCGCTGAACGACCACAATCTCCTGCTTAAAGCCGGTTACGAGCGGATGAAAGAGGAGGAGATCCGGTATGAGGGCTATAACACCGATTCCGAGTACAAGCTTCTCATCGTGAGCTACGGTACCATGAGCCGGGTGTGCAAGACAGCCATCGATACCATGAAAGAGGAAGGGCTCGAGATCGGTATGGTACGGCCCCAGACCCTGTTTCCCTTTCCCGAGCAGGCCGTCCATGATGCGGCAGCCAAGGAGAGTTGCAGCCATGTGGTCAGCATCGAGCTGAGCATGGGGCAGATGGTTGAAGATGTTGATCGGTGTGTCAAGGGGCAGCGCCCGGTGACATGGTATGGAGAGTGCGGGGGTGACATTCCCACGCCCGAAGAGATCATCGACCATGTCAAGTCATTGCTGAAAAACTAAAGAGTCTGTCAAGGAGAACGATTATAATGGGAAAAACATTTTCAAAGCCGGAAGCGCTGACCGACGCCCACACCCACTACTGCCCCGGGTGCACCCACGGTATCGTCCACCGACTGGTGGCCGAGGTCATTGATGAGCTGGGAATCCGGAAAAACACCGTGGGAATTGCCCCTGTAGGGTGCGCTGTCATGGCGTACAACTACTTTGACTGTGACTTTCAGGAGGCCGCCCACGGCCGTGCCCCTGCCATGGCAACGGGCATCAAACGGGTAAGGCCCGACCTCAATGTCTTTACCTACCAGGGGGACGGTGACCTTGCCAGTATCGGCATGGGCGAGATCGTCCATGCGGCCAACCGGGGCGAGAAGTTCACCACCATCTTTATCAACAACGCCATCTACGGCATGACAGGCGGCCAGATGGCCCCCACCACCATGCCCGGCCAGCGGGCCACCACGGCGCCGGCGGGAAGGGACGTGGAGAAAACCGGCATGCCCATCAGGATGAGCGAGCTTCTTTCAAGCCTTGTCACACCCGGGTACATCACCCGCCAGACCGTGCTCAAGCCCAAATATGTCAACAAGGCCAAAAAGGCCATTAAAAAGGCGTTTGAGTACCAGATGGAGAACCGCTGCTACAGCTTTGTGGAGATTGTCTCCACCTGTCCCACCAACTGGGGCATGACTCCCCTGGATGCACTGAAATGGGCCGAAGATACGCTTCTTCCCTATTATCCGCTTGGTGAGTTCAAAACTCCTGAAGAGTAATGGAACCGTCTTAATCTAGTTGTTTTTGGAGGAGTATATGCAGAAAGAAGTGATGTTCGCAGGTTTCGGAGGCCAGGGTATCCTGTTGAGCGCAAAGCTGTTGGCCTATGCGGCCATGGAGCAGGGGGCCGAGGTGATGTGGATCCCCTCCTATGGACCCGAGATGAGGGGCGGGACCGCCTATTGCACCGTTGTGGTGAGCGACCGGCTCATCGGGTCTCCCATCATCAAGAACCCGGCCCACCTGGTTGCCATGAACCGTCCCTCCCTGGAGAAATTTGCTCCGGTGGTAAAACCGGGCGGGGTGGTGCTGATCAACAGCTCATTGATTCCGGTGCGAACCGGACGGGACGATGTCACGGAGCTGATCGTGCCTGCCAATGAGGCCGCCGTCGAGCTTGGCAGCGTGAAATGCGCCAACATTATCGCCGTCAGCGCCTTTGCCGCAAAGAGCAAAATAGTGGATGTAGATATCCTTCGCGAATGCGTGAAAAAGGAATTTGCAAAAAAGCCGAAGATTGTTCCCTTGAACATGAAGGCTTTTGACGAGGGGTTGAGAATAGCCGGTATGTAAAATAAAAAGAAAGGGACCACGGGGTTAAAAACGGGGTCAGGTCTACACTCTTGACACGAAACGTGTCAAGAGTGTAGACCTGACCCCGTGCCCCGCGACCCCGCAACCACAATCCGAACAACAGGAGGTGCGTATGATCAGGATCGAAATTTCTCTTTTTCTTAAGAATGCTCCTGGCGAGCTGGGAACGCTGACATCGCTTTTGGGGGATGGGGGGGTGAATGTCGATGCCATCACCATCCAGGATGCATCGAGCTATGTGCAGAACCTGTTCGAGGCAAGGGGAAAATCCCTGAAACGCATCGCCTCGTCCGCCAACTACCGCTCCATGCGGAGGGACAGCGCAGACTTTGCCCTGATTCGGATTGTTGTTGATAAACCGGATGCTGCCGTGGAGATCCTGAAGCAGAAGGATTACGTCTTTGACACCAAGGAAGTTATCGCCATCGACATTGAAAATATTCCCGGAAAGCTCGCCGAGATCACCAAGCGGTTCGGCGAAGAGGGGATCAATATCAATTATGTCTACGGGTCTGTTTCCCCGGCGGATTCCAAGTGCCTGTTTGTCTTCTCTCCTGAAGACCTGGAGCTTGCGTCAAGGATCTTCCAATAAAAAAAAGGGGTCAGGCTTAGCTTATTGCGACGGAACGTCGCAATAAGCTAAGCCTGACCCCGAAGACACGAAGACATGAGCCTGCCCACGAAGTTCAAGCCAATAAGCTAAGCCTGACCCCGAAGTCACCAGCGACTTGCTATTTGAGGATGCTGTTCGAGATGACGATCCGCTGGATCTCGGAGGTCCCCTCGTAAATGGTGAACACCCTGGCATCCCGGTAGAATCGCTCCACCGGATAATCCTTTGTAAATCCGTACCCCCCGTGGATCTGGATCGCCCTGGCCGTGACCTGGTTGACCATCTCCGATGCAAAGAGCTTTGCCATGGAGGCCTGGGTGGTGTAGTTCTCCTTCCTGTCCTTCATGGCTGCCGCCGACATGACCAGCTGGCGTGCGGCCTCTATCTGGGTGGCCATGTCCGCGATCTGCCACCTGATTCCCTGGTGCTTTGCTATGGGTTTTCCAAACTGTTTTCGTTTTTTGGCATATTTCACCGAAGCATCCATGGCTGCCTGGGCCACCCCAAGGGACTGGGCGGCGATGCCGATCCTGCCGCTGTCAAGGCCTGCCATGGCGATCTTGAACCCGTCGCCTTCCTTGCCCAGGATCGCCGATGCGGGAACCCGGCAGTTTTCAAAGATGAGGTCCGTGGTATCCGAGGCCCTGAGGCCCATCTTGTCCTCTGTGTGGCCCACGATCAGTCCCGGGGTCTCCTTTGCGACAAGAAAAGCGCTGATGCCTTTGTGACGGGCGGTTTCGTCGGTCTTTGCCGTTACGATGACCGCCTTGCAGTTTTTTCCCGATGTGATGAAACGTTTCGTCCCGTTCAGTATATAATGATCGCCGTCGCGAACAGCCGTCGCGGTTTGGCTCACGGGGTCTGATCCTGCGTCAGGCTCAGTCAGGGCAAATGCCCCTATGATCTCCCCCGATGCCAGGGGTATGAGAAATTCCTGTTTCTGTTCCTCCGTGCCGAAGTTGTTGATGCTTTCGCAGACGATGGAGTTCTGCACCGACATCACCACCGATGTGGAGGCGCAGGAGTAGGCGATTTCCGACAGGGCCAGCACGTAGGAAACGGCGTCCGCGCCTTCGCCTTCGTACTCTGTGGGGATCATCATCCCCATGAGGCCGAGCTCCCCCATCTGTTTGAAATTCTCCCATGGAAACTCCTTGGTCCTGTCCCGTTCAGCTGCCGTGGCTGCCACCACTTTTCTGGAGAATTCCCTGACCATGCTCTGGATCATCAACTGCTCATCACTTAATTTAAATGACATCACGTCTCCTTCTCTGGATTAGGGGCTGTAAACAACCACGATGAGTTCCGCATCCACGTCGCCCACGTTTCTGAGGTCATGCTTGATGCCTGAGTTGAAATGGAGGGATTTTCCAGGGGTCAGGTGGTTGACGTGATCCCCGACCGCGACCTCAACCTCCCCTTTGAGCACATAGACAAACTCTTCGCCTTCGTGGATAAATCCCACTCCCTTGTGGGCCTTTTTTGCCTCCACCTCGATGTGAAAGGCTTTCAGGTGCTTGTTTTCCGCCCCCGGCGTCAGGGGGGTGTAGGCATAGTGGTCCGTTCGCTTGGTATAGGCCTCGGCCCGCTGTTCCGCCGTATCCTCCTGGTCCTTGAGAAAATAGCCCGAATCGATGCCAAGGGCCCTGGATATCTGGAGAAGGGTGCCAACCGAGGGGCGCTGCTCCCCGGATTCCACCCGCTTCAAAAAGTCGATGGAAAGGCCGGTTTCATTTGCCAGAAAATCAAGATTGATCGATTTTTCCAGCCTGGCTTTTTGTATGGTTTTGCCAATGTGAACAAGATCGGTCTTTTTTGTTGCCATTTTTTCTCCTTCCATGGTGTATACCGAGGTCAGGCTTAGCTTATTGAGGCGGAACGCCTCAATAAGCTAAGCCTGACCCCTAAGAGTTTCAAGGGTGTTGATCGAGCGCTCAGTCATAGTATGCAGATAAAAAAAGGGTTGTCAAGAATTTGGATGAATTCCATGACAACCCCTTTAATAAACAGCTGTTTTAAAACCCGGTTTCCATGGCGGAACCGGTGTCGGTATTTAATCGACCTTTTCGATCCACCCTTCCGTATCCTCGGCCTTTCCGTACTGGATTTCGGTGATGGCCTTGTTGAACTTCAGGGCCATGGGGCCGGTTTTTCCGTCCGCAATGGTCATGACGTCGTCGCCGTAGCGAATCTCGCCCACGGGAGAGATGACGGCGGCGGTGCCTGAGCCGAATACCTCTTTCAGGCTTCCGTCCTTCTGGGCCTGGATCACTTCATCTATGCTGATTTTCCGTTCCGAGACATTCATGCCCCATCTCTTGGCAAGCTGTAGAACCGAGTCCCGGGTAATGCCGGGGAGGATGCTGCCGTTGAGTTCCGGGGTGATCAGCTCGTCGTTGATGTTAAAGAAGATGTTCATGGCCCCGACCTCTTCGATGTACTTCTGCTCCACGCCGTCGAGCCAGAGTACCTGGGCGTATCCCTCTTTTTTCGCCTTTTCGGAGGCATAGAGGCTTGCCGCATAGTTGGCCGGTGTCTTGAATTCGCCCACGCCGCCCCGGACCGCCCGGACATGGTCCTTGGAGATCCAGATGTTGACCGGGTTGAACCCGGCTGAGTAGTAGGCGCCCACCGGGGAGAGAATGATGAAGAACCGGTAGGTCTCTGATGCCCTGACACCGAGGAAGGGGTCGGTTGCAATGACGGTGGGCCGTATGTAGAGGGAGGTTCCCATGGTCTCGGGAATCCAGTTTTTCTCAAGTTTCAACAGGGTCTTCATGCTTTCCATTATAAAATCAATATCGATTTCGGGAATGCACAGGCCCCGGGCGCTTTTGTTCAGCCGCTCGAAGTTGTCCTTTGCCCGGTAGAGCCGGATGCTTCCGTCGTCGGTCTTGTAGGCCTTCAGGCCTTCAAAGATCGCCTGGCCGTAGTGGAGCATCATGGTGGCAGGGGAGAGTGAGAGGTTTGCAAAGGGCTCGATGCGGGGATTGTGCCAGCCCTTGTCCGGAGAGTAGTCCATGTTGAACATGTGGTCTGTGAATATTGATCCAAAGGCGAGTTTGGAGTCTTCAGGACGGGTGCCCTTTTCCGGCTTTTCAGTAATGGATAGTTCCATTCAAGTTCCTCCGTTGATAAAATTAGATTAAGTGGAATATATGGTCCCTAGTCCATGATTTTGTCAAGGTAATTCATGTTTCCGGGCGATTTTTGTGTGGATGCAGGGTGTGATCGCCTGTTTTTACTAAAAATTGCTTTCGCCCGGCCCCGGTTGGGTGTACCATGTGATTTAAGAGAGTCTGAGAATAACATCCCTCAACCGTATAATAAATCACGGGAGGCGAATGATGGCAACAATGAAGGCCTTGGTCAAGGCAAAACCGGAAACCGGTCTCTGGCTTCAGGACGTCGCGGTTCCCGAACCCGGCGCGAACGATGTTCTTATCAAGATTAAAAAAACCGCGATATGTGGAACCGATGTTCATATATATGATTGGGATGCCTGGGCCCGGAAGACTATTCCCGTGCCCATGCAGGTGGGGCACGAGTTCGTCGGCATCGTGGAGGCCGTAGGAGAAAATGTCCATGATTTCACCCCGGGGGACCTGGTGTCCGGGGAAGGGCACCTGGTGTGCGGGCGTTGCAGGAACTGCCTTGCGGGGCGGCGCCATTTGTGCCGGAATACCAGCGGTGTGGGGGTGAATCGCCCCGGCGCCTTTGCCGAATATCTCTCGATTCCCGTGACCAATGTGTGGTATTGCGACGAGCAGATTCCCCTTGAAGTGCTTGCCTGCTTTGATCCGTTGGGGAACGCGACCCACACGGCGCTCTCCTTCGATATCCTGGGGGAGGACGTGCTTATCACCGGCGCAGGTCCCATCGGGTGCATGGCGTGTGCCATTGCCGTCCATGCAGGCGCCCGTCATGTGGTGGTCACCGATGTGAATCCCTACCGCCTCGGCCTTGCCAGGCAGGCCGGTGCCACCCTGACCGTCGATGTTACCCGGGAGACCGTGGCGGACGCCCAGAATACCCTCGGGATGAAGGAGGGGTTTGATGTCGCCCTGGAGATGTCGGGCAACCCTGCCGCCTTTAATTCGATCCTGGGCAACATCTGCCATGGCGGTAAAATCGCCATGCTGGGGATCATGCCCGATCAGACTTCCGTTGACTGGAATGTGGTGGTATTTAACGGGCTTACCATCAAAGGGATCTACGGACGGGAGATGTACGAGACCTGGTATAAGATGACCGCCATGATCCAATCCGGCCTTGATATTCAGCCTTTGATTACCCATCGGTATCATTATACCGAGTTTGAAACCGGGTTCAGGAAGATGGCATCGGGCCGTTCCGGAAAGGTGATTCTTGAGTGGTCCTGATTTTTTTTGCTGGTCGGCGCCGACCGTGCGAAACCGTGCCATTTTCTTTGCGAATAAAATATCGTAGATAATCCTTGACATAATGCGATAAATCTTAGATAAGGATCTATCTTGGTATGAGGTATGTTTCTGTGGGGCATGTTTTGCGCCTGATCCCGGCTATTTATAAAGGGCATACCGTATCCGTTTAGATATATGTTGCGTCGCAATCAGCTGGCATTGACCGGCTTTTTTATTTTAAGTAAAGGAGATTTTATATATGAACGATTTTCTTCAAAACCTTCGAGGAAATCAGAAGGACAACCGGGCTGCAAAAACCCGCAGAGGCTTTGACAACAGCCAGCATCAGCAGCAGCAGCACCAGCACTACAACAATCCTCCCGCTCATTTTCATTCCAATAATTCCTATCAGAATTCCAGGGTCGGCAATACGAAGCGTCCCATGAGAAACAATCCTCAAAATCAGGTCTGTGACTCCCAGCCCGTTATGATTTCTTCGGAAGTTGTTGAAAATATTACCGCCCTTGCAGAAACCATGCTGAAAAACCAGGAGTTCCTTGGCGCTGCCCAGGAGCGGCTGGCCGCGGCCGAGGAGCGCAAGGTCGAGTTCCTGGCGGAGATTGCCGAGTATCTTCGGGTTATTGCGGTTCCTGGCGCCCCCCGGCATGAGGAGCGGTTTGAGGAGGATCGTTACGCAAGGGAAGAGGGGATTGAGGACGCCTTTGACGAACCCGAATACGAATGTGTGGAGGAAGCAGAGGTTGAGGCGCCGAAGGTAGCAGAGATGCCTAAGGTAGCAGAGATGCCGAAGGTCGCAGAGGCGCCGAAGGTCGCAGAAGCGCCGGTAAAGAAGCGCAGGGGGCGCAAGCCCAAGGCCGTTAAACTGGCAGAGGAAAAAGCGGCTGCCGAGAAGTCCAGGAAGGATAACGTAAAGGTCCTCAAGCGCACCAAGGCCCAGAAGCTCAAGGCCGCACAGAAGAGCAACACCAGGAAGGAGCTGCTTTCCAGGGATGAGGTTTTGAAGATCGTCAATTCCATGCGTGAAAAAGGCGCGACATTTGATCAGGTGGCACAGCATCTGGTTGAACTGGGACAGCCCACATTCTCCGGACGGGGCGAGTGGCATGCCCAGACCGTACACAGGCTCTGCAACAGCGTAAAGAAGTAGCAGCCTCTGTTCATTCAGCGATCATTATACCCGGGTACGTCCATCGTGCCCGGGTTTTTTTATTCTTTATTCCGTTTGGGAGATGCTCTGCATGTACTCTTCCCACTCAAGGGGCAACAGCTGGCGCTTTTTGGTGTTGCACTCCTTGCAGCAGGGCACCACATTGGATTTGACGGAACGCCCCCCCCTGGCAATGGGCACCAGGTGATCCATGGTCAGCTCTTTTGGGGGAAACCGGTTGTTGCAGTAGTGACAGATTCCCTGGGACCGACGCCGCTTCCACCACTGGCTGTTGCGAAGATCCCTTGCCTTCTGCCGTTCCCGTTTCTGTAGATCTTCGTCAACAGAGAAAAAAAAATGGTCCATCCTAATATCCGAACTCCTTCAGGATCTTTTCATCCCTGCTCCAGTTCTTAGTCACCCTGACAAAGAGCTTGAGCATCACCTTTGAGCCGGTCATCCGTTCGATGTCCCGCCTTGCCTTTTCCCCGATTTTTTTGAGCATCTGGCCGCCTTTTCCGATGATGATGCCCTTTTGGGAGTTGCGGTCCACATGGATGGTGGCATGGATCTCGATGAGCCGTTTTTTCTCCTTGAAGGAGTCCACGGTAACGGCGATTGAGTAGGGAATCTCCATGCCGGTGAGCCTGAAAACCTTTTCCCGGATCATCTCCGAGGCAATGAACTTTTCAGACAGGTCGGTGAGGGTGTCTTCGGGAAAGAGCCTGGGGCTTTCGGGCAGGCAGCGCTCCACCTCGAGGAGCAGCTCCTCGGTCTGGGCGCCGGTCTTGGCGGAAACCGGGATCACGGCTTTGAAATCATACATGGAGGAGTAGTGGGCGATCAGGGGGAGGATCTCATTGCCCTTGATAAGGTCGGTCTTGTTCAGGGCGAGAATAACCTCTTTGTTTCGCTTTTCGAGCTGTTCGATGATGATCGCCTCCGACTCGAGATCCCGGGAGGTGACATCGATCATGAGAAGGATGGCATCCACATCGTCCACGGCCGACAGGGCCTGGTCCACGATCTTTCGGTTGAGCAGGGAGTTTGCCTTATGGATTCCCGGGGTGTCGATGAAGATCACCTGGGAAGCGGGGCGCTCAACCACCCCCAGGATTCTGTCCCGGGTGGTCTGGGGTTTCTTGCTTGTTATGGATATCTTTTGTCCGAGCACGGTGTTGAGAAGGGTTGATTTCCCGGCATTGGGAGCCCCTGCAATGGCGATGAAGCCTGCTCTGAAGTTGTTGTCTTCTGTTGTTTTCATGGTGTTTTTTACTTCCTAAATTTACGGGGGCGGATTCATTAAAGGGGACAGATTTAAAATCTGTCCCCAATGTATCGATTTGAAATCTGCCCCCAAGACAGATTCGTACTTTAAAGGGGACTACTTTAAAGGGGACAGATTTATTTTTTTGTTTTAACGTACTTTTGTTTTAAGGGGACAGATTCGTTTTTTACGGGGACAGATTTAAAAATCTGTCCCCAAGGCTCCATGAAATCCGTCCCCAATGTCATTATGGGGTGAGAAAGGCGTTCAGCTCCTTCCAGACCCTGTCCCTGCCGAGCCGGGTCTTTGAGGAGAAGGGAATGAGTGTCTCCTTCTCCATGCCAAGGCTCTCTGCAATGGCTTTGATGCGGACCTGCTGCTTTGTCTTGGACAGCTTGTCCGCCTTGGTTAATACGATGATATAGGGGACGCGGTTGGCCTCAAACCAGTCGATGAGGCCGAACTCCTCTTTTCCCGGTTCCCGGCGCATGTCGATCAAAAGCACCATGGCCCTCAAGGTTTCCCGGATTTTAAGATACCGCTCCACCATGGGCCCCCATTGGGCCCGGACCTTTTTGGATACCTTTGCGTAGCCGTATCCCGGAAGATCCACGATGGACAGCTCGTTGTTGAGCATGAAAAAGTTGATGAGCTGGGTGCAGCCCGGTTTTGAGCTGGTCTTGACCAGTTTCTTCCGGTTGAGCAGGGTATTGATCAACGAGGATTTCCCCACGTTGGAGCGGCCTGCAAAGGCAAGCTCCGGATACAGGGGGTCGGTGTACTGGTCCGGTTTGACGGCGCTTTTGATGAACGTTGCTTCTTTGATGATCATTGTCTTACCTTGAAGTACTGTTCCAGGCGGTTCAATCCTTTTTCAAGGTTGTCCATGGAGTTTGCATAGGAGAACCGAAGATATCCCTCGCCGTTTTTGCCAAAATCGATCCCCGGGGTTACCCCCACATGGGCCTTGTCAAGGATATCCAGGGCAAGGGCATAGGAGTCGGTGGAGATCTCTTTTACATTGGCGAATACATAGAAGGCGCCGGTGGGCTCGTTGGTGATGGTAAGCCCCATCGCCTTGAGCCGCTGGAGCATGTATTTGCGGCGGCGGTCGTAGATCTCGCACATGGCCCGGGTTTCTGTCTCGGCCTGTTCCAGGGCCGCGGTTCCCGCGATCTGCATGAGGGAGTTGGCCGAGATGAAGAAGTTCTGCTGGAGAACCTGGAGGGGACGCATTAAGCTTTCCGGGGCGATGAGATAGCCCAGCCGCAGGCCGGTCATGGCAAAGAGCTTTGAAAAGCCGTTGAACACAAAGGCGTTGTCCGTGAACTCCAGGATGGAGGGGGCCCTGCCCTCGTAGACAAGGCCGTGGTATATTTCGTCCGATATCACCGGCAGTCCGTGGGTCCGGGCAAGGGCTGCGATCTCGTCCATCCTCTCCGCCGGCATGATCGTTCCGGTGGGGTTGGACGGGGAGTTGATCATGATTCCCTTTGTCCGGTCCGTGATTTTTGCCTCGATGGCTTCCGGGGTGTAGTGGAAACCCTCGTTTTCAAACACCGGCACGGTTACTGGAACGCCCTGGGCAAATCGGATGAAGTTGGGATAGCAGGCATAGTGTGGATCGGAGATGATGATCTCGTCCCCCGGGTTCACCAGGGCCGAAAAGAGCAACAGCATGGCCGGCGATGTGCCTGAGGTGACGAGTATCCGTGCAGGATCGACCTCTGCCCCGTAGTTCTTCCTATAATAGTCCGCGATGGCCCGTCTCAGGCGGATGTCCCCCAGGCTGTGGGTGTAGCCGGTCTCGTTCCGGTCAAATCCTTCAATGGTGGCCGTCCTGATATATTCAGGGGTGTCCACGTCCGGTTCGCCGATCTCCAGGTGAACCACGTCAATGCCCACTGCTTCCATCTCATGGATCTTCTCAAGGATCTCCATGACGATGAAGGGGGTGATCTCCTCGGTCCGTTTTGCCGGTGATATCGGTTTCATTTAGAGCACCTTGTTCAGGGGATATTCGATGATTCCTTCAGCTCCCTCTTTGATCAGCACGGGGATGAGGTCCCGGACCACGCTCTGGTCGACGATGGTCTCCACCGAAAACCAGGTGGACTTATATAGGGACGCCACCGTGGGGGCGTTGAGGCTGGGAAGCAGGGAGACGATCTTCTCGATGATGGTTTCAGGAACGTTCATCTTGAGTCCCACAAGTTTGTCCGCCACAAGCGCGCTCTGGAGAAGCAGGGCGATCTGCTCTATCTTTTCGCGTTTGGCCGGGTTCTCCCACGCCTGCTTGTTGGCAATGAGCTGGGTGTTGGTCTGCATGATTTCGTGGATCACCTTGAGGTTATGGGCCTTGATGGTGCTTTCGGTCTCGGTGATTTCCACGATGGCATCGGCAAGGCCGGATACGATCTTTGCCTCGGTGGCTCCCCAGGAGAATTTGACTTTGACGTCGATGTTGCGCTCCTGGAAAAACCGGCGGGTAAACTGGACCAGCTCCGTGGAGATGGTCTTGCCCTGGAGATCCTCCAGGCTGTTGATGGGGGAATCCCCTGCAACGGCAATGATCCATCTTGCCGGTTTGGCGCTCACCTTGGAGTAGACAAGGTCGGATACCACGTGGACGTCGGATTGATGCTCGGCGATCCAGTCCTTGCCGGTGAGTCCGGCATCGATGACACCGCTTTCCACGTTGATGGACATCTCCTGGGCCCGGCACAGGGCGCATTCGATGGTGTCGTCGTTAATGTCCGGGAAATAGCTTCGTCCGTTGACGTTTATTTTCCAGCCGGATCGCCTGAAAAGAGAGATGGTGGCATCCTGAAGACTTCCCTTGGGTATTCCGAGTTTGAGCGTTTTTTTCATTACTTATATACCTTTTCCGGGTCAAATATTTTTTGTTCAACAATGGTTGTGTCGCCGTTTTTGTCTGTTTTTCGGAAAAAACAGCTCTTGTAGCCAAGATGGCAGGCCGCGCCGCCGATCTGTTCCACCTTGAGGAGAACCGTATCGTTGTCGCAGTCGACCCTTATTTCCTTGACAACCTGGCGATTTCCCGAAGTCTCCCCTTTTTTCCAGAGTGTGTTTCTCGATCTGGAATAATAGGTGGCCATTCCCGATTCAAGCGTCTCCTTCCAGGCATGCTCGTTCATGTAGGCAAGCATCAGCACATCCCCTGTTTCATGATCCTGGGCAATGGCAGGGATCAGCCCGCCTGTTTTGTTGAAATCGAGCTCAAGCATTATGGAGTCTCCTCTCTGAATCATTTTAAAACTTAAATATTTAGCTTTTTACCGGCGGGATGTCAAACTGTTTTTCGGAAGGCGATAACAGAAGGGCGCCTCGCTCTTTTCTCCCGGGACAGCAGGTCCCTTTCCTGGAGAATCCCCAGGGAACGGTCCGCCGGGTGGATGGCTGCATTAGCAACGTTCTTGCCATGTTGGGGTTTATCTGTTAATTAAGGTGCAGATTTCTGATTTAATTAAAACATTTAATATATTCTCAACAGGTTGGCATGACAAAAAAGAAAAGCAAATCCCAGATTCTAAAAAAACGGGAGAAGAAAAAAGATAGGGGCGTGGTCTTCACGTTTTTCAAATGGTTGCTTGTTTTGCTCTTCGGGGGGGTGCTTCTCTCCATGGCAGGTGTTGCCGGGCTCTACTTCTATATCAGCCGGGATCTGCCCAAGATTATTTCGCTCAAGGATTACACGCCTCCCATCGTCACCAGTGTTTTTTCCGATGACGGCAGGAAGATCGGGGAGTTCTACAAGGAGCGGCGGATCGTCATCCCCCTGTCGGAAATGCCGGATAATCTCAAGAACGCCTTCGTGTCCGCCGAGGATTCCAGGTTCCGGGAGCATCCCGGGGTGGACGTGGTGAGTATCTTCAGGGCGTTTATCAAGAATCTCAAGGCCGGGGCCATTGTCCAGGGCGGCAGCACAATCACCCAGCAGGTGACCAAGTCTTTTTTCCTGACGCCGGCGCGGACCTATGAGAGGAAGATTAAGGAGGCGATCCTTGCCTATCGCATCGACAAGACCTTTACCAAGGATGAGATCCTCTATCTGTATCTGAACCAGATCTATCTGGGCCATGGCGCATACGGGGTGGAGGCGGCCAGTGAGAATTACTTTGGCAAGCACGCAAAGGAGATGAACCTTGCGGAGTGTTCCATGCTTGCGGGACTGCCCCAGGCCCCGAGCCGGTACTCTCCGTTCCGGCATGCGGACCGGGCCAGGCAGCGGCAGATTTACGTGTTGAACCGGATGAAGGAGGATGGCTACATCACCAACCTCGAGGCCACCGAGGCTATCAACACCGAGCTTGACATCAAGCCGAGGAAGAACTGGTTCATCGAACGGGTGCCCTGTTATACCGAACATGTCCGTCGTTACGTGGAAGAGAAGTACGGCAAGGATGTCCTTTACACCCAGGGGTTGAAGATCCATACGGCCGTGGATATCGATCTGCAGAAGATCGCCCGGAAGGCTGTGGTCACCGGGTTGAGGAATATGGACCGGCGCCAGGGGTACAGGGGGCCTGTCAAACAACTGGCCATGCTGGAAGTGGAGTCCTTTTGCTCCAGTGTGGCAGCCGCCATGGAGGACGGCGTTCCTGAAACGGGAACCGTTTACCAGGGGGTTGTCGTGGATGTTACCGATGAGGCGGCCCATGTCCGGGTGGGCAATGTCCGGGGGGTGATCCCGGCAAAGGCCCTTAAGTGGGCAAGGCATCCCAACCCTCAGGTGGCCTATTGGGAAACCCGGGTGAAATCCCCGAAAAAGGTGCTGGAAACAGGGGATGTGGTGCTTGTCACGGAGGTTGAACCGGAGGAGGGGGAAGAGGATCTGCGATTTTCCCTGGAACAGGAGCCCCTGGCCCAGGCGGCCCTGCTGAGCATCGAGGCCGAGACCGGTCATGTCAAGGCGATGATCGGGGGCAGGGACTACCGGGACAGCCAGTTCAACCGGGCCATCCAGTCCCGGCGCCAGGCGGGCAGTTCCTTTAAGCCGGTGATCTTTGCGGCTGCCCTTGACAAGGGGTATACCGCAGCCACCATGATCATTGACAGCCCTGTGGTGTTCACTGACAGGGAGCGGGACTTTGTGTGGAAACCCCATAATTATAAGGAGAAGTTCTACGGGCCCACCCTGATGCGCTACGCCCTGAAGAAATCCAGGAACGTGGTCACCGTAAAGGTTCTCCAGGATATCGGCATCGACTATGTGATCGACTACGCAAGAAAGCTCGGCATCGCTTCCCACATCAACCGGGATCTGTCCATCTCCCTGGGGTCCTCCGGGGTTTCCCTGCTTGAGATCGTCAATGTCTATGCGGTCTTTTCCAACCTGGGCTACCGGGTGGAGCCTGTGTTCATCACGAGTATCGAAGACCGGAACGGCAATGTGATCGAATCTTCTCAGCTCAAGCGGGAGAAGATCATGGACATGAGCACCGCCTATATCATGACCAGCATGCTCGAGAGCGTCGTGAAGTCGGGAACCGGCTGGCGGGCAAGGGCCCTGGGACGGCCTGCCGCAGGTAAGACAGGCACCACGAACAATCTCAATGACGCCTGGTTCCTTGGATATACCCCCAGGTATACCACCGGGGTGTGGGTGGGGTTTGACAACGAGCGGTCCCTTGGTAAGGGTGAAACCGGTTCCAGGTCGGCAAGCCCCATCTGGCTCGATTATATGAAGGGCGCCCTGGAGGGCAGGCCCGTTCGAACCTTTAACGTTCCCGAGGGGATCGTGTTTGCCAAAATCGATGCCAAGACCGGGCTGCTTCCCAATGAAGCGTCTGAAGAGACCCTGTTCGAGTGTTTCAAGGAAGGCACGGTTCCGACCATGAAGACCCCCATGCCAGGGGTGGCTACCGAGTCGGACGATCTGTATAAATCCGGGATATAGGATATCGGGGACAGGATATCGGGGACAGATTTATAAATCTGTCCCCATTCTACGTGTAGTGGACAAATTTTACCGCATATAGGGGATAGATTTTACCGTGTAGGGGACAGATTTTACCGTGTAGGGGACAGATTTGAAATCTGTCTCCATTGTTAAAATAAATCTGTCCCCATTTTGGGCTATTGGTCTGACCGGAACTATAGTTGGTCCCTATTATTGCTCTATTATTGCGTTGTCAGGCAGGGGGAATGGCGATATCGTCCGGGGCAAGGGACGAATTCCGGACAATTTTAAAGTCAGCCAGGGGATAGCGCGCTTTCAGCTCTTTCATATTATGGTTGCGGTCCCCCCGGAGCCGGGATTCGGACGCGGGGTGGACTCCTAAAGCAATGGTCCGGCTTGTTCCGGCGCCCGGGAAGGTTTCCAGCAGGGCCAGTGTTTTGTCCAGCATCAATCGTGAAAATACCAGATGGCCGAATGCCGGGTGCCAGGGGCCGGCCGCCATGGCGTCCTCACCCTGGAGGATCTCCGATGCCTGCAGCCCCATGCGGATCACCGGGATTCCGTTCTCTTCAAAGATCCGGTAAAGGGCCGCCACCAGCTCCACGCAGTGATCAAGCGGCATTGGCGTATAGCTTCCCCGGGTATGCCACTGGTGGATCAGGCTGTGCTTAAGCACCATCAGGGGGTAGATACGGACAAATGCGGGCCTGAGGGCCGCGATGCTCCGGGCGGTTTCCATGGCGCTTACGTCGGTGTCGCCGGGGAGTCCCACCATCATCTGCATGCCTGTTTCAATGCCGTATTCCCGGAGGAGCCTTGCCGCGTTTTCGGTGTCCCTGGCCGTGTGCCCCCTCCTGGCCGTGGAAAGCACCTGGTCGTCCATGGACTGGACCCCCAGCTCCACGGTGGTGAGGGAGAATTGCGCGGCCATGTCAAGGCGTTCCGGGGTGATGGTGTCCGGCCGGGTTGAACACCTGACGGTATCGATTTTCTTTTCGGTCACAAGTTCCCGGGCGATCCCGAGCAGCTCCCTGGTCTCCTCCGGTGGAAGGCCCAGGAAGGTGCCGCCGAAAAAGGCCAGCTGCACCCTGTTTCGGGTTCCCTTGTATTGGAGGTAGGTGTCGACCTCCTGCCGGATTCGATTTCGATCCGGCAGCATGGCCTGTTCGTTTGTGATGATGGACTGGTTGCAGAACGCACACTTGTGGGGGCATCCCCGGTGGGGGATGAATATCGGGATGACCAGGGGTTTTTGCTTTAGCGTGTCCGGTCTCAACGGTTGCGTTCTTTGAGATTTCTCAGGGCGTTCCGGGCGGCATTCTGTTCCGCCGCCTTTTTGCTTTTTCCACATCCCAGGGATTCGATGTCGCCGACATTGACCGAGATTGCAAAGGTCTTGTCATGGTCCGGTCCGGACTCGTTCCGGATGTTGTAGCTGGGGGCCTTGTTTCCCTGTTCCTGGACATACTCCTGGAGCATGCTTTTGAAATCCTCGATCTCCGGCGTTGAGTTGATGTGTTCTATCTTGGCGCTGAAGTGATTTTTGATCAGGGTATAGGTTGCATCGAATCCCGCATCCAGGTAGATGGCGGCCATCACCGCCTCAAACGCGTCGGCAAGGATGGAGCTTTTTTCAGAGCCCCGGGAGAACCTTTCTCCCTTGCCAAGGAGAATGAACCGGCCAAGGTCGATCTGGCGGGCCATGGAGGCGAGCCCGGCTTCACTCACAAGGCTTGCCCTTGCCTTGGAAAGGCTTCCTTCGTGTACATCCGGGTATTCCTCCATGAGCATCTGGCCGATGGTGAGGCCCAGCACCGCGTCCCCCATGAATTCAAGGCGCTGGTTATCGGCAATCGTCTTGTCCTGGAGTTCGTTGACATAGGAACTGTGCCGCAGGGCATTGTCGAGAAGGGATCTGTCGTTGAATATATATCCCAGGTTCTCCTCTAAAATTTCGAGCCTGGGAAAGGCTTCTCTCAGGTTGTCCACATCCCTGACAAGAGTCTGGTAAAGAGCGTCGTCAACATAGAGGTCACCGCCGCCCGTTCCCATGACGACCCCCTCTTTCATGCTGCCGTGGAAATCCGACCCGCCCGTTTCGAGAAGATCGAACTGGCGGGCAAGGTCGGCAAAGTAGGCGGTCTGCTTTTCCGAATGATCGGTGTAATAGACCTCGAGGCCCCTGAGACCCATTTGGGCAAGCTTGATCACAAGGGGCTTGATGGTGGTGGTGTCCCCCAGGTCGATGAGTCCGGGATGGGCCAGGACGGGAACTCCTCCGGCGTTTAGGATGAGTTCGATGGCCTCCTGGCAGGTGAGCCGGTCTTTGTCCACATAGGCGGGTCTGCCCGTGGCAAGGAATTGGTCAAAGGCCTGTTCAAAGGAGTCGACAAAGCCGCGCTTTACCATGGCTTGGGCAATGTGGGGCCGTCCGGTCTGGCCCGGGCCGCAGATCGCTTCCACCTCGTCAAGGGTGAGATCAAAGCCAAGCCCGTTGAGCTTTTGGATGATCCTGGGGTTCCGGTCCGCCCTGGCCTGTTTGAGCCGCTCAAGGGTGAGGTTCAGCTGTCTGTCGTAGATGCTGAAGCCATATCCCAGGATATGGAAGCTGCCGTTGCTTTCAAACCCCGGCATGGGATGGGCGCTGATCTCGATGCCCGTTATCAGTTCCAGGGATTGGGGAACCCCTGTTTCAATGACCAGGCGCACGCCATCTGTTGTGTCATGGTCTGTGATGGCAATGGCGTTGATGCCTGTATCTACTGCCGTTTTCACGATCTCCCCGGGGGAGAGCGATCCGTCTGACGCTGTGGAGTGGATGTGAAGATCTATCAATTAGGTTTCCTGTTATATGCCAAGGGCTTTCTCAAGGACTTCCTCCCTTGTTTTGCAGTCGATACACTGGGTTGTGACGGGGCGTGCCTTGAGTCTTGCGATGGAGATATCCTCGCCGCAGGATTCGCACAGGCCAAAGGTTCCGTCCTCGATCCGTTTTATAGCCTTTTTAACCTTTTTGATCAGTTTGTGTTCCCTGTCCCTGATTCTGAGTTCGAAGTTGCGGTTTGCCTCATGGGAAGCCCGGTCTGTTGGATCTGCAAAGTTTTCTTTGGGGACGGTCATGCCGGTTACCGTGGTGTCGGCATGGGAGAGCAGGTCATTGAGTCGGTCAGCTAAAAGATTTTTAAAAAAACTCAGGTCTTTATCGTTCATTTTTCTTCATCCTTTGCTTTGGGTTACTTCTGATCAAAATTTAAGTTGGTTATTATACTCCGATTCCCTATTTAATGTAAAGTGTAAAAAATTACTCCTTTCTTCCTTCCAATACCGCATCCAGGTTGAACAGGTGTCTGGCCGCGCTTAAATAATGGGTGTCGTCCCGGTGATCCCCCGTGTTTTTGAGAAAGAGGATGGGGTCGTGCATGATCTTTCGCGCGATGGCCCGGGTCATCCTTTTGACGGCGTCGGCCTCCTCCGGGGAGAGTGAGTTCAGTTTTGAAAGGGTCTTGTCAGTTTCCGCGTCAGCGATGCACTCAAGCTTCTCCTTGATGTCCTTGATGGTGGGGACCACGGAAAGGTTGTTGAGCCACCAGCGGAATTTGATCACCGCCTCTTCCACCAGCCGTTCTCCCTTGAGGGCCTCACGGTTCCGCTCTTCAAGGTTGTCGTTGACAAGGTTCTGGAGGTCGTCGATATCATAGAGATAGGCGTTGCTGAGCCGGTTGATGGCGGGGTCCAGGTCCCTTGGAACGGCAATGTCGATGAAGAAGAGGGGGCGGTTCTTTCTATGGCCCATGGCCTCTTTTACCTGGCGTTTGGTAAGCACGAATTCGGTGGCGCCGGTGGAGCTGATGATGATGTCCACATCCTTGAGAAAGGTCTCCATCTCTTCGAATTTCACGGCCTGGCCATTGAATCTTTCAGCCAGGGCCACGGCGTTGGCAAAGGTGCGGTTTGCCACGATGATTGTCTGCACCCCGTTTGATATCAGGTGTTCCACGGCAAGCTCGGCCATCTCTCCTGCGCCGATGAGCATGACGCTCCGTTTGCCGAGATCGCTGAAGATCTTGTTGGCAAGCTCGACCGCGGCATAGGAGATGGAAACCGCGTTGTCTCCGATGCCGGTTTCTTTCCGTACCCGTTTGGCAATGCTGAACGCCTTGTGCATGAGCCGGTTCAGGATGGCGCCCGAACCATTGTTGGCGACCGTATGTTTGTAGGCCTTTTTGACCTGGCCCAGGATCTGGGGCTCGCCCACGATCATGGAGTCCAGGCTTGATGCGACCCTGAACAGGTGCTTTACGGCATCATCGCCTTCATAAATATAGAGGGAGTCCTTGAAGTCCGGGACCGGAATCTTTTTATTCTCCGAAAGGAACCGGATCACCGAATCGGTGGCGTTCCCGTCAACCGGTACAAACAGGATTTCCATCCGGTTGCAGGTGGAGAAGATCAGGGCCTCCTTGACGGATGCTTGCGTTTGAAGTGTTTCAAGGGCGTCCCGGGTCTGGTCGGGTGCAAAAGCGAGGCACTCCCTCAGCTCGACGGGCGCTGTTTTATGGTTGAGTCCAATGAGGATGATTTCTGACATGCGGTTCCTAACTATTTTGTAAAAACTTGGTGATGCCCACCGATGAGGAGATTAACTCCGAGAAAGGTGAAGACGAGAACGGCAAATCCGACAATGGTCATGATGGCGGAGCGTCGGCCCCTCCAGCCCGAGGTGAGACGGCCGTGGAGGATGGCGGCGTAAACAAGCCAGGTCACGGCCGACCAGATCTCCTTGGGATCCCAGTCCCAGAACCTTCCCCAGACCGACTTGGCATAGACAAGACCTGTGATCAGGCCCATGGTGAGCATGGTGAATCCCGTGATCAGGCATGAGTAACTGGTTGAGTCCAACAGGTCCAGGGAGGGCAGGCGCTTGTAAAAAAAGCCCCGCTTCTTCTCTTTGATCGCCCGTTCCTGGAGAAGGTAGAGCATGCCCGCCCCGCAGGCCAGGGCCAGTGCGGCTTCTCCCGTAAAGATCAGGATGATGTGGGAGACGAGCCAGAAGCCCTTGAGGGTCGATTCGACCACCGGCTGGCTTTCCGGGAGAATCACGGCCGCCGTCATCATGATCAGCACCAGGGGGGCGGTGAAAATGCCCAGGATCTTCAGGTTGAACTTGAATTTCAGGACAATGAAGACCACGGCAAGGACCAGGGCGGCAATGGATAGGTTCTGGTGGAGATTGTGAACCGGCAGGGTGCCCATGCCCCAGGTGTTGAGGCCCGTGGTCACGGCGTGGACCAGGGCGCCCAGGCACATGAGTCCGAAGGCTGCGTGCTGGAACTTTTCTTTTTGAAGAATCAGGTACAGGGTGTAGCCTGCCGTGCTCAAAAGATAGATGGCAGTGGTGATGATGAACAGGGCGTGTTCGCTGCTGGCCAGTGTCATAGGTCTCCTTTCTGGAAAAAGTTCCGGTATTCCTTGCCAAGGAGGTCAACAAGGAGATGGTCTATCTGTTCGTGGTCGTTTCCCTTCACCAGGTCGAACAACTCTCCGTTGATGAGTTTTCTGAAGATCCGCCGGTGCTCGTCCGGGGCATGGCCCCGGGCCAGGAGCCGGGTCCTGATTCTGCCCATGAGGGAAAGAAACGCCTGGTATTCCGGGCCAAACTGTTGTTCCAGGTCCTGCTTGATTTTCCTTGCAAAGGCCGGGCTGTTGCCCGATGTGGAGACCGCAACGGTGAGGTCTCCCCGGTTGACCACGGCGGGCACGATGAAATTGCTCAGTTCCGGAAGGTCGGCCCCGTTGAACAGGACGCCTTGCTCCCGGGCGTCCACGGCAATGGCCCGGTTGAGTTCCCTGCTGTCCGTTGCCCCGATGACGAGAAACATGCCGTCAAGATCCTTGCTCTGGTATGCTTTTCGTTTCAGGGTGATGGCGCCGGGGCAGGATTCCCGGAGCGCCGGGTCGAATGCCTGGCTTACCACAGTGACCCTGGCGCCGCACCGGGCCAGGCTTTTGGCTTTTCTAACCCCGACCTTGCCGCCGCCAACGACCAGGCAGTCCCTGTCATTGATATCAAGGTTCACTGGATAGTATTTCATGGTCATAAACAATCCCTTGTTTGCAAAAAAGGAATATTATATGTAAAGGGAATCAATTTATCAATATCTATTTGAGGGTTGAAAACCTAAGCGGAAACGGTTCAAGACGGAGGTGTTAAAGTGATTGTTGATTGTCATACGCATATTTTTCCTGAGACCATCTGTTCCCAACGCAACGAGTGCTGCTCACGAGAGCCGGCTTTCAAGCTGCTTTATGAATCCCCTAAATCCAGACTGGTGGGGGCCGGGGACTTGATTCATACCATGGACGACCAGGGGGTGGACGTCTCGGTGGTGTTCGGGTTTCCCTGGAAGAGCCCGGATCTTGTCCGGCTTAACAACGACTATATCATCGAGTCGGTGATGGAGTATCCCGGCAGATTGAAGGGGCTGGCCTGTTTCGACCTCTCCTGGGAGGGGGCTGCCGGGGAGACGGAACGCTGCATGGACGCGGGCCTCTCGGGTGTGGGGGAGCTTGCCTTTTACCTTTCCGGCATCGATGAACTTGCCCTGGACCGCCTGGAACCCATCATGGAGATCTGCATGGCCCGGGGCAACATGCCGGTGATGATTCACACCAACGAGCCCGTGGGACACTACTATCCCGGCAAGACCCCGGTGACCCTGGAGCAGATCTACGCCCTTGCCGGGCGCTTCCCTGAAAACAACATCGTGCTGGCCCACTGGGGTGGCGGCATCCTTTTTTATAACCTCATGAAGCGGGAGACAAAGGAGGTGCTGAAGAACATCTGGTTCGATACCGCAGCCTCCCCGTTCCTATATGACCCTGCCGTGTACAGGGTGGCCCATGCCGCCGGCGTCCTGCCCAGGGTGTTATTGGGCAGCGACTATCCGCTTTTGAAACCTTCACGCTATTTCAAGGACCTTGACGCGTCCGGGCTGCCCGAAACCGAAAAGCAGCAGGTCCTCGGAAACAACGCCGCAACCCTGCTCGGCCTCGAATAATAGACGGGTCAGTGAAGAGTAGACGGGGGCAGGCTTTTTTTATTGTCGACAAAGTATGAAAATGCCGCCAAAAGATCAATAAAGAAAGCCTGACCCCGAAGAGTTATATATCATGTAAAAAGGTTGATGTTGGGCCGGGCAATCGTTTCGGGATCGTTCTCAAACACCCGCTCGATATTCTCCCTGAGCTCCGCCATGGTATCGGCCTTGAGCAGCTGCTTGCAGATGCTGTGCCCGAACCTGAAGCTCGCGGAAAAATAGGGGATGAATTTTTTGTAGAGCTTCACGGCAAAGGTCTCGTCATGGTATTTCAGGAGAAGCTCGGTCATCCTGACGGCAGTGTGGTGGTAGGTGGCGGTGTCGGGGGTAAAACCCCGGCTCCACTCCGCAAATAACCAGGGCTTTGCAACGGCCATGCGGCCGACGGAGAGGCCGTCGCACCCGGTCTGTTCCAGCATGGTTGATGCATCATTTATATCAAAGAGGTTGCCGTTGCCGAACACGGGGACGGAGACCGCCTCTTTCACCCGGGCGATCTGCTCCCACCTGGGGGGCCTGGAGCGCCGGTCCGGTGCGACCCTGGGGTGGAACACCATGGCATCTGCGCCCGCATCTTCAAACCGCTTTGCCATATCCATGGGAAGAGCGGGATCGTTTTCCCAGCCGGTGCGGAACTTGACAAAAACGGGGATGGAGACCGCGTTTTTCACCCGGGCAACGATCTCGGCCGCAAGGGCCGGGGTTTTTAACAGTTCTGCGCCGCATCCCCGCTTGCAGATGGCCGCAACCGAGCAGCCGAAGTTCAGGTCCACGCCGAAAAAACCTTCCCGCTCGATGCGTTGGGCGGCCGCAGCCATGGACTCGGGATCCGGGCCGAAGATCTGGCATACAACCTGGGAGAGTTCCTCCTCTCTCCATTTGAATACCGGGGAGACCCTGGGGTTTTCATGGGGAAGCGCCTTGGCGCTGCACATGCCGGTGAACAGAAGGCCGTAGCCGCCGAATTCCGAGACAAGCTCCCTGAAGGCCACGTGGCCAAGGCCTGCCATGGGGGCGAGAAAGAGCCTGTTCGCCACCTCTCTTTCCTTGATGGTGATGGGTTGTTTCAGCCGGCCTGTGTACTTATCGTTGTCTATCATCTGTCCTCGTTGTGCCCATAGTTCATGTTGACATATCTCCATGTCTGTAATAATTTATTAGCTCATTTTTAAAGCAGGAATAATAGTATGAATGAGAGGCACGAACAAGAGAAAAAACAGTTCATGAAACTCCTCGGACAGGAGGATGTGGATGAACTTGATAAACGATTTCAGGTTCTTGAGTCGTTTTTAAAGAGTGAAAATCATGAAACCTGCCGGGAGATCGCAACCCGGCTCGAACAGGATGGTGTTTCCCTGGGGCCGGGATTCATTGCTGAGACCATGGAGCTTCTGTGCAGGTTCGGATTTGCCCACAAGCTGAAATTCGATGACGGTCCCCCCCGGTACGAGCACCGTCACCTGGGCACTCACCACGATCACATGGTCTGCACCAAGTGCGGAACCATTATCGAATTCAGGGACGAAACCCTGGAACGCCAGCAGGTGGATCTTGCCGCAGCCTATGGCTTTCACATGCTCCAGCACAAGATGGAGATCTACGGCATCTGCGGCGACTGCCTGAAAGAGCGGTCCATGGTGGTGCCGCTTTCCAGGACAAAGCAGGGGGAGTTCCTGGTCATCAAGGGATTTGAAGGCGGGAAAAAGGCCCAGATGCGCCTCACCTCCATGGGGCTCAGGGTCGGGGACATCATTGAAGTTATTTCCACCCAGGCTGGGGGCCAGCTTGTCATTGCCCTTGACGACAACCGGTTTGTCATTGGCCGGGGCCTTGCCATGAAGGTGAGGGTGGAGCATGTGCCCCACCATCCCCAGGCGGCTTTCCCGGCCCCCCGGGAGTTGGAGGCGTTTCAGGATTCCGGGGAAACCATTGCCCTGAGCCGGATGAAGGAGGGCCAGGAGGGTGTCATCGCCCGGGTTGCCGGTGAGACTCGGCTGCGGCGGCGGATACTTGAGATGGGCATCAACCGCGGGGCCACCGTCTATGTGGAAAAATATGCTCCCCTCAAGGATCCCATCGAGTTGATCGTCAAGGGGTACCACGTTTCCATGCGTGTTGAGGAGGCGGCCCATATTCAGGTTGAAGGGGTGAGGACGGTGACCAAAAAATGAAGCGCCTGACAATAGCCCTGGCGGGAAATCCCAACTGCGGCAAGACCACCATATTTAATAATCTCACCGGCGCCCGGCAGAAGGTCGGCAACTGGCCCGGGGTAACGGTGGAGAAAAAAGAGGGGACGATCAAACGGAACGGGTATGAACTCAATGTGGTGGACCTGCCCGGCACCTACAGTCTAACCCCCTTTTCAATCGAGGAGATAGCGGCCAGGGATTTTATCCTGAACGAAAAACCCGATGTGGTTGTCAACATCATCGATGCCGCAAACCTGGAGCGGAGCCTCTACCTTGCCATGCAGATCATGGAGCTTGACCGCCCCGTGGTCTTTGTTCTCAATATGGCCGATCTTGCAAAATCCAAAGGAATCTCCATTGACGCTGAAAAGCTGTCAACCTTGTTGAACCTGCCCGTCATCTTTACCGTTGGTAACCGGGGCCAGGGCACGGATCTTCTTGTGGAAACCGCCATCAAGGAAGCCCTTGCCGGGCCAAAGGGCAAGGAGGGACGCAGGGTTATCTATAACCGGGAGATCGAAGCCCTTATCAGGGAGATCGAAGCCTCCATCGAGGAGACCGGCCTGAATCTGGAGGCCTGGCCCAGGCGTTGGACGGCCATCAAGCTTCTGGAAGACGACCAGGTGGTGGAGGAGAATCTTGCCGCCATGGAGGAGAGCCGGGTCGACGGGGTCCTGGCCGTGGCCGAACGTTCCCGCTCCCGCATGGAGGAGTTTTTCCATGATGAGCCCGAGATCGTCCTGACCGACGAGCGTTACGGGTTTATAGCCGGGATTGTCAGGGAGGCGGTTACCGTGTCTGCCAGAAAACGGGCGGACATCTCCAGGAACATCGACCTGGTCCTGACCAACCGGTTCCTCGGGTTTCCTATTTTCATCTTCTTTATCTGGGCCATGTTCCAGCTCACCTTCAGCCTGGGTGTCTACCCCATGGAGTGGATCGACACCGGCGTGACACTGTTTTCATCCTTCCTCGACACCCTGCTGCCCCAGGGGATGTTCAAGGACTTGTTTTTGGACGGCATTGTCGCGGGTATCGGCAGCGTCATCATATTTTTGCCCAATATCCTGATCCTGTTTTTCTGCATCGCCCTGTTCGAGGATACCGGGTACATGGCAAGGACCGCCTTTCTCATGGACCGGATCATGCATACGGTGGGCCTCCACGGCAAATCGTTCATTCCCATGCTCATGGGGTTTGGGTGCAGCGTGCCCGCCATCATGGCAACCCGGGCCCTTGAGAACCGGAAGGACAGGATACTGACCATCCTGATTACCCCCTTCATGTCCTGTTCCGCAAGGTTGCCGGTTTACATTGTCCTGGCCGGGTCGTTTTTTGCCGAACGGGCCGGCACCGTCATCTTCGGCCTCTATGCCACGGGCATTGTCATTGCCATCCTCTCCGGAAGGCTGTTTCGTTCCACCCTGCTCAAGGGAGAGGACGCCCCCTTTGTCATGGAGCTTCCCCCCTACCGGGTGCCCATGTTCAAGAGTCTCATGATTCATATGTGGGATCGCAGCAAGATGTTTTTGAGAAAGATGGGCGGCGTGATCCTCGTGGGGTCCATCATTATCTGGGTGCTCTCCACCTTTCCAAGGGATCCCGGCGTTTCCGCCCGCTATGCCGACAATATTGCCAGGGTGACCGGTGAGTATGCACAGAAGCAGGAGATTGCCAAGGCGGACCCGGCCCTGAAAAAAGAGCTTGCCGCGGAGGTGGAGGCAAAGGTTGCCGCCCTTGAAAAAGAGAGGGACAAGGCGCTTGTGGAAAGCTCCTTTATCGGACGGTTCGGCAGGGTGCTGGAACCTGTGTTCACGCCTGTCGGTATTGACTGGCGTGCCGGTGTGGCCCTGGTTACGGGGCTTGTGGCCAAGGAGGTGGTGGTCTCCACCATGGGGGTACTCTACGGTGTGGGGGACGATGCGTCCGACGCCCTGAACCATGCCCTTCACCATGCCGGGATGACGCCCCTTTCGGCCCTTTCCATCATGGTGTTCGTGCTTCTTTATGTCCCCTGCATCGCAACGGTTTCAACCATCTGGAAAGAGGCCTCCGGGAGATGGGCCTTGTTTAACCTTTTATATACGACAGCCGTTGCATGGTGTTTCTCTTTTCTGGTATACCAGGGTGGAAAACTTTTGGGGTTTGGATAGCGAACAGGGAGGTGTATTGTGGGTTTAGTATCGAGTTGGAGCAGGTATTCAAAGGGGAAAACAGGGGTGGCGCTGTGGTCGCTGGTCAGCCTTTTCTTCATGGCGACTCTGGTTTGTCAGGACGCATGGGCGGGAGAGCGCCTTTGCGTCACATCCAAGATCGCCAACGTAAGATCAGGTCCCGGCACCGGCAATGAGACCCTTTGGCAGATCGAGATTTTTCACCCCATCATTGTTGTTGAAAAAAAAGGCAGCTGGTACAGATTTAAAGATTTTGAAGGGGACGTGGGCTGGATTCACAAATCCCTTACCGGAAAGGTCCGTTCGGTTATTACGGTCAAGAATAATTGCAATGTCCGTTCCGGGCCCGGACCAAAAAACGCCGTTGTTTTTACGGTGGAAAAGGGAGTCCCGTTCAAGGTGCTCAGTAAAAAGGGAAACTGGCTTCAGGTGGAACATGGTGACGGCGACAGGGGCTGGATCTATAAGACCCTTGTGTGGTAAGCGTTTACAACTTATTATTATTTAGAGAGAGGAAAAAATGGTCGATAAAATATCAAATGCGCGTAAAAAAGAGCTTGAACAGCCGGACCCTTTTCTGGAGGCATTGCAGGAGTATGCGAATGCTTCCAAAAAATACAGGAAACAGATCATCTGGGTCTTGTGTGCCGTGGTTGCCGTGGTCTCCGTTTTTTCGGGAACGATTTACAGTATTAAGCGCTCCGAGGAGAAAGCCTCCGGGTTTCTCGCCCAGACCCTCTCACGCTACAGCGATGCCGACCCGGTAAAGGGATATGAAACGGTGAAGGATGATGTCGGCGAGTTCCTCGAGTCCTATCCCAACACGGCTGCGGCCACCCAGGCCAGGGTCCGGTTTGCCGAGATCGCATTCAAGGCGTCTAAATATGAGGAAGCCCATAAGATGTACCTTGCCGCACTGGACGATTTCAAGAAAGACGCCTCCATGGGAAATCTTTTGATGGCAGCCCTGGGCCGCACCTGCCAGGCCCTGGAGCGCCATGATGAGGCGGAAAAATGGTTCAGGAAAATTTCCGGGGGCAAGAGTCCCCTCCTGAAGGGGGAAGCCCTGTTCAACCTGGGCGTGCTCCTTGCCGACAAGGGAGATACGGCTGAAAGCCGGAAGCTGTTCGAAACTCTTGTCTCCGATCATGAAGGGTCGTTCTACAAGCCCATGGTGGAGGCCCGGCTCAACGATTGATCCGAACAACTTGTTGTTGAAACTTAAAAAGGCTGCCTGGAAATTGTATCCAGGCAGCCTTTTTAAGAAAAGGAGGAAAAAGATGAATTGCTAAACTCGGTTAGCATGATATCTTTTAATGCAAGTAGCCTGCCATTTTTTTAATTTCAGTTTTCTTTTTTTTTCTATCCGGTAAAAAGCCTTGTTATTCCAGCCTTTGCATCCCCGTGTTAATTTTTATTCCGTTTTTGGGCCGGGTACTGCCATGGAGAGTTGTCAATAAAAGTTCAAAATTTTGAACCGGTACGGATCGTTTTTTCTCGCTTTTTGTCTCCAATGGTTGACAAACCAGGGGTGTTGAAGGGTTTGCCCCGGGGTTCAAAAAAATGAATTTCTCCATGGACTCGTGAATCGCCGGTGGTTACAGCCCGGTTTTTCAACCCTGGTTCCTGTTCATAATCTTGAACTTTTCACAATTTGTACTTTTTGAGCTTCTGGTTCAGGCCGCTCTTGCCGATGCCCAAAAGCTTGGCCGCCCGGGTCTGGACATTGCCGGTAAGCATCATCGCCTTCTGGATCATTCGCTTTTCAACGGCGGCAAGGGTCTCGGACAGGCCTGCATTCTCGGGAATGCCGTCCAGCTGAAGCGGGGCTGAAATGGTTTGCCGCATTTTCAAGGGAAGGTCGGCCGGGGTGATGCGGTCGTTTGAAGAGAGGATCACGGCCCGTTCGATGGTGTTTTCAAGCTCTCTCACATTGCCGGGCCAGGTGTGGTCGAAAAAGAGCTGGGCCGCTTCCTGGCTCACCCCGGTCACGGGTTCCGCTGCTTTGCGTTCATTGGAGTATTTTTCGATAAAGTGATTGATCAGCAGGGGAATGTCCTCCTGGCGCTCCCGGAGGGGCGGGATCACGGCCTTTACCACATTGAGCCGGTAGTAGAGGTCTTCCCTGAAGTTGCCCTTTTCCACCTCCTGTTCAAGGTTTTTATTGGTTGCCGCGATCAGGCGGAAGTCCACGGTAAGCGGGGTTGTACCCCCGACCCGTTCAAAGGTTTTCTCCTGGACCACCCTCAATAGTTTTACCTGGAGGCTCATGGGAAGCTCCCCGATTTCATCAAGAAACAGGGTGCCCTGGTGGGCCAATTCAAACCGTCCCTTTCGTGTGGCCACAGCCCCGGTAAAGGAGCCTTTTTCATGGCCGAACAGTTCGCTTTCAAGCATGGTTTCGGCAAAGGCCGAGCAGTTGACGGCCACCAGGGGCTTGGCTTTTCTGGGGCTGTTATAGTGGATGGACCGCGCCACCAGCTCTTTTCCAGTTCCGCTCTCTCCCTCGATCAGGATGCTTGCGTTGGTGGGGGCCACCTTTTTGATGGTTTCATAGAGTTCATGCATGGGTTTGCTCTTGCCGATGATGTTGCCAAAGCTGTAGGCCGCGCTCACGGCGTCCCGCAGCACGGTGTTTTCCTGCATGATTCCCTGGATCGAGATCGCCTTTGAGATGTGGGCCACCAGGGTTTCGTTCTCAAAGGGCTTGAGAATATAGGTGTAGGCGCCCTTGTGCATGGCCTCCACCGCCTTTTCAACGCTTCCGTAGGCGGTCATGACTATGACGGGCATGTCCGGGGTGATCTCCTTGATCTTTTTCATCAGTTCGATCCCGTCCATTCCCGGCATGTTCACGTCGGTGAGCACAAGGTCGATCTGCTGGTCATTGAGAATATCCAGGGCCATGAGGCTGCTTGATGCCGTAACCGGTGAAAACCCCTCTTCCTTGAGGACCTCTCCCAGGATGGTGGGGTAGTTTTTTTCGTCATCAACGATCAGGATCTTTTCCATACTGTTAACTCTCCTTTGCCGGCAGGATGATCTCCACCTGAACGCCGGTTGATTCCCTGTTTGAAAGCTCTATCTCACCGCCGTGGGACTCGATGATGTTTTTGACGATGCCGAGTCCAAGGCCCGTGCCCATCTCCTTTGTGGTGAAAAAGGGGTTCCAGATCTTTTTTAATGCTTCTTCGTCAATGCCCCTTCCCTGGTCTTCAAACAGGATGACCACCTCGGTGTCATCATAGAACAGGCTGATGATGATTCTGCCGTCATCGTCCATGGCCTGGAAAGAGTTGAGCAGGATATTCAGAAACGCCTGGTAGAGCATGGAACTGTCGGCCAGGATTTCCGGGATGCTGTCGGTGAAGCGTTTTTCGATCTCAATCCCCTTTTCAAGGAGCTTCGGTTCCAGAAAGGAGATGTTTTTCTCGATGATATTCTCGATCCGGCAGGGCCTCAGATCGGGCTTCATGGGCCGGGCAAAATCCAGGAAATCCTTGATGATGTTGTTGAGCCGGACAGACTCTTCAACGATGATATCGGGAATGGTGGTGGCGGTGTCGAGCTTTGCCATCTTTTTTTTCAACAGCTCGGCTGAGCTCTTGATGATCCCCAGGGGGTTCCGGATTTCATGGGAGACCCCGGCCGTCATTTCCCCGATGGCGGAGAGGTGTTCGGCTCTCCTGAGTTTCTCTTCCAGTTTCAGCTGCTCCTGGTTCCGTCGGTCGATAATGTTCTCTCCCTGTTTTACCACAAATATGAGCACGATGAAGAGGGTGCCCATGACGATGCAGCAGGTGACGGTCACCATCACCTGGAGCCTGAAAATTTTATGATAATCGCCGGAGACATCCTGGACGATCTCCACGACCCCGAGTACCGGGCCCGAGATGGAGGAGAGGGGTTTTTCCGCCCGAAGCGGGGCAAAGGTGACGATCTTGGTCTGCTGCGGCACCCCGAAGAACAGCTCCAGGGAGGAGCCCTTTTGCACCAGGCGGGAGGTAGATTCGCTTTTTATGGCGTTTGCGTAGCCTGAACCGCCGGCATTCTTTGTGCCGATCCGGGTCTTGTCATAGCTGTAGGAGATGATGTTGTTCATGTCGTAGATGTTGACCGTTTCCACGTTAAAGCTGTGGAGGGTGGTCTTGACCACCCGGTCCATCCGTTTGTACTGGGCCTCCTCCCTCAGTTTGATCTGGCCGTATTTCAGGACGACCGGGATGATGAACTGGAGAAAAACCTGGTGGTTGAGATTCTCCACAAGAAGATGGGCGTACTCTTCGCTCTTCTGCTGGAGGATGCTTCTTACCCAGTGGGTGTTGATGGCCGAAATGATGATGGTTGCGGCAAACATGACAACAAGGCTCGTAAAGGTAAAATACTTGACCAGCCTGAAAGGCCGTTTCTCCTTTATATCCTGCTGTTTCATTTTAAAATCTTGACCCCGTCCTTTTTCAAAAATAGCCGGCAGGGCCGTCTTTTTTGTCTGTAAAAATCGCTGTTTTTTTATCCAATCGATGATTATTCTTGACTTAACATCAATATACGATACCTTAAGAACTGCAAGTATAGTAGTAATACCTCTGGTTATCAACCTAAAAAATATGGCGTGGCACGCTTTTGTTCTCCTGTGACGCCGATGTCTCTTTAATGGCTTTTGGGCCGACAGAGTAGGTACTATGCTTTTTAGAAAACGCGATCATCTTGTGGGACTGGACATTGGATCTTCCCTGATAAAGGTTGCCGAGATCAGGGAGACCGCCAAGGGCCCTGCGCTTAAAAAGTTCGGCATCGCAGAGATAGCCCCGGGGGCCATCGTGGATGGAAACATTCAGGATGTCGAGGGAATTGCCCATGCGATTCGCGCCCTTTTCAAGACCCACAAGATCAAAGAGAAGAACGTCGCCATCTCCACTGGCGGTTACTCGGTGGTGATCAAGACCATCAGCATCCCAACAGCATCTGAACAGGAACTTCAGGATTCGATCCGCTTTGAGGCGGAGCAGTATATTCCCTACGACGTCGAGGATGTGAACATCGATTTTCAGATCCTGGGTACCAGTACGTTTTCCCCGGATCAGATGAACGTTCTCCTGGTGGCCGTGAAAAAGGATCTGGTTGCGGAATACATGGATCTTACCAACCGGGCCGGACTCAATCCCTGTATCATCGATGTGGATACCTTCGCACTCCAGAACATCCATGAAACCGTTGACAAGGGGGACAATGACCAGGTGGTGATGCTGGTGGACGTGGGGTATTCCAAGACATCCCTGAACATTGTCAAGGGAAATATCTCCTTGATGATGCGGGATAACTCTTCCGGAATCGCCCAGATCGCAGAGGAGATCATTGCCGCGACCGGGTGTACCCCGGAGCTGGCCCAGGATGTGATCTGGGGGCGGGAAACCGGGCTGATGCCCCCGGAAGAGGTGGACGCGATCCGTGGCGCCATTGTACAAAAATGGTGTTCTGAAATTTACAGCGTTGTAAATACTTACCAGTCAAAGTCCAGTGAAGGAATCCTGGACAGGGTGGTGCTGTGCGGGGGAGGGGCCTTTGTGCAGGGGTTTACCGACAGTCTTGCGGCGGAGGTTGCGGCGGAGGTTATCGTCATCGACCCGTTTTCCGGGCTTATCATCGATAAAGAGCAGTTCCCGGATACCCTGCTCAGCCAAATGGCCCCCCTGGCACCCATTGCCCTTGGCCTTGCCTTAAGAAAAGTGGATGACAAATGATACGGATAAATCTATTACCATTCAGGGCGGCGCGGCGAAAAGAGAACATTCGACGGCAGGTTTCCGTATTTGTCCTGATGATCGTACTTTTTGTTGTGGGGCTTGTGTATTATACCATTCATATTGATAGAAAAACGGACCGGATCCGTTCCGATGTAACCAGTGTGAACTCCCGGATCTCCCTGTACAAGGAGAAGGCTGACAAGGTTACCAGGATCAAAAAGAACCTTGCCATCCTCGAGCGGAAACTTGACATCGTCAAGTCCCTTGAATTGAAGCGGCGGGAACCGGTGGAACTGTTCGATGCCATGACCTCCCTGATCGTTCCCAAACGGATGTGGCTGACCAGCCTGAAAACTGCTGAAACCACGGTGCTCCTGAGCGGGATAGCCCTTGATAACAAGACCGTGGCGGATTTCATGACCCGGCTTGAAACCTCCCGGCTCTTCACCAGCGTGGACCTGAAAACCCTCCGGATGAAAATGTTTGATAAGGCCATTCAGATGAAGGAGTTTGAGCTGATTTGTCATAAAACAATCCCCAATACCCAAGACAAACCCGGTAAAGTGAAAAAATGAAAAACGAGCACAAAGAGAGCCTTAGCGACAAAATCGGTAAAAAGACCGCTCCGTTTTTTGAAAAGATCGGGAACCTCACCAGGGTTCAGAGAATCCTCGTGTGTGTGGTTACCTTTGTTCTTCTTTCAGGAGGGTATTTCTATTTTGTCTACATGCCGAGGCAGGAGGAGATGAAACGGCTTGAGAACGACCTTACCACCCTTAAAACCCGGCTTGTAACCTATAAACAGAAAGCCGCGGCCCTTGCAAAGTATGAAGAACTGATGGCCGAGGCCCAGGCCAGGTTCAACCTTGCCATGAAGGCTTTACCTGATAAAAAAGAGATCCCTTCCCTCTTGACCGGCATTTCAAGCTCCGGGAACGATGCGGGCTTGGAATTTATTCTGTTTCAGCCCAAGGCCGAGGTGCAGAAGGAATTCTATGCCGAAATTCCCGTGGCGATCAAGGTTCAGGGGGGGTACCATGAGTTTGCCGCCTTCTTCGATCAGGTGGCCCGGCTCTATCGTATCGTAAACATCAATGATATCAGCATCAAGTCCCGGAGCAAGTCCGGCGGCGGCGGCCTTGAAGCATCCTGCAATGCCGTCACCTATATGTTTGTTGAAAAAAAGAAGGATGTAAAAAAATAAATGAGACGGATCATGCATGCCTGCCTTGAAAGAGCAATTGTATTTATCGTTTTTGCCCTGGTGTTTCTGACTGCTTGTCAGGATCAGCCGCAACAGGCGGTTGAACCGGAACCGTCTGTTGTTACCATACCGATAGCGGCGAAGCAGGAGGCAGCGGAACCACCGAAGCAGGAGGCCCCGGCAGCGGTGAAGCAGGAGGCAGCAGTACCACCGAAGCAGGAGGCCCCGGTTGCGGCGAAGCAGGAGGCGGCGGAACCTCCAAAGCAGGAGGCAGTGGCAGCGGTGAAGCAGGAGGCGGCGGAACCTCTAAAGCAAGAGGCTCCGGCAGCAGCAAAACAGGAGGCGGTAAAGCCTGCCAAAGAAGAGGCGGTTCCACCGGAGAAACCCGTTGTGGCAGAACCTGCGCCACCGCGGTTCTATTCCGCCAAGGGCAAGATAGATCCTTTTCAGCCCCTGATCCGGACTGATGAAAAACCGGAGGCCGGGGCGGATGCCCGGGAAAAGAAACCCCGGCGGATGCTGACTCCCCTGGAGAAATTGGATTTGAGCCAGATCCGGCTCGTTGCCGTGGTGCGTGCCGAATCGGGTAACATCGCCATGGTGGAGGAGGCCAGTGGCAAGGGGTATGTGATAAGGGTCGGAACCTATATCGGCAAGAACGAAGGCCGGGTGGAGAAGATCCTGAATGACAGGATACTGATCAAAGAGATCGTGAAGAATTTCAGGGGTGATGCTGTTCCCCGTTCCAGGGAAATGAAACTTCATAAACAAGAGATTGAGGGGTGAAAGGATGGTTTCCGGAAGAGCGGTTTGGTTGTTTCTAACAGTGGTGTTTTTTTTCGGTTGTACATCGGAAAAACAGGTCAGCACGATTGAAACGTCGGAACAGCCTGTTGTTGAACAGCGGGCTATAACCGCCATCGAGGTGGGACAGACCGCTGATACCGTTGAGGTCGATATCATTTGCAACCGGAGTACGACCTACACCTCGGTCAAGCAGGCCTTTCCCCTGGGGGTCGCGGTCTATCTTCCCGACACCGTTATCCCGGAGAACATTGAGAATGCAAGGACCCCGGGTGTGGGGGATCTCAATTCCATTACCGCAATCTATGCCGATAAGCAGCGGAAAACGGCCAAGGTGGAAATCCTCTTGAAGGAGAATCTCGATTACGAGGTGATAGATGATACCACCCGTCTGACAGTGATCTTCCATAAAAAGAGGGAACTTGCCACCGAAAGTGACGAAGCGGCATTGGTCAAGCCGGAGCCCCGGGACAGCTCTCCCATTGTGATTCCGCCGGGGCAGGCCGTCTTGACCGGCATCTCTTTTAACGCCGCCGAGGACGGGACTTCCGACATCCTGGTGAAAACCTCCCAGCCCGTGAATTACGATCTTGAAAAAGGGGAGAGCGGGGAGCTGCGGCTCAGGCTCCATGACACGGACATCCCGGAGTACCGCCGCCGTTCACTGGTCACGACCTATTTCAAGTCGGCCGTGGAACGGATCGTTCCGGTCCAGAGGCCCAAGGGCGAAGCCGCTTCAACCATCAAGGTTAAAATGCGTGAGCAGGTACCCTATCGCATTGTCCAGGGCATGGACGGCATTTCCCTCACCTTTGAGCCGTCAACCCTGGAGCCGCCGGAATTTGACCTGGCGAAAAAGAAGGCTGTATCCGGCACCGTCGTTGAGCAGGTTACGGAAAGCGGGGGCGAGGATGAAGAGTCTCCGGAACAGGTAGCCGCAAAGGATGAGAACGCTATATTTGAAAAAAAGGTATACACCGGGGAGAAGATCCGCCTCGATTTTTTTGAGACGGACATAAAAAATGTTTTCCGGATATTGAGGAGTGTGAGCGGCATGAATTTTGCCGTTGACAAGGATGTGACCGGCAGTGTCACCATGACCCTGGACAAGCCCGTGCCATGGGATCAGGTCCTTGACCTGGTGTTGAAGATGAACAGCCTGGGGCAGATCCAGGAGGGAAGCATCGTACGCATCGCCACCCTGGAAACCATGGCCAGGGAGCAGAAGCTGAAACAGGATGCCATGGCAGCCTATAAGGCGGCCCGGGAGCAGAAGAAAAGCCTCGAACCCCTGATGACCGAGTACATCCCCATCAACTATTCCAATGCCGATGCGGATGTCAGGCCCCATCTCGAGAAGATTATCACCCCGGACAGGGGGGTGTTGAGTGTGGATGAAAGGACCAACATGATCATCCTGACCGATACCCGGGAGAAGGTCGATCATGCAAAGACCCTCATCTATCGCCTGGACAAGGTGACTCCCCAGATCATGATTTCAGCAAGGGTGGTGGAGGTGAACAAGAATTTTTCCAAGTCCATGGGAATCAACTGGCGGGCATCCAGTGACGATGTGTTCCGGGACGACCTGGGAGGTGCCTATGGATTTAACGCGGCAATGAATTATCCCGTGGCGAGCCAGGGAAGCATTGGATTTGATTTCAGCCGAATTACCGGAACACCCCTGGAACTCAATGCAACATTGACGGCCTCTGAAATCAAGGGGGATATCAAGATTATATCGTCGCCGAAAATTCTCGCCCTTGACAATAAAAAGGCCAAGATTACACAGGGCATCGAGATCGCTTACCTTGAGCGGGATGATGCCGGCGGCTCTTCCGTGAAATTCAAAAGTATCGATCTGCTGCTGGAAGTGACCCCCCACGTCACCCCGGACCAGCGCATCGCCATGAGTGTTAAGATTGAAAAGAAGGACCTTGCCGATATGGTTGGCGGCGTTCCATCCTTTTCAACCAATACGGCTGAGACCGAACTTTTGGTCAATGACGGGGATACCATTGTTATCGGCGGCGTTGTAAAAAACTCCACCTCCGAGGGCGAGAACGGATTTCCCGGTCTTTCAAATATTCCTGGGTTTGGACGGCTGTTCGGGTCGGATATCAATACTGAAAAGAAAAACGAGCTGTTGATATTCATTACGCCATCTATTGTTCTGCTTGAGCAAAAGAAAAACTGATTTATGCCGTAACCGCTCTTGCGGTGTTGACCTGGCCCTTTCTTAAACCTGAATAAATGAATTTAAGGACGCGACCATGATGCATTTTTTCAAACAAGTTCTGTGTGGGTTTCTTTTTTTCGTTTCAATTGTCGTGCTTGCCGGTTGCGGTTCTTCCGGCAGTTCTCCTTCAACCACATCGGGAGATGGGACGGATATTACCTCTGCCTCTTTTACCGGAACCGGTAACAAAGTCACGGCTGCATTTACCAGTAGCGGCGGTAATATCAAGTTTATTCTCGATCATGAAGGGGAAAGTAACTTTATTGTATGGCTTTGGAGTGAACGTGAAGGAAGGGAGGCGCTGTTAGTAAATGAAACAGGTAATGTCAAAAATTCCGAAACCATTGAGCAATTGGACTCCGGTAATTATTTTTTTGAGGTACAAGCCGATGGGCTCTGGTCTATCCTGGTGGAAGGGGAATCATTATCCGAATCTCCGGATGCCGAACCGTCCTATGCAATTACGGCGGAACTCCTTGACGAGGATGGGGAAGCCACCAGAACCATCAGCGAAGGAAACCCGGGAACGGTCAAGGTTACCGTAAAAAATTTAACAGGGGCGTTTGCCGTATACCAGTTCGTAACCGTGACCACCAGCAAAGGGTCTTTTTTGAATTCCGATGGAACCGCCATCACAAATTCCAGTGGTGTTGCCGAATTCTCCCTCATTGCCGGCGGCGCCACCGGTGCCGGGACAATCGATGTGGCAGTTGGCAACTCGAACCTTGAAACCCCGTTTGCATTTCAGATCGGGGAGCCTGACAGCGTCAAACTCGGCTCCTTTGTGGACGGCAGTTTCCAGGAAGGGGTGCTATTATCTTCCATCGCATCCGGGGAAAAGTTGTCCATTGGCGGAACCGCCATCATCACGGCCGCCCTCGCTGTTCTGGATGGAGACAATTATATTCCTTATATAAGCCCGGTTGAAATCTCTTTTTCCACCCTTTGTCCTACCGCAGTTGTGGACCCGGCCGTCTCCACCCGGAACGGTATTGCGACAACAACATACCGTGGCGACGGGTGCACCTCGGGATCTGACAAAGTCACTGCCACAGCAAGCATTGCCGGCGCCACCTTGTCGGCCTCGGCGGACCTGTTGCTGGCAGAACCTGAAGTCGGTTCCATCTCCTTTGTCTCTGCCGAACCCCAACATATGGCCCTGGCCGAAACTTCCAATTCACAATTCCCGGAACTTTCTGTCATTACGTTCATTGTCAGGGATGAAGTGGGGAATGTTGTTCCAAATGAACTTGTTAACTTTGAATTGTCAACAGAGGTAGGCGGTATCTCCCTTTCACCGTCCAGTGCCGAGACGAATTCTGAGGGAAAGGTTATTGTAACAGTCAACTCGGGAAGTATTCCCACCTCGGTGAGGGTACATGCAACGGTGAACGACTCCCAGATTGCAACGGTTTCAAGCATACTTGTTATCAGTACGGGGCTGGCCGATCAAAACAGCTTTTCAGTCGCTATCGAAAAATTTACTCCTGAGGGATGGAATATTCAAGGGACTGAGGTGGCTGTGACTGTGAGGGCGGCCGATCATTTTAATAATCCTGTTCCCGATGGAACCAGTATTTATTTTACCACCGAGGGAGGAGCGATCGAGCCCACCTGCTCAACTTTGAACGGTTCATGTTCCGTGGTGTGGCGAAGCCAGGAACCTCGGCCAGCGGACGGTCGGGTGACAATTCTTGCCACGGCCCTTGGTGAGGAGTCGTTCATTGACGCCAACGGCAGCGGCCGCTATGAATCAACTCCGGTCAATCCAGGAGAAGATCCGGATATTCATAGCGAAGAAGACGATATGGATGAAGCCTTTCTTGATAAGGATTATGACGGTATACGGGATCCCGATGAGGAGTTTGTGGACTACAACAAAGATGGTTTGTTTACGGAAGGGAATGGCATGTACAATGGCACCCTGTGCGTTGAGGGCTGCTCCAATGAATTGATCCATGTGCGGAATTCCATTGTGTTGTCAATGTCCTCAAGCTTTGCCAATGTTGAGGTTAAAGCAGATAATATCTTGGTGAATGAAGGTGACCCTATAAAATTGAAGGCAAATGGGCCTGTTGAGGTTAATCTGACGGTTGCCGATATCAATGGCAATTCAATGCCAGCCGGAACAACTATCGACCTGACAGCACCCGGCAATGCAGAAATTGAGGGGGAGACTTCCTTTGAGGTTCCGGATAGTTCTTCCATGGAACCTTGGAGTAAGACGTTTTTATTGAAAGTGACGAATACTGATGAAAATTCTGAAGGTCAGCTTCAGATAGAGGTAACCTCACCCGGTGGGACGGTTACACCCAGAACGATTAAATGCAGTTACACTAAATAGCCTAACATTCCGCAGTACGGCAATTCTCAGGGGTTTTATTTGTTCAGTTTTGATTCGGCCTCCAGGGCCAGGGGGGTTGTTTCAGGGGCGAAAAGGAGAACCCGCTTCCAGGCTGCCCTGGCCAGGTCCGACTGGTTTCGTAATTCATAGATTTTGGCAAGGTCCGCATGGAGGACCGGGGCATTGGGTATTTTTTTCAGGGTTTTTTCTATAAGCGCCTCGGCTTTGCCGGGATTGCCCGATTGAATGTGGCTCGTTGCAAGGCCATGGACGGCATTGATAAAATTGGGTTTCAGGTTCAGGGCTTTTGAAAAAAATTTCCGGGCAAGGGCATGTTCCTTTTTGCCAAGATAGGCCCATCCCATATTGGAAAAGGCAAAGTGCGGGGTTGAGTAGAGCAGGTCCGTGGAAAACTCCCCGTAACACTCAATGGCCTTGTCATACTTTTTTTGTTTCAGATAGGCCGTGCCAAGGTTGTTTTTGGCCGGAATATAGTCCGGTTTAAGGGCAACGGCCTTTTTAAAATGGCGTTCTGCCAGGTCAAACCGCTCTTTTCCCATGTAGGCTACCCCGAGGTCGTTATGAAGAAAGGGATCCTTGGGAAGCACCTTTTCCGCATCCAGCAGTTCCTTTAACGCCGCCGTGAAATTCCCCTTGTTCAGGTGGGCCTCCCCCAGTTCCATGGTGGCCTCGGCGATCCGTTTCTGTTGAAGGCTGTTTGCGGTACAGGAGAGAAGGGTCAGGCTTGCGAGAAGTGCGATGACGGGCTGTTTCATGAATAATCCTTTGGGTTGGGTTATGCTCCCTGGTCCGGGGGGATCGTGTACAAAACCTTGATCTGTTTCTGTTTCAAAAAGTCAATTGTTACCCTGTCAAGGCGCTGTTCCGCAACCAGGATGTCCTGCTTTCGGGGGGCGCCTGTGATGTAGATGCCGGGAATGGTGACGGTTCGCTTCTCACCGGGGCTGATAAAGGCGGGATCTTCCACTACTTTGATTCCCAGGTGTGGGAAGAGTTTCATGGCCATATCCCGGGTTTTCTCCCGTGGGGACAGGGTGAGAATCTCATAGCCCTGTTCCCTGATCCGGTCAAGGGCGGCCCCGTAAACATCCCCCAGCTCCACAATAAGGTCGGCGCGTCCCTGTCTCGGGATTTTTTCCACCTTCACATCCAGCTCGATTCCGCCGAGGTTAAGGGAGATGACCGTATCGGAGATGTAAGCAATCCCCGTATGGTCAAGAAGTTCCCGGAACGCGGTGGGGTGGTCCTGGGATATCCGCCCCGGAGCGGATGCCCCTGGTTTCGGTTTCCCGGGATTATGGGCCGGACCCGTGGGTGTTGCCAGGGTTTGGAGGGCTGTTTCCATCTCAATAAAGGTCAGGTTTTTCCAGTATGCGCCCATGGCGGCTTCAAGGCGGGGGCTTCGGCTGTTTTGCCTTACCATCACGAGCCTGGAACCGTCTTTGATAACGATCAGGGGGGTTGATTCAAGGTCAAGAACCATATCCCGGCCGTCTTTTCCCGGAAAATAGTATTTGCCGCTTTGGATCAGTTTTCCCTGTTTCATGGCGGCAAAGCGTTCCAGGCCCGCCTGTACTTCAGCCTTGTCAAGGACGGGAGGGGGAGACGGCTCCGGGTCGGTATTTGCCGGGCTGTCAGGCTTGCTCCGGAACAGGGACGAGAACCAGGTCTGGGAGATAAGGGAAGGGGAGGGAAGGTTGAGAACAGAGCCTTCATAGATAAGATTGACGTTTTTTACATCCGGATTGGCCAGGCTGAAGGCGCGAACGCCCTGTTCGGTGAGGTTGCCGTACCTGTCTAAAAATGCGGGATCAACCAGCTCGGATACGGTTTCACCTTTTTGAACCCTGTATTGTTTCAGATGGGTGGTCAGCATCTCCGGCAGGGAGGAAAACTCGATTATGGGAACATCCACCACCCCTGGAACGGTCTCGTTGAAATCCTCCTGAAGCACCGTTTTGAGGGGAATGAGGATCTCCTGGCCCGGATTGATGTTGTCGATGTTGCTGACGCCTGGATTCAATGTCTTGAAAATGGCGAGAAAAAGGGGAAAATCACTTTCCGAGATCTCCCCCTTTTGCCGAAAAATCTTGTAGAGCCAGTCATCCTTTGCCACCCGGTAGGGTTCGCACAGAACCTTGCGGTCCATGTAGGGATAGACCGCATATCGTTTAAACGAGGTCTTGACCGACTGTTTCATGGCAAGGGAAGGCAGGGGGCAGAACCATGCCGTGCATATGGCTATGCAGATCAGGGTGCCCCATGCTTTTTGCCATGTCGTCATAGGCTTGTCTTCAGGTTCAATTCCTTTGCAATTGTTTTAGATACATCCCCTGCGAAGCGTTTGAAATCATCCTCTCCAAGGGGAGTTCCCTGGCCTGGAACGTTTGTCGGGTCCTCAGGCATCACAAGCTTTGGATAGTTTATGAATTCGGGGTTGGATTCAATGTTGAATGCCTCGGGAATCTTTTTGTCAAAGTAGAGTTCCTGGAATCCGGAAAACTTCATGGCATGGGCCGTGGCGTCAACAATGGCTGTCTCGTCCTTGGTGACAATGCCCTTGGCAAGGGCTTCCACAAGTCCTGCCAGGCACTCTCCGCCCTGGGTGCAGGCGATGTGTCCGTTTCGGTTGGCCTGGAGCTGCCAGTCCATGATGGACTGTTCCTTCACCTGGGTCACAAACACCCGTTGCTCTCCGGCAAGGGCGTTGTAACGGTTGGTGAGCGCGATCACCCTGGGCATGGAAACGGGGTTGCCGATCATGGCGGCCTGGGCAACGCTCTCCTTGACCGTTACCGGCTTGAACTCCCGCTTGGCCGGGTCGGACTCGAGATAGTACCGGAACACCGGATCCGCATGTTCGCTCTGAACCCCGACGATCTTGGGCAGGGCATCAATGATGCCGGCATTGAAAAACTTGATGAAACCGCTCATTACGGCCGAGATGTTGCCGGCATTGCCGATGGGTACGATAACCGCCTTGTCCTGCATCTCATAGTCGAAATCCTGGGCGACCTCATAGGAGTAGGACTCCTGGCCGAGGATGCGCCAGGCGTTCTTGGAGTTCAACAGGGCGACATTGTACTCTTCGGAGAGCTTTTCCACGATTTTCATGCAGTCGTCAAACACCCCTGGAATTTCAAACACCCTGGCGCCGCTTCCCAGGGGCTGTGACAGCTGCTGGGGGGTCACCTTGCCGTGGGGCAGGAGAACGGCCGACTTGATGTGGGGCTGCAGATAGGAGGCGTAGAGAGCGGCCGCGGCGGATGTGTCTCCCGTGGATGCGCAGATGGCGATGATGTCGGAGGCAAGATCCTGGTCAATGAGGTATTTGATGTAGGAGAGTGCGCTTGCCATGCCCCGGTCCTTGAAGGACGCGCTGGGGTTCTGGCCGTCGTTTTTGTAAAAGAAGCGCATTCCCGCCAGGTCCTGGAGCCGCTGGTTGGCTTCGACCACCGGGGTGTGCCCCTCTCCCAGGTAGACAATGGAGTCAAGGGGGATGTTGGGCCCGATGAATTCGTGATACCGGTAGATACCCTTGAGTGCGGGTATCTTGAGCATCCTGCGGTAGTCGAAGATCTTCTGCCAGGTGGTTCCGGGAATATCCTTGAGGCGGTTGATCTCCTTGTCCTCGATGAGCAGAACCTCCCCGCAGTCGGGACAGACATAGAGGAGCTCCGTGATGGAAAATTCCCCGCCACATCCAAGGCAACGGTAACACAGCTCACCTGAGGGCTTGGGCATCACAAAGGGCCTGACCTCTTCGGGAAAGTTATCTGGTTTCATTGGAGATCACCTCTTTGCCTCCCATGTAGGGTCTGAGGGCTTCGGGGATGACGACGGAACCGTCGGCCTGCTGGTAGTTTTCCAGGATCGCTGCCACGGTTCGGCCTACTGCAAGGCCTGAGCCGTTCAGGGTGTGTACGAATTCGGGCTTTTTCTGGCCGGCCCGGCGGAACTTGATTCCGGCCCGTCTTGCCTGGAAGGCCTCGCAATTGCTGCAGGATGAGATTTCCCTGTACTTGTCCTGGCCGGGCATCCACACTTCGATATCGTAGGTCCGTGTTGCCGAGAAACCAAGGTCGCCGCTGCAAAGGGTTACCACCTGATAGGGCAGTCCCAGTCGTTGGAGAATGGTTTCGGCATTGAGCAGCAACGATTCCAGTTCATCATAGGAGGCTTCCGGTGTGGTGTACTTGACCAGCTCAACCTTGTTGAACTGGTGCTGGCGGATCAGCCCACGGGTGTCCTTGCCGTGGGAGCCCGCCTCGGACCTGAAACAGGGGGTGTGGGCGGTGAACTTGACGGGAAGATCTTCTTCCTTGAGAATCTCGTTGCTGTAGATGTTGGCCATGGGTACCTCGGAGGTGGGGATGAGGTAGTAGTCCAGGCCTTCGATCTTGAACAGGTCCTCTTCGAACTTGGGAAGCTGGCCTGTTCCGAACAGGCTCTTCCGGCTTACGATAAAGGGAGGAAGGGTTTCGGTGTATCCGTGCTCGGTGATATGGATGTCGAGCATGAAGCTGATCAGGGCCCGCTCGAGCCGTGCGCCGCTACCCATATATAGTGGGAACCGTGCGCCGGTGATTTTGGCCGCCCTTGCAAAATCAAGGATGCCCAAATCTTCGCCGATATCCCAGTGGGCCTTGATTGGGAAATCAAAGGTCCTGGGGGTACCCACTGTTTTTTCAAGCAGGTTGTTCTCGTCGGTCATCCCATACGGCACATCGGGGTGGGGCATGTTGGGCAGGGTCATCATGAATTGCTGGATGGTGGTGTCCGTCTCGGCAAGGGTCTTGTCAAGATCCTTGATCTGCTCCGAAACGGTTCGCATCTCAAGGATGCTCGACTCTGCATCCTCACCCGCGCGTTTCATTTTGGCAATGGCATCCGAAACGGTGTTTCTCCGGTGTCGCAGCTCTTCAATCTGTTGAAGAAGTTCTCTTCTTTTTTTTTCTGCTTCGGCAAAACCGTCAAAATCAGCTTTGCCGCCCCGTTTGCCCAGGGCTTGTTTGACCTCATCCAAATTTTCTCTAACGTACTTGATTTCCAGCATTTAAATACCTATCTGCTATGTGTGCGAAGATTTCGAGTTCTAAGATCCAGTGATCATCGGGAAAAAATATCACGGCCTATTAGATCCGTCAATGATTATTGCAGGTTGACAATTCCTAGCTTGTGTATAATAATTTTTAAAAAAAATAATACGACTGGGGACAAAGATTATTATGGATGATATTAAAGATAGTAAGAAAAGCGTTCTGGCTGAAATCTCAGAGAAACTTGCCACGTTTACCAAAGACGAAATTGCTGAGAAGCAGGCCCAGATTGAACAGAATCTTCTTGAGTTCGCCAATTTCATGGAAGCTCAGCTTGCGCTGCTCTATATAGAGAAAAGCAGCGAGATCCCGACAGGGAACATCATAAAAAAGAGTCTTGATCTTAAAAAAGGGATCGTACTGCCGTCGTTTGCCGATCCAAGGCACGCCATCAACCTGCTCCGTATCCACGATTATGATGCCGATCTCATCAAGGGAGACCAGGGACGGCTTGAACCCGACCCCGAGACATGCAAGAAGGTCAACCTCGATCAGATCGATATCGCCGTGATCCCGGGGCTTGCGTTTGATGAAAAGGGCGGCCGCCTTGGATTCGGAGAGGGGTTCTACAACCGGCTCATCGCAAAGCTTCCTGAAACCACCCGTAAGATATCCATCGCTTTTGAAGAGCAGGTGGCGGATCATATCCAGATGGAGTCGAGAAAATATAATCTCGATATCATCATCACCGATAAGAGAATCATTTACAAAATATAGATCGTCTGGGGACAGATTTCGGGATAAGGGGACAGATTTCAAATCTGTCCCCGAAAGTGGTCAAATCTGTCCCAGGAAAGTGGTCAAATCTGTCCCAGGAAAGTGTCAAATCTGTCCCAGGAAAGTGTGAAATCTGTCCCGGAGAGTGAAAGCTGTCCCGGAGAGTGGATTCCAAATCTGTCCTCGAGAGACTTAAATCTGTCCCCGTAGCGCTTGGTGAAAACGTTTCAGGTTCCGGGCGCGGCCCATGGAGATAACGGTGTCTCCCTCCTCCATGTAGGTGTCGAAAGAGGGGTTGAAGATCATCTCTCCGTCCGCCTTTTTAATGGCGATGATGATCAGGTTGTAATTTTGCCGGATACCTGAATCCTTGAGCATGATGTGTTTGAGTTTCGAGTCTGGGGCAACCGGTGATTCTTCGATCTGAATGGCCCGTTCCTTACGGGATAGGGCGATGTTCAGGAAATTGCTGACACTGGGCCTAAGCAGGCGCAGTCCCATGGACACGGCGCCGATATCATAGGGCGATTCCACCTGGTTGGCTCCTGCGGCATAGAGCTTGCTCTTTGCCGCTTTTTTTTCGGCCCTGGCCATGATGTCGATTTCCGGGTTTAGCTGCCTTGCCGTGAGCACCAGGAATACGTTGTCCGTGTCCGTTGCAAGGGCTGCGATCAGGTGGGTCGCGTTTCCTATGCCCGCCTTGAGAAGCAGGGATTCATCGGAGGCGTCCCCCATGAGATAGAGCATGTCGTCCTCCATAAGGGCCGGCTCAAGCGCCTTGTTTTTCTCCAGCACGACAATGTCCGAGGTCTGTTCGGCAAGCTGTTTGCACAGGATGCGGCCGATCCTTCCGTAGCCGCAGACAATATAGTGATTTTTCAGTTTGGCAATGTTCTTGTCCAATTTTCTTCTCCCTAATATGGATCGTATTTCTCCCTCAACGACAAACTGCACGATGACGCCGGCAAGGTAGAGCACGAGGCTCACGCTTGTGATTATGAGTATGATCGTGAATACCCGGCCTGCGGGGCTGATGGGGTGAACTTCGCTGTAGCCCACCGTGCTCAGGGTGAGGGCGACCATGTAGAAGGAATCAAGGAAATTCCACCCCTCAATGATCATGTAACCCGCCGTGCCGATGGTGGATATCACCAGGGATATCAGAACGGCAATCATTATTTGTCTTAGTCTGTTCATCAGGAATTCCTATAACCGTGATTTTGGGAAAAAGCAAGGTGATAATTGCTATTGCTATCTTCTTGACGGATACATAGGGGGCTGATAAACTGTGAAACATGAACAATGAAGAGAGAAAATTTGAGCGATGGCGACGGGAGATGATTGAGCGGCAGTTGATAGCCAGGGGTATCACCGATACCCAGGTGCTTGCCGCCATGGGCCGGATTCCGCGGCATCTTTTTGTGAGTGAGGCGTTGACCGATAGCGCCTATGGGGATTTTCCCCTGCCCATTGGGGAAGCCCAGACCATTTCCCAGCCCTACATCATTGCCGAGATGACCCAGGCCCTTGAACTTACCGGGGATGAGCGGGTGCTCGAGATCGGAACCGGATCGGGATACCAGGCAGCTGTGCTGGCTGAGATTGTTTTCCGGGTCTATACCATCGAGAGAAATAACACCCTGTTCATGAGAACCCGGAAGCTGTTTGACCGGCTCAAGTACCATAATATCGTTGCCAGGTATTCGGACGGCACCCAGGGCTGGAAATCGGAGAGCCCCTTTGATGCGATCATTGTCACGGCGGGCGGGCAGAAAATACCCCAGCCCCTGATCGATCAGCTTGCCGTGGGCGGCAGGCTTGTGATGCCGGTGGGCGGCCTGTTCAGCCAGGAACTGATCCGGGTGGAAAAGCATGCCGACGGTATTACCTCCCATAGTCTTGGCGGCTGCCGCTTTGTAAAACTGATCGGCCAGCATGGATGGAAGGAGTAGTCCATGCTCAAACGGCTTTATGACTGGGTCCTTGGCTGGGCCGAGAGACCCGGCGGAGCCTGGGCCCTGTTTGTACTGGCTTTTTGTGAATCCTCCTTTTTTCCCATACCCCCGGATGTCCTGCTCATCGCCCTTGCCGTAGGGGCCCCGAAAAAATCCTTTAAATTTGTCGCGGTCTGCAGCCTTGGCTCCCTCCTGGGAGGCGTCTTGGGGTATTGCATCGGCTGGCAGTTCATGGGGGTTGTCGGGGAGAGGATCATCACGTTTTACGGCCTTACGGACAAGGTCGATTACATCTCCTCCCTTTACCGGAACTATGATGCCTGGGCTGTTTCCATTGCCGGGTTTACCCCGCTGCCTTATAAGCTGTTTACCATATCCGCCGGGGCTTTCGGGGTCAACTTTCCGGTGTTCGTGATCGCATCCGCCGCTTCAAGAACCCTCAGGTTTGCCATCCTGGGAAGCTTGATCTACTGGTTCGGTCCGGGAATACAGCGCTTCATCGACAGCTATTTCAACCTGCTGGCCACGGCGTTTACCCTGCTTTTGGTTGCTGGATTTGTGGCCTTGAAATACCTTTTCTGACCATTTTTCACTGAACCTTTGCTGCCCGGAGCACGAAATTGAATTTAAAAACGACAATGACCAAAACCGCTGAGCTTGAGATCTATTTTGATTACACCTGAATCTGGTGCTACTTCAATACCGGGTGTATTGAGCAGATAAGAGAAGAGTTTCCCCTGACCGTAACCTGGAGGGCCTACCCCTTTCATCCGGACACGCCGCCGGAGGGGACTCCCCTGTCCGATTTGATAGCCGATCCTTTTGTGGACATGGCCCAGGTGATGGAGAGGATGAAACGCAAGGCCGGGGAGCTGAATCTTCCCTTGGGAAACGTCACGCGGTCCTATAACACCCGCCTGGCCCAGGAGCTTGGAAAGTGGGCGGAAGAACGGCACCGGGGAGAAGCGTTTCAGCGGGCGGTGTTTGAAGCCTATTTTGTCCGTCAGGAGAATATTTCCATTCCCAGGGTGCTGGCCGGTCTGGCCGGAGCGGCAGGACTCTCCGGGAGCGAGGCCCTGGAGATCATCGAAGCAAGGGCCTTCAGGGAGGCCGTTGACCGGGACTGGGAACGGTCCCGCGGGCTGGAGGTGCAGGCAGCCCCGACATTTTTCATCAACGGCCGGCGGCTCGTGGGCGCCCAATCCCTTGACCGGATGAGACATTTTATCAATAAAGCAAGCAGTTAAAGAAGAGTCTAAGAGTATTATTGTGAAGCTCATAACAAAACAGGGATTTGATTTCGGTTTTAATCCCAAGGCCTGTGAACAGTGTAACAGCCGCTGCTGCAGGGGCGCATCCGGAAACATCTGGGTCTCCCGGCAAGATATTGAAGCGATTTGCGAGTTGTTGAACATCAACGTGATTGACGGCATGGACCGCTACTTCAAACGGGTCGGCAACCGTTTCTCCATCAAGGAAGCCGTTTCAGGGGACGAGTATTTATGTGTTTTTCTGGAATCCGGTAAAGGGTGCCGGATCTACGGTGTCAGACCTGTTCAATGCAGGACCTTTCCGTTCTGGGACCACTTTCGAATCAGGTCAAAGGAGCTGTTAAGGCAGTGTCCCGGAATCAAAATGCTTTGATTCCTCCGGTATTTGTTTGTCGCCATTGCTTACCATAGAAGTCGATTTCATCCACAGCTGACAGGGAGGGCTGACATGGAAAAAAAACGGATCACCCAGGTGCCGGTCTGGGTGGCAATGGCCTGTATTCTCTTTGTCCTTGCTCCCATGGGTATCTGGTACATCTCCAATCAATATCAAGCGTATGAGAACGAGATCAACGGTCTGGAAAGCCGCTTCCTTTCAAACACCCAGCAGGAACTCCAGCATTGGATGGACTCGTTTTTTTCAACGGCCGGATATTATGAGTCCAGGCTTGATAAACGGGTGAAATGGCTGGTCAAGTCCCAGGTCAACGCCGTTGACTCAATGCTTGAGGCAATGATCCATAAGTTTAAAGGGGACGGTTTAGATTTTTCCAATCTGAGACATATCCTGGGGAGTCTCCGTTATGGCGACGGGGCGGGCTACTATTTTGCCTTTTCCCTGGACGGGATTCTCCAGGTCTATCCCCCGGCGCCAGGCCGTGAGGGTAGGAACGTCCTGGATTATACCGATGGGGACGGGCGGTTTGTTTATCGGGATATGATCGATATCGCCCTGAAAAAGGGTGAGGGTTTTTATCGCTACAAGTGGGACAAACCTGGCAGCCATGGTCTCCTTGAATCTGCCAAGATCGCTTATGTAAAGCTGGTCAAGCCCTTGAGCTGGGTTATTGCTACCGGGATCGATTTTGATAAAATCCAGAAGGAAATGCAGGCGGAATTCCTGGGGGTGATGGAAACCTCCCTCCTGGGAACCGGCGAGTATGCCTTTGCCATGGACGGAAAGGGCAGGATACTTCTGAATAATCTTCCGGAACTGGCAGAGACGTCTTCCCGGTTGTCAGGGATGATCCTTGAGCGGTCAACCCGGGAGCCAAACGGTTCTTTTGTGGATCTCCCGGGCAAAATGGATGAAACAGGCAAGGTTGAATCCAAATTGATCTATGTCCGACGACATACAAACTGGGGGTGGATCATGGGATTCGGCATGGGGAAGGGGAAGGTCGATTCCTATGTGATCGACAGCATCGCCAAGTTGAGAAAAGAGGAGCGCCAGGTTTTTTGGCTGATGGGGTCGCTTCTCGTCCTGATCTCTGTTGCCGTGTTTCTACTGGGACATTTTTTCAGGGTGCGGATCGAGCGGAATTTTGCCGTGTTTGAGCGGTTTTTCCTCGGGGCAGGCTCTTCCGGTAAGAAAATCGATGTTGCCGAGCTCGGGTTTCATGAATTTGTGGCCCTTGCCCATGAGGCCAATGCCATGATGGAGGCGCGCCGGAAAAACGAGATGGTGATCAAGTCCTACACCTCAAAGCTGAAACAGGTCAACAAGCGGCTCAAGGCCATGTCGCTGAAGGACGGCCTCACCGGGGTCGCCAACCGCCGCAGGTTCGATGCGGTGCTCCAGCGGGAGTGGGACCGGGCCATGCGCACTTCCGACCCCATCTCCCTTATCATGATGGATATCGATTTCTTTAAGGCTTACAACGACACCTACGGCCACCAGAAGGGGGATGAATGCCTCAAGCGGGTTGCCCGGGTCCTTCAGGATTCGGTGAAGCGGTCCACCGATCTCATGGCCCGTTACGGAGGCGAGGAGTTTGCCGCCATCGTACCCGACACCCCGGGGGAGGGTGTCCTTGCCATCGCCCGGGAGATCAGGGAGCGCCTGGCAAAGGAGAATATCTCCCACAAGGGCTCTGCCATCGGTTCCAGGGTGACCTTGAGCATGGGACTTGCCACCCTGGTGCCATCCCCGGGGGATTCCCCTGAAACGCTTGTCGAATGTGCGGACAAGGCCCTTTACCGGGCAAAATCCCTGGGACGGGACCGGGTTGAGGTGTCTGGGGCTGAAGATGGCGTCCCGGGTGCTTAATCTTCTGAAAATCTCTCTTTGATGAATTTGATAAAGGTCCTGGAAAGCGGGGACAGGGTGCGCTTGCCATGGGTGGTGATGTAAAAGCTTCGGCCCAGGTCGAGCCCCTTGACCGTTAGGGCTTTGAGCCGGCCCGATTCCAGAAGGTCGGCCACGGCAATGGTTGAGAGGATGGAGATGCCTGCATTGCCGAGGACTGCCTGGATCACCGAGGCCGTGTTGCCCATGGTGGCAATGATGTTCAGTCGTTCCGCATCAAACCCCGCGGCTTCCATGCTTTTTGTGATGGAGCGCCAGGTGCCGGACCCCTGCTCCCTTGCAAGGAAGGGTTGGTTGAACAGCATGGCGCATTCCACCTGGTCCCGGTCCGCCCATTTGTGGGATGCGGGAATGATCAGCTTCATCTCATCGTTCACCAGCTTCTCCTGACGGACCAGGGCGTTGTTGTCCACCCTGGCCCCCACGATTCCCACCTCGAGCTCTCCCCTGGAAACCTGGCCGATGATCTCTGCCGTGTCCCCGGCCACAAGGGAGATGGAGACCTCGGAAAACTCCCTGGCAAGGGGGCCGATTATCTTGGGCAGGATATAGCCGGAGGGGATGGTGCTGCCCCCCACCACCAAGTGGCCCCGGATCTTGCCCTGGAAGTCGGAGATGGCCGATTCCGCTTCGTCCCGGAGCTTAAGCAGTTTATTTGCATAGGAGAAGAGGATCTCGCCGGCTTTTGTGGGTACGGTTTCCCTGCCAAGGCGGTCCATGAGCCTACATCCAAAATGCTCTTCAAGCTCCTTGATGTGGCTGCTGACTGTCGGCTGGGAAAGGTGGATGGCCTCTGCCGCCTTGGAAAAACTTCGCTTCTCAACCACGCTGGTGAACACTTTCAGCTGCCACAGATCCATGGTTATTTCACTTCCCTGGGCGGAAATTTTTCCAGCATCCTGAGCTTGATCGGCTGGGGCACCATTCCGGTGATGTCACCGCCGAATGTCGCCACCTCCTTGATGATGGAGGAGCTTGTGAAGATCCATCTCAGTCCGGTCATGAGAAAGATGGTCTGGACATCCCGGTTGAGGCGGCGGTTCATCAATGCCATCTGGAATTCGTTTTCAAAATCTGAAATGGCCCGCATGCCCCTGATGATGGCGACTGCGTTTTTCATCCGGGTGTAGTCCACCAGGAGCCCGTCAAAACTGTCAACCTCGAGGTTGGCTTTCTTCCCGATACTTTCCCGGATCATATCGACCCGTTCCTGGACGGAAAACAGCGACTGCTTTTTGGGATTGTACATTACCGAAACAATCACCTTGTCAAAGAGTTTCAACGCTCGTTCAATGATATCCACGTGGCCGTTAGTCAGTGGATCGAAGGATCCGGGGTAGATTGCAATTTTAGGCTTGTTTTCCATGAAATGTTAATCCCTTTCACATGACAGGTTCAGTGTTAAAAAGGTAATCAGTGTCTTTCCGTATTTCCTTTGATCGCGAATGTCAAGTGTTGAAATCGGTTGTATGGGGTTTTCCCTGAGGGATTGTTCCGCAACGATGAGTGCATCGTCGGCCAGAATATCCATAAAGGCCCCTGAACCAAGCACGGTGTCAATGAGCCCCAGGCCATAGGGGGGGTCCATGAAGACAAGGTCGAATTTTTCCCGGGTGGCCCAGGAAGGAAGTACCTGTTGGGTGATGTCGTGGCAAAGAACGGTTGACGATTCTTCAAGCCGGCACAGGCTGATGTTCTTTTTGATGATGGCGCAGGCTTCCTGGCTTTTGTCCACAAACAGGGCGGACCGGGCATTGCGGCTCAAGGCCTCCATGCCCAGGGCCCCGGTTCCGGCAAACAGGTCAAGCACCCTGGCTCCTGCAACTTCCTGTGAGATGATGTTGAATATCGATTCCCTGACCCGGTCCGACGTGGGCCGGGTGTCCCGTCCATTGGGGGCGACAAGTTTTCTGCCCCTGCAGCTTCCGCTGATGATTCTCATGCTATTCGTCCCGAACCCCGGCAGCAAGATCCTTGGGATCCACGCCGATCCTGGCGGCCGCGGTTTCTACCTCTCCCTTGGCTTCCGCCAGTTTCTGTTTGAAAAATTCCTGTTCAAATCGTTTTTTGGCTTTTTCCCAATCGTCCATGGAGAAAAGATCGGCCTGTTTCACCTCGGTGGTGGCCTTTTCCCCCGGGTTGTAGGGCTCAGGGATGTCCCGGACCTGGATGGTTTCGTGTTCCACCATGATGGCAAGCCGCTCCACCAGGTTTTTCAGCTCCCTGACGTTGCCTGGCCATTCATAGCCAGCGATGAGATCCAGGGCCTGCTTGTCCAAGCTCTTGGGGGCCCCGGCTTTTTTCTGGGCCGCGGCCTTGATAAAGATATCCACAAGCAGGGGAATATCCTCTTTGCGGTTCCGCAGGGCAGGCACGGCCACAGGGATCACATTGAGCCGGTAAAAGAGATCCTCCCTGAAGTTGCCGGCGGCGATCTCGGCCTCGAGGTCCTTGTTGGTGGCCGCAATGATCCTTACATCCACGCTGAGGAGGCGGCCGCCGCCGATCCTCTGGAAGGTCTTTGACTCAAGCGCCCGCAGGATCTTTGCCTGGGTCTTGAGGTTCATGTCTCCGATCTCGTCCAGGAACAGGGTGCCCCCGGAGGCGAGCTCGAATTTTCCCTTGTTCTTTGCCGCAGCCCCGGGAAAGGCGCCCTTTTCATGGCCGAACAGCTCGCTGTCAATGGTATCTTCGGGAATTGCCGCGCAGTTGACGATGATGAACGGCTCTTCCGGACGGGAACTGAACTGGTGAAGGGTCCTTGCCACAAGCTCCTTGCCGGTTCCGTGCTCCCCTGTGATGAGGATGGAAGCGTCGGAGGGGCCGGCGTTCATGATCTCCAGGTTGAGTGCCTGTACCGCCGGGCTGAACCCGTTGATGGAATGCTTCTCAATGGTCTTTGTCCGAAGGTAAAGGTTTTCCTCCTCAAGGCGCCGGAAGTTGAGGGCGTTGTTGATGGTCACGATCACCCTGTCGATGGACAGGGGTTTTTCCAGAAAATCAAAGGCCCCGGATTTTGTGGCGTCCACGGCGGATTCAATGGTGCCGTGGCCCGTGATCATCACCACGGGCAGGTTTGGAAATTGCTTTTTTATCTCCTTGAGTGTCTCGATGCCGTCAATTCCAGGCATCCAGATGTCCAGAAGCACGATGTCCGGTGATTCCGCCTCTATTTTTTTCAGGGCTTCATACCCGTTGAAGGCATGGGAGACTTCAAAGCCGTCATCCGAAAGAATGCCTTCCAAGGATTCGATGATGGATGCTTCATCATCAACGATTAATACTGCTGGATACATAGTGTCTCCTGTTTATGCCGGAAGCTCGATGATGAAACGGGCTCCCGTTGGTTGGTTATCCTGTACCCGTATCATTCCCTTGTGATCGGTAATGATGGAGTTTACGATGGCAAGGCCCAGGCCTATGCCGGATTTCTTGGTGGAGAAGTAGGGCTCGAACAGCCGGGTCTTCTCCTCGTCTGATATTCCCTTGCCGTTGTCGGCAATCTCCACCCGGACAATTTTCAGGATCGGGTCAAAGGAGATGTCGACGGTGATGGTGCCCTGCTTGTTGACGGCGGCCACCGCATTGTCAAACAGGTTGATAAAAGCCTGTTTCATCTGCTGGCGGTCCAGATTGATCTCCGGCAGGTTTTGGGCCACCCGGGTCTGGAATTCGACGTTTTCAAGCCCCTCCTGGTAGAGGGCCACTGTTTCGTCGAGGATGCCCTCGATTCTGCACGGCTGGGCGTTGGTATCGGGAAATTTTGCAAAGGTTGAGAATTCATTGACCAGGTTACGGATCAGGTCCACATGGACCACGATCATCTCCGTGCACTTGTCAAACACCTCTTCGTTGACGGTTTTGGAGTATTTGCGCTTGAGGCGCTGGGCCGACAGCTTGATGGGGGTGAGGGGGTTTTTGACCTCATGGGCGATTCTTCTTGCCACTTCCCGCCAGGCAGCCATGCGCTGGGCCTTTTCAAGCTCGGTCAGGTCGTCAAACACCATCACCACCCCGATGTTTTCACCGGTGTCGCTCTTCAGGGCGTTGAAGTGGACGGCAAAGTGCCTGGGGCTGCCGTTGATGGTGACGGACAGGGGAAATTCCACATTGTCCGATGCAAAGGAGACGGTGGAGGCGATCTTCTTGGCAATTTCCCGGTGATCCTCCCGGAGGATCTCCCTGAAGTTGCGGTTCAAGGTCTCTCCGGCCTTGATGTCAAGCATGGTTTCGGCGGCCTTGTTGATGGTGGTGATGGTGCCCGTGCTTGAAAGGGAGATCACCCCGGCCGAGATGTTTCGAAGCACGATCTCCATGTACTGCCGGCTTTTTTCGATCTCGATGTTCTGCTGGCGCATGGTGTTTTCCCACCGGGCCAGTTTTTCCCGGCCCAGGGCCAGCTCCCTTGTCATGGAGTTGAACGAGTCCACCAGAGTGCCGAGCTCGTCGTCGGACTGGAAATCGATCTGGTAGTTCAGGTCTCCCTGGGTTACCCGCTGGGTGCCCTCGGCAAATTTCATCAGGGGAATGGTGAGGGACTTTGCCAGGTAAAAGCCGAACCATACGGCGCAGAAGATCACCAGGAGCGCGACAATGGAGAGGGCGATGTAGTTGGAGATCTGAACCGGCCGTTTTATCATCTTGAGCTGCTGGTACTCTTCGGCGCCCCTGGAGATGGAGGCCAGGTCCTGGGACAGATCCGAAGAGATCAGGGCGGTGATCACCAGAAACGCCTGGCTTCTGTCCGGGGAGGAGCCAAAGGGAATGGTGGTGATGGTCCGTATGGTCTCTCCCGCATCGATGATTTCGGAGAGGGTCCTTGAGGTCTCGCCCTCGGGTATCTTCATGAGATCGTCTCCGGTGAGAATCCCGAAATAGCTGTTCTTCAGCTCCTTTGCCAAGGACAGGGTGGTTCGCCTTGCATCGGGGGTGTACACCTCCACCCCATGGAGATTGAAGGCCCTTTGGACCACCTGGGCGTACCGGCTAAGCTCCTTGGTCTTTTCCGGGGCCAAAAGTTTTCTCGAGTGGATCTGGAACGCCGCCCGTTTTGCAAAAAAGAGGTTCTTGTCCTCAACATAGTCATAGAGCTTGCGTCCCACGGAGAGGGAGTTGTCAAGGGCCTGTTCCACCGGGGCGTTGAACCAGAACGCAATGGAGGTGTTGATGAAGTGGATGGAGAAAAAGAACAGCACGGTGGTCGGCACAAGGGCCAGGGTGACAAAGGCGGCCACAAGCCGGGTCTTGAGTTTTGTGCCGAGGATGCCGCTTTTCTTCTCATAGTAGAGTTTGGCAAGGTTCCGGAACACAAGCAGGATGAGGGCAAGGAGCAGCAGGAGGTTGGTGTTTATCAGTATGAACATCAACACCGTGTTGGACACGGGGAAGTTGGCCCCGAACCCGGTGATCTTTGTCTCCGCATAGGTGAGCAGTCCCACGGCCACAAGGATGGCAATGATCAGGGCGCCCTCGCGTTTTCGTCTTGCCCGTTCCCATTCCTGGGGGTTGGAAAGGCTGCTTTTATGTTGTCTTTTTACCATTGTCCTAGGGCGGGGGAGGGGTTAATAGATAAAATCCATTGTGTGCCAGTCTGTCTCAAAGTCCCACATGGAGACAAAAAAGAGAATGTAGTGAAGGTACAGGGGGAGGGTGACCCTGCTCAGTTCCGCCTTGATCCTGATCTGGTATTTCTCTCCTTTTGCAAGGGTGGACAGGGGGGTGACCCCGAGGTTGTCGATCTCCGTCATCATGGCCTTTGCCTGGTCAAAGGAGGGGGTGACCGAGGGTTTGTCCGTTTTCCAGGGCCTGTATACGGTGAACTCCTGCTTCAGGCTGTTGTACTTCAGGGTGCTCACGATCTCAAGGTTGCGGATCTTTTTGTCGAACCAGATCCCCCGGGTCTTGTAAACAGAGACAACAAAGGAAAACGATGTGGGAACCCCGCTGAGGACGGCCTTCTGGATTTCGGAGGTGAAGGCGTTTTCAACATCAAAGTAGACCACCAGGTCGTCCCGGGTGTTGGTGAGGATGATGTTCTCGAGGGACGCCTCCGGAGCCGCCAGGGCCGCAAAGGGGATAAGGCTCATCACAACAAGGAGTGCTCCGGCAATGAGCTTTTTTCCAGGCAGCGGAATCATAGGGAGGTGTCATCCCCTTTTGCCACCGGCCGGGTCTCCCAGGCATCCCTTGTGGATAGAAGCTGTTTAATGAAGGCGTGGTTCAGGGCATGGCCGGATTTAAAGGTCGTGATATGGCCCCGGATGGGCATGCCGAGCAGGGAGAAGTCCCCCAGGCTGTCCAGGAGCTTATGCCGCACAAACTCGTCCGGATACCTGAGACCGCCCTCGTTGAGGATTTTGTCCTTGTCGATGCCGACGGTATTGTCAAGGCTTGCTCCCCGGCCCAGGCTGAGGCGCTTGAGGAACTCCATGTCCCGGATGAAACCGAATGTCCTTGCCTGGCTGATCTTCTCCTTGAAACTGTCCTTAAGGGGATCAAACGACATTTCCTGGCGGCCGATGAGGGGGTGGTCAAAATCAATGGTGCAGGTGATGCTGAAACCTTTGCCCGGAACGATCTCCACGAATTTATCCTGTTCGGCAAATCTGACCGGCTTGGTCATCACAAAGTGCCACCTGGGGGCTTTTTGCGCAACGATGCCGGCATTTGTGATCCCTTTGGCGAACTCCTTTGCGCTGCCGTCCATGATGGGCATCTCATATCCGTCGATCTCCACCAGGGCATTGTCGATGGAGAGGCCGGAAAAGGCGGCCATGAGGTGTTCGATGGTGGATACAATGGCGCCGCCTTTGCCTAGTACCGTTGCAAGGCTCGTATCCACGACGGTCTTGAACAGCGCCGGGATGTCCTGGGTGCCTGGAAGATCCACCCGCCGGAACCTGATACCGTGGTTTTCAGGGGCGGGTTTGATGACAATGCCGGTCTCTTTTCCGGAGTGGACACCGATGCCTGCGCATTTGACTGGCCCGGCCAGGGTTTGCTGTAGGTAAAAGTCCGCCATGGTTATTTTGACCGGTCCCTGTTTGAAATCCGGGCCGGTTTAAATCCGTGATTTAATGTGAATATGTCGCTCATACCGGTTGTTTTTCCGTTCTAATGCAAGTGGTTGTTTTCGCTGGTCAGCCCCTTTTTTTTCAGGCAGGTTCGATCCCGGGGCGTTATTATCTATTGATGTAGTCTATACCCGATTTTGTTCAGGAAGGCAAATAATTGAGAAAAATCTTTACTGTAATTGTTATTTTTAGATAGCGCATGCTATACTGCTTTCCATCAATCTGGTGAACCGATATGAAGGAGAATCTCTTTGCTTGCAAGGATCAAGAGTGCTGCCGTTGCCGGAATCGATGCCTATATCGTTGAGGTTGAGGTGGATATCTCCTTCGGCCTTCCCGTGTTCAATATCGTGGGGTTGCCCGAGACAGCGGTCCGGGAGAGCCGTGAGCGGGTAAAGAGCGCTGTAAAAAACTCCGGATACAAGTTCCCTGTGGACAGGATTGTCGTGAATCTTGCCCCTGCCGCCATTAAAAAAGAGGGGACAAGCCTTGATCTGCCCGTTGCCATGGGGATTCTGCTGGCATCCAAGATTCTTCCCCCGGATTGCGGGTCACAGTTTCTGATGGTCGGTGAACTCTCCCTTGACGGCAGGGTAAAGCCGGTCCCCGGTGTCCTTTCCGCAACCCTTGCCGCAAAATCGGGCGGGTTCAAGGGGATCATCGTGCCCTTTGGGAACCGGATGGAGGCTTCCATTGTGGACGGTGTGGAGGTGATTCCGGCCGCAACCCTGTCCGAGGTGGTGGATTTTTTGTCCGGGACCCGGACCATCGAGCCCATAAAAAAGGAGGCCTCGTTTTTCGAGGAAGGGCTGCCGTCCCGGGGGGGCGTTGATTTCTTTGAGGTCATGGGACAGAACCATGCCAAGAGGGCCATGGAGGTGGCTGCCGCAGGCGGTCACAATCTTCTCATGACCGGGGCGCCCGGTTCCGGAAAGACCATGCTGGCCAAGCGCCTGCCCTCGATCCTGCCCCGGCTTACCCTTGATGAGGCCCTGGAGACCACCCAGGTCTATTCGGTGACAGGGCGTTTGGTGGAAGATTCCCCCATCATCCTGGAGCGGCCCTTCAGGTCTCCCCACCACACCATCTCCGATGCGGGGATTGTGGGGGGCGGGCAGCGGCCCGAACCCGGTGAGGTGAGCCTTGCCCATAACGGGGTCCTGTTCATGGACGAGCTTCCCGAGTTCAAGCGAAACGTGCTCGAAGCGTTGCGGCAGCCCATGGAGGACGGGGTTGTTTCCATTTGCCGGGCTGGTTTCAGGGTGAGCTATCCGGCCTCGTTCATGCTGGTGGCAGCCATGAATCCATGCCCCTGCGGTTATGCCGGGGACCGTCTCAAGGAGTGTACCTGCTCCGCCGCCCAGGTACGGCGTTACCGGGCAAGGATTTCGGGTCCCCTGCTTGACAGAATCGATATTCATGTTGATGTTCCCCAGGTGCCCTTTAAAGAGTTGTCCCAATCGACCCTGCCAGAGGCTTCCTCCGGTGTGAGGCAACGGGTCGAGGGGGCAAGGAAGCGCCAGGCAAAACGGTTTAAGGGGGCGGGCATCCACTGCAACGCCCAGATGGGGCCGACCCACATCAAGGAGTTGGCTTCCCTGGACCAGGAAGCTGTGGCGCTTATTGCCAGGGCCGTTGACGCGTTTGGCATGTCGGCACGGGGGCATGGGCGGGCGGTGAAGATCGCCAGGACCATTGCCGATATAGAAGAGGAAACCCGGGTGCTCCATCGCCACGTTGCAGAGGCGATCCAGTATCGGGGGCTTGATAGAATAGATACCCTGTGAACGCTTTGTTGTTCATTCTAAGTGTCGCGGGTTGGCGGGAATAATAACGAATCGTGGGCCCGGCCCATGAATATGGAAAAGAAGAATCGGAAAATGATAAAAAAAGATATTTTCGAGGGCAGCATCAAGGAACAGCTCAGGGCTTCGGCCCAGGACAGGCTCTACCGCTTTATGATGGCAGATGGCATGATCCGGGGCGCCGTTGTAAAGAGCACCCGGATGGTCAACGAAATGCGTGCAAATCACCAGCTGGGGGGCGTCGAGACCCTGGTCCTGGGACAGGCCTATATTGCCGCCGCCCTTTTGACTGCAAACCTCAAGGGCAGGGACCGGGTCAGTATCAACATCCAGTGTTCCGGTCCCCTCAAGGGGCTTGATGTGGAATCCAATGTTTTTGGCGAGGTGCGCGGGTATCTGAAAAACCCTGTTTTTTCCAGTGAGATCAACCAGGATACCACCAGTGTTTCATCCTTTTTCGGTGCGGGGTTCCTTACGTTGACAAAATACCTGGAAGAGGCAAGAACCCCCTATTCCGGCCAGGTGGTACTCGAATACGGCAGCATTGCCGAGGACCTTGCCAATTATTTTGTTACCAGCGAACAGACCCCCACCGCCTTTAACCTGAGCGTTCATTTCAACGACAGGGGAGACGTGATCGGTGCCGGGGGGCTCTTTCTCCAGGCCATGCCCGGAGTCGACGAGAACGTCCTGGCCGATGCCCAGGATATGCTGCGGAATATCCCCTCCCTGGGCGATGCGTTTGCAGATACCGTGGAGCCCGAAGCCATTGTCAAGGAGCATTTCCACAGCCTCATGCCTGTTTTCATGGGAAACCACAGAGTGGAATTCTTCTGCCGGTGTACCGAGGAGACCATGCGCGGCCACCTTGGAAGCCTTCCCCAGGCTGACCTGGCGGAAATCATTGAGAACGGTCCCTTTCCCGTGGAACTCAGGTGTCATAACTGCAACACCGTCTACAGCTTTACAAAGAGTGATATCGAGAATATGAAGAGATGAGACTGGCTGTTGTCTCGGACATCCACAGCAACCTGGAGGCCCTCGAGGCAGTACTTCGGGACGCAAGCGCCCGGGGGGTCGGCAGGATTGTCTCCCTTGGGGACAACATCGGCTACGGCGCGGATCCGGAAGCCGTTGTCCGGCTGCTGAGACAACAGAAAATAGACTCCGTCATCGGGAACCATGAGCTTGCATTGATGGATCCGGAATGCCTCAAGGTATTCAATCCCCATGCCAGGCAGGCCCTGCTGATCAATAAGGGCCTGCTTTCAAAGAAGAGCCTCGGGTATATCCGCGGTTCCAAGGTCTTTATGGTTCGCCGGGGGTGCCTGTTTGTCCACGGCCTTCCCCCGGATTCGGTGACCACCTATCTGTCCCTCACCACCAAAAAGAGGCTGGGGCATATCATGGCTGCCATGGACCAGCCCATCGCCTTTGTGGGGCATACCCACCAGCTGGAGGTGGTGCGGCTTGACAGGGACGGGGTGACCCGGTCGAAAATCGAAAAAAAAGTTCTATTCCTTGACAAAGGGAGCAGATATATTATCAATGCAGGGAGCGTCGGACAGCCGAGAAAATCAAGCCTTGATGCCAAGTACCTTATTTTTGATCCGGACCTGTATAGTGTCGAACCAAGGTATGTGGACTACGACAGGGCGTCTGCCGCAAAAAAGATTAAAAAGGCGGGTATTTCAGATGAATTTGCCCGGCGATTAGTGCAACCGTCAAACCAAGAGAGGTCATTGTAAATGTGTAACCACTGTAGTGAACATGAACACACGCACCATCATCACCATCCCGAAATTGTTCAGATAATGCCCGCCCAGAAGGATCTTTATGCCGTATACCAGGGCGCGGCCCCCATGGATCATGCCGTCATGGAAAACGGCTCGGGCTTGAGCCTTGTACCCGTTCTTTTTCTCGGACTGATCAAGCACGGGGACAAGACCATGGTCGAAGGCTTTTTTGCTTCCCAGGCCATCAACTCCTGCGAAGATGTTGACGGTTTCAAGGGCTATGCCTCCTCCATGGAAGAGGCTGAAAAGCTCTATTCCTAACACCTGCTTTTATCTCCCTGACAGCCGGTAATTCGTATTTGACAGCTGTTATAAACCCAGGAAAAGGACATTGTATGCACAAACTTCTACAGAACGCTCCGGAGCAAGAGATCATGCTTCTGGGCAATGAATCCCTTGCCAGGGGCGCCGTGGAGGCGGGCCTGGCCTTTGCCACCACCTATCCCGGCACCCCGTCGTCGGAACTCTCCCTCAACCTCTTTCAGATTTCCCAGGAGACGGACCTCTATTTCGAGTACTCCGCCAACGAGAAGGTCGCCCTCGAGGTTGCCGCCGCCGCCGCAAACTCAGGCCTCCGGACCATGTGCATCATGAAGCACGTGGGCCTCAATGTGGCTGCCGATCCCCTCATGACCCTGGCCTATGTGGGCGTGAAAGGGGCATTGGTGATTCTCACGGCGGACGATCCGTCCATGTTTTCAAGCCAGAACGAGCAGGACAACCGCTACTACGGCAAGTTTGCCGGACTCCCGGTCCTCGAGCCCTCGTCGGTCGCCGAGGCAAAGGATATGGCCAAGGCCGCCTTTGAGCTTTCGGAATCCCTGGGAGAGCCTGTCATTCTCAGGACAACCACAAGGATCAACCACTCCAGCGCCTTTGTGACCCTGGGGGATATAAAAGAGCGAAAGACAAAGGGCGAGTTCATAAAAGATCCCATGAACTTTGTGACCGTGCCCGCCGTGTCAAGGAAGCTCCATGTCAAGCTCCTTGAGAATCTTGACAAGGCCCAGGCCCTCTCCAACCGTTCAGAGCTCAACAAGGTAACGGGCAAGGGCAGGTTGGGAATCATCTGCAACGGGGTGAGCTTTCTCTATGCCGAGGATGCCGTCAAGGATCTCGGGGTGGAGGAGAAGGTCAAGATTCTCCGCATCGGATTCTCCAACCCCATGCCCGACCAAATGGTCGTTGAGTTTATCAAGGATTGCGACAAGGTCCTGGTGATTGAAGAGGGTGAACCCTTCATGGAAGAGGCGGTGAGATCCATTGCCCAGGATGCCGGCATCACCGTGCCCATCAAGGGAAAAGGCGACAACCTCTTTTCACGGCTCTATGAGTTTGACCCGGCCATGGTGAAAAAGGTGGCGGCTACCTATTTTGAGATAGAGTACCAGGCAAAGGAGCCGGTGGAAACCGCCGATCTTCCCGAGATTCCCCAGCGTCCGCCGAACCTGTGCTCCGGCTGTTCCCACAGGGCCACCTTTTACGAGGTGAAACAGGCAGCCAAGGCCCTGGATCTGGAAACCATTTGCCCCTCGGACATCGGATGCTACACCCTGGGATTCCTTCCCCCCCTTTCAACCGGTGATTTTGTCCTGTGCATGGGCGCTTCGGTCAGTTCTTCCTGCGGTTTTGCAAAGGCCACGGACAAGAAGGTGGTCTCCTTTATCGGCGACTCGACCTTTTTCCATTCGGGCATGACCGGCCTTGCCAATGCCGTGTTCAACAACCATAACTTTACCCTGGTGATCCTGGACAACGGCATCACGGCCATGACCGGCCACCAGCCCAATCCCGGCGTGGACATGTCGCTTTTCAACCTGGAAGGCTACAACCGGATCTCCATCGAGAATGTGGTCAAGGCCCTCGGGGTCGAGCATGTCACGGTTGTCAAACCCTTCAAGGTGAAAAAGAGCGTTGAGGCGATCAAGGAGGCCCTTGCCTTCGAGGGCGTCTCCGTTATCATCTCCAAGGAGCCCTGCGCCCTCCATGCCAAGGGCCTCAAGCTCCTGAAGCCCAGGGCCTTTACCGTGACGGACCGCTGCAAGAACCACCGGGACTGCATCAACGACATCGCCTGTCCCTCGTTTTTTCTTGAGGATGACAAGGTCAGGATCGATCCCGACACCTGCGTGGGATGCGCCCTGTGTGCCCAGATCTGTCCTGAGAATGCCATCGTCCCCCTGAAAAAATGATCTTCAAACGATAAGGATATGACTTGATATGGATATAAAAAGATTAATCATGGTGGCGGTCGGCGGCCAGGGTAACCTGCTGGCCTCAAAGGTGCTTGGCGAGGCGGCCCTGATTTGCAATGTGCCGGTCCGTATGAGCGAAATCCACGGCATGGCCCAGCGGGGCGGGGTCGTGGAATCGGCCATCGTGTTCGGTGATGCCAACTCCCCCATTATTTCCGACGGCGAGGCGGACCTGCTCCTCGGGTTTGAACCCTCGGAAACCCTGAGGGCCTTGAACCGGTGCAACAAGGATACCACGGTTATCACCAACCTTGCGCCGCTTCCTCCCTTTACCGTTGCCATCGGCAGGGGCGTTTATCCGGAGATGGACAAGATCCAGGCCCTGATCAAAGAGCGAACCGGCTCCCTCATCGCCTTTGACGCCATGGAGCTTGCCAAAAAGGCGGGAAGCCCCATGTCCTTGAACATTGTTCTGTTGGGCGCGCTGATTCAGACAGGGGCCCTTCCCCTGACCCGAGAGAGCGTTGTACAGGCCATAAAAACCCGGACAAAGAAGGCGTTCATCGATATGAACCTTGCCGCCTTTGACCTGGGATTCAAGGCTGCCGCCATTGCTGCATAGAATCGCCACGATCCCCGGCCGTTGAACCGGCCGGGGATCGCGGCTGCCGGGTTTTGACCCTTGCCCGGCAGCCAGTTGGGCCATTCCCCGGAAATCCTAGCGGATGGTAAGCAGGATGCCAAAGAGGGTCAGCACGGCGCCGGAAACTTTTTCGATGCCGAAGATCCATCGCCCCAGCCGCTGTTTCACGGCCGGGTTCCCCATCATGACCGCCACCCCCATATCCCAGAACAGAACGATACCCGTCATCCAGCAGGCGTAGAGTATGCGAAGGCCAATCCCCGTTGCCGGGGAGACCATCACGGTAAACAGGGAGAGATAGAACACCGCGTTTTTGGGATTGAGTATCCCGGACATGAAGCCGATGGCGAACTGCTGTTTCATGCTTCTGGCATGGAGAAAACCCGTCCTCCCGGCTCCTGTTCCGTCCAGGGCGCGTTTGGGGGCCTTGACCAGGAGCACGCCGATGTAAACCAGGTAGGCCCCGCCAAGGTACTTCAGGACGAGCATCAGGAGGGTCATCTCTTTTACCGCCTCGAGGCCCGCCACGGCAATGGCGAGATAAACCGCGTTTGCCGAGGCAATGCCGGCGCACACGGCAAAGGCGTAACGCAGGGGCAGCCGCAGGGCTGTTTGCAGGATAAGAAAAAAATCGGGTCCCGGGCTCAGGAGCGCCAGGAAATGGGTGGATGCGATAATTAAAAATTCCATGGGTTGCTTCTCCTTTTATTTTTTTAAGCAACACCATAGCCCCTTTGCGGTACGGGGTTATTGTATAAAATTGACCTGGTACTCTTTGGGGGTCACCGTGGTCATGGCCTTGAAATGGCGGTGGAAGTGGCTCTGGTCGTAAAAACCGCTTTCCAGGGCAACCTGGGACACTTCCATCCCCTGTTGCAGGAGTTGCCTGGCCCGCTCGATCCGGCAGTTCATCCTGTAGGCGTGGGGCGTCAATCCCGTGGCCCGCTTGAACTGCCTGAGCAGGGTGTAGGGGTTGGCCCGGAGGTTTTCGGCAAGCTGGGCCAGGGTCAGTTCCCGGTCAAGGTCTTTACCCAACAGCCGCTTTACCGGTGTTATATCCAGGGCAGGGCGGTCTGTTTTTTTTCCATGTTCGCAGGCCCTTGTAAATACGGCCCCTGCAAGTTCAGCCAGGAGCTGCTCCTTTTCAAGTGCCTCCCCCTTTTGTGTCATCAATTCCATGAGGTCTATGTACTGCCGGTACAACCGTTCGTCTTCCAGGGCAACGGCTGTTACCGGGTGAAAAGTGTCTGTTTGCCACAGGGACTGCTGTAGTTTGAGGCACCACTCCACGGTGAGGTAGAGCATGTAGTAACTGCGCCTGGCTGACCGGGTGGGGTTGCAGGAGTGGAGCAGTTCCGGATTGATGAGGGCAAGGGTGCCGGGCCTGAGACGGGCGGGCCGGCCGTTGACCTGGTAGATCACCTCCCCCCGGTCGATGCCCCCGATGCTGAAGGTTTGGTGCATGTGGGGCTTGTAGTGCCGTCCGCTGTTCGTGGTATAGCGGCACTCGGCAAAGGGGAGGGCCGGGTCCCTGTGGAAAAATTCCCGGTTCATTTGTCTTCCGGTGTTGTCATTTTGAGTTCCTTCTTCTCCGTTTTTCTGAATGTCAGCAACAGTTACACTCCCTATATTTCCATGGGGGCATGTGTCAAGGAAAAACAAGAAATCGGTTTACATAACCCCTTTTTTTGTGTAGGTTTTTCCTTTAACTATTACTTATGCTTAAAAAGAGAAAAGCCATCAATGACCCTATTAACTTCAGAGAAAATCCATGCCTGTTTATGAATACAAGGCCCTTGACAGCAGGGGGAAGAAAAAGACCGGTATCATCGATGCCGAAAGCCTTGTTTCGGCAAGGACGCGGCTGAGGGAAAAGCGCATTTATCCCACTTCCATTGTTGAGGTCGATTCGGAGCGGTCCGGGAACGGCACCATGTCCCAGCTTTCCCTGCCGGGCTCCTTTCTCTTTGGCCGCATCAAAAACGCGGAGCTCGCCATGGTGACCCGCCAGCTTTCCACCCTTCTCTCGGCGGGATTCCCGTTGATCTCCGCTGTTTCAAGCCTGGTTGCCCAGACAAGGTCCAAGGCGCTGAAAAAGGTCCTATCCAAGATAAAGGGCTCCATCGAGGAGGGAAAGAGCTTTGCCGAGGCCCTGGCCATGTACCCGTCGGTCTTCTCGTCCATCTACGTCAACATGATACGGGCGGGAGAGTCCTCCGGCACCCTTGAGATCGTGCTGGAGCGCCTTGCCGACATCACGGAAAAGCGGGAGGAAACAAAGAAGAAGATCCAGGCATCCCTGGCCTATCCCGTGCTCATGGCCATTGTCGGTACCCTGGTGCTCCTGTTCCTTCTGGCCTATATCGTGCCGGGAATCATTTCGATCTTTTCAGACATGAACCAGACCCTGCCCGGTCCCACCCTGTTTCTCATCTCGGTGAGTTCGTTCCTCAAAAAGTTCTGGTGGGTGGTGCTCATGGTGCCGGTCTCCATAGGCATTATTATCTACGCCATGGCAAGAACCGAAAAAGGGGCTTATATCATCGACAATACTCTGTTCCTGACCCCCAAGCTTGGGGAGATGCTGAAAAAACTCGCCGCCGCAAGATTTGCAAGAATCCTAGCCTCACTTCTCGCCAACGGCGTTCCCATGCTCACGGCCCTGGGGATCTCCAAGTCCACTGCGGGCAACCGGGTGATCTCGGCCATCATCTCCCGGGCGGCCAAGGATGTGGAGCAGGGCGGGGAGCTTGGGGTATCCCTGGAAGCGGAACGGGTCTTTCCCCCCCTCGCCGTGGAGATGATCAAGATTGGGGAGAAGAGCGGCCAGCTGGAAAAGATGCTGGAAAAAACCGCCGATCTCTATGAACGGGAGGTGGAGTCCTCCGTGACCGCCATGACGGCGCTCCTGGAGCCCCTGATCATCCTTGTCATGGGAGGGGTGGTGGGGTTCATCGTGCTTTCCGTCTGCCTGCCCATCTTTGAGATGAACCAGCTGGTGAAGTAAGGTGCCAAAGGCGTAGGCCTTCGCAGAAGTGCTGTGGTCTTTTCCCGATCCTCTCAATCAAGAGGGGCGACGGTAAAAATGTTAACACCTCTGTTAGTCAGGATTTTATGCGTTATCTGTACCGCCTTAGATTTTTATTCCACTTGTATTCTTACTTGCCATAAATATGAATGGTATATTGTTTCCAGACCCCTAAAACATTTAATTCTTCAAGGTCTGCATAATACACGGTTTCCAGACCACTGTTTTTTGCTATATCTCCAATAGCATTTGAATCCCACAAAACGCTGATATTATAAATAGTCAAGTGCTTTATGTCACCTTCTGCACTGTTTACACCACTAGGTGTTTGTGACATATTGGTATCAAGAGGTTTTGTAATATGAGTATATAATATTCCCGTCGGCCTCCCGCACCCGGTAAGAAAAAAAATAGCTGCAAACATTGTCATGCATAAATATGACAGTCTCATTTTTGTATCCTCCCGGTTTGTCTTAAAGTCGGTGGATGTCAATCAATCAATCGCCATATACGATGACAGTCTTTTTGGAATAAAGCCCGAATACATAGCTTTGAACTTGGACATCCATATGATTGATTACAGATATGTTGCCATTAGTCGCAGCGGCTCTTGTACTTGCATCACCCCAGGCAACAAGCCACAGCACTGACTGAGCGCTTGCCTCACCTGTCCTGGTGCCCATGGTTGTTTGATTCAGATCTTCATCCAGAGGTGCTTTAACATTCATATATGCACATCCTGAAATTCCAAACATAACCAGAGCCAAACTTACAATAATCAGCCTTTTCATTGATTTTCTCCTTTTTTTTTACTTGTAAGGTTTTACTGTCAGTCTCGGCAATTCATTTTGACAAAATTCAACCTTTCCTGCTGCAAAATTTGGCTCCCGACCTAAAGCGGGAGAAAATTATGGTACCAGTTGACATAAAAAACATGAATTGGACTAGATCGCCCAGGTTAATTTTGCTGTTGTCCCGCCTTATGGTGGTGGCCTCTGGCTGAATCACGCAGTTTGTAATGGTATCCGGAAGCCTGGATAATTCCAAAATTTAAATGTTTTCCATTTGCCAGCATTGACTTAAAAAAAACTGACGGCAACCCGGTTAGCTACTTATGACCTTGTATTTCCATCCTTGTACCGTTACAGATTTTGTTTTTTTAAGGAGCTTTTTGAAAGTGTCTATAAAATAGACATCGCAGATTTAAATCAGATCGTCAAGGAAAAAGGTTGTTGCTTTTTTCCTGACACAGGGGCTATGCCTTGGGTTCTTGCTGGGTCGTACAGTGTATACTTCCTCCACCACTGGCAATACCGTCAATGGCTATTTGCTCAATGCGGTGATTGGGAAACGCTTTGGATATTTTTTGTCTGGCGGCAGCGTCGGCTTTTTTGTCGCCGAATTTCTGCATGACAACCGCGCCATTGCATACATAGTATCCTACATAACCCGCTGCAAAATCTTTTGTTCCAAAACGCGTATTGATATCCCATGGCGTATCAATAATAATAAGGTTCAAGGAATTGTCCCCGGCATCTGTTGATGATTGAAGAATGTCGATATTTTCACGTGTTATTTTGTAATCATGGGACGATTTGTCAGTATCACGACTGACTATCACCACACCGGGTCTGGCAAAACGCGCATAAAAATCAGTGTGCCCGTCTGTAATGTCCTTGCCCTTAATTCCTTTTAACCAAATGATTTTTTCCAGTCCAAGCAGCTTTTTTAATTCATATTCAACTTCTTTTTTACTTTTGTTTGGGTTGCGATTGTCATTGAGTATGCAGCTTTCCGACATAATAGCCGTTCCGTGGCCATCAATTTCGAAGCAGCCGCCTTCCAGGATTAAATCGGTACGAATAGTGGGGGCACCAGCCGTCTTTGCCACAAAGTCAGCGACTTGTGCATCAAGTTCATGGTCTTGATCTTCTCCCCATCCGTTAAAGTTAAAATTGACAGCGGATTTTTGACCTTTTTCATTGATGACAAAGGTGGGGCCTGTATCCCGCACCCATAAATCATTCATATTGAACTCAATCAGCTCAATGGGATAACGATGCTCATCCACCCCTCCAATAAGTCTTACGGCGATATCATAATCTTTTTTTCTTACAAGCATGGATACCGGTTCATACTTTGCGATCGTTTTGGCAATGTCTGCCAGATTACGTTGAACCTCCGGAACCTGCCTCTCTTCCCAAATATTATAACTGGCAATAAAAGCCATCCAGGTACGTTTATGGGGCTCACCTTCGTCCGGCATGAACCACTTATTGCAGCCAGGCCGGTCTGAAGCGTGAACATTTAAAACAGGAAGAAACATATTGACTCCGAGCATCGTCGTTAATTGTATAAAATGGCGTCTTGATAGCATGATAATTATTCCTTTGAGGGGCTGAAAAAGGGTCAACCCTCCCCGATTTTTTCATTCAGGCGTACCAATTATATTTTTTAAGGTGTTTTACCGGCAATGTACGATCCCGGCTTCAAAAATTCAAGGTTCAATTTTGTGCATTCTCCGGCAAGCCGGTTTTTATCAGAAAGAGGACGGCAAAGATCAAGGTCGCAAGTTCTGCCAGGGGAAAACTGAGCCAGATCCCGGCATCGCCTAAAAATCCGGGAAGGATCAGGACAAAGAGATTGATCAGCAGCAGTCCCCGCAGGGAAGCGATCAGGGCAGATACCCCTGCGTTCCCGATGGATGTAAAATAGGCGGTGATCAGGATGTTGAACCCGTTCAACATAAAGCCCGAGGCAAAAAGACTGAAGCCGGAGGAGGCCAAGCGCATGATGTTGCCGTTTTCCGGAGCGAACAGGGCCGCAATGGTTTCTGATGAGAACAGGATGGCCGCCCAGCAGATGACACCGCTGATGAATCCCGAGGCAAGGGCGATTGTCATGATTCGTTTAATATGACCGGTCTTGCCGGCCCCGTAACTGTACCCGACAATGGGAGCCAGGCCGGATGCAAAACCCGTAACGATCATGAACTGGACAAATGCCGTATATCCCACGATGGTATAGGCCGCCACCCCGTCAATCCCCATGCGGGACAGAATCGTAATATTGAATATCCAGGTGGTCACACCGATGGAGAGCTGCCCGATCATTTCCGATGATCCGTTGAACAGGATCTGCCCCATCTCCCGAAAGTCCCATGGGAATTTTACAAACCGCAATACCGAACGCCCTGACAGAAAGTAGGCAATACCGCAGCCCATGGGAATCATCACCGAAATCCCGGATGCCAGTGCCGCCCCGGGAAGCCTCCAGCGGGGTATCATCAGATAGTCCAGGACCAGGTTCAGCAGGTTGCCGGTCACCCCGAACAACAGGGAAAGACCAGGATTGCCCTGGGCCCTGAGGAATATGGAGAAGACGATGTTCATCATCATGGCCGGATAGAACCAGAGGATGGTGCCCAGGTATGATTCAACTGGCCGGCGCAGCATTTCACCGGTATTAAGCATGTCCAGGAGCGGCTCCAGAAAAACAAGGCACAGGACCGTCAGAAGGACGACGCCGGTGACGGCCAGCCCAATGGTGGATGAGAAGTGCCTGTTGGCCTGATCCGGCTTTTGGGCACCCAGAGCATGGCCTGCCTTGACTGCCCCGCCCGCACCGGTCATGATGGCGATGCCCAGAAAAAGGTAGAGAACCGGGAGTGTCAGGTTTACACTGGCCAGCCCCGTTTCCCCGATGATGTTGCCGATGAACAGGCCGTCGATGATCACCATCCCCGAGGTGAGCAGCATCCCCACAATGGCGGGTATGGCATAGGAGAAAAACTGGACAGCGGGTTTTGATTCAAGATAATTGTTCTGCATCAAGATAGAGCTCCTTTGTAAAAATCAGGGAAGTCTATCTGACGCAGACCGGAATTACTTCTGAATTTGAGCCTTTTTTCAGGTTTTCAGGTCAGGACCGGGATGCACAGGTCCATCAGGAGGCGGCCGCCAGGACCGGTTGCCGGATAATAGCGTTCAAAACAAGGGCCCGGCGCAATGATATGGCCCCGGTGGGGTATCCATACGGCAAACAGATCGTTGTAGAGCCGCTTCAATTCATCGGCCCTTCCGTCAAAGCGATAGCAGAGGTAGGTACCCCCCTTTATCTTTCGATGGTTTTTACCCCATGCCCGGGCTGATCCGGTAATTCTGGTACAAAGATCGTACAGGCACCTGTGCGATCCGACAATCAGTGGATCATCATAGGAAATACCGTAAAATTCAATGGGAGATCCGAAAGAAAAGTGTTCCATCTCTTCACAGAATGTGGCCCAGGCACGGGGAAGATCCTGGTAATTGCCTTTGAACCGCTGGTATACGAGCCTGAAATCCGGGATGGTCTGAATTGAGATCTGCCGGTCCATCTGGCTGAGCAGGGTTTCCGGCCTGTTTTGCTGAAGATCCCGGATTCGTTCAAGAACCGGGCGGGCTTCAGGGTCCAGGGACAGCCCCGGGTCGGACCGGAACCGGGAAGGGGAAAGGCCGTAATGCCCTTTGAACAGCACTGAGAAATTCGATGAACTGTACCCCTGTTCCGCCGCAACATCCGTGATACTGAGATGGGGAAATTTGATCAGTTCAAAGGCCGCTCTCTCAAGGCGCAGCCGCCTGACAAATCCATATATGCTCTCACCGGTCACGGATTTGAAAAGCCGGTTGAAGTAATGCCGGGAAAAGCAGCAGTGATCGGCGATCTCTTCAACGCGGATTTTTTCAAAAAGGTGGTCGAAAATGAAATCCACACCCTGGTTCACTATTTCGGTCTTGTTGTCCATGGCGCCATTAACCGGTTTAAGATTATTAATGTCAAGAATTTAGTGACAGCTACAACCAACAGCAGATCCTGCATGATGCTCAGACAAGGCCCAAGACGCTGAACATCGTCCTTTCCAAGATAAAAGGAAAGAGTTTTGCCGAGGCCCTGGCCATGTACCCTTCGGTCCCTCTCAAGCGCCTGGTTCCGTGAAGCTATTGCCCACCAACACCGATATAGAGTGAAATGATTTTTTTAAAGGGCAATGTACCAGATTCCATGTTGACCAATCTCAATATAGCTTCGCTGTTTTCATTTTTGGCAATAATCTTATCGTCCAAGGAATAACTAAAACCATCCGGTTTTTTAATGTGCGAATTAAAACGTTTCGAGCTAAACTCGGTACGGAGAATATCCAAAGGATCCAGCTTCTTGAACCATTTCTTCCAGATTACAGTTCTTGTTAGCGTATTTGACAGTTGGGGGTTGATCATAAGATCGGCCATTTTTGCTAAGCAGCTAATTTCCTTTTACTTCTTGGCCTGGGGGGCGAATCCATCTCATTCAGGAGCCAATCAAACATGTTGCTTGGCTTGCTTTCGAAGAATCGTTCTGCCGCT
>JAAEMK010000107.1 GCA_024225635.1 Desulfobacteraceae bacterium | reverse complement strand
TACAACCCATTTAATGTTGTGATTTTTCAAATAATAATAAATACAAAAGGGTAATCTTATTATAAGCATTGATTGTATTAAATTAATATGTATGTTTAAATGTTGATATAATTTAATAGTAAAGGTGTGTTTCCCTCAAATTGGTTTCAATAATAATGTATTCTTGCAGTGGATAATACATAATTTATCACATTATCCAGAATCATTTTCCTATGAAACCATGAGAATTTGAGTGATGGAAATAAATAATTTCGTAATGTCAATGGTTTATTATATTGTTGTAATAATTTATAAATTGGTAGTAAATAAAAATTTCTAATATGTGTATATCTTTTACATTCTATTAAAAAATGGTATACTGTTTCAGGTTTGTCACATTCAACACATAATCCATCGTTACTATCAGCACAACAATGGTATTTGCATTCATATGTTTCATTTATATAACCATATGTTTCAATCTTTTTTTTGTATATTATATAATGTTTTCGGACATGAAAATACCAATTTAGATGTATATGTTCTGTTTGTAATTGTGTTAATATTCCTGCCTCTGTTTTATTATATTGTTTCATATCCCAAATTACCAGTTGTTTTTCATCGTATATGTTCCAAATTTCCATATTTCGTGAAATGACGGCAATGTTATTGATATTTTTAATATTTGTATATTTTATATTTCTCCACTCATTTTTGATATGTGTTTTTAATATGTTTGAGGAAATCGGAGTTTGATAAGTTCCATATTTGAATCCACCAAATTTTATATAATCATCTACTGATTGTTTAGCTAAAATATCGGACTCATTATTTCCATTCCATATTCCTCTCTCACACCATTGTATTCTAACATTTAAATACAATTCATCAATTTGTTTCATTT
>JAAEMK010000106.1 GCA_024225635.1 Desulfobacteraceae bacterium | reverse complement strand
CGGCGATCTTGTCCGACGCCGTTTTTGCCTGGGAAACGGCCGAGTCCGCGATGGTGCGGGCCGATTCCGTGTTCTTGGCCACCTCGTTGATGGTGGAGGTCATCTCCTCGGAGGCGGTGGCCACCATGGAGACATTGGTGGAAGCCTGTTCCATGGCTGCGGCAATGGAGGTCATGCCGGCGCTCATCTCTTCTGCGGCCGCTGCCACGGTGCCCGATTTCTCAGATGTCTCGTTGGCCCCCTGGGACATCTGTTCGGAGATGGCAGCAAGGTCGGTGGAAGAGGAGGAGAGGGTCTCGACCCCGGAGGAGATCTCCTTGATCATCCCGCCGATGCTCGATGTCATGTGGTTCAGGGAGTCCACGAATTTACCCACCTCATCGTTCTGGTTGATCTCAAGGGAGTGGCTGAAATCACCCGTGGCCATGGTTTCTGCGAACTCCACCCCTTTTCGGATGGGGCCTGTGATGCCGCTCACGATAAAGAAAATGGTTGTCATCAGGAGCGCCATGGCCACGGTGCCGATGGCCATGCTCACAAACTCGATCTCCTTTGCCTTTTCAAGAACCTTGGACTCGGGAATGCTCACCATGACAGCCCAGGCTGTAGGGGCGTTGCCGATATGGATCGGTTCACAGACCCGTAAAACCGGTTCATCAAGGGAGACGGAATGGTTGGAGGTGACAAAATCGTCTCCTGATTCTATGTTGCCCATGAACTCCTTTGCCCAGGGATCGGCCTTCAGGATGGAGTCACCGAGCCGTTCCGATTTAGGGTGGGTCACATAGAGCCCCTTGTTGGATATGACACTCAGGTACCCGGTTTCAAAGATTCTGAGCTTTGAGAACCGTTCATTGATGTCCCCAAGGGCCATATCCGTTCCTGCCACGCCCACGATCCTTCCATTGTAGCGTATGGGAACGCAAAGGCTTGTTATCAGGACATCCTTGCCGCCAATTTTATAGTGATAGGGCTCAACAACGGTCTCCTCCCCGGTGCGTTTGGGAATCTGATAATAATCCCCGGCCCCTGACTGGTCATACCCTTCCAGGGGGACAACCGAGACCCCGCCGCCGCTTTTGCTCCAGTAGGGAACATAGCGTCCTGTTCCGTCATGGCCGGGGGTATTGGCAAACCGTGAATCCTGACCGTCCAGGGCATTGGGTTCCCACACGGTCCAGACGGCAAGCAGGGAGGGGGTTCCCTGGAGGATCTGCTGCATGACCTGGTCCAGCACCTCCCTTTCCGGCATCTGCCCGGATTTTTTAAGTCCCTCAAAGGTCTGGGCCAGGGTGCGGGCGGCGTCCATGGCAACTTCCATCTCCAACGTGATAACACCGCCATACCGGTGGGCGATTTCGGTTGTATTTTCCATTGCGCTCTCTTTTGCCATCCTGGTGGCCTTTACGGCGACAACCCCTATGGTCACTGCAAACGAGAGAAAGGCAACCATGCCGATGTAGAGAAGCATCTTCATTTTTAAATTCAGGTTTTTCAACATTTCAAACTCCTTTGGTTGGTCTGGTCAACAGATCAAGCGGTTCTGCTTCAGATACAAATCATTTCCTTCAGCGGGCCGTCAGGTTGGCAAGGACCTCTGCCACATGGTCGAGATCGTCGCCATGGCTGATGTAACGCGGGCCCAGGGTGTATGTCCGGCGCAGGGTTTGCGGGTCCTCACCGGTCAGGATAACGATGACGGGGATGCCGTCGAATAAATCCCTGACAGATATCAGGGACTCAAGGGTCTGCTGGCCGTCAATCACCAGAATCAGGACTGCCGGAGCGACCTTGGGCTGATGAAAGCGGGCAATCAGCCGGTGCACGGTGTCACAGACCTCTATCTCTTCAACCGTTGGCTTCACGGCCTCGATAATCTTCCCCCGCAATCCGTTGGCCGGTTGAATCCACTTTTCCTGCCAGGCCATGCAATTGATGGCAAAGGACGAATCCGGCAGGTCGTCTCCGGCGCAAAGAATTAATATGCTCATACAGTCTCCTTTTTTATTAGCCCTGTTGCTTTCATGGGAATGGGTAATATCAATATTCATGCCATGGTTGAGGATATAGGTTCTTTAGGCTGAAAATGCCTGTATGTTCAATGTGTTGTCCGGGACTGGAGCGGCCGCCGGAAATCGTGTAGGACCGGGAATGGGTGTCGCAAGAGTGAGATGTGATCTCATTGATGAGAATGGGGGCAGGTGTTTTTCAGGGTGACGGAGTCACATGGGTCGTTGTTGGGCTGGGGGCTTGGAGGGGCGGTGATTAAAGGGTGATGTCGTGTTTTTTGATCAACCGGTACACCTGGGCCCTTGAAAGGCCGGACAGGCGGCATATCTCCTGTACAGCGCCGTTGGCGGCAGCCGCAACCTTTTTGAGATATCTCTTTTCCGTTTCCTGCATGTATTGGGAATGACCGGGTATGGCGCCGGGGGCGTCCTCCGTGGTTTCTTCCAGGGGGGCCGGGGGCGCGGGAGGCCGTACCGCCTTTTGCGCCAGGTTGGCGCGGATATGGACGGGCAGATGAATGGGGTGGAGCAGGGGCTCGTTTTTGCCATGGATCACGGCCGCTTCCACGGCAGCGACCAGTTCCCTTACATTGCCGGGCCATTCATGGCGGGCAAGGGCCTCTATGAATTCGGGATAAAAGCCTTTGACCGCAATGCCGAACCGGGTACAGTATTTTTCAATGGAGCGCATGGCGATGATCTGGGCGTCCCCCTGGCGGTCCCTGAGGGGGGGCAGGGCGATGGTGAGGCCCCTAAGGCGAAATAACAGGTCTTTCCTGAAGGCGCCTTTCTCTACCATTCCGTCGATGTCCTGATGGGTGGCGGCAATGACACGAAAATCGATGGCATCTTCCCGGCCGCCGCCCACGGAGCGAACCCTGCGCTCCTGGAGGACCCGCAGGAACCGTTTTTGATTGGAGGGCGACAGCTCCCCCAGTTCATCCAGGAACATGGTGCCCCCGTCCGCCTCGCGAATCAGTCCTGTCCTTGATTTCGTCGCGCCGGTGAAGGCTCCTTTTTCGTGGCCGAACAGCACGCTTTCCACCAGGGAATCGGGCAGGGCGGCACAATCCACCACCACAAAGGGCCCGTTTGCCCTGGGGCTGTTCCCATGGATGGCCCGGGCGAAAAGCTCCTTGCCCGTCCCGCTCTCGCCGGTGATCAGCACACTGGCATCGCTGTCCGCCGCCTTGGCCGCCTCGGCAAGGCACTCGGACAGTTCCGGGCTGTCCCCGTCGATTTTGTCGCGCTTGAAGAGGCCCTGGGCTGAACCGGCCTTTCTTGCCTGGCGGATCTCCATGGCGTGTTTGAGGGGCAGGGTGATGGCATTGGCCGTGACCGGTTTTTCGATATAGTCCCATGCCCCGCTGCGGATGGCCTGGGCCGCGCCGTCGGCGGAGCCCTCCCCCGTCAGGATCACCACCTCCGGGGATGAGGGCATCTTCCTGAACTCGGGTACGGCTTCGAGTCCGTTGCCGTCCGGCAGGCGCACATCCAGAAAGATGATGTCCCAATGGCCGGAGCTTGCTTTTTCAAGCCCTTTTTTCAGTGTCTTGGCATGGGTTGCGGCATATCCCATGCAGGTGATCACTTCCTCCATGAACAGGCACACGCCCGGGTCATCATCGACGATCAGAATCTGGTTCATTTGTTTTCTCCATCCATTTATCCAGAGTCCAGCCTTCCCAAAACGAATGACGGGCCGTTCAAGCCCGGGTCATGATGGTTTAAGCCCCTTGACACATTGATTTTCAGGCTTTATTTTTTCGGCTCGACCCAACTAGGGGTGCAATTACCATTTTAAAATCCATGGTGCAAGTTAATTTTATCAGGGAAAAAATAGGATAATGGAAAACCATAATACATTTCATACGACTGAAGAGACCCACGAGAAACTTATCCTGATAATGAAAGCGTTGGACAGCACCAGTGACGCCATTGGCATATCCGATCCCAAGGGCCGCCATTTCTATCAGAACAAGGCCTTTTCAGACCTGTTCGGGTTTAAAACCGCCGGGGAACTCCAGGCCGGGGGAGGCGCTTTTGCCGTTATCCAGGACAAAAGCACCGCAAGGGAGATGTTGGACAGTATCATGGCCGGCGAACCATGGGCCGGCGAACTCACCATGGTGACAAAAAGCGGCCGGTCCCTTCCGGCCTTTCAACGTGCCGATGCCATCAGGGACGACAGCGGGGAGATCATCGGTTTAATCGGTGTCATCACGGACTGGACCGAGCGCAAGCGGGCTGAGTCGGAGCTTTCCCACTCCCGGGAGTTCCTTGACAGCGTGATCAACGGCATTGCCGACCCTCTCTTCGTGAAGGACGAGAACCACCGGTGGATCGCCCTGAACGACGCCCTGTGCCGTATGTTCGGTCATTCCCGCACTGAGATGCTCGGCAAGTCAGACTATGATTTCTTTCCCCCGGAGCAGGCCGATGTGTTCTGGGCCCATGACGACATGGTCATGGCTTCGGATACGGTTGATGTCAACGAGGAGGAGATCACCGGCGGCGGACAGACCCACACGATTTCCACCATCAAGTCATCCTTTATCAACCCCACCACCGGCAGAAGGAATCTCGTGGGCACCATCCGGGACATCACCGAGCGCAAGCGGGCCGAGAATCTATTGCTTGCCCAGCATGATCTTGCCCGGGCATTGGGGGGAGCCGTCGACCTGGATGATTGCCTTGGACACTGTGTCGGTTTCGCAATCAAAGGGTCTGCCATGGATTGCGGGTCAATATACCTGGTCCAGCCGGACGGCTCTTTTTCCATACGGTCCCATAGCGGGCTGTCCCAATCCTTTGTCAAGGCAACCGCATGGTACCCTCCGGATTCTCCAAATGCAGAACTGGTATTGAAAGGAGAACCTGTCTTCACACACTATGATAAGCTTGAAGGAGCTGCTGATCCGGTCCGTAAGCAAGAGGGGGTGAAGGCGGTCTGCCTCATCCCGATCAAACATGAACACAGGGTTATCGGATGCCTGAGTGTGGGCTCCCATAAGACCGACACCTTTCCGAAAATATCACGGGACGCCCTGAAAATAATAACCTCCCTCATGGGGCAGTATATCATCAGAAAGCAGGCGGAAGAACGGCTGCGCGGGAGCGAAGCGCGGTTGTCAAAACGGGTCAGGGAGCTCAATTGCCTCTTTGGGCTCTCCAGCCTCATGGAGACCCCCGGCATTTCCGTGGAGGAGTTCTTTGAACAAGGTATCCGCCTGATTCCCGCTGGATGGCAATACCCGGAGATCACCTGTGCCAGGCTCGTGTTCCAGGGCCGGGAATATGAGACGGACAACTATCGGGACACTCCCTGGAGACTCTCACGGGAGCTTGTGGTATCCGGGAGCAGGGTGGGATCATTGGATGTCTGCTATCTGGAGGAACGGCCCCGGGCGCATCTGGGGCCGTTCCTGGAAGAGGAAGAAGAACTGATGGAAGCCCTGGTGGAGCGGTTGCAGCGGGTCATCAAGGGAAGGCAGACCAGGGAGGCCCTGGGGGATAGTGAGGAGAAGTACCGGAACCTTTATGAAAATGCCCAGATAGGACTTGTTAGGACAAGGCTCTCCGATGGATTGTTCCTGGAAGCCAACCAGCGGCTGGTTGAAATGTTCGGATACGACTCCCGGGATGAACTGATCCGGCGGCTCTCCATCACCGATCTCTATGCCGAACCTGAAGAAAGATCCCATATGATCGCGGAACTCAAGGAAAAAGGGGAAGTAAGAAACTACGAGGCACGCTTCAGGAAAAGGGACGGTTCCATTTGGTGGTTGCGTTTTTCCGGCAGGCTTTATTGGGACAAGGGCTATTTTGAAGGTGTGGCCGCTGACATAACGGAAAACAAAGAGGCTGAGGCGGAAAAGGCAAGGCTCGAGAAGCATTACCGCCAGGCCCGGAAGGTGGAGGCCATCGGACGGCTGGCCGCCGGTGTGGCCCATGACATGAACAACCTTTTGACCCCCATCCTCGGATTCGGTGAGATGCTCATGGCGGATTTGGGTCTGGATGACAGGCAGCGGCGTTACGTGGACCAGATCGTTAAAGCGGGAAATCGCTCCCGTGACCTGGTGCGCCAGCTGCTGGCCTTTGGCCGCAAACAGACCCTGGAGTACAAGCCGCTGAACCTGAACGATACCATTAAGGATTTTCAGAAGCTGCTGCGGCGTACCATCCGGGAAGACATCGAGATCGATATCATCCCCGATTCCGGCATTCAAACCATCAAGGCGGACAGGGGCCAGATCGAGCAGGTGATCATGAATCTGGCCGTGAATGCCCAGGATGCCATGCCCGAAGGCGGCAGGCTCACCCTGGAGACGGCCATGGCGGATATTGACGAGGCGTCTGCCGCGGCGCGTCCCGGCACCCGGGCGGGCCGCTACGTCATGCTGGCGGTGAGCGACCCCGGCTGCGGCATGGATGGAGAGATCCGGGAGCATATTTTCGAGCCGTTTTTTTCCACCAAGGGCGAGCAGGGCACCGGCCTGGGACTTGCCACGGTCTACGGCATCGTCAAACAGCACGGGGGCAACATCTGGGTCTACAGCGAACCGGGACGGGGCACGACCTTCAAGATCTACCTGCCGGTTTCTGAAGAGGCCCAGGTGGAAAAAAAGGCCCGGGAAGCTTCAAGCGTAGAGCTGGGCGGTTCCGGGACCATCCTGCTGGTGGAAGACAATGACCAGGTGCGGGATTTTAGCCGTGACGTTCTCACCCAGCAGGGGTACACGGTCCTTGTTGCGGAAGGCGGGGCTGAAGCGCTGACGCGCCTCACTGCCCATGGCGGCCCGGTCCATCTTCTGCTGACCGATGTGATCATGCCCGGGATGAACGGTAAAGAGCTGTTTACCAAGGCCAGCCAACGGCAGCCGGGCCTGAAGGTGCTCTACATGTCCGGCTACACCGGCAACGCCATCGCCAGGCACGGCATCCTGGAGGAGGGGGTTGCGTTCATCCAGAAGCCCTTCACCGTCCATGGGCTGGCCGCCCGGGTCCAAAACATCCTCCGGGCATAACCGGGGTCAGGCTTAGCTTATTGTTGTCAGACTATGATTCCGAGATAGCAAGCGTCAATAAGCTAAGCCTGACCCTTTTTTTAGATTTTTTTCAGCATTTTTTCGATGATAGCGGCAAAGTCCTTCTGCTCCTGTTCGCTCAGGCATGAGACGATCTCTTCCGTCATTCTGATGTGGAAGTTGTGGTGTTCCTCAAAATATTTCATGCCTTCCCGGGTCAGCTCGATCATGTAGGAGCGCCTGTCCTTTTCATGGGGTCTTCGCACAAGGAGGCCCTTTTTCTCCAGCCGGTCGATGCCGACGGTCAGGGTGCCTGTGGTCACGCCGATCTTTCCCGCCAGATCCTTCATCTTTATGGCCCCGGCATGGCCGACGATTTCAATGGTATGGATCTGGGCCGTGGTAAGCCCTGAGTCCCGGACCACCGATTCTTCCCAGGAGGATAGTTTCTCGTAAAATTCAACGATGATTCTTGATAGGTTTTCTATTTTCATCCAGTTCTCCATGTGAGTTCATGTCGTGGGTGTTCCCCTACCACAGGCCAATCTCCGACACAATCGAAAAAAATAGCTTGGTCGTCAAACTACTTGACACTCGATCTATATCGGGGTATATCAGCGAGAAAAATGGTTTGACGGTCAAACTATTAGAGGCTCAAACTTTTAAGGAGGCGTGATGATAGGACGACATGGGAATCTCAACGTGTACCGGGAGATTTTAAAATCCAGGGACTTTTTTCGGGTAGCGTCCGGCGGCATGCTCATTCCCGCGGCCCTGGCATTGACCCGGACGGGTGGTTTGCCGGTTTTACACCTTTCCCCTTCAGACCTGGTGCTGATGGCATCCATCGCGATCAACGGTGTGCCTATCATCATGGGGGCTTTCCGGGGCGTGATTAAACGGCGGATCAATGTGGATGAACTGGTGAGCATTGCCATCATTGCCTGTCTTTTCAACGGCAATCTTTTTGAGGCGGCCGTTGTCAGTGCCATCATGATGTTCGGGGCCCTGGTGGAAGAGGCCGTAAGCGACAGCGCAAGAAACGCGATCCAGGAGCTCATCAAACTTTCGCCAAAGCAGGCAACCATCGAAAAAGAGGGGGCCGAGGTCCGGGTGAACGTTTCCGATATCGTCCCCGGGAACAGGGTTGTCATCAGGGCAGGGGAGACCATTGCCGTTGACGGCGTCATTGCAAGCGGGGCAAGCTCCGTGGACGAGTCTTCCATTACCGGGGAGTCAATTCCGGTCGTAAAGCAGATCAACGATCCTGTCTATGCCGGTACCCTCTGTGTCGACGGATTCATCACGGCCGAGGCCACCCAGGTGGGGGAGAACTCAACCATCGGCAAGATCATAAGGATGGTGAGGGAGGCGGAAGCGTCAAAGACGGAGAGTGCGGGGATAGTTGATCGCTATGCTGCGTTTTTTACCCCGGTCATCCTTTTGGCGGCGGCGATCACCTATGCGGTCACCCTGGATATCTCCCGGGCGATCACGGTGCTTATCGTGGGCTGCCCCTGCTCCTTTCTCCTGGCAGGACCGGTTTCCACCGTTGCCGCCATCGGACGCGCGGCCAAGGCCGGCATCCTTGTCCGGGGCGGCAGGAGCCTTGAAAAGATCGCAACCGCAACCGGGGTTTTCTTTGACAAGACAGGAACCCTTACCCGGGGCGAACCCGTGGTCACCCGGATGGATGTTGCGCCCGGGTTCACTGAAAAAGAGATGCTTTCCCTTGCCTCAGCCATTGAAACCGGCAGCCTTCACCCCCTTGCCAGGGGGATCGCTGCAAAGGCCACAGCCCTTGGATGCGATGCCCGGGTCGCAACCGGCATCCTCTCGGAACCGGGCAGGGGGATCTCCGGTATGGTGGGACAGAGACGGGTTGAGATCGTGACAAGCAACCGCTGGGCAGACCTTGGTTTGACCGCCGTCCAGGTGGTTGTGGATACGGAAACGGCAGGATACATTGGCCTTCAGGATCTGGCAAGATCCAGCGCGCAAAAGACGATTCAAGCCATTCGCAGGGCAGGTGTCGAGGACGTTGCCATCCTTTCCGGCGACCAGGAGGCTCCGGTGAGGGCCGTGGCCCGCGAGGTGGGAATCATGGAGATCCATGCCTGCCGGAAGCCCCAGGACAAGCTTGCGGTATTGCGTTCCTACCCTAATTCCGGCATTGTCTATGTGGGGGACGGAATTAACGACGCACCGGCCTTGAAGGCCGCCGATGTCGGCATTGCCATGGGATTGAACGGTTCCGATGCCGCCCTTGAAACGGCGGACGTGGTGTTGATGAACGACCGGCTGGACCGGCTGCCTTTTCTCATCGCCCTGGGTAAAAAAATGAGCCGGATTATCAAGGTCTGCATTGCCATCAGTTTTTTGATCAACCTTGTTGCCGTGGCTGCGGGTTCCCTGGGGCTTTTGACTCCGATTATGGGCGCTGTCATGCACAATCTCGGTTCCATACTGGTGGTGCTCCTGGCCGCCTCCCAGTGCTGGGGCCAGTCATAGCTTATTGACGTTGTTGAGATAGTGCCGGGGGCAGGGGGCAGCCGGTCGTCGTTCCGGTTTTTGTGGCGATCAGGGATGGCAAACGCCGCCCGGTATGGCGACGGCGTTTGTTGTGGAGGCTTGCTGGATAGGATGCATGGGGCTGTAAGACGGGTTAACCTCTTCGTTTGGAGGCCTTGATGGGGTTGAGTTTTTTGGTTTTTGATTGCTGGCCGGTTCCGGCATTGATCAAATGCTTGTTCTCCTCGTAGATCTCATTGGGATCATATCCCATCTCTTCGAGTTTGGTATTGCAATCCATGCGGTTGTTTCCGTACCGGTTGACATCGGCAAGGTTCTTGTTGACTAATTTATGGCTCGTCAGGTAGAGTCCCTTGCCGTCAATGGCCAAGAGACGCTTGATGCCGTGGTCATCGATTTCCTGGATAACCATTTCGGCTGTTGTTCCGTATCTGTTTTGATTTGCCATCAAGCACACTCCTTGTTCGTAATAAAATTTGCAATGCTTCAAAAAGTTGTGCAAGGCTAACTTTTTGAAGGGGGCTTGTCAATGCTTTTTTTTTTGCACGTTGCTGGGGCCAGGCTTATCTTGTTGCCGTTGTTTAACTATTAATAAATTTGAGAAGATGGTTCTGGAATGTGTTGCGGTTCTTTACAAATGTCGCTATCTTGCTGAAAGCAGATGCACGAAAGGTGTCTGGATGGCTGCTACAAAAATATTTGTGAATTCGGTGTTTGACGTGTTATGTCTTGAAATAACATATGGTTAACCCATGGTTGATAGCCGTCAAATGGGTTGAACCCGATAAATATTATATGAAATGTTTCGAATTAAAGCGAAAAATGGAACATTGAGGCTTGAGTACCACATCCACTACAACAAGGATTGTGATGGAACCCGTCGGACTCATGGAAGTTAACGGCCGCCCTGAACCCCCAGGGTGTCGGAGATGAGGCCGCCCAGGGCCCCGCCCGCAGACCAGGTGTTGTGGCTGCCGAAGTTGAGGGTGGCGTCTGCGGTGAATTCGGGCTCGGGATCACGGGTCATGATCTTGATAAGGCTGGCATGGGTGTTGCGGCCGTAAAGGGTTCCCTGGGAGCCCCTGAGGATTTCCACCCGGTCCACGTCCCAAAAGGTGTCCAGGGCCGTATAGGGGATGGTGCCCCCGTCGATCTTGTTGTAGCCGAGGTTGGGGACCAGGCCGGTGAGCTGTTTCATGTTGCCGATGCCATGTTCCTCGAGATCAAACCCGTTACTCCTCTGCCGGTTATGACCGGGGCTTCCTGGCAATGTCCAGCTCCATGGGCATCATGGGCGTCTCCACCGTGGTGCTTTCGATCTCCCGGAAACCTGCCGTTTCCATGGCGCGGGCGATTTCGCCCTTGTCAAACATGAGATCCTCGCCCTTAAGCACGTTTATCAGGTTTGTCAGCACGTAGATGGAAGGCTGCGTTCGTTCATGGGTGAGCCCGTCGGCAAAGCTTATGAAGACCCCACCGGGGGCAAGGGCATTATAGATCTTCTCAACCATGGCGTTGAGATCCTTGCGAACGAAATTAAGGGTCGCACTGGCCCAGATCAGGTCATACCCCTCGCCAATGGGATCGTTTGCAAAATCACCTCCCATCACCGTGACACGCTCTTCCATTCCATAGGCCTGGATAAACTCCCGGGCCACCTCTGCAACCGGCGGCTGGTCAAAGACAACGCCGGTCATGGATGGGTGTTCCGCCACCATGGCCAGGCAGTAGAGGCCCGGGCCTCCCCCGAGATCCAGCATTTTGCCAAAGGATGAAAACCCTTTGGTCCCGGAAACGATTTCAGCCATTTTTTGGGCAATCCCTCCCCGCTGGTAGTTGGCCATGGACCGGGCATAGGCGGTCCAGGTCTCCTGGCTTCCTGAATCGGTCCTTGTGGAGGGCGGACCGTCCAGCACCAGGGATCGAAGCTCCGAGCTGTCTCCCACGCTCATGGAATTCATCATCTGAATCATCTCTCCCATATAGGCCGGGCTCGTGGTCACAAGGGCTGCTGCTGCGGCATCGCTGTTGTGATAGAGGCCGTTCTTTTTTTCGACAAGCCCGGATGCCGCGAGGCTGTCCAGAAAAAGCCCTGTGTTCCCGGGATGGCTGCCAAGGGTGCGGGCGATATCCCCGTGGGATTGTTCTGATGTGAGAAGGTCGAACAGTTTAAGCTCAATGGCCGCCAGCAGCAACCGTGATTTTATCCGGCCGCCGATGGTATCAAAAAGAAATCCAAGGTCAACATCCATTTTGGGAAGGGGCTTCATTTTATGTCTCCTTGTCTTTGTCGCAGGGTTAGCCGATACGGTAGCAAAGCATCCGGCTTGCGTTTTTCAGGAACGGAATCAGTTTCATGGTCCTGTATGGTGTTGGGTATCTTTGTCTCTTTCATGATTGCTCCCCATGGGTTAAACCTTGAACTGATCAACCTTTTGTTTGAGCCGCTGGGACAATTGGTTCAGTTCTTCGGCACTGTCGTGGATTTTCAATCCATTGTCCGACATACGGTGGGATGCCTGGTTGACATCCGCCATATCCGTCGCGATCCGGGCGGCGGCATCCGATCCCCGGGAGATGTTTCCGGTGACTTCCCGTATGGTGTCGGCTGCCTGGCCCACGTTGCCGGCGATCTCCGCAGTGGTGGCGGACTGCTCTTCAACAGATGCGGCAACATGGTCTATCATTTCGTTTACATGGGTGATGGCCCCCGTGATCTCCTCGATTTCCGAAACCGTTTCCCGGGTGGCGTCCTGGATGTTCAGGATCGTATGCTTGATCTCCCGGGTGGCCCCGGCTGTCTGTTCGGCCAGGCTCTTGATCTCTCCTGCCACCACGGCGAATCCTTTTCCGGCCTCACCTGCGCGGGCCGCCTCGATGGTGGCGTTCAACGCAAGCAGGTTGGTCTGCTCGGAAATGTCCGTGATGGTTTCAACAACATTTCCGATCTGGCGGGCCGATGTGCTCAGGCTGGTGATCTGGTTTGCGGCTTTCCGGGCCCGGGTGACGGTGTGGCTGCTGGTCTCCCGTGTTTGGGCGGTGTTTTGGGCAATGTCCCCAATGGTGCGGAGCATCTCTTCCGCCGCCGTGGAAATCATGCCGATATTGGCGGAGGATTGGCTGGCTGCCGCCGCCAGGGAGGCGAGGTTGGCATTCATTTCATCCGCTTCCGCCGCGACCGCGTCTGATTTTTCGGCCATTTGGGCGGCACCGGCCGACATCTGTTCCGAAATGCATAAAAAATCATGGGAAGAGCGGTTGAGGGTTTCGGCATTTCCGGCAAACTCCCTGATCATCTCCTGCAGTTTTTGGGCAAACAGGTTGAACCATCTGGCCAGGCTGCCTACCTCGTCCTTGGACACCACGTCCAGCCGTTTGCTCAGGTCGCCTTCGCCTGAAGCAATGTCCTTGAGGCCGGAACCCACTTTTTTGATGGGACAAACCACCTGGCGGACAAGGTTGAGACCGATCATCACCCCCAGTATCAGGGCGGTACAGGTGAAACCGATCAGGAAACGGGTGGCCTTTTCCCGGAAAGCGTCCAGGGCAGACACATGGGCGGCCCGGATCTGAGAGGCACGCTCCTGGAACAACTCACGCTTGGTTTCCATCAGCTGCATGGTGTTCCGCAGGGCGAAATTCAGGTCATAATAGTCCTTGAACCGGGAGAGGTAATTCCCTGTGCCCCGGGTGATTTTGTCAAAGAGCTTTCCTTCCCGGCCGGAGGTGAAGTACGGCTTCATGGAGGGCAGGGATGCCCCCATGGTGGCTGCCGTATCAATCCCGAGCAGTTTTTCCATGTCCGTGATCAGGCCGCTGCCGCTGGCATCCTCCTGGTAGAGAACAAAATCCTTGGCCATCTCCTGAAATCCAAGGGGTTTGTTGATCAGGATGGCCGTCAGCCCCGTGCGTTCGGCCTCGGCGGCCAGGGCATCGGTGATGGCCATTATTTCCCCAAGGGTGGTTGCATCTGCATGGATGGTCCCCTGGGAAAGCTGTTGTTTGAGATGGTCCAGGCGCAGGTTCAGCTTCTGGGCCTTACGCTTGACCGCCCTGTCCAGGGAGAGGGAGGAGCCCAGGATTTGGGTGGCCTGTTCCCGCAGTTGATCCATGAGCGCCACCCCCCGGTCAAACTGGGTGCGGTAGCTGTGAAAGGCGGCGTTATAGGCGTTTAAGATGGCCGTCAGGTCGGCCAGGGCCCTTGATTCCCCTGGGGACAGCCCGGCTGAGGCCAGGCGGTTTGAACGGGTGCGGGCCTGGCCGCGCAGGGCCTGATAGGTTTCAAGGGGATTTTTTTTCAGGTTCCCATCCTCACCGTTACCGGTGGATGCCTGCCGGCCCAGGCTTTCCCTGTGAACAAGCCAGCTCCGGGCGGCTTCCTCCATCTGTTCTCCCTGGGTGATCAGCTCTTCCAGGGCAATGTTCCTCTCTGTTTTCTGCTTGAACATCCTGGCGCTGTAGAGGGCCCCGGCGGCGATGGCAAGGGTGAGACTCAGCAATAGGGCAAGCCCGCATATGATTTTGTGGGTGATCTTTAAATTTTTTAATTTCATTCCAATTTAACCCAGATTGTTTTTTTCATGTTTGGGGGCCTTTGCTTCTGATACGCAATTCTTTTGGCAATGTCCCCACCCTGGTTTCTATAAACTTCCTGAAAGCGATTTGACGCTTCGGATATAGTTTGGTTAGCCAAATAAAGTTTAGGTAATGTGAAAAAGTGTTTAGAGTAGAAAGGCTTTTTTGTCAATAGAAAAAATATTCAAAGCCTGTCTTCTTGCAAGGGGAGGGGGCATGACAACTTTTAACTGCGCAATGTAATGAAGCTTAAAGGACCCTTTTTTATTCTTCTTAGGTGTGCCGAATGTTTTGTGATGTTGCGCATTTTTAATTCTTTACAAAAATAAGTTTATTGTCTATCTAAGGGCGACTGGCTGAGGTGCTATACCGGGGTCAGGTCTACACTCTTGACAAGTGTCAAGAGTGTAGACCTGACCCCTATTAAAGGAGAAGAGAATGGAACAACAGATTGTCAAACCCGTGAGCACCAAGTCCGAGGTGATTTACCTTTTCGTGGCGGTGGCGGTGGTGGTGATGATAGCGGGCGGGGTCATTGCCGGGCGAATCCGGCCCAGTGACGAAAAGGTGCTCAAAGCGCACCAGATCTCCGCCTTCAGGGATCTTGCCACCCTTGAGCAGGGCACCTTTAACGATCTTTACGCCGCCGCCATGGAGATCAATGAGCTCCACGGCATGGGTGATGAGGAGTGGCCTTCTTTGGCCACCCTGGAAAATGAGTTCATGCCGCCCTTCGTAAAGGACCAGGTGTGGGAAAAGCGGGGGAGCCTTGCATGGGAACAGCGGGTGCCCTGGTCCGGCACCCGGCATGTGGCCCTCTATCTTGGCGTGCCCCGGGACGCCGGCGGCTTTGGCTGCTTTCTCCTGGTGATGCTCCATGACCACGCAGGCAAGCGGCCCGGAACAGATACGGTAGAACATGCTCCCTACGAGATCTGGCACCATGATGAGCCGGATGTCGCGTTTCCTGAAATTGTGACGGACCAGGCCCTCATGGCCAAGGGATGGAAAGAGGTGGTTCCCTATAAGGGGGAAGAGGAAGTCAAACGATTGAAAGGAGAGTAACAGTCATGAAACTGAAACCGATAATTGTCCTGACAGCGTTTCTGGCACTGGTTTTCGTAAACGGGGCCGCAGCTGCGGCCCCTGGTAAAAAACTCAGGATCGGGGTGACCCTCCATCCCTACTACAGCTTTGCCGCCAATATCGTGGGGGATCTGGCCGAGGTGGCGCCCCTGATCAAGCCGGGGTTCAACCCCCATGCTTATAAACCCCAGCCCGACGATATCAAGCGGGTCATGGATCTCGATGCGCTGGTTCTCAACGGCATCGGCCATGATGAATTCGCCTTTGAGATCCTGGAGGCCTCCCGGATGAAGGGCAAGATCCCGTTGATCTACGCCAATGAGGGGGTGTCCCTGATTCCCATCGCGGGGACCGATTCAAAAACAAAGGTGGTCAATCCCCACACCTTCATCTCCATAACGGCATCCATCCAGCAGATCTACAACATCAGCCGGGCCCTTGGAGAGTTGGACCCTGACAACCGGAAGGCCTATCGCGGGAATGCCCGGGCCTATGTCCGGAAATTGAGAAGGATGAAGGCCGAATACATGGAAAAGCTCGCCTCCCTGCCCAGGATCGATTTCCGCTGCGCAACCATCCACGGGGGGTATGACTACCTGCTCCAGGAGTTCGGGCTCCAGGTGACGGCCGTGATCGAGCCGAGCCACGGGCTCAAGCCCACGGCCAGCCAGCTTGCCAAAACCATTGACAAGATCAGGGACCTTGACGTGGACGTGATCTTTACCGAGATGAATTTTCCGGACAAATATGTGGAGACCATTCACAAGGAGACCGGGATTAGGGTCCGCTACCTCTCCCATTTAACCAACGGCAACTACACGGTGGACGATTTTGAAAACGGGCTCAGGGCAAACATCGAAGCCCTGACCGCGGCCTTGATCGAGTCCCACGACAACCGCATCGCAAAAGAGGGAAATAGAGATGGACACACCGTTAATTAAGGGGCCGGGGGTCTCCTTCAACCGGGTGAACCTTACCTTGGGCAACACCTCCATCCTGGAGGATGTCAGCTTTACCATCGATCCCGGCACCATCCACTGCCTCATCGGGCCCAACGGCGGGGGCAAGACCTCCCTGCTCAGGTCCCTGCTCGGCCAGATGCCCCACACCGGCGAGATCGCCATCACCTCTCCGGGACCTGTCACCATGGGGTATGTGCCCCAGGTGCTCGATTTCGACCACACCCTGCCCATCACCGTGGACGACTTCATGGCCATGGTGTGCCAGGACCGGCCGGCCTTCACCGGTATCAAGGCCGGGCGCAGGCCCGCCATCGACCGGGCCCTTTCCCGGGTGGGGCTGATGGAAAAGCGGAAACGCACCATGGGCCAGCTTTCCGGGGGAGAGCGCCAGCGGCTGCTCCTGGCCCAGGCCCTGCTGCCCTTTCCCGGTTTTCTCATCCTGGACGAGCCCATGACAGGGCTTGACAAGGGCGGCGGCCGGATGCTCTACGATCTTCTGACGGAATTCAAACACCAGGGCGTCACGATCTTCTGGATTCACCACGACCTTAAGGAGGTGAAGGCCATGGCGGACGGGGTGACCTGCGTCAACAAGGGGGTGCTCTTTTCCGGGCCGCCGGACCGGGTGCTCTCCTCCCAACAGATCCTTGATGCCTTTTCGGCAAGGTAGCCGGGGCGTAACCTTAACTCCTTGAAATCATGGTAACGGTCATGAACTCTTTTTACGATATCATTCGAATCTTCTGTGAGCACTGGGCCCGGGCCGGGGTGCTGCCGGAATCCTTTCAGTATGCCTTTGTCGTCAACTCGATCCTGTGCGCCCTGCTCATCGGCCCCCTGCTTGGCGGGGTGGGAACCATGGTGGTGACCAAGCACCTTGCCTTTTTCTCCCAGGCCGTGGGCCAGGCCGCCCTGACCGGGGTGGCCATCGGCATTGTGCTGGGGGAGCCCTATACCTCTCCCTATGCGTCCCTGTTCGGGTTCTGCATCCTGTTCGGCCTGGTGATGAACTTCACCCGGAACCGGACAAAGATGTCGTCGGACACGGTTATCGGGGTGTTCCTCTCCATCTCCCTTGCCTTTGGGGCTTGTGTGCTTTTGTATGTGACAAGCAAGGTGAACATGCATGTGCTTGATAACATTTTGTTCGGCTCCATTCTCACCGTCAACGACACGGACATGAACGTGCTGCTGATCATCAGCGTCATCTGCGCCGGGTTGGGGCTGCCCCTGTATAACAGGATGCTCATGGCAAGCTTCAATCCCAGCCTTGCCCATGTCCGGGGCATCCGGGTGAAGCTATTGGAGTACGTGTTTATCCTGATGATCACGGTGATCACGGTGGCCTCCCTCAAGGTCGTCGGCGCCGTGCTGGTGGAGGCGCTGTTCATCATCCCGGCTGCGGCCGCAAGGAACATCAGCCGCTCCATGAAGGGCTTTTTCTTTTACAGCGTCGCCTTTTCCACCCTGAGCTGCCTTGTGGGGGTGATCCTGCCCATGGAGCTTGAAATTCCGGTGCCGTCGGGCGGGGCGATCATCCTTGCGGCGTCGGTGTTTTTCCTGGTGACGGCCCTCATCCGCATGGCGGGGGGACGGTTCAAAGAGGCCGCCATCTAAGGGTGCGGCGATCCATTAACAGATGAAAACATGGAGACTGTTTTGAAGAAAATTATCACGGTGATGGCGGGTATCCTTATCATGGCGGTTGGGACAAGGGCGGTGCATGCCCAGGATGACGGCAAGGACGGCAAGCGTGTGCTCACCTCCCTCCAGGCCACCTATTCCCTGACGGCAAGGCTATGCCGGGGAACGGCCCTCAGGGTGGAGCATCTTTATCCCCGGGGGGTGAGCATGAAAAGCCAGCAGCATTATATCAAGACCCATGGAAACCGGCTGGGAGAGCGCCTGGGCCAGGCCACGGCCGTGGTTTCCATTCGCAGCGCCTGGCCGGGCGACCCGCTGTTCCCGGCGGCCCGGGGGAAAAATATCGGCGTCATCGAGATCGATGCCGCCATGCCCTTTGACTGTCGCCAGTCCGGGGTTGCCCTCCTGGATGCCCCTGTCAATGGGGGCGGCCATGGTGGAAAATCCTGCCTCAAGCTCTGGCTCAGCCTTGCCAATGCCTCCCGGATGGCGGACATCATTGCCGCTGACCTGCAACGGCTGAGCCCCGGGGACAGGGGCGTAATCGGGCAAAATCTCATGGATTTGAAGCAGGAGATCTTCAAGCTCAGGAGCGGGTATGAATCCAGGTTCGCAAGCCTTGACAGCCTGGAAGCCATCGCCATGACGGGGGAGTTCATTTATCTCACCGACAACTTCAATATCGAGGTGGTCGACTATTTCCTGAAACCCGAGATCGACTGGACAGCGGAAGACCTTGCCGCCTTTAAGCAGGCGATCCTGGATAACGACATCAAGGTGGTCATCCATAAATGGGAGCCGGACAAGGCGATCATGGATGTGTTGCGGGAAATCGGGGCAAGGCTGGTTGTGCTCGACGCCATGGATCCCGCCGCCGGTAACGGCGATGGGATTACCGTTGACGCCTACCTTGAAACCATGAAGCAGAACCTCGCCGCCCTGGCAGCCGCGCTATAGTTTCGGGTCAAATCATCGGGGTCAGGCTTAGCTTATTCTTAGGGGTCAGGCTTAGCTTGTTGAAACATTTTCTCGGTGCTGCAAATAGACTTGTCAACAAGCTAAGCCTGACCCCTCTGTTTTATGCATCACCAAGGCATTGCTCAGCTATCTGGTTTCCCTTGGGGGCGCTATCTCTATTGCATCCCGGTGATGGCAACATTGTCCTGCCCGGGTTCCTTTTTTCCCTGGCGCCAATGGCATGGTCATCCGACCCCGTATCATAAAAGGCGAGTCGACCTGATTTGCCCACCACGCCAAGGGTGATTAAATTGTGTGCAAGTGCGCCTGCAAAGGGTGAGAGCCACTCCATTCCGGTCAACACTCCGCATGCCAGGTTGAATCCAGCTGTCAGCCTGAAATTTTCGTGAATCTCGGACAGGCATTGTTTCCCCAGCCTGACAGATTCAGCAACAAGGGCAAGATCCGGTTTCTGCAGAACAATATCACCATGGGCCATTGCAACGTCGGCAGAGGTTCCCCCCATGGCAAAACTTAAATCTGCATGGGCAAAGGCAGGGGTGTCATTGATGCCGTCCCCCACCATGGCCACCACCTGGCCGGGATAGTCGGCTTTGCGTTTCTTTATCCATTCGGCCTTGTCTTCAGGAGATTGACTCCACATTATCTCATCCAGGGGAAGATCCCGGCCCGCTTTTACAGCCATCTCTTTTCTGTCCCCTGTCAGCATCACCATGTGACCGATTCCCATGGCCCTTAAGGCGTTGAGGGTTGAGGCTGCGTTTTCCTTCAGGCAATCTTTTACGCCGATAAGGCCAAGGAGCTTTTTATTCTTGGCGACAAAAACAACGGTTTCAGAATTCGACAACATTCGTTCCAGTAAGGGGGCGGCATCACCGCATCCTATGCCGCGGTTTTCCATGAATTTTTCGCTGCCCACAAGTACCTCTTTGCCGGAAATTGTTGCCCTGACCCCCTGGCCGACAATTAGATCGCTTGCTTCGGCCTTGGGAATCTCTTCACGCGTTTCCTTGATTTTATCCATGACTGCCGTGGTCAGGGGATGTTTCCACGGCGATTGGGCCGAACCTGACAGTTTAAGGATATCAAGGGGTTCAAAATGGTCGTCAAGGGTGATCACCCGTGAAACCGTGGGGCTGCCCTGGGTCAAGGTTCCTGTTTTATCAAAGACAAGGACATCTATCTTTCCGGCTGTTTCAAGGGCGTCACCCCCCTTGATCAGGATTCCCCTTCCGGCGGCATTCCCCATGGCTGCCGTCAACGCGGTTGAAGATGAGATGCGCATGGCACAAGGACAGGTGATGATGAGCATTGCCATTGCCCTCATGACGCTTCCGGTAACCGTAAGGGTGCCGAAAAAGAGGCCGAGGGATACTGGAAACATGAGTCTTCCAAACCGTTCGGCGGAGCGTTGGACCGGTGCCCGGGACTCTTCGGCATTTTCAACCATGCGGATGATCCCGGCAAGTCTTGTGGTCTCTCCAACAGCCTCCACTCTCATTATGATATGGCCTGCTTCCATTGTTGTGCCGGCCATGACCCTGGCCCCCTTTTCTTTGAGCACAGGCATGGACTCGCCTGTCATGGCGACCTCACAGACCAGGGCCTTATTTTTTGTTACGACACCGTCCGCCGGAACGGTGCAGCCGAACCTTACACTTATCAAATCTCCCGGCCTGATCCGGGAGAGGGGGACCTGGACCTCCACTCCGTCTTTGACGAGCCATACATCCTTGATATCATTTCGGAGCATGGTGCGGATAGTGTTGCGGGTGTGGTTGACGGTTCGCTCCTCAAGCCATGACGACAGGTTGAACAGCCAGAAAACCCCCAGGGCCGTTCCAGCATTCCCGGTCGCGATGGAATAAAAAAGGGCCGCCGTTGTCATAAGATCGGTTCCCGGTTTTCCGGATTCCCGGAAAGAGCGGATACCATTGGCGACGATGGGAATGCTCAACCCAAGGGCCACAATAGCCGGTACTGCCATCAGGATGGGGGAGGAGAGGGCGGCCAGGGGAGCGATCCAGGTGAAAACCATATAGGCGCCGGAAAGGGCGAGGGTGGTACCGGATACATGCTTCCTGGGGGGGGAGGAAGCCGGTTTCAGGGTCATCTCCCTTTTGGAACCGGTTCCGGGCAGGTTGTTGAAATAGCGGTCCAGCACCGAAAAAACACGGTCCGTGGAAAGGCCGTTCTTTTTGTGCTCAATGATGACAGAAAGTGATTTGACCCTGACGGCAACCCCTGTAACGCCGGGCTGACGACCCAGGTCTGCGGCAATGGTATCGGCAATGAACGCCTTTTGTTTTAAATCTGGAATTTTGATTCGTGTTCGCCAGGAAAGGCGGTGGACGACCCTGTATTGTTTCATTCTTGATACCCTTATAAATAAAGAAAACGGCTTTGAACCGTGTCGGCCCATTGATGATCATGGTTATATAAAGGAAAAACATTTGGTATGTCAAATATAATATGGATGACTTTGAATTTTGCAGGTGGTGGGCGCAGGTTTTTGGATCATGGTGATCACATTTGGGAAGGTCGGCGGGGGGGGCGGTCAGCGGGGTCAGGTCCACACTTTTGACACTGTTTGTGTCAAGAGTGTAGACCTGACCCCTTTTCTTACATGATGTGGTAGACGATCACGGAGAGGGTAAAGGCAAGGCCGGTGTTGAAGACCACGCTGAAGCCCGCCCATGACCAGGACGCCTCCCGGCCGATGACAGCCACGGTGACGAAGCAGGGGGCATAGAGCAGCACGAAGATCATGAGGCTCATGGCCGTGGCCTGGTTCCAATGGGGATCCTTTGTCAGCCGCGCCCCGAGTCCTTCAGACTCTTCCGGGTCAACGTCCCCCATGGAGTAAGCCGTGCCAAGGGAGGAGACTATCACCTCTTTGGCGGCAAATCCTCCCAGAAGCGCGATGTTGGTCCGCCAGTCAAACCCGGCAAGTTTTGAAACCGGCTCAAGGGCAGATCCGATCCTGCCGGCCACAGAGTACTTGAGGGCTGCCTGGGCCTCCAGATTGTCGATGGTCGTGAGTTCCAGTTCAAGGGCTGACCGCTGCTGGTCCGTGGAGGCTGCTGCAAGGGTTGCTTCAACTGCGGTTCGCTGCACCTGGAATGTGTCGGCTGATTCATCCGGAAGGCCGGGAAAGGTCATGGCCGCCCAGATCAGGATGGAGATGCCGAGGATGACGGTACCCGCTTTTTTCATATACTGCCATGCCCGCTCCCAGGTGTGGATCAGCACGCCTTTGACGGTGGGAATCCGGTAGGGGGGCAGCTCCATGACAAAGGGGGTGGATTCCCCCTTGATTACGGTGGTGCGCAACAGCTTTGCCACCAGCAGGGCAACCACCCAGCTGATGATGGTGATGCCGAACATCACCCTGGCGGCATTTTCCGGAAAGAACGCGGCCGAAAGCAGCAGGAACACCGGCACCTTGGCGCCGCAGTTCATGAACGGGGCCGTCAGGATGGTGGCAAGCTTCTCTTTCGGGCTTCTCAGGGTCCTGGCCGCCATGACGCCGGGTACGGCGCACCCGCCCGGGATGCCGCCTGAGATGATAAAGGGCATGAGGGAGGCTCCGTGGAGGCCGAACACCCTCAGCACCCTGTCCATCATATAGGCCATCCGGGCCATGTATCCCACGTCCTCCAGGATGGTGATCGCCATGAACATCACCATGATCAGGGGCACAAACCCCATGACTCCGCCCACGCCGCCGATGATGCCGTCAACCACCATGGACTGGAACAGGCTTTCCGGGATGATGGCGGTGGCTGCGTTGGTGAGCCACTCAAAGAACGCCTCCACCCATCCCATGGGGATCTCGCCGATGGGAAAGGTGACGTAAAAGATGCCGTAGAGGGAGGCAAGCATGATCATTGGGCCGAGAATCCGGTGGGTCACAACACGGTCGATTTTGTCGGATACATTGAGCCTTTGACGGCTTGCGGCGCCCTTGACCACCCCCTGTTTCATCATGGATGCGATGTGGCCGTACCTGTGATCCGCTATCACGGCCTCTGGCCCCACCTCAAGGGTGGCGAAGCATTTTTCCGTTGCCTTGTCCGTAATGCGTTTCAGCTCCCGGTGGGTCTTGGACCCCGATCCTTCACCCAGTGCCAGGACCTGCTCGTCCTCCTCCAGGTATTTCAGGGCGATCCATCGTGAAGGAAAGCGCTGGTCCAGAAAGCTGCTTTCCCGGATGATCTCCTCCATCTCACTGAGGATGGGATCCAGGACAGGTCCGTAGGAGATGTGAAGGGGTTCCCAGGTCTTCTTTTCCCGGGTAAAGGCGATGGCCTTTTGCACCAGGGCTTTTTTTCCAAGGCCCGTCCGTGCAACGGTCTCCACAATGGGAAACCCGAGAAGGGTTGAGAGCTTGTCGATGTCGATGGTCTTTCCCTGCTTCTTGACGGCGTCCATCATGTTCAGGGCCAGCACCATGGGCGCTCCCAGTTCCATGAACTGGATGGTGAGGTAAAGGTTTCGCTCAAGGCTTGTGGCGTCCAGGACGTTGATTACCACCTGGGGGTGTTCATCCACGATGAAATCCCTTGCCACAAGCTCTTCAGGGGTATAGGCCGTGAGGGAATAGGTGCCGGGAAGGTCCACCACGTTCATGGTGGCGTTGTCTCCCTTTACTGTTCCGGATCGCTTCTCAACTGTAACGCCGGGGTAATTGCCCACATGCTGGCGGGCCCCTGTAAGGGCGTTGAACATGGTGGTTTTGCCGCAGTTCGGATTTCCTGCAAGTGCTGCAGTGATGGTGGTTGTCATTCTACTCTCCTGCCGGCTTAACCGTGATGAAATCGGCTTCGTTGTTTCTAAGGGTGATGGTGAAATCTAAAAGGCGCAGCGCCACCGGATCTTTTAACGGAGCCCTTCCCATGACGCGGATCTCGGTGTTTGGAACAAGCCCCATATCCCGGATTCTTCTGCCGAGTTCTCCTGTGGCCCGTACCGATTTTATGGTTCCCGTCTGATTTACCTGCATCTCTCTCAGGTTAATTGTGTTGCTCATTGATTCTCCAAAAAAATAAATTACTATAAAATATTGATGTTTCCAGAATTAGTTCGTTATAGCAAACTATTTGATGATAATCAAATGAAATTAATCCCGATTAGGGTATTGACGATCCCGATCGGGGTATCAATGATCCCGATCAGGGTGTCACTGCCGGAAACAGGAGCTGGATTACCAGGTGGACTCCCTGGCGGACATTGTATCCATGATGGATGTGGGGCGAGTGAAAATCATCGGATCCTCGGGATCAGGCTTAGCTTGTTGACGGGTCTGCCCGAAGTAATAGATAAGATACAGCAATAAGCTTATGATCATCGGGGTCAGGCTTAGCTTGTCGATGCATTTTTTCGGTGCTGCAAATAGACTTGTCAACAAGCTAAGCCTGACCCCGTTATGTCTTTTGTTTAGAGTTCGAACACCAGGGAGGCCGCCTGCTTGAGTTGGTTGCAGGAGTTGAGGACTTCGCCCTTGGCATCGGTTTTCGTGGAGTAGCGAATGAACCAGCGGCCTGATTTGGGAATGGGAATTTTCAGGGTTTCACCGTTGGTCAGGGTTGTTTTTTTGTAAAACATATCCTCGGCTTCGGTTGAGTAGCCGTTATAGGAGGCATCCCAGTAGCCCTCGCCTTTATAGGGCTTGCCGTTGCTCCACACGGACAGCTCCAGGGTTTCACCGGGTTTCAGGGTGGAGATGTCCTTTGTCGGCACGAGTTCCAGGGCCAATCCCACCCGGGCGGGAAAATTCCGGGACGGGGTGTCGCACACCACATAGGTCTTGGTGTACTGGTTGCAGTAGAGGCTGGTGATGATTTTCCGGGCCTTGTCCTTAACAAGGTTCTTCGGTTTGATCACATGGTGTTCCCGGCCTTTTTTGTCGATATAGATGGTGTAGTAGCCGGGATTGGTTTCCGCTGTCAGCACATAGGTGCCGGGGGTGTCATAGTCGACCATGTAGGAATGGAGGGAAGTTTCATCCCGGATCTTCATCTTTTTAACCTTCCCCGAGGGGGCGTGGACCGTGATATTGTTCAGTTTTTTTGCCCGTACGCCGTCGGAAACCGGAATGTGATGGCCGTAACAGAAGAAGAGCGGGAATTTTTTGCCTTCATGGACATTGTAGCGGCTGGACTGGATGTAGAGGGTGTGGCCAAGGGCGCTGGAAGCGAAGAACAGGCATGAGGCGATGGCAAGCAGCCCGCCTGGTGAGAGGCAGCGGTTGATTGCTTTTAGGATGGCAGTTTTTTTCATGGGGTCTCCTTTTTTGAGGGTAGATGAATGTTGTACGGTATAGCTAATTTAATTGTTATTCTTTGTCAATAAAAAAGGAGGGTGGTCACGGCTGGCTTGTTGCCGGCAACACGCCAGCCGTGGGTTTTTATTGGAAGAGGTGGGTGATATTTTTCTGGACGGTCCTGTAGAGAACGGTGTCTGTGCCTGAGTGGTGCTCCGTCATTGCCAGGGCGTCGTTGTAGTAGAGGATGGCCTGGTCCCACCGGCCTTCCATGGCGTGGACCAGCCCGAGGTTGTTGAGAACCTTGGGTTCAAGGCAGCCCAGGCCGATGTTCTGGATCTTTTTCAGGGCGGTCCTCAGTTTGGTCTTTGCCTCTTCATACCGGCCCGCATTGCCGTCGGCCATTCCGGTTCGGTTGAGTCGGCCAATGGACTTCAGTTCCTCTTTTTTGTTGATCGCCTTTGGGGGATGAATCATGGTTAACCTCCTGGTTAAATGGTTGATACAACCGATTCGGTCCATTCCTTGATTTCGTCCGTCTCAGGGTCTCCGTCGATCTTCAGGCCTTCCGCGACAAGGGTGCCGCCCTTTGCCTTGACCCGCTCCTCAATGGCGTCCACTGCCCCGCAGAAATAGTCGTAGGAGGAGTCTCCGCATCCAAATACGGCAAAGCGCTTGCCTTCAAATGAGGGGGCGTCTTTCATATCGTCAAAGAAATCGACAAAATCCTCCTGGAGTTCGATCTCGTCTTCACCCCAGGTGGAGGCACCCAGGAGGTAGAGATCAAACTCTTTTTCAAGCTCCTCCACCCCGGCGTCCGTGACATTCTTCAGGGTGATATCAACGTTGCTCTCCTTGAGGGCCGTTTCGATCTCTTCGGCGGTAAATTCGGTGTTGCCTGTGGTTGATCCGTAGATGATGAGTGCTGATGTCATGGTGTCTCCTTGCTCGTTGTTTTTTTGTACCAATGAAAACAGTTGATAGTGTCTAAATATGTTTGGTATGCCTAATGGGTTGAGACTGAAAATATATTTCCTGGGGGGGCATGTCAACTCTTTTTTTAAAAAAATCAGGCTTCGGAGGCAGGCTTAAAACCATCGGGGTCGGACTTATACCATCGGGGTCGGACTTATACCATCGGGGTCAGACTTATACCATCGGGGTCTGACCCCTGCTCCTGTTGGCAAAGTTATTGAAGAGGGTGGCAGCCGTGATGGTTGCTGCGATCTCCTGTTTTGTCCCCCGGGACATTTCAAGTTCGTCTTCAAGGTGCAGGGGCTCCTGGCCGTAGGCCTGCCTTACAACGGCTTCATATTCCTCCCTGAGGGTTTGAAACGAGGCCGCAATTTCGGGATACTCCCGGGATTCCCTGAACGGCAGCCGGATGAAGCCGCTGGCCTCTCCTCTTTTGAAATAGGGCACGCTGAGATAATGGAAGTCCGACGCCTTCCAATGGGAGGTTCGCTCATTGGTGCCGGGAAGGCAGAATCCCTGGTGGGGATCCGGGATTGCGGGGATGGTGCTCTTGAGTGTGATGGCGTTGACGGCCAGTTCTTTCTCAAACGCTTCCAGGGTAATTTTATAGTTCAGGGAGGGGCGGAAATTGCCTCTTTTTTTGGTGATGGTCCAGTTGATTTTCATGGAAAGCTCCTTGTTAATTTAAGGTTATGACTTCGCCAAAGGGCGGCTGGACGCTGCCTTCACCGGTCCTGACCCAGAGCACCGGATAGGCCGGGGCTTTGGGAAAGGTTTTGCACTCAAGGTCGGTGAGGTAGATAAAACAGGCGGGATCGATGTTCTGTTTCGCCATGAGGTCAAAGGCCGGGCGAAAGTCCGTGCCGCCTCCGCCCTTGGGACGGATGGTGACGGGAAGGTCGGCTCTCTCAAGGCGCTGGTAGCCGGTCACGGCCATGTCGCAGTAGATCAGGTGGATGGTTGCAGGATTGTTCTCCATGATGGCGGAGAGTTCCGCGGCAAACTGGTCGGTCTCTGTTGCCTGGATGCTGCCCGAGGTGTCCACGGCAATGACGATGTCGGCGAGTTCATTGTTTCTCAGGGAGGGCAGATAGAGGCCCTGGTGCACATAGCGCCGGTTGGGGGTGACCCAGGAGTAGTCCGACCTTGCCGAGGTTTCGATGAACCGTGACAGGAGCTCCTGCCAGCACAGCTTGGGATTGACCCGCTCCTGGATGAATAGGTCGAGGCCCGCAGGCAGTTTTCCCATTCCCCTTGCATTGGTTGCCGCCTGAATCAGCGCCTCGTCCCAGTCGGTCTCGTGGTCGTCGCTCTGGTCGGCATCGGGGGGTGTCATGTCCCGGATCTCCCCCGATTTTCCCGGGTCGCCCGTGGCATCGTCCGAGTCGTCGGACGCCTGGGAGTCCTTCTCCTCTTTCCCGGGTTTTGCCTTTACCGGCGCTTCCTCTTCCTCCTCAAGGTCGGTGTCGGTCTTGTCGTCTTTCTCCTGATCCGGGGCATCCTTTTTCTCCTGGTTGTCGCTTTTCTGGGCGACAAGGCTTTCATAGACCGCGTCCGCGCTCTTTCCCTTGTATTGTTCGTCAAAGAGAAAGCCGTCCGGCAGGGTGAGGCCCGCCTCCAGGAGGATCGGGTTGATGGCGTAGTCGCAGGCCCGGTTCCACAGGTCCGGGTCCCGGTCGTTACGCCGGGTGTGGTGGTTGCAGGCCGGGTGCATCACCGTGTGGGCGGCAAGCCCCAGGAGTTTGTCCGACGGCAGGATGTTGACATAGTCGGGGTTGTAGGCAAATACACGGCCGTCGGTCCAGGCGGTTTCGCAGGAGGGGTCCTCCTTGACGGTGAGGCGCAGGGCAAGGGACGCAAAGAACGGGTGGTTCAGGACAAGGGCGGTCCTTGCCTTCAGGATTTTGGTATGGGCTTTGGGGTTTTTCATTGTTGTCTCTACCTGTCAGACCAGGACATCGCAGTTGGTTTTGGCCCACTCGGTAAAGGCCGGGGTGTGGACAAGGCTGTTCTCGTTTCGCACCGCCTCCCGCATGAGGAGGACGCCGAATTCCGCCGGTAGCCGGGAGGCAAATAGAACCACCGCCTCCATGTCGGTCCTGGTGACGGCATGGCCCAGCATTTCGCACATGGCAAACAGGATGGCCGGGTCCTTGGGAATGTCGATCTCGCTGGGATTGTCCAGGATTCTCCGGGCGGAGGGCAGCTCCTGCCAGATTTTGATGAAGCCTGCAAATTCCGCTGCCGCTCCCTTGCCCACCGTTCCCTGGACAAGTTCGTTAAACAGGTGGGGGGCGGGTTTGGAGGTTACCAGGTTGGAGACAAATTCCCAGGAGCGCGGCGAGGGAAAGGCCTTGGTGTTGGTCTCCGGGTCAAAGTTGTGGAGCAGTGTGGGCCTGAACCTGAGGAAGGCGATCACTTCCGGGGCTATGGCGGTATCATTGGCCCAGGCGATCCATTCCGTAAGATCCACGGAAAAATCGATGTGGACAAATCGGTTGGCCAGGGCCGAGGGCATCCGGTGGGTGACGGCCCTGTCCGTTTCCCGGTTGCCGGCCGCGATGACGGTCCACCCCTCGGGCAGCTCGTACTCCCCCAGGCGTCTGTCCAGGATAAGCTGGTAGCATGCGGCCTGGACCAGGGGCGGGGCCGCGTTGAGTTCGTCAAGAAAGAGGATTCCCCGGCCCTGGCGGGGCAGGAATTCCGGGGCGCACCATTGGGAGAGCCCCTCCCGGCTGATCCGGGGAAGTCCCCTGAGGTCCACGGGGTCCAGGAGGATGGCCCTGACATCGATTAGGTCGATGCCCATGGCCTTAGCGGTTGTCTTTACCACCTGGCTCTTGCCGACCCCCGGAGGGCCCCATAGAAATATGGGCTGGCCCGTGGGGGCAAGGGTCTGGATGGATTCTGATATGTTGGATGCTTTCATAATTCTCGGTCTTCGGGGTCAGGCTTAGCTTATTCTGGTTGTTGTACCAACAACCAGAATAAGCTAAGCCTGACCCCTTTTATTTTTTATTTAGAATTCAAGGGCCAGCTGCATTGTTACCGCGTCCACATCGTTTCCGGTACCCCCGTCAGAGACGGAATAGTCGTCTGCCTTTGAATACTCCAGGGCCACGGAGAGTGCGTCTGTGATGCCGACACCCACGGATGTCAGGATCTTTGATTCGGGCAGGATCTCCTCAGCATCCTTGGTCGCCTGGTAAGCCAGGGCAAAGGTGGTTTCCTTACCTGCTATTTCAAGGGTGTAGCCGGCTTCGATGGCCCACACGGAAGGGGCTTCATGCTTGGCTCCATCGGTAAACTCGATGTCGTCGGCGGCGGCCAGGTACTCAGCCATGAACACCATGGGACCAAAACCGGCCATGGCATTGAGGCCAAAGCCCGGCACATAATCTTTAAGGTCGCCCGTGCCGGTGACATATTCGTTCATGGTGTCGGATTCGAGGACGTTGTTGATCCAGTCCGCACCGGCTGCAAGGGTGAAAGCCTCTGTTTCAACGGCATAGCCGACTGAGGCGCCAAAGCAGCAGAGCTTGTCGTCCTCATCGTCCTCGTCTGTCTCTCCGTTGAAGGTGTATACGGAGCCACGGAAGCCCGACACCTCAATGCCCAGCTGGGCGCCTGTGTCCGCAACCTCTGCAAACTCCAGGGTCAGGGGGTCTGAGATCATGTTCGTCGCAAACACACCAAAGGGCATGTAGAATTTACCGGCCTGGAGATAGTAGGGAATGGTATCGGTCGCCCCAAGGGTGATATGGGCTTCGTCAAATATGATTTTATCTTCATCGTCATCCCATGAAAGCAGGGCAAAACCCGTGAGCCAGTCTACCGGTTTCGCTTCAATGCCAAGCTCTGCCGTGGCAAGGGAGATGTCGCTTGTATCTTCATTTTCAATATCATTGTTCTCAAACCCGGCCTCTATCTCGATGGTGCCTGAAAGTTTGATCTTTTCCGGGGTGAAATCGTTCACGTCCAGGGCAAATGCGCTGGTCGCAAGGGTGAAACATCCAATTAGCGAGAGAACCGCACTCGTGGTGAAACTTCTTCTTTTCATCTTTTTTCTTAACTTCCTTTTCGTTTTGGTCTGGCTTTAGTCTTCGGGGTTAGGCTAAGCCTGACCCCTTCTGTTTAATTACATATCCTGGGCATTGACCCAGATAACGGCATCCTGGGAAAGCTCTTTGCCTTTGTACTCCTTTACAGGGCCGACGCCCAGGGCGCAGAATCCCCACCAGCCCGCCTTGGGGATGCCGAAGGAGAACTCGCCAAAGGCGTTGGTCTTGATGCCCATGGTGATGAAGGAATCCTGGGGCGCCTCGGCCTTTGCCTCTTTTGCAAAGCTGTTGCTGTTCATGATGGGCTCGTGGTTCATGTACTCCACCTCGATCTCGGCAAAGGGAACCGGCTTGCCGTTGCTGGTGACGATGCCCCGGAAGGTGGAACCGGTCCAGATGGCATAGGGCTTGTCCAGGGGTACGATCTCGGCGGGCAGGCCCACCTCGGCATCCCAGTCTGTTGGGGAGCCGCCTACGTTGACAACGGTTTTGGTGATCTGCTGGATGTAGACATCCTCGGACGCCTCGTAATAGGGGGCCGGAGTGAGGGAGAAGATCCAGTCGCCCATGCCCCGAAGCTTGTAGGAGGTTTCATAGGCCTGGCCGCTGTTTGTGAGGCTCTGCCATGTGACGGGCTTGAGGGTGGCGGAAAGATCTTTCATCTTCTCCTTGTGGAGCACCTTGAAATTCTCCGGTGTGCCCATGTCCATGGTGTGCCCCGCCTCAAAGGGGTGGGTGAACACCAGCTTCATGTCGATGGTGCTGCCCTTTTCCATGGCGGCCTTGGGGGTGTATATCATCTGGAAGTGGGCAAAGGCCGGAGTGGCGGCCATGACAAGTCCTATAATTCCCGCAGTGATCAGATTTTTTGCGTTCATCTTTTCTCCTTGTTTTGTTTGTTGAATTGATCCTGTGTGTGAAATTAAATTTGTTGAGCCAAACTTAACGGGTAAAAAAATTATTCGACGATCTCCTCGCCGTTCACTTCAACCTTGTGTCCTTCCCCCGCGTCAAATATGACGGTGTAGGACTGGGAGGGTTTTTTGAACGAAAACTCGCTGAATTCGTTCATCTGGCCCTTGAATAGGGTTTTTCCGTTCTTCTCGTTGACGTACATCACGACGCCTTGGGCAGAGGAACCGTCGGAAAATCCTCCTTCGCAGGTGATGGTGCCGTCCCCTTCGTCCCAGCAGCTGCACAGGGGGGTGTGGGCCAATGCCGGGGCCGCCATGAAGAGGGATATGAGTATTGTCGCGATAAAACCTTTCTTGATCATGATGATCTCCTTTAAATTGTGATATCTTTTTTGGGATTGATAAATCCCATTGCCACTGCGCCAAGCAGGGCTAAAAACCAGAATCCGAACATCGCCTGCAGCCCCGTGAGTCCGAGCAGGGATGAGATGGTGAACACCGATGCCGCAACCGTGAATCCCAGCAGGGATTGATAGCCAAAGCTGATGAGCATCATCTTTACCGATCCCGACTGGATCTTCATGGTGATCATGGTGGCCACACAGGGCGGAAACAGGGCCATCATCAGGAGAAGCGCCAGGGCGTGGAGCTGGGTAAATCCCTTTTCTCCCTCTTTCATCCTTTTTTCAAGGCTCTGGTTCTCCATGTCCGCCTCCTGCTGGTAGAGAACCCCCAGGGTTGCAACCGTGCTCTCCTTGGCTGCAAAGGAACTCAACAGGGCGATGTTGACCCGCCAGTTGAACCCTGCCCATTGGGTGACAGGCTCCAGGGCCTGGCCGAATTTTCCCAGAAAGCTGTTCCGGATCTTCTCCTGCTTGATTCCCCTAAGCAGCTTTTTTCGTGCCTGGGAGAGCTTTTTCAGGGTGCGCTTGGCCTTCTTCGCCTCCTTGCTCCCCTTGCCCGTGGTAATGGCGTGGAAGGTCGGGTTTTCCAATTTGAACCGGGTGTTGATCTTTGCCATGGCGGCCTTGCCGGCTCCCATTCTGGCGTTCTTGTACCTGTCCGCGAACAGGATGAGCTCCATGGCCGAGTCATTGGTGGTCAAGGCTTCGCCAAAGGAGGTGTTTGCCATCTTCTTGTGAAAGGTCTCCATGGCGACCTCCGCCTGATCGTCGTACCACGCTTTTCTTTCATCCGTGAGCCCGGGGAACTGGAGAAGCGCGAAGATCACCACGGCAACCGCGGCAACAATGGTGACGATCTTTTTCAGGAACATCCAGATTCGCTCCAGCGCCCGTTTCAGGACGCCTGAAACGGTGGGAAGGTGGTAGGTGGGCAGCTCCATGATAAAGGGTTCGCTGGGTTTGTTCTTCAGCAGGGTCATGGTGAGGATTTTGGCCACCGGCAGGGCCAGCATCAGGGTGATGGTGGCGATGAAGACCATGAGCAGGGATTTGTGGTCCGCAAAGTAGATGTTGATGATCAGGATATAGAGGGGGATCTTTGCCAGGCAGTTGAGCATGGGAATGATCATCATGGTGGCGAATCTTGCCTTTTCATCGGGGATGCCCTTGGTGGACATGATGGCCGGCACTGCGCATCCTCCCACATAGACGCCCCCGAGCACCATGGGGAGCGTGGACTGTCCGTGGAGGCCGAACCGGGCGAGCAGCCTGTCCAGGATAAAGGCCATCCTGGGCATGTAGCCGCTGTCCTCGAGGATGGCGATCAGGGAAAAGAGGATGAAGAAGATGGGGACGTAATTGAGCAGGGCATTGACGCTGTCCACAAACCAGAGGGAGAGGGAACGGATCATGGGTTCGGTAATGAAGCCCGGATCGGGCATGATCCATTCGGTGAAGATCCTCAGCTTGGCCAGGAGCGGCCAGGTGTAGTTGGTGATCTTATATCCCTGGACGATGGATAGATTGTACAGGGCGAATACGACCAGGGCAAGGATGACAGGGCCAAGGAATTTGTGGCACACAACCGCGTCTATCTTGTCCGTGAGGCTCTTGCTCGTCATCGGCTTCTGGGTAATGAAGGCGGCGTTGAGCCGGTCCGCTTCCCTGTAGCGGGCGTAGGCAATGTGTTTTTCCGGTGATTCCCCCTGGCTCTGGCTGAATCTGCGCTGCTCCCCTTTGACCTGGTCAAGGATTTTGCCTGACTCGGGCATGGTGGCGTTGATAAGTTTTTCCACCTCGGTATCCCCCTCCATGAGCTTGATGGCAAGCCATCTCAGGGGGTAGGAAAAGGCGCCGGTTGAGGCCGTGATCGCGGATGAGACGGCTTCTATGGCGGGTTCCATGGGGCCGTAATCCACCTTGAAATCGGAAGTGAAACCGGATGAGATGGATTTATCAACGGTTTCAATAAGCGTTTTCTTGCCTTCTCCGCGCTTGATGGCCGTTGGAACCACCGGGATGCCAAGCTCCCGGGCAAGTCCTGCGGCATCAATGGTCATTCCCTTTTTTACGGCCACATCCATCATGTTCAGGTCCAGGATGACCGGGGTCTCCATCTCCAGGAGCTGGAAGGTGAGGTAGAGGCTTCGCTTGATGCTGGAGGCATCCGCCACGTTGATGATGGTCTCTGGTTTGTCATGGAGGATGAAGTCCCTGGATACCTTTTCCTCGGGGGAGAAGGAGGTCAGGGAGTAGGTGCCTGGAAGGTCCACGATCTCCACCCGGCTGCCGTTGATGGAGCAGGAGCCCGACAGCTTCTCAACTGTCACGCCCGGGTAGTTTGCAACGTGCTGGCTGGCCCCGGTGATCGCATTGAACACCGTTGATTTACCGCAGTTCGGCTGGCCGGCCAGTGCGATGAGCCGTTTGTGGGCCGCCAGCTCAGCTGATTTCAACATAGTCTGCCTCTTCATGCCTCAAGCTTAGAAAATAGCCGTTGATCTCGATCTCCATGGGGTCTTCAAGGGGGGCGTTCCTGACCACCTTGACGGTGAGGCCGGGGTATAGCCCAAGGTCCATGAGGCGCTGGCCGAGTTTCCCTTCCGCGGTCACCTGCTTGATGCTGACGCTGCCCCCGGGGGGTGTTTTGCTCAATAGTGTCATGGGTGTCAATCCTGTTGTGTGGTTGAGTTTAATTGTTTATTCCAAACTTTATGGACCTTCCATGAAAAGTTTGAAATGGCAAACTTATAGGTTAAAAAAATGCTTGGGTCAAGGTAAAAAGATTAGGGGTTCCTAATTTTTCTACATTGCCGTCGTTTTTGGACAGGTGTGATTTTGCGGTCGTTTTTTAATCGGAAGTGACCGGTTTTGCCGGGGGGGCGCTGTTTTGCGGATGGATTGATGGCCACTCCTGCACAGGGGGTGCAGGAGTGGCGGTTGAAAGGCCGCTGCCGGGGTTAGTGGCTTCTTGATTCGGGCGGTTGGTTCACATGGTCCGGTGAATCCATGATCTGTACCGTGTTTGGATTTTGGGAGCGGTGGCTGCAGTTGGCGCAGGAGGAGCAGCCTTTGTTGCTGGTGATCTGTCTTACGACATATATGGCGGCAATGAGAACGATGAGTGCTGTAACAGCCATGTCTAATATTTCCATGGAAAGTCTCCTTGGGCGGATCGTGTCATTATTATGGGCGGCGGGCGGTTCATGTCCATTGGGTCGGTCCATGAAGGGTGCCCCGCCTCTTTTTGGGAGTGATCATGCTGAAATGTTAAGCTTTTTTTGTTTGAAGTCAACCCGGCCGTCCGGGAAAGGTTGTTTTACGATTTTTTGTGTGAGTCAAATGGTCCCGGAAAAAGTTGACAAATGGCGCAAAGTATGGCAAACCTAACTTTTTTTTAATGCTGGATAATATTTACCTTATTGAGAAAGAGGGTGAAATAGATGATTGTCATAAAAGGGGCTCTGGAAGTCAAGCACGCCATTGCCCGGAGACTGAGATTCAAGGCAAAGGTGATCCGGTTCAATCCGGAGGCTGCCAATGATGTTGTGGGGGCCCTGGAAGGACTCCCCGGCATTACCGGGTTGAGGGCAAACCCCAAAAGCGCGAGTCTGGTCATCCGGTATGATAATGCCGTGGTCAGTGAGAATGCTGTCATTGCAGCCGTACGGGATTACTTTGCCGGGAAGGCGGAAAAGAAGGTCCAGTGCGCCTGCGCTAAGGCGTCAGACAAGACGTCGGGCAAGGATGCGATCCGGTCGAACGCCATCCGGTTTGCCGGGCTTTCGGCCGTAACGGCGGGTGTCTTTGTCAAGGAGACAATCCTGGGAGGAGTCATTGCCCAGGGCCTGTTCACTCCCCTGGGCGTTGTTGTCGCCCTGGCCGCCATTCCACTTATAAAAAGAGGGCTTGACCAGATCAAGGAGAAGCGCTTCTCTCTGGAAGTGTTCCTCGGGGCCTCGATCCTTATCGCCTGCGGGGCGGGTGAAGCCCTGGCTGCCCTGGAGATTCTCTGGATAACAAGCGGCGGGGAGCTGCTCCAGAGCTGGATCACTGAAAAATCCCGCAGGTCCATCCGGGATATCCTCCAGGTAACGGCAAAAAACACCTATTTATTAGTGGATGGCGTAGAGGTGGAGGTCCCGGTGAGTGATGTCCGCCAGGGGGATACCGTGGTGCTGCACACCGGTGAAAAGATCTCGGTTGACGGAGAGATCATCAAGGGAGAGGCGGTGGTTGATGAATCTCCCATAAACGGACGGTCGGAAACCATTGTCCGCAAGGTCGAGGATAAGGTCTTTGCCGGCACCTTTGTCCGCCAGGGAGTCATCTTTGTCAGGGCCGATGAGGTGGGGGACAAAACCTATCTCTCCAGGGTGCTGACCATGGTCGAAGACTCAATGGAAAACAAGGCGCCCGTGGAAGGGGTTGCGGACAAGCTTGCCGCAAACCTGATCAAGGCCAGTTTTGTTGTGACCCTTGGAACCTATCTTGCCACGGCAAGCCTGTGGCGGGCCTTTACCGTGATGCTCGTCATGGCCTGTCCCTGTGCAACCATTCTGTCGGCATCAACGGCCATCAGCGCGGCCATAAGTGCCGCAGCAAAGCGTAACATCCTCATCAAGGGAGGCCGTTACCTCGAGGAGGCTGGAAAAGCCGATGTGGTCTGCTTTGACAAGACCGGCACCCTGACAACCAACCAGCCCATCATCCAGGAGATGATCAATGTCTCTGATGTGGATGACAATGAGATCATCCAGCTTGCATGTTCGGCTGAGATGCACAATTTTCATCCCATCGCCATGGCCATCAAGACCGAGGCGGAACGCCGGGGGGTCAGTCCCATTGTTCATGATGTGTGCGAGTATATCCTGGGCCGGGGGGTCAGGTCCGAGATCCACGGCAGGGAGATTCTTATCGGCAGCAGGAAGATGATGGAGAAATTCTCCATCGATACCTCAAATGTCAATGAAAAGCTTGGTGAATTCAAACAGAGGGGGCTTACCACCATCTTTATTGCCAGGGATAAGCGCCTTGCAGGAGTGATGGGGTTTGCCAACCAGGATCGGCCCGACATTGAAAAAGTTATTGCATACCTTAGGGGAAATGGTGTAGAAAACACCGTCATGATTACAGGGGATGAGGAATTTACCGCCAAGCATCTCGCATCCAAGCTTAATATGACAAAATGTTACCACTCCGTCATGCCGGAAGACAAGGCGTCGATTGTCAATAAACTTAAGAATGAAGACAATCAGGTCCTGATGGTCGGGGACGGCATAAACGATGCCCTGGCCCTTGCCGAGGCCGACATTGGAATCGCCATGGGGGCAGGGGGGTCTGAGGTTGCCATAGAAGCTGCCGATATTGCCCTGGTAAGGGATGACCTCAACGGCATCGCCTATGTGCACAGCCTGAGTCAGCAAACACTGAAAGTCGTTCACCAGAACTTTTGGATCGCCACGGGATCCAATGTAGTCGGTGTGGTGCTCGGAGCGCTTGGCATACTCTCTCCGGTCACTGCAGGGTTGATCCACATTACACACACAGCCGGGATTATGCTTAATTCAAGCAGGCTTCTTGGGTATAACCCGGAACTGATAGAAAATAATGATAGAAAATAATGAGAAACAGGGGAAATAGTTATGTATGAATCGGAAAATCAGACAGGGATGAATTCAGATAATCTGTCCGGCCAGGACGGCATGGCTGCCGATCACTCCATGGATCAGCCCATGGGTGGGGATGTACAGCCGGGTGCCGAAGGTATGCAGGCCCAGCCTGCCCAGGGCCAGATGCAGCAGCCGGTCTACCAGGCCCAGCCTGCCCAGGGCCAGATGCAGCAGCCGGTTTACGAGGCCCAGCCGGCCCAGGGGCAGACGCAGCAACCGGTCTACCAGGCCCAGCCTGCCCAGGGCCAGATGCAGCAGCCGGTCTACCAGGCCCAGCCTGCCCAGGGCCAGATGCAGCAGCCGGTCTACCAGGCCCAGCCCGTCCAGGGCCAGATGCAGCAGCCGGTCTACCAGGCCCAGCCTGTCCAGGGCCAGATGCAGCAGCCGGTCTACCAGGCCCAGCCCGTCCAGGGCCAGATGCAGCAGCCGGTCTACCAGGCCCAGCCTGCCCAGGGCCAGATGCAGCAGCCGGTTTACCAGGCCCAGCCCATCCAGGGTCAGATGCAGCAGCCGGTCTATCAGGCCCAGCCCATGCAGCAGCCTGTTGTCCAGGCAGAGGAGAAAACACCGAAATTCGATGAACATAAATATGGCAAGTTCATGGAAATTGTTGGTTCCCTTGCCAAGGGTCAGCCTCCTGAAATGACCGATGTGATGGAGTTGATGGGCGATGTTGATACCCAGTTCTGGAAGGGTTCCATGGTGGGAGCAGCCACTGTCTTTGCCATGAACAATGAAGCTGTCAAGGGGCTTGCTGCAACCGGCATTGCAAAGATGATGAATATGTTTGGAAAAACCGCATAGGAGACAGAATGGCTGATTATAAAAGGAGTTCAACTGCCAATCCGCTCTTGGCTGCAACCGTTGCCGCGGGATTTACCGGTGCTGTTGTGGGAGGCACCGTTGCCACAGCAAAAACTTTCAATCAGGTGAGAAAAGGTAATCTTCAAAAAGATCAGGCTGTGAAGACCGTTCTCAGCGAATCTGCCGGTACAGGTGTTGCTACGGCATCTGCCGCTGCCGTGGTCGGCGCTTCAGGTCTTGGCGGCTCCCTGCTTGGGCTTGTCGGTTTTGTCGGGGTGTCCATTGGTACAAAATATCTATGGGATAATTTTACGGCGCCTGAGCCCGTTAATGTTGAGGCGGCTGAAGCTTGTGAACCTGCAAAAAAGGCTGAGCCCGTTGCCGATACAGAGGCTGAGCCGGTAAAAGAGGCCGAGCCGGTAAAAGAGGCCGAGCCGGTAAAAGAGGCTGAGCCGGTAAAAGAGGCCGAGCCCGTAAAAGAGGCCGAGCCTGCAAAGAAAAAAACCGAGGCCGCAAAGGGCGCTGCCAAAAAGAAGGCTGCTCCAAAAACAAAAAAGAGCAGTGCAAAATCTTCTCCGAAGAAAGAAGATGACACTCTTAAAGAAGATAAAGCCTAAAAATTAATTTCCATGGAGATATGATTATGGATCAGGAAAATATAACCCTGAAAACGAGCACGGAACAGGCGGATATGATACAGAAAAAAGAGTTGATAGGTGAAACAAGCGTCGCTGACGATCAGACTGGTTTGACGTCCGGCTGGCTGGATTTTTCAGACTCTTCATACCTTAAGGGGTTCCTTATTGCAGCGGGCGTGACCCTTGTTGCGACAAACCCGAAAGTGCGTGAGAAAATGACCGAAGGCGCCATAAAGACCTGGGCCGCAGTCCAGGGCGGGGTTGAGGAATTTAAAGAGAAAATTCAGGATGTCAGGGCTGAGATGAGCCAGAAATCCGCTGAATAAGATGGAGACTGATCATGGAAAAAGGGTCTTTGGATAAAACAAAAAAGAGCAGTGTCCTCGATACCAAGAAAAAGAGGGAAATAGCAAAATACGGCATGGCTGTTTCCATGGGCACCCTTCTCATCACGGGTTTCACGAAAGGGAAGGAGTCCAGTGTTCTCCATGTGGGGTCGGGGCTTACTCTTCTTGGTTTTTCTTACTGGCACTATAATCTTTATCAGTCAAAAAAACAGAAAGGTTGATGTCTGGGATGGATAACGGCTTAAAAAAATACAAAATCGTCCATGAAATCCCCCAAAGGTTGAGGATCTACTGCCCAAGGCTTTTTGATCCCAAATTTGATCAAACCTACCTTGATGCATTCCTCTCCAATATTCCGGGAGTTGAAAGGGTAAGGCTCAACACCAAGTCCGCGTCGGTTGTGGTCCGTTACAACGGGGATGAGAAAACAAGGCGGGCGGTGCTTGATCTCATGGGGGATCTGCCTGATGTGATTTTCCAGGTGGATGCGGATAAGCACCATCCCACGGATGCCCTCGAGGTGGCGGGTGTTTCCGTTGCGGCACTTTTAACTGCGGTCCTGCCAAAAGAGATCGCGGCGCCGGTGGGGGTCTTTCTTTCCGCCCCCAGGATTCTGGACGGAGTCGATACCCTTGTGAATGACGGGGTTAAGGTTGAGGTCCTGGATGCGTCCGCCCTTCTGTTTTCCCTTGGCATAGGGGATTATTTTACAGCAAGTACCGTTGCGGCCCTTCTTTCAGCCGGTGATTTTTTAGAGGATCTTTGTGATGAGAAGAGCTCAGATCTTTTGAAGAACCTGCTCCAGCCACAGGTTGAAGAGACATGGGTGGAGCGTGACGGCGGTGAGATCAGGATCAATATCAATGATCTTCTCATTGGAGACCGGGTTGTCTGCGGCACGGGCGAGCTTGTCCCCATTGACGGTGTTGTTGTTGATGGAGATGCCCTTGTCAACCAGAGTTCCATAACAGGGGAATCCCTGGCCGTTCACATGAAATCCGGGGATGAGATCCTGTCCGGCGGTATCATCGAGGAGGGCAGGCTAAAAATCGAGGCTGTTCATGTTGGGGCGGATACCGGCATGGCAAGGATAAGCCGTTTCCTCGAACAGTCCCTTAAATCAAAGTCCCAGACACAGCAAAGGAGTGAGGAGCTGGCGGACAAGCTCGTTCCCGTCACCTTTGCCCTGGGCATGGGGATTTACCTTGCCACAAAGGATCTTGTCCGGGCGGCCTCTGTTTTGACCGTTGATTATTCCTGCGCCATCAAGCTCTCGACTCCCATCGGAGCGAAGATCGCCATGTTTACAGCGGCCAGGAACGGTGTGCTGCTGAAAGGTGCTGAAGCCCTGGATACCCTGGCAAGGGTTGACACCGTGGTCTTTGACAAGACTGGAACCCTTACCACCGGCGCCCTGAAAGTGACGGATATCGTCTCCTTTAACGGTGTGACGGAGGATGGGCTTCTATCCCTTGCAGCCGGTGCCGAGGCCCACTATACCCATCCCGTTGCCAATGCGGTGGTCAAGGCTGCCAGGGATAAAAACCTTGACATTCCCACCACCGGCGGTGTGGATTTTGTAGTGGCCCATGGTGTGTCGGCATATATTGACGATGACAATATCATTGTGGGAAGCCGCCATTTTATCGAAGAGGATGAGGGCATTGACTGTTCCCTGTGCGATAAGGCGGCGGAGAATCTCATGGAGGATGGAAAGAGTCTTCTCTTTGTCGCAAAGAACTGTAAGCTGATCGGCGTCATTGCCCTGCGTGATGAGATTCGGCCAGAAACGGCCCGGGTTCTGAAGGAATTGAAATCCCAGGGGATAAAAAAGATAGTTGTGCTTACTGGGGATCATGAGATAACTTCCAGGGCGGTTGCGCAAAAGCTTGAGGATCTCGATGAGATCCACTGGGAGTTGAAGCCGGAAGACAAGGCAGCCATTGTAGCGAATCTGAAGGAGCAGGGAGCAACCCTTGCCTTTGTTGGTGACGGCGTCAATGATGCCCCCGCCATGATGACGGCCCATACCGGGGTCTGTATGCCCGATGGTGCCGATATTGCTAAGGATTCCGCCCAGATCGTACTCATTGACGATGACCTGGAATGCCTGACCAAGGCACGGGCCATTGCGGTAAATTATCATAAAAGTATTGACAACTGTTTCTACTCTGCCGTAGGAATAAATTCTACCATCCTGTTTCTGGCAACCCTCGGGTATCTCCAGCCGGTTATATCGGCGGTGCTGCATAATTTCAGTACCATTGGGATATTGGGATATGCCGCGGTGAAAAATAACAGAGAGCCTGTTGCCCCAAGCATGTGACCGGATCCATCGAGCCACGGAATGACAGGCAAGGAAACTTTAACCATTTCATATCAGATTGTGTAAACTAATTATGACTATACCATTGAATCAGGCTCCTTTTGATGAAACCCTGAAAATCGTAAAGATCGAAAATTCAAATATTGCATCTCACTTTCAACATATAGGTTTATACGAAGGGGACCTTTTGACCCGTCTTGACGAGGAGATCCTTGTCAAGCCCGTTAAGGTCAAGGGTCCCACGGGCGAAAGAATCCTTGGCAGGGGCATGGCGACAAAGGTGGTTGCCCACCTTGACGACGGCAGAAAATTGCCCATTGCCGAACTCAAACCCGGAGAGTCCGGTCACATCGAAGGTATTGTCGGCGGAACTGGACTTGCCGACGCGCTTTCCACCCTTGGCCTGAAAAATGACGACAAGGTCAGTTTTGTCCGTGTCGTTCCTCCAATGGAATATACCGTACTGGTCGTCAGTTCCGGGCAGAGGGTACGCCTCAGTGAAGGTGTTGCCGCAAAGATATGGGGAACCATGAAGGGGCGTGAGCTTCAGTTCTGTTCAGCCGCCAGGGGGGAAGAGTTCCATGTGAAAAAGGTCCTTGGCGGTCAACGGGCCCAGAGAGCTGTTTTTATGCATGGGAATATCGAGGCCGGTTCCCTGTTAAGGCTCGAGGGAGTCGCGCCTGCCGAAACATTCAACATGCACAGGGAAATTGATCCGGTTGTCATAATGACCCATGGGGGGCTGAGGCTCATTCTTGAAAAAACAAGCTGCACGGCCATCCTGGTCGAAAAGGCTGACGATTAGTCCCTTTTCGGCTGAGGCCTGCAGCTTGTTTTAAGAAATTTGATTGTTCCGGGGGCAAGTTGGTCCGCTAACTTGTCTCCAGGATTTTCTTGAGCTTCTTGAGATCGGATTTTATCTGTTTTGTCGCTTTTATCTCGGCTAATTTTTTACCAAATTTCATGAAGCTGAGATCAGCCGTGCCCGTGAGGGTCACCTCTGTTTTATCGGCCTTCTCCGCAACCTGGAATTTGCTTGATCCCGACACCGTCGAGGAGGTGAAATCAAAGGCCATGACTTGGTTTTGTTCATACTCGGTTATCACGCCCTCGGTCTGCATGTTTATTCCAAGAAAAGAGTTGATGTATCTGTAGGTCGCGCCAACTTCCATGGTATCTCCATTTGTCTGTTTGTAAGAGACAAAGCTTGATTGCCATGCGCTGTTGTTTTCAGGATTGGTTACATAGTCAAATACAGACTCCACATTGGAATCAATGGTGATGGTTGAGCTGAAACGTGCCATATTTTAATGATTTCCCACTTGAATAATGAAATTAAAACGATAAAACTAAAACGCCTCTTATATCATTTTTCCCTTTTAAAATCCATGGATATGTTCATCCATTATGAAAATGTGCAAACAGGAAACCCGGGGGAAAGAGTTGATCTCTTCTTCACCCCGGGTTCATGACTCCATTGAAAATGGGCTGCTATTTTTTCTCGGCTTTCTTTTCAGCTTTTTTGTCGGTTCCCGGTTTTTCGGATTTTTTTCCAGCCTTGTAGGCCAGAAAATGGGTTGCCCCAAGGGCAAGCAGTGTCAAAGGTCTAAAAAAAAGTATGTGCATGATCTCTCCTTGCTAAATGGCTTCTTTTGCGTTCTCTTTCTCTTTGTCGGAGAATTCATCCTTGATGACGACGCAGGTTTTTAAGGCGGCTTTTTTAAAGCGTTCCACATTCGGTTTTGTTACAACCTTTGCTGTCACAAAACCCGCTGCAAAACTTATTACATATTTGAGCATGGCTCCCCCCTTTTCGGCCTAACCTGAAAATATCAGGTTAGGCTTCTTTCTCTATTCCCTCTTCTTTTGAGGAAAATTCGTCCTTAACCACGCCGGCGACCTTTTTAGAGGCGGACTTCACTTTTTCATAATTTTCCGCGGCGCATTCTTTTGTCTTCTTGATGATTTTGCTGTCAGCTGTGAGCTTTGCAACCGCAAATCCCGCGGCAAATGAGATAACTGTTCTAATCATTGTTCTCCTCCTTAATATTAAATGATTTATCAGGATCAACCCCTGATTCTCTTACAAGATGAAGTTGCCTTAACATGGCAATGTGCAGGACACAGGGCACTGTTACACGAAATGCCGGGCCCGCCACATCAAAGGCTGTCCAGAGTGCTGTAATTCCAAGCCCTATTGTTCCGGCAAATATGGATACCCAGCGTGAAAGCAGGGCGCTTGCCGCAACCGTGATCCCTTTTTCAAGGGTCAGTTTTGCAACCGCGTTGGCAACAAGAAGGGATAGCCGGTAGGATACAACGGCTCCGCCTGCTATCACTGCGGCACAGATAAGCGCTTTGGGAAAATCCCCTGAAAGATCGGCCGCGCCGGTATCATCCATGATGCCTTTCAGGAGCGCCTCTTTTTCACTGTTGTCCATTTTTTCCCAGGACAGTTCCAGGACCTTTAGCAGAATTTGCTGCTCAATGGTGTCTATTCCGTCCGTTTTATCAAACTTTACCTTCAGGCGTGATGCCACATCACATACGATGTTTTTGTAATATGCCCCCTTGCCTTTTCGCATGATATTCAGAATGGTATTTCCACCGAATTTCTGGATCTCCGCTGCAATTTCATCCACATAAACGGGATGATCGGGAAAGTTGGTCTTATACGCTCTTGTCTGCTTTAGCTGGCAGGAAACACCACCCTTTTGCGTGATATACCCCACCAGGTTGTCCAGCTCATCCCTGCTGCATTTTCTGAGCAGGGGCAAAAGATCGTCATCGTCTTGTCTGAGTTTTATTTCGGTCATGGAAATTCCTTTTGGTTCAAGGGATGGGACTGCCCCCCTCCCCGGCATCTATTTAAGAAACTGGGCAATACGGGTCGCAAAAGAGGAGGACGCCTTTGCGCCAAGCATGTTCTTGGCGGCAAAGGCCGTGGCGATCAGGCTGAGAAGCCCTGAAATCCCCGCCACGAGTGCACCGGCCACATTGGGTTCGGGCAGGTTTGTCTCTTTTGCGGCAACAAGGCTCTTTTGTGCTGCTTTGACAAGGCTTGCAAATCCTTCCCAGTGTTTTTCATCAAGCACAATGCCCTGCCTGCCAAGGTCGAAAAAGACCTCACCCGGATCATTGATCAGTCCAAGGACGAGAACGGTCTGAAATACAAAGCGTTCCTGGGGCTTTACCCCCTCTTCCCACCTCTTTACGGTAATGGCGGGCGCTCCTACAAGGGAGCCGAACTGTGCCAGGGATAATTTGAAACGTGCCCTGACTTTTTTGATCTCCTGGTCAAATTGTTCCAGCATAAATAGTTACCATTCTGTTAATGTGTTATAAACTCATTACATAGTAGTATGGTTGTATATTGTCCGGATGTCAACAAAAAAGTGGGTGGAGGCTTCATCCCAGGGGGGCTTGGCGGGCATGCTTATAAAAAAAACAGGCTGCGCCACCATCCCTATGGATGTGGGTGCAGCCTTGTTATGGTGGTTTGATGCTTCCGGGGCTTGTTAAGCTTTTTCAAGCACTTTCTTGAGTCTCTTCAGGTCGGATTTGATCTGTTTCTTTGCTTTCATCTCAGCTAATTTCTTGCCAAATTTAATGGCGCTGAGATCGGCCTTCCCGGTGACGGTCAGCTCGGTTTTATTGCCCTTTTCTTCAACCTGGAACCTGCTTGAGCCGGACACGGTCGGGGAGGTGAATTCAAAGGTCATCACCTGGTTGGGTTCATATTCGGTGACCACCCCATCGGTCTGCAGGTTTATGCCAAGGAACGAGTTGACATACCTGTAGGCCGCGCCCACTTCCATGCCGTCGCCGTTTGTCTGCTGGTACGAGACAAAGTTTGATTGCCAGGTTACATTGTTTTTGGGATCGGTGGCAAATTTGAATACGGATTCCACATCGGAATCGATGGTGATGGTTGAGCTGAAAAGTGCCATGTCGGGATGATTTCTCCAGGTGACTAATGAAATTGAAACTATAAAACTAAAGCCTTGTATATGCCATTATTTCCTTTAAAAATCAATAGATATGTTCATTTTTTTGGGACGGGACAGGGCGAAATAACGGGAAAAGGATGGGTTTTATTTTTTCCCGGGGCATCCCCCGTTAACCTGAGTCTCATGCCCGGGGGGGGGAGCACAGGGGAAGGATCGCTTCCGGGCAATATCAGCACCTTCTTTGAAAAAAAGGCCCAAGCCCTCCCGGCGCATCTCCGGGAGGGTTTGGGCATATAAAAGCCGTTGCTTAAAATTGCAGCTGCTTGCTTTCAGGCGTGTTTTCTTCTTAATCCCATAAGGGCCGCAAGACCTGTGCCCATAAGCCAGACACCCGCTGGAACAGGTACTGCCTTAATGGTATATTCTTCGCCAAAATTCAGCTCCAGGGGGTCGGAGCCATTATTGGCAAATTGAAAGCTGGTAACCCCGTCCTGGCCGTAGGCTTCAAACTTAATCTCAAAGTCATCACCTTTTATTCCGCTGATCATCCCTCCGTCGGAATTGTTCCTGAAAAGAAAAGTGCCATAAAATGTGTCGGTTCGCCAGTGTTCATCAAATTCGAATCCATTATCATCACTCACGGATACGTATGGATTCTCACTGCTTCCAGTGACCTTGGTCCATGTGTCTACAGATTGCCAATTATCTGAGCCGCTTTTGTCCTTTCCGAATATCTGTCCGAATGAATACTCTCCTGTATTACTTTGTTGGTAAAGCCATACAAAACCCTTTTCTTTTCCCAAAAGATTGTTAAATCCCTGGGGATGGCCGGAAGCATGATTGTATTTGTAATGTTTTTCAGCCGTCTTCTTGGAGCTGAACAGATCAATCTCCTGCACCAGGCCGTTTGAGTCATAGAGTCCAAAGGTAGCGCCATGGCTTGCCGATGCGGTGAGAATCATTGCTGAGAGAAGCAGTAGAATTTTTTTCATGTTTCAAGTTCCCTAAAAAAAAGTTTTTTTTCAAGGCAACCGGCCTGTCTCCCCGGGAGATGCATCGGCTTTCCGTCCCTGCCTCACGACAGGTTTGGCTTTTTCTTATAAATTCTATCAAAAATAATTATACATTTTGCCGGGCCCTGTAAATACGCCATTGGTACCATTTTTTCAATAATTTGCCGCCATGTCGATTGACATTAAAAAATCAGTAAAGTAATTTAGCCTTTAAATGTGAGCATGGTTTCCATTTCAGCCATACTTGCCAGGATGCCTGCAAATCAACGCGTTTTGGCGATAGAAGACTGGCAGTGCCGGAACCGGGCCGGAAGTCTGTTTCAACACTCTTTCATGTTTTGGTTATTGAAAGAACCTAAAGGAATACTTGAATTTATGCGGAAAAACAATAATCAGAGAAGCTCGGAACGGTTCAAGCTTGCAGTCCCCGTACAACTCAAGCTCCCAACCAACCCCCAGGCATCCAATACGTTTTTGGATACCACTGCAATGGATATATCCTCCACGGGCGCTTTTGTTGAAACCGATCATCCCCTTGAAATCGGCTCGGAGCTGGAGGTGAACATTGATATTCCACTTACCGCATTGAAAAAATTAACCGGAGACAGGGCCAAGGTAACTATCAAAGCAAAGGTCGTACGGAACTCAATCCAGGGAATGGGACTGAGTTTTAATAAATTCGGCGAATTTCAGTATATGTCTGAAGACCAGAATCTGGCTGATAACCAGAATCTGGCTGATAATAAGGAGCCCCTGACCCAGAGAGAACAGGAAATCCTGGAGAAAATTGCCCAGGGAGCCTCCAATAAAGAAATTTCCCATGAACTCTGTATAAGCCCCCATACCGTAAAAACCCATCTTCACAATATCTTTAAGAAAATCAATGTGAAAGGACGATTGCAGGCGGCCTTATGGGCGGCCGGCAATCTTTCCGAGCAGGAAGCATGATCCTGCTTTAACATGGCAATGTGCATGATACAGGGCGCCCTGATTCGTCAGGAGCCCAGTTTCAGCGAGACCATGGCCGCGCCAAGGTAGAAGAGGGCGGCCAGGGACAGCACCCTGTCAAACCCGAACAGGATGGCGATCAGGGCCGCTCCCAGGGTGGCGATCACGGAGCAGAGGTTGTTGACCCCAAAGGCCCAGGCGACCCTGGCGGGAGAGATTCCCTTCACCCGGGTGAGGCCCTTGGGAAAGGGCAGGCCCATGGCCATGCCAAGGGGCAGGAGGGCGGCCATGGCAGCAAGCATCTTGGCAGGGGTGGGCCAGGCCGCGCAGGGGGTTAGGAGTTTGTCCAGGCCGAGCCAATAGATAAGGATGAGGCCGGAGACGAGCAGGTTGGACCAAAACAGCCCGAGCCTGCCCGGGAAGATACGGTCCGACCACCAGGCCCCCAGGCCGGAAAACATCAGCAGGCTCGCCAGGATCACCCCCATGGACACGGCCGGGGCGGACAGGAACAGGATCAGTTTCTGCATCAGGGGGATCTCCACAAAAAAGAATCCTATGGCAATGGCGCTGAAATAGCCGCCCAGGCGGAGGTTCAGGGGGGCTGTGGCGATATCCCTTGCAAAGGCCAGGGGAAGCAGGATGAAAAGAAGGCTTGCTCCAAGGGCCAGGCCCAGGAGGATGAGGAGGAGAAGATAGCCCCACTGGGTGAATGCGATGGTCCGGGTACCGGTCTGCCGGATCTCATGAACGAGCCGCCAGCGGAAAAAGTGGTAAAAGTAGGGGCGGTCGTCGATTGCCGGGGTGATGTCAAAGGGATAGGTCCGCTCAAAGTCTGCGGCATCCTCGGAAACCAGGGCCTGGACGGCGTCATGGTACACGGGCCGTTCCGTTTGGATGAACCGCCGGGTCTCTTCGGCCCGGATGCCGGGATGGTGGATCAGGTCAAAGAGCCGTCGGCCGCAAAACTCCCGTGTGATCTCGATCTGTTCCCTGGAAAACGGCCGGTTGGACACCACCAGGGTGGCCGTCTGAAGGCTTCGGATCAGGATGAGATGGTTGGCGGGCTCCTCGATTCCCGACCGCTTCAGGGCATGGACTATGATGTTCGCCATCTTGATGACATCCCTTGGCGGGGTGGTGATCCACCGGGAGATGGCAAGGACCCCATGGGGTGAGAGAAGGTTCAGGAATTCCCGGATCGCCTCCACCGTGTAGAGATAGGTTTCGTGCATGGCGGCAAGGCCCGCTGTGGCAGAGCCCGCGGCATCTATCATCCTGATTTCGATGAGGTCGAATTTTTCCCTTGCACGCCGTGCATAGGCCCGGGCATCCTGGTTGACGGTCACAAGGTTCTCCTGGTTGTAAATATCTCCTGAAAAATCCGCGAACCGGGTCTCCATGAGATCGATGACGTTCCGGTCCACCTCCAGGCCGACCACCTGCCTGAACCCGTGGAGGTTGGCCCCCAGTATTCCTTCGCCGCCCCCCATGCCCACGATCAGGATGCGCTCCCTTTTTTCCCATGGCACCAGGTGGTGGGCCAGGGCCGGGGGCATGTGGTCCAGGTAGGCGATGGCCTTGTTGTCGCCTGAGTAGGGGGCGATGGGGCTCATGGCCTGGCCGTCGTAGAAAAGTCCCTTGTGGACGGGCACGGGTACCGGGGTGATGAGGCTCAGGCCCGGGGTGCTGCGAAGGCCCGTGGCTTCAACAGCCTGGAGCGTGGAGAGGGGGGAGAACCGCTCCGCCAGTATTTTTGCGTCCGGAAGGGCCCGGGCCCCCGAGATCGCTTTGTACTGGGAGACCCGGGTGAGGTCCAGGCCGTTCACAGAGAGGGAAAGCAGGCCGGTCCAGACCATGGAAAGGGCAAACCCTGCCGCAAGGGCGGGTTTCCCTTTCTCCCCCAGCAGTACGAGAAAGGGAACCAGGGCCGTGGCGATTATGATGATGACGATCACCATGGGGTGGAATTGGTATAGCAGGAAAACAACGGCCAGGGCCCCCAGGCCAGATCCCGTGAGGTTGGCAAAGTAGATCCGGGAAATCTTGAAAAACCGGAGCCCCGTTCCCACAACCATGGCGCCGAAGAAAAAGGGCACGGCCATGGCGGCCAGCTTGAGCAGGAGAAACACGATCTGGTTCGGGTCCAGCCCCACCTCAAAGGGGTTGAACGGGATTTTGCAGTAGAGGATGAACCCCATGGTCAGGGAGAGGGGGTAGAACAGGGTGAAGAGAAGCAGGCTTCGGCCCAGGTGTCTCTCGATCAAGGGCCCCAGCACCATGATCACGGACCCGCTCGCCCCGAATCCCAGCATGGCCATGCCGATGATGATGGCCGCCAGGTTATGCCACTGGACCAGGGCCGATACCCTGGCCAGGGCGATCTCGTGGCCGATGAGGGTGAAGGAGGTCACAAAGACGATCACCCAGACGGCGCGGCTGCCGGGTTTCATCGCTACTGCCTTGTGAGTGGGACGAACCGGACCTGGGTGATCACTTCGGTCTTGATGTCGTTCTCTGCCTTCCGGGTGATCCGCAGCAGGTTCTGGACCCTGAAGGGCGGGCCCACAGGGATGCACATGACCCCGCCGATCTTGAGCTGTTGCACCAGGGGCGGGGGCACAGACTCGGCCGCGCAGGTCACGATGATGGCGTCATAGGGCGCGTGCTCCTGCCAGCCGAAGAACCCGTCCCGGTGGATGGATGCCACGTTGGCGCAGCCCGCTTCTTCGAGGGTCTGCTTTGACCTGGCATGGAGGGGCTTTACGATCTCCACGGAAAAGACCTCCTTTGCGATATGCGACAGGATCGCCGCCTGGTAGCCGGACCCGGTTCCCACCTCAAGCACCCTGGACGCCTTTGGCAGATCCAGGAGTTGTGTCATCAGGGCCACCACATAGGGCTGGGAGATGGTCTGGCCAAAGCCGATGGGAAGGGGACGGTCCTCGTAGGCATGGGCCCTCAGCTTTTCCGGGACAAAGAGATGGCGGGGTACCGTTTCCATGGCCCTGAGCACGGCCGGGTCCGACACCCCCCGGCTGCGGATCTGGGTGGCGACCATCTTTTTCCGGGCCGCATCAAAGGCATGGGTTGTCATCTTTTCCGCAGCCGCAGCCGTGGGCGGCTGCAGCCAGGCGAGAAGGAGAATCAAGGGTATGGCAAAATGTCTCATGGGCCTGCCTCCTGGGAATCCAGGGAGATTCCAAGTGCCCTGAGCCGTTCTTTCATGGCCCCGTGGTGGGAGCCCTTCCAGTAGATCCGGCAACAGCCGGGGCAGATGGAGAACCTGGTGTAATAGCGTTTTGTCTTTGGCTCCAGCCGGTGGAGAATCTTTTGTTTCTCCACGGGCCTGAGCCGCCGGTTGCAGGTGGTGCACCTGGATAGAAAATCAAACTCGCTTCCGGCAAGGCCGAAGAAATCAAGGACCTCCTTGAGCTGGAGATAGGGATCGTCCTCGCGAACCCGCCTGGCGAATACGATGCGCTTTCTCTTTAACAGTCCCGTGTCCCGGGTCAGGACGACTCGTTGCTCCCGGGCCGCGATCCTTGCCACCTCAATATCCCTGAACCCGTTGGAGTAAACCGTGTCAAATCCCAGGGCCAGGAGGAGTCTGGCAAGCCTTCCCACGTTGACATCTGCCACAAACAGGATTTGGTCAAGGGGATGGGGCCGCAGGATGGTTTTTTGGGTGATGTCAAAGGGCGGCGGGATGGCCTTGACCACGATCTGCTCATTGCTGTGGGGAACAAAGGAGAAGTCCACCTCCCGGTGGTTGACAAGGATGGCGCCCACTTCCGTGTGGGGGACGCCAAGGGATTCGATCATGTCCTTGATCGAGGCTTTCCTTCCCTCCATGGTGAAAATCCTGCTCATATGGCCCCTGGAGGCTAGGAAAAAGAGAAAGTGCCTGTCAAAGAATAGTATCGGTGCGTTCATGTGATGGCAATGGCTCCTGTCATGGGATGCTCCCGTGTAAAGATTTTTTCTTCGAGGGGGTGGTCAGCGGGTTGCGCATCTTTGCGTTTCGGAATCTCGGGTGATGGAAAAAGAATAGCATACCAGCGGAAAAAGTCCAAACTTCATATGGTTAAGAGCTTGACAGCAGTGAGCCCGGCATATTACCTTTCGAGAATGCAGGGCGCAGACGGATGGCCTTTACGCCATTCGCGGGCAGCCGTGTCTGTCGGGTGGGAAATATGGAAAGAACAAGATTATTTATCGCAATCCTGGCTATGGTTCTCTTGACCTTTTCCGCCAAAGGGCTTCAGGCGGAGGTGATCAGGATCGGCACGGACAAGTGGCCGCCCCACGAAGATATCTTCAACCTTGAAGCCCCGGGGTTCTGCACCGAGGTGGTCCGGGAGGTGTTCAAGCGGATGGGGGTGGCGATCACCATTACCGAGTATCCCTGGTCCAGGGCCGTTGATTTCGTCTTCAAGGGCAGGAACGACGCCCTGTTCTGTGCCCTTTTCTCCGAAGAGCGGGCCCGGTTCTGCCACTATCCGGAGGAGGCCATTGAAACACTGAGATACCTCTTGTTCATCAAAAAGGAGAACGCCGGCACCTTGAAGTTCGACTCCTATGACGACCTCAAGGGAAAACGGATCGGGGTCGTCCGGGGATTTGCCTATCCCATGGAATTTTTGAATTTCATTGAAGCGGAGAAAAATGCCCAGGCCGTGGAGAACGATCACCTTAACTTCCGGAAGCTGATGATGGGAAGAATCGATTACACCATTGCCGACCATGCCAACGCTACGTTGATCATCCGGGAGCTGGGGTTGACCGGCCAGGTGGTTCCCGTGTCTTCCAATGTGATCATGGAGAGCGGTCTAAACCTCATCTTCAGCAAAAAAACGGTGACCGAGGCGTTTGTGAAGAAGTTTTCCGATGCGTTAAAGGCGTTTAAAAAAGAGGAAGCCTATGAAAAAATCTGGGAAAAGTATTACGGCCCGTTCGACCCGGGGGCGAATTGATGGCGGGAGCGGCCGACATAAAGGACGCAACGGGCTGTGAATGAAATTAGTCCCTGGTTCTAAAGATTTACTGGCCCGGCAGCTGCTTGTCTATATCCTGCTGGTAAGTTCCCTGTTTACCCTTATGGCCACGGGGCTTCAGTTGTGGGTGGATTACACCAAGGATGTCGATCTGCTTGGAACCCGGATCCATGAGGTGCGGAAGACCTATATGGACAGCCTTTCCCTGAGCATCTGGAACATGAACGTAAACCATGTGGATGCCCAGCTCAAGGGAATCCTGAAGCTGCCCGAGATCTCCTGCCTGGAACTCGAAACCCTTGACACCACCTATGGGGTGGGGGAGAAGCCCCCGGCCATCAGAAGGGTTGTGTTCGAGTTCCCCATTGAATACGTGGATCCCCAGGGCCAGTTTGACCCGGAAACAGTGGGGCGATTGATCATCCACGGGGATCTCCGGTACATCTACGAACGGCTCAGGGACAGGGTGCTGATCATCCTGGGGGCCCAGGCCGTCAAGACCTTTTCCGTGTCCGTGTTTGTCCTGTTTCTCATCTGGTACTTTGTCAGCCGCCACCTTCACCGCATGTCTGAGTTTGCAGGAGATCTCAACCTGGAGAACCTTGGCGCCCCCCTGGTCCTGGCAGGTGACCGAACCCGGAAAAACGAACTCGACATGGTGGTGGATGCCCTTAATTCCATGCGCGTCAACCTGATCCAGGCCCGGGAGAGCCTCACGAAAGAGCTTCGCACCCAGCAGCGGCTCAATGCCAGCCTTGTCAAGACCATCCGGGACCGGGATCTCGCCGAGAAGTCCCTTTCCCAGAGCGAGGCCCGGTTCCGGGTCCTTGTGGACAACATCCCCGGCGCCGTGTACAGGAGCGCCAACGATCCGGCCTGGACCATGGAGTTCATCAGCGACACCATTGAAGGTATCTCCGGGTATCCGGGCTCGGATTTCATCAGCGGCAGTGGACGGCGCTTCTGTTCCATCATTCACCTTGACGATGCGCCCGGGGTCAGGCAGAAGATCGAAAAGTGCCTGGAAAAGCAGGAACCTTACTCACTTGAGTACAGGATCGTCCATGCCGGGGGGGATATCCGGTGGGTCAATGAAAAGGGACAGGGCATCTACTCGTCAAACGGGACCCTCGCAAGCCTGGTCGGGGCGTTCTTTGACGTTACCGAACGGCGCCGCACCCAGGAGATGATGATCCAGACGGAAAAGATGATGTCCGTGGGAGGGCTTGCGGCGGGCATGGCCCATGAGATCAACAACCCCCTGGCCGGCATCCTTCAAAACACCCAGGTGATGAGAAACCGGGTTTCCAACGGCCTGCCCAAAAACAGGAAGGAGGCCGAAGCCTGCGGCACCACCATTGAAACTATCGTGGCCTACATGGAGAAGCGGGGGGTCTATTCCATGATCGAGGCGATCATGGAATCCGGAAAAAGGGCGGCCGTCATTGTTGACAACATGCTCTCCTTCAGCCGCAGGAGCGAGTCCCGGTTTGATCACCATGACCTGGCGGAACTCCTCGACAACAGCGTCAGGCTCCTTGGGACCGATTACGACCTCAGGCAGAGTTACGATTTCAAAAATATCGAGATCCGGCGGGAGTACGATGATGCCGTGCCCAAGGTTCCCTGCGAAGCCGGCAAGATCCAGCAGGTTTTTCTCAATATCCTCAAGAACGGCGCCCAGGCCATGCGGAAAACCCGGGAGGCGGGCACCCGGCCCTGTTTCGTCCTGCGGCTCAAGGTGGAAGGCCGGATGGCCCGCATCGAGATCGAGGATAACGGGCCGGGAATGGACGAAGTGACGAAAAAACGCGTGTTTGAGCCGTTCTTCACCACAAAGGCGGTTGGGGCAGGCACCGGTCTGGGGCTATCGGTCTCCTATTTCATCATCACGGAGAATCAGGGAGGCACCCTCGCCGTGGAGTCCGCCCCGGGTAAGGGCGCCACATTCATCATTCACCTGCCCCTGGAACAGCACCGGTAGCGGGTGGAACCATCAAATCAAAGCCTAGGAAACGCAAACTAAATTACATGGACACTATTGTGCCTCGTGCAATGCACACCTTTGCCTGCCTTGATTCTGAACTGTTATATTACTATCGTAACATATTGTCCAGTTTTCGGGGTCCACTATAATGGTTGGAGAAAATTGCAATTGGTAGGCTGATAATTTTAGAATGATTGTTGTTATTAACACCCACGCAAAGTACAGTGTCCCTTCGGCAAGGTTGCATGAAATTCCCTCATGAGCATGATAGACTATGGTCCAGAACAATCTGAGAAAGAGGATGTGTTTCCCAGAACCTGTTGAAACAGTTGCACATGGGTTCACAACTCTGAAACAAGGTCTGGCCAGAATAAATCCATGATAGGAGATGTTGGTCGATATTGTCCCCTCTCAACATGGCTATTGAAGCCGGACGGGTCAGAAAGGGTTAGATTGTTTATGCCTCCATGAGCATGGTTGTCTCATAGTTCCATGGCATCCAATTGGATGGCGTTTTGAAAACGCTGGCAGAGTTTTTCTGAAGGGCTATGAGATACTTCAGGGCGTTGATCTTCATCAGGTTGCAGGTGTGGATCAAACTCATGAACATATCCCCGATATAGGCTCCATGCTCTGTCCGGTAAAATAATGAATTTTTCCGATGCAGGATACAACGTTTTAAGCCCTGTTCGCAGATATTATTATCAAGGGGGACGCCGGGAACTTTCAAAAATTGAGTCAGTTCCTTCCAGTGGTTGACCATATAGGTGATCGCTTTGCCGAGACCGGAATTGGGCTCGACCAGCTTGTCATCTATCTGGGTGTTGAGCCAGGAATACAGGTCGTCCATATGGGAAGCACTGTTGGCCTTGTGAAATGCCAGCCGCTCATCGGGTGCCATCTTCTGCTCTTTGGCTTGGGCATCAAGGTGATAAACCTTTGCCAAAATGTCAATAACGTGGCGGCATTCATCCGGGAAGCTTGGTGCCACCTGAACAAAATTTCGACGAGCATGGGCCATGCAATAGCTCAAGATGATCTCAAATTCCGAAGATGTGTTTCTCGACAGGGCATCGCACATTTGAATGGGAGGCGCTTTGTCATTATCCCGCTTTTGATAAAGGGAGTAGATATTTTCTCCGGCATGATTCCGTCCGGTATAGAAGATAGCAATCTTTTTATTCCGACCGATTTTGGAAATGATGCCTGAGGTGAAAATTCCGGTACGCTCATCTTTGTCTCGTGTTTTATTTTCCTTGATCAGTTCCAGGATTTTCATAGTGGTATCATCGTTATGGATGATCTCCCCTTGGGCGGCCTGACGTTCCAGTTCATCAAAGGCAGGGTAGATGAGATCTGCGGCTGATTCGGTCTTTTCCCACTGACTGGATGCCGGAAGGGGGATGCCCAGATTTTCCTGTAATTTTTCCAAGCGGTACCAGGGAAATCCGTAACCGTATTTTAAAACCGCCATCATGGCCTTGGCCGTTTCATCGTAATGCTTTCCTGTAACGCCTTGGGGTGCCGCTGCCGTGAACACCTTCCCGCACAGGTTGCAACGCAGTTTTTCAAGCTCATGAATCGTTGCATCAATGGGGGGCTGGCCGTTGAGACAGATGACAATACCGGGATCTTTCATCCTGTAAACTTTGCCTTTGGGGCATAAGGGACAGGGATCCTTCGGCTTAAGGGTTTCATGGGGTATGAAGTTTCGGTTGGCTCCGGTATAAGTGGAAGCGCTTCTCTTTCCATGCCCTTTGGGCTTCTTTTTCGATTTGGATTTGGGCTTGGATGATTCTTTATCCTTTTTTTCGGGGGCTTCCCCTCCTGTAACTGCCTCCCTTTTTTCCGTTTTGGGGCCAAACAACATGGCAAGAAGCCGTTTTATGGATGTTGCTTTATTGTCCAGGGCCTGCCCCAAGGTGACAATGGCATCGGCCATGGATTTGATGATCTCGTAATCGCCTTCCTGAAGAGCATTGGCTTTTACCCTTTTCAAAAGGGCATCAATCTCTTCCTTGCTCAACTGGATCTGATCCATGGCCTATGCCCCGATCTTCCGGCTGCAAAACGCCTTGATCTGGGGGGACACCCACACGGCATTGATGGACCGAAGGTCACGGTTTGAAAGTATGATATCATCGTTCATGACTGTTTTTTGTACCACAACCATGCTTTAAATGCGTACAAAGAATGCAGTCGGAAGAAAAAATTATGCCTGGATTCTTCTCCACATGGGAGCAATCCGGGTATAGGAGGGATCTCCGTTCCAGATCAACATTTGGAGTTCATGAGCATCAAGGGACTTTTCAAGATCCTGCCCCTCGCCGGGCCACCACTTGAACCGCCCTTGGGATAAGCGTTTTTGGCACATCCAGAAGCCTTGACCGTCATAGCACAGAATTTTGATGGCAGTCCTGCGCCGGTTGAGAAACACGAATAGACAGCCTGAAAAAGGATCTGAATTTAGGACTGTTCGGCATAATGCCGCCAGGCCATCAATACCCTTTCTAAAGTCCACAGGTTCCACCGCCAAAAGGATCCTCATATGGGGAGTGATCTGGATCATCGCTGTTGCCTCCAGAATGAGTTGCAGATTTCGATCAGGCTCGAATCGGTTTTGCCCCTCAGGCAGACCCTCATTTTTGCTCCGGTGGTGGTTTCCATCTCTATAACGCATTCTGAAGCCGAGGTTGGCGGTTCCAGCTCGATAAAGGCTGGGGGCAGTGCTTTCTCCCGTTGAATGGAGCGATGGGATTGCTGGTACACATATTTTTTGAAATCCGAATGGTTCAGGCGTAATGTTTTCGATATCTTATGGAGACTATGGTCGCCGGTGTGGAAGACTTCTGCGGCCGCCTGCCATAATGGCTCTGGTATTCGCGCTCTGCCGGTTTTGTTTTTGCGCCAAGTTATGAATTGTTGTTTAACCTCTTCCAATGTTGAATTTGATGTATGGGATGGTGTTGCCGAGTTCATTGGTTCCTCCTGTACTATTAGTTTGGAACCAAAAATATCATCCTCGAGAAATCAAATCACGCAGGCTAACCGAAGGGACACAAAGTACAATGAAAAAATCACCTTTTGAATAAGGGAAATGTACATGAAACGATTCATTCTGATTCTAATTTGGTTTATATTTGGATTATCTTCGCAAGGAGCTGCCGATGAAATCATTCGTGTTGCGACAGGAGAATGGAAACCCTATATTTCCAAAGGCTTAAAGCATTATGGGGTGTGTACTCATATAGTGACTGAAGCCTTTGCTTTAGAGGGGGTAAAAGTAGAAATTGGTTTTTTCCCGTGGCCCCGCGCGGAACACTACGCCCAAACGGGAGAATGGGATGCTATGGCAACACTTGTATCAACTCCGGAGCGGAAAAAAGTGTTTAATTTAAGTAGCGTTGCATATTCGTCCAAACGAGTATTCTTTTACTTGAAAAGTTATTCTTTTGATTGGGATACAATCGATGATTTAAAAGATATTGATATAGGAGCAACTATTGGATACAAATATGGTAGCATGTTCGAAAATGCTGAGAAAGAAGGGAAAATATCGGTTCAGCGAGTTCCTAAAGATGTACAAAATTTTCAAAAGATGCTCATTGGGAGGATCAAAATTTTTCCATATACAATAGAAGCCGGTTATTTTATGTTGCGCGAACAATTCAGTTCTGATCAAGCTGTGAAAATCACCCATCATCCAAAAATTTTGCAAAAGGCAGATTATCACGTTATGTTTCCAAAGAGTTCAAAACGTAGCCAACGTCTGGTGGAACTGTTCAATAAAGGTTTGAAGCAATTGAAGAAGAGTGGGAGGTACGATCAAATGTTCAAGGAGTCGCGGAACGGAGGATACGTTGTCAAAAAATGACCCAAGGCGGTTCACACGACAAAATTGTGATGCGGCCTCTGAAGGCGCCATTGCTAAAATAAATACCTGAATCAGATTCAATAATCAAAGGCTGGAATCTGAGAGTCTGAAGGAACGCAAACTAAATTACATGGACACTATTGTGCCTCGTGCAGTGCACACCGTTGCCTCGCCTTGATTCTGAACTGAAAAAACCAGCGCATTTTATGTCAAGGTTAATAAAATCGCGTTCCTAACTTTCCTGTTCCAGGCTCTCCAGGCCCCTGGAGAGCCTCTTTTCCGACAATGCCATCCACACCACCGAGATCAATATCAGCACGCTGCCGGCCCCATGGCGCCATGAGATTGTCTCGTTGAGCAGCGCCACCCCGATCACAAGGCTTGTCAAGGGCTCGAAGGTGCTCAGGATGGTTGCGGTCGAGGGGTTTATCACCTTGAGCCCTTCCTGGAGGGCCACCATGCCCACGATGTTCACCGCAAGGGTGATCATAAGCACGCTTAACAGGGCGGTCGCGTTGAAATCCAGATTCAGCTTGCCCGTGAAGATGCATATGACAAAAAGGGTCACTGCATTGAACAGCGAGACGTAAAACACCAGCACAAAGGAGTTCATCGTTTTGATCTCCGAGTAGGAGACCGTCAGGATGTAGTAGGCGTAGAACAGGCCTGAGACAAAGGCAAGGCCTGCTCCTGTCATGCTGAACCCGGCATCCGTACCCGCCCCCACAAGGAAGTAGATCCCAATGAGCGAGACCAGGAGCGCCCCTACTTTCCGGGCATTTGTCTGCTCCCCAAAGAAGAGCACCGCCCCTGTCATGGTGGCCACGGGATAGACGAAATGGATGGTGGTGGCCACCCCGGATGCCATGTAGTTGTAGGAGACGTACAGGGTGATCATCATCATGCAGTACCCGAAAAAGCTTGCCTTGAACAGGGTGGCCATGTGCGGGGGGGAGATCGCAAGGCCGGTCTTCTTTCGTTTCAGCAGGGCAAAGAGGGCCCCGGCGGCGAAGATCGACCGGAACAGAATAAAGGAGTAGGGGGTGAGGCCGTTGGCATAGGCGATCTTGGCACACAGGGGGACCAGGCCGAAACTGGCGGCTGACAGAACAATGAGGATGAGTCCCCTGGTTTTCTGGTTTAAACACATGACGTCTTTTTTTCCTCTGCTCCTCTCGTAACTTTTTCGTTATTACCGGCTGGCCCTACTTAGGGGAATGAAGTGAAAAATGCAACAATTAATGATCGCGTTTTTGATAAAGGTGGCTGAAAAACTGGATAATTCTTGACATTCGCCGGAAAACAGTTTCTATTGTGTTGTTTTATGGATAAGGATAGATCAACCCAAAAAACAATGAAAGGAAATGGACAATGTTGAAGAGAAATTTCATTTGGCTCGTAGCTGCTGTTGCTTTGATTGTGGCGGGTACGACCCCCGCGTTTGCAGGCAAGAAGATCGTCAACGGAATTGATGCGAACTTTCCTCCCTTTGCATACATCGATAAGACCGGAAATCCCGCAGGCTTTGATGTCGAGGCCATGGATTGGATCGCAAAGGATCTGGGATTTGAGGTGGAGCATAAGGCCATTGACTGGGATGGTATTATCACAAGTCTTCTGACAAAAAAGATCGATGTCATCGCCTCCGGCATGAGCATCACCCCGGATCGCGCCAAAAAGGTCAATTTCACCATCCCCTACTGGAAAATCGATCAGGTGATGGTGGTCAAGAAAGACTCCACCCTGACCATGGCGGATCTCCTCAAGGGTAAAAAAAGGATCGGTGTACAGCAGGGAACCAGTGAAGCCAAGTGGCTCAAGGCCGAGGCCGAGACCCGTGGATGGAATTTTAAACTTGGTTACTACAGCTCCTCTCCCCTTGCGGTGGCGGATATCCTCAACGGCCGGATCGCCGCCGCTGCCATGGATGATGCCCCTGCCCACGACGCTGTCGCCAAGAAAAATGTTAAGATCCTCGGCAACTTCGGCATGCATGCCGAAGATTTCGGGTACGCCGTTCGTAAGGGCGATACCGAACTGCTTAAGAAGATCAACAACAGCCTGAAAAAATTGATGGCGTCTCCCCTATGGGATGAACTTGCCGTAAAATATAACCTGAAATAGATGAAAAGGGCGGGAATGCCAAGGGTGTTCCCGCCTTTTTTGTGTCTGGTCTAACCAATGCTTGAAAGTCTTTCCGTCATAATAGATGCCCTGCCCTATTTGCTCAAGGGATCGTTCGCCACCGGGGGAATTGTTGTGGGCGCCATGATCATCGGCCTTGTCATGGGTGTTGCCATGGCCTGCGGCATGGTCTATGGCCGTAAATGGGTGCGCCTGGTGGTCGGGTTCTACATCTGGTTCTTCCAGGGAGTCCCGGTGCTGGTTCTTTTGTTCCTCTTTTACTTTGGCCTGTTCAATTTTCTGGGCCTCAACTTTACCGCCTTTACCGCTGTGACCATCGTCCTTGGCATGACCACGGCAGCCTACCAGGCAAACATCTTCAGGGGAGCGATCCTCTCTTTGCCCATGGGGCAGTTCAAGGCGGCCAATGCCCTTGGCATGAGCAATGTCCAGGCCATTACCCATATTATCCTGCCCCAGGTGCTTCGCATCTCCATCCCGGCATGGTCCAACGAGTTCTCCATCATCCTCAAGGACTCGGCCCTGGCCTTTGTGATCGGCGCACCTGAAATCATGGCAAGGACCCAGTTTGTCGCATCAAGAACATACCAGCACCTGCCCCTGTACATCACCGCAGGTCTCATCTATTTCGTCCTGACATGGTCGGGCGTAAAGGGATTGAGGGCGCTGGAAAACAAGGTCCGGATTCCGGGCTATTCGCACCAGGGAAATTAACAATGAGTCGTTCCGAACCCATCCTAAAAGTTGAAAACATCACGAAATCCTTTGGCAGCGCCCACATCCTCAAGGGGGTGGGCCTGGAGTTGCCCAAGGGGGCCATCAAGATTCTCATCGGTCCTTCCGGCGGTGGCAAGAGTACTCTTCTCCAGTGCCTCAACTGCCTTGTAACGCCCGATTCCGGGACCATCTGGTTCAACGGCCAGGCCGTTGACCTCCAGAAGAGCAAGGAGCTCTACGCCTTTCGCCAGCAGGTGGGGATGATCTTCCAGGACTTCAATCTCTTTGACCATCTCACTGCCCTGGACAACATCATCATCGCCCTTTGCAAGGTCAAGAAGAAGAACAAGCAGGAGGCCAGGGAGCGGGCCATGATCGAGCTTGAGCAGGTGGGGCTTGGCGACAAGGGCCACCTTTACCCGGCCGAGCTGTCCGGCGGCCAGAAGCAGCGGGTGGCAATTGCCCGGGCCCTTGCCATGGATCCCAAGGTGCTCCTTCTGGATGAACCCACATCCGCCCTGGACCCCGAGCTTGTCGGGGAGGTGGTGGCCGTGATCCGAAGCCTTGCCCGGAAGGGAATGACCATGATCATGGCGACCCACCAGATCAGCCTGATCCGCAACCTTGCCGACGAGATCCTTTTCATGAAGGACGGGGTGATCGCGGAGCAGGGTACCCCGGACGAGCTGCTGGGCGCTGGATGCGGCACCCTGAGCCAGGGTTTTTGCGATAAGCTCAACGAAATTTCCGGAGAGGAGAGCTGATCGTGGACGATTTGGCGTTTCTTCAGGAGCTGTTCACCGGTCTCAACCGCGGCCTTCTCATGAGCATTATGCTCATCATTCCCTCCGCCCTTGGCGGGTTGATCATCGGCATCGTCGCCGGCGCACTCAGGGCCTTTGGCAATCCCGCCGTGCAACGGATCGGGGACGGGTATGCCGCCCTGTTCCGGGGCACGCCCCTGGTGGTTCAGCTGTTTGTGCTCTACTTCGGGCTTCCCAATGTGGGCATCTATTTTACCCCCTACTGGGCCGCCGTGACAGGGTTCATCCTTTGCAGCGGCGCTTACCAGTCGGAATATGTGCGTGGGGCCCTTCTATCCATCAAGCGAAACCAGTACCTGGGCGCCCAGGCCCTGGGATTCACCCGGCTCCAGACCATTTTCTGGGTGATCATTCCCCAGGCCATGCGCCGGGCCCTGCCCGGATGCGGTAACGAGATCATCTATCTTATCAAGTACTCCTCCCTTGCCTACATCGTCACCTTCATGGAGCTGACCGGGGAGGGCAAGACAATCGCCACCGAGTACTTCCGGTTCACCGAGGTGTTCCTGGTGATCGGGTTCTACTATCTCATCCTGGTCTCCGTTGCAAAGATAATCCTGAGAAAAACCGAAAAGGCGCTCGAGGTGCCTGGATTCGGACGGTTGTAAGCCCATGAAAAACTACACAAGCATATCCGACAGCCTCCGGGCCGAGATCGTCGCCGCCCTGGACCAGGGCACGGTGGTCACCGACCCGGAACTCCTTTCCGATTACAACAAGGATGCCTCCGAGCTGCGGTTCGTGCCCGAGATGGTGGTGAAACCGAAAACCACCCGGGAGGTCGCGGCCCTGGTTCGCCTTGCCAATGAACACCACTTTCCCCTCACCCCCAGGGGCGGGGGCAGCGGCCTTGCCGGGGCCTGCCTTGCCCGGTTCGGCGGGGTGGTGGTCTCCCTTGAGGATATGAACCGGATACGCTCCATTGATACCCGCAACTTCATCATGGAAGTGGAGGCGGGCGCCATCAGCCAGGATGTGAGAAATGCCGCAGGGGAAAAGGGGCTGTTCTATCCCCCGGACCCGGCGGGCATGGATCAAAGCACCATTGGCGGCAATGCCGCCACCGATGCGGGCGGGCCCGCCTGTGTCAAGTACGGCACCACCCGGGATTACATCCTTGGGCTCGAGGCCGTGCTGCCCACGGGCGAGATTATCACCACCGGGGTCAAGACCCGGAAAGGGGTGGTGGGCTACGATCTCACCAACCTTCTTGTGGGAGCCGAGGGCACCCTTGGGATCATCACCGCCCTGACCCTGAAGCTCATTCCCAGGGTTCCTGCCGAAACCTGTATCATGGCGGTCTTCCATGACATGGTTACGGCCATGGAAGCGGTATCCACCGTGATGGCCCGGGGCCACCTTCCCAGCGCCATCGAGTTCATGGACCACCGCTGTCTTGATCTTGTGGGGGAGATGCTGCCGATGACCCTGCCAAAGGGCAAGCCTTCCGTTCTCATCATCGAGATCGACGGCAACAAGGGCCGTATCCAGGAGGAGATCCAGGATATCGCAGGCCTGTGCACCACCGTGGGCGCTTTTCACATCATTCCGGCCCCCCACGACGCCGGGAGGGAGAAGATCTGGGAGGTGCGGCGGCAGGTTTCTTTAAGGATTCACGATTATGCCCCCCTCTACATATCCGAGGATGTGGCGGTGCCTTTGTCGGCCATTGCCGATCTGGTGAACCGATTGCCCGGGTTTGAATCAAAATACAATCTCGAGATTTTTGCGTTTGGCCATGCCGGGGACGGGAACATCCACCTCAACATCACGGCCCGGGACCGCGATAACCTGCCTTTGGTGAACCAGGGGGTGCGGGCCATCCTTCAGCTGGTCATTGACCTTGGCGGCACCATCTCCGGGGAACATGGCATCGGCATCGCCAAGAAAGAGTTCATCGCAATGGAGCTGTCGGAAACAAGCCTGACCCTCCAGCGGGGCATGAAACAGCTGTTTGACCCCAACAATATCCTCAATCCCGGTAAGATATTTCCCTGAAAAAAAATTGAGAACGGGCCGTCTGTTTAACGGAACGGCCCGTACCGTCCTGTGATTATGGCTTTGTCCAGATGATGCGCTCCCTGCCCGTATAAACGTAGAGGCCGTCATCCCGGACCGATGCCAGGGTCATGCCCAGACTTTTGCCAAGATCCAGGGCCAGGGCCGTGGGGCGCGCCATGCTGATCACCACTTCCATGCCGGCCCGGGCGCTTTTCTGGATCATCTCGTAACTGGCCCGGGAGGACAGCACGGCCACGGCCGCCTCTGAAAGCCTCGCGTCCAGGAACAGCTTGCCGATGGCCTTGTCCAGGGCGTTGTGCCTTCCTGCGTCCTCCGCTCCTGATATTATTTCAAGATCGCGGTTGAAGATGGCCATGGCATGGGCGGAGAAGCACCGTTTTCGAAGTTGTTGAACGGTTCTCAGTTTTCCCACGGCCGCCATCGCTCCTTCAAAGGTGATTTGGAGCGTTTGCCCCGGCGGCGTAAGGATCTCACCAAGGTCATCGATGATCTCCCGTCCGCAGATGCCGCAGCTGGTCTGGCTCACATAACTCTTGCCTTCAAGGATGGACGACACCCGCCCAAGCCGTTCCGGGGTGAGCATCACGGCCGCCACATTGGAGTCCTCCCCGTCACACAGGGCGATGTCCCTGATATCCTCCGGGTGATCCACGATGCCCTCGGCCAGGCAGAACCCCGCGGCATGGGCCCGTTCATCCCCAGGGGTCCGCATGACCGTCGCATGGGTCTTGCCCTGGATGTTGATGGCCAGGGGCTCCTCCTTTATCAGTTCCAGGTCTGTTTCTATAACTTTTTTGGGAAGGTAGTAATGGGCAACCCCCGGTTCCAGCATTCTGTCAAATTTCGTTGTTTCTGTCATGGTCTGTCCGCTCATCTTTTTCCGGTCATCTGTTGTTCCACGCTATTATGAATCTTGACCTCACCTTACTTGACCTGGAAAAAAAAAGACATGCAAAATTCTCATACCATGAAGGACGGAGCCTGACCCCGTTAGAAGGTGTAGGAGATGTTGAATCCAAGGATGTGGGCCTCGGCATCCCGGTAGTTTGTCTGGAGGAACCCGTCCACGGTCTGGCGGGAGCCGGTATCAAGATCATCGAATATAACGTACATGTAGCCAAGGTCGCATTCAAACCGGCTCTTTTTATAGCCGGCTCCGATACTGAAGATGTTGCGGTCGCTGTCCAGGCAGAGGTAGTCGGTGTGATTCTCGTCAATGGGGGACTCCTCATACACATAGGCCGTCCTGAGGGCCAGCCAGGGTTTCACGTCCCACTCGGCGCTGAGGCCGAGCCTCCATGTATCGCTGTAGTTTTTTGCCATGGTTGCCTTGTCCACCCCGATGGCGGGGGTGTCATATACGAATTCCAGTTTTTCGTACACGGAAAAGTTGGTCCAGAGGGTGGTGAACTCCAGGGTAAGGTCTTTTCTGGCCCTGTACATGATGCCGGTGAAGAGCATGTCCGGCACCGTTATTTCGGACTTGAAATCCGTGGTGGCGTACAGGTAGTCGGGGAGGGGCAAGGCTGCCACGGTGGGCGATTTTTTAAAGGTGGCCTTGCCCTCCGCCTTGAAGGTCACCCGGCTGCGGTAGGACACGCCCACGGCGATACGGTCGGAGGGCTTGTAGTGGAGGGCCAGGTTATAGCCCATTTCCGTGGCGTCCCCTTCCAGTTTGTGCTGAACATCCAGCAGGTTGGTGCTGGGATCATTGACCGTTGTGGAAAGCCCCATGGCCGTGAGGGTGTCTGTTTGACCGGTGGCGTGGAAGATCCGGGTGGCGTCCAGGGTGTTCTCCAGGGTGACATCCGCGGTGATCGCCTCGATCCCCGCAGCCACGGAGAAAGTGTCGCTGACCTTGTAGGCCAGGCTTGCGTTCCCGGAAAAGCATTTGAGTTCGGCGCTGGTGGTGCTGTAGCGGCCGGGCCATTGATCTTCCCAGTTGACCCCCAGGCCGAACCGGGTGAAGGCTCCGAATCCCAGGTAGATTTTTTCATTCACCTGGGCCGTGACATAGGCGGTGGGCAGCACATGGTATTCCCGGTCGTTTGAATTGGTGTCCCAGGACCCGTCGTAGACGTTTCGCGTGTGCACCGTGCTTTGCACCGTTACCATGGTGCTGGCGGTCTGGATATTGTACCCGTCGAGCTGGGTGATGCCGGCGGGGTTGTACGCCACTGCCGACGGGTCGTCGGCCCGGGCGATCATGCCGGCCCCCAGGGCTTCTCCCCTGGCGCTCCATTCTAGCAGCGCAAAGGCTGCGCCATGGCAGATGGAGGTTGCCATGAATAATGAAAAGAAAGCGGTCGCCAATAAACATCCAAGTGTTCTCTGTAGCTTCATTCTTTTCTCCTTTTCGTTGTGTCCTAGGATGATAGAGAATTTCTGAGCAAACCTTTCCTTGGGATCTCTTTCTGTTTCGTTTGTGGGGAGGGTATCCCGGGCGGAGGGATTGGGACCGCCCGGGACCCTTGGGTCATACCTCGGCGAGTTCCTCGGCGATTTTCTTGCATTTTCGGATGATATGGCGGGCCTCCATGAGAACGGTCATGCGCTGGCCAAAGGGAGAGCCTTCGCCATGGAGGGCAATGGTTTCCAGATCCGCCGAGGTGAGCCTGCGGATCAGGTCGAACATCCTGAGCCGTTTCTCCGTGGAGACGGCGCTGTTGCCCCCCAGGTACTTTTCGATGTCGTCATGGAGATCCGGGTGCTTGAAATCCTTGTAGGTTGGGGCCGTGACAAGGAGGCCCCCGGCAAGGTCCTGGATGATCCGCACCACATCATGGTATTGGGTGGCAAAGTGGTACTTGGCGATGTTGGTGGAGACGGGGTTGGGCACGGCAACGTCCCCGTGCATCACAAAGTCGTAGCAGGCCGCCTTGGAAAGGGATCTCAGGGTTTCGAGATAGAGCACAAGTTCCGTGAGCTTCTCCTTGACATGGGGGGCGTTGGCAATGCCGTTGTACTCGGCGATGGCCGCGCCCAGGCCCAGGAACTGCTCGCTCATGGGCACCCGGTAGGCGCAGCCCGTACGCCGGTGCATCAGGGCAAAGTTGTATACCATGGTGGCGGCGTGCTGCCATTCGCCGTTCAGGAACACCCGGTCCCAGGGGACCAGCACATCGTCAAACACGATGAGGGAGTCGGTATGGACCCGGACCGGCCGGGTGTTGGGAAATTCCAGGCTGCTGATATGGGCGGTAAAGGGCCGGCAGATTTGCCTGATGCCCGGGGTGTTGGCCGGAATGCTGAAGGCCACGGCATAGTCGGCATCGTTTTCCGTCATCTGGCGGCAGGGGATCACAAAGATGTCGTTGCAGTAGGCGGCGCCTGTGATGTGCACCTTGGCGCCCCGGACGATGATTCCCTCGGGGGTCTCTTTCACCTTTCTGACGTAAAAGTCGGGATGGCTCTGTTTCGGGTCCGAGGGCCGGAGCATCCGGTTGCCCTTCACGTCCGTGACACCTGCGCAGGTGGAGATGTCCGTGTCCTTGAGATACTGGCGGTAGGCCTCGATCCTTTCGTGGTACTCCTTGCCCGCATCTCCCATGTTGTGGGTGGTGATGCTGATGGCGTTGAGGGCGTCGGCCCCGATGTCGTGGGCAAGTGGAATGTAGCCGTCCCCGAGCTCCGTGGCCTTGACGATCAGCTCATAGGCCTTGAGCAGATCCTCGGCATTGGCCGGTTTGTGGTAGTAGCGGCTGATCTCCCTGCCCGTGTCGGGATCGGTCATCACGGCGATCTCCCTGTACCTGGAATCCTCGGCCATCTCATAGTCAAGGGCCATGAGGTCCGCGCATTGTTTGAGGTCGGGGTGGGTGGTCACGTTCTCCACCCGTTCGCCCTTGTAGTAGACGACCCGGCCGTCGTTCAAGCTTTCTTTGTATTGCTGGGGTGTCATTAAACCCATTGGTCGCTCCCGGTCTTATGGTGGTTAAAAAAACGGTATCACAGTTCCCAGGACGTATCGGTCTTGGGGATTCCCTGGTGGTATTTGGGATAGAGCTCGAACTCCAGCTCACCGCCCATGATCTCATCCACCACCATGACCGCGCAGAGGGAGGCGCCGTCCACGCCGCCGCCCCACATTCTCTCTCCGTACTGGTCGCCCACAAAGAAGAGGGAGTCCACATGGGGGCTTCTGATGTCGGGACGCTTCTCCCCGACGGGCCGCCAGTTGCCGTAGGCCTCGTCGGACGGGGTCCACAGGACAAACTCCACGTTCTCCTCAAATCCCTTGAAGGTGCGTTTGAACCAGTCCATGCAGTAGTTGATCACCCGCTTGACCTTCCTGGGATTGCGCATCTCCTTGTCGGTGAGGGCGGTTGAGAAGATGTAGTCCCGCTTGCCCTCGGGGGCGCGTTTGGCGCAGGCCGCCATGTTCCACATCACCATGTCGACGGCGCCGATATACCCTTCGTCCTTGATGATGCCCGGCATCCAGACAAAGCTCTTCTCGTTGATCTCAAACTCGTCCCATACGTTGTTCTTGATTCCGATAAAGGCGGACAGAAGCCCCGGGGACCAGAACTTGGTCTGGAGCAGGTCCACCCACTCCGACGGGAAGTGCCGGGGATGGATGACGTTGAAGATGTGCTTGGGCGGAATGTTGCAGATCACCTTGTCAGCAGCGATGAACTCAAGCTCTCCCCCGGCGGTTTTGATGATCACTCCCACGGCCTTGCCGTTTTCAACCACGATCTCTTCCACGGGGGTGTTGCGCCTTACCTCGCCGCCGGCCTCGTTCAGGGCCTGTTCCATGGCAAGGGGGATGGCAAGGCAGCCGGGCTCGGCAATGGTGGCCACCGATCCTGAATGCAGGTTCATCTTGATGTCCCGGGCCATGGCCATGTAGCCGAGGAAATCCCCGGCCGGGGCCATCTTGGGTTCCGCCATGGCGTTCTGGCAGGCCATGACCACCTTGATATAGTCGTAGGCCTCCTCGTTGCTGGTCAACCCCTTGTTCTCAAGCCAGGTCTGGACATCGATCTCCATGGCGGCGGCGCACTCCTCCATGGATAGGCTTCCCATCTGTTTGAGGGCGGCCAGGGTTTTCTTGAACCCTTCTTCGGACTGCCACGGATATGCAGCTCTTGGCGGCACCTGGTACATGTCGAAGTTCCGTGCGTCCACAAAGGCGAGGCCCTCGTTGACCGGCATGTCAACGGGCTTGTTCAGATGGTCCAGGAGCAGCCGGCACCGGGACTTGTTGCCCCAGAAAAGGCCGTGGCCGCCGTTTTCAAAGGTGTAGCCGTCCAGGAGGCCTTTCTGGAACATGGTCTTCAGGTCCGGCTCGCAATGGGAGACCCAGCACCGGGTGTCGGTGAGGGACTTGACAAATCCCCGGTGGTCCAGTTCCTGGCCGTCAATGACAACCTTGTCGCCCTTGCCGGTATAGGAGGCCACCCTGCCGCCGATGAACGGGGATTTTTCCAGTACCAGTACGCTTTTGCCATGGTCTTTTGCCAGAAGGGCGGCGGCGCCGCAGCCGCCGATGCCGGAACCGACGATAACAACATCATAGGACTCTTTTGCTTTCATACTTCCTCCTTTATTTTTAAATGGCTTTCGATTGTCCGGGGGCACGACACACACTGGATTTTCCCCAATGCTATTGCAAGGGCGGTGCCAAGGAGGAAAACTTCATGATGTCGGGTGGTTGGCTTAAATCGAGCGGCGGGGAGGAAAACCGAGGGTCAATATGCTGATCATGGGGATCAACATATTGACCCTCGGGGCTGGGCAGGGGTCATGCGCCCAGGCCCTTGTTTGTTATCTCAAGGGCGGCATTGCCAAAGCCCTTGACGGCGGCGATTTTGCCATGGGTCACCGGAAGGATGTTGTTGATGAAATAGTCGGCGGTCTTGATCTGACCGTCATAGAACTCAAGATCCTTTTTCTTTGCCCCGTTATTGAGCCGGGTGGCGGCGATCACCCCGCGCCACAGCAGCATCCAGGCCATGACCACATCCCCCATCACCTCGAGAAAGGGCACCGAATGGCCAAAGACCGTCTTGAAACGGGGGGAGAAGAGGTTTTCGCCCATGAGGGCCACGGTTTCGCAGAACGCCGTTACAAGGGAATCCATCTTTTCCGCCAGGGGCTTGAGGTTTTCAAACTCCCTTGCCTGGTCAACGGTTTGGTTGACGGTCCGGATAAATTCCCGGAACACCTTGCCCTTTTTCATGCCGATTTTCCGGGCCACCAGATCCATGGCCTGGATACCGTCGGTGCCTTCGTAGATGGAGGCGATTTTGCAGTCCCGCGCCAGCTGCTCCACGGGATAGTCCTTGGTGTAGCCGGCCCCGCCGTGGACCTGCATGGCCTTGATGCAGACATCAAACCCCTTGTTGCTGTTGTAGGTCTTTAGCACCGGGGTCAACAGCTCGATCATATCCTGGTGAAAGGCCTTCTCCCCATCGGAAACGCCGGTTTTGACATGGTCAAAGCAGGAGGCGATGTAATAGGTAAAGCTGCGCATGCCCTCCACATAGGCCTTCATCTCAAGAAGCATCCGCCGCACGTCCGGATGGTTGATGATGGCCACCTGGGGGGCGGCGGGCTCCAGCATCTGCTCCAGCGCCCTGCCCTGGAGCCGGTCCTTTGCGTAGTTCAAGGCATAGAGATAGGCGTTGGAGGCATGGGTAAACGCCTGGAGGCCCACTCCCAGGCGGGCTTCGTTCATCATGTGGAACATCACTTTCATGCCCTGGTTCTCTTCACCCAGAAGCATCCCCCGGCAGTTCTCCCCCAGGGTCATGCTGCAGGTGGCGCTGCCGTGGAGGCCCATCTTCTCCTCCACCCCGGTGCAGAAGATGTCATTCCGATCTCCCAGGCTGCCGTCGTCATTGACCCAGAACTTGGGCACGATAAATAGGGAGATCCCCCTGGTGCCGACAGGGGCCCCCTCTATCCGGGCCAGCACCGGGTGGATGATGTTCTCGGCAAGGTCATGCTCTCCTGCGGTGATGAAGATCTTGTTGCCGGTGAGGGTGTAGGTGCCGTCGGGGTTTTTCCAGGCAGTGGTGGTCAATGCCCCCACGTCGCTGCCTGCCTGGGGTTCGGTCAACAGCATGGTCCCGCCCCAGTGGGCGGTGTAGAGGTTTTTCAGGAATAGTTGTTTTTGCTTTTCCGTTCCAAACAGCTCGATCATCTTGCCGGTGCCGTGTCCCAGGTGGGAGTAGCTGGCAAAGGCGAAGTTGATGCCCGTGATATACTCATGGACCGCCATGGAGATCAGCTCCGGAATCCCCTGGCCCCCGTATTCAAGATCTTCGGTCATGGAGGTCCATTCCGCCGCCTTGAGGCGCTCAAAGGGCTTGCGAAAGCACTCGGGCGCCCTGACCGTGCCCTCGTCATAGGTGACCCCCTGCTTGTCCCCCTCCATGTAGGTGGGCAGGATCTCCCTGATCCCGAAATTCCTCGCCTCCTTGATGATCATGTCAAAGATTTTCCTGTCGAAATCGCTGTATCGTTTCCTGGCGGTGAGGTCTTCCGCCTTGAGCTGGTCAAACAGGACAAATTCAACATCACGACGATCTGCTACCAGGTCTGCCATTGTTTTATCTCCTTTGGATGAAAATATGGTTTTTGTCTGGTTTCGAGTTGTAATGAAGCCGGGTCCGGATCGTGAAATCCATGGGTCGCCCCTTTGTCGCGATCCGTCCCGGTCTTGCTGACGCGTGTGTCGTGAGCCGTTGTAATGTTCAGTGTGTGATAGTAAAAATCACTATAGGGTTCAGAAGGGCGTGTCAAGGGAAAAACGAATAATTCGTTTCCATTACGATTGTTTATTAACTGAAAAGAATTTATAAATCGGATTTGCAATCAATTCACTGATGTGCTACACAAAATTATTCACCTTGTTTCGCAATTGGTTTTATTCAGTCAATCTGAACAAGTACAACAGGAACTTTCCCATGTCCGATGTTGATCTTGCAAAGCTGAATGATTCAAAAAAGAGCGCCGCCACGGCCCATGACGATCTTGTCGCCATGGCCGCTTTCTTCCAGCGGGATTTCTCCATCGACTGGCTGGTGGAGCTGACCGGGCTGAAGGTGACCCGGATTCTCTCCATCCTGGAGGGCGAGGTTGAAAACGGCAAAATGACCAATCGCGGCGCCGGGATTTACGCCCTGAACGGCGACGGGGGGCAACAGCGGTTGAAGAAGCGGTTTTCCCCGAAGGAGCGCCAGGCCCTCCACCGGGAAATCGTGGACCTGCTTTTACGGGAGTACCCGGAAGAGGAGGCCAAAACCCAGGTGCTGGCCCACCATCTTCTCCACACCGAAAACGATATCAAGGGATGCCGCTGCCTTGTCCGGGCCGGCGACCTCTACCTCAAGGAGTATAAAAACGAAGAAGCGTTTCAATGTTATGACAAGGTGCTTTTGGATCTCGATGCCTTGCAGGGCAAGGATGCCTGCATCCTTTATGCCGATACCGCCGTAAAGTACTCCAAGGTGTGCACGGCCAAGCACGATACCCAGAAGAACCTGGAGAAGCTGCACCAGGGTCTTGCCAGGGCAAAAAAATGGGACCATCGTAAGTGCTCCGCCCTGTTGCAGATGCACATCGCCAAATTTGAGTGGCTGCGATCCGACTATGCCAAAGCCCTGGAGCATTACGAGTCCGGGTGGCGGCTTGCCAATGAGCTGGGCGATCCTGCCCTGATCCGGTCCGCCACCACCTTCAGTTCCTTTTTTCTGTATTGGCAGGGGCGGTTCACCGAGGCGATCAAGAGCTTTGAGAAGGTGGTGCCCGACGTGGATAATATCCCCATGGGCCAGTTCCCTCTGTTGGCAGCCATCACCGTGGGATACTGCTATTACAACACGGGCCAGGTCACCCAGGGGCTCGGCATGTTCGACGTGATCCGGAACCACTGCCTGGAGCGGGGGGATCTGGATCTTGCCTCCTATGCCGCCGGCAACATCGGCAGCATCATGCTGGACCTGAGGCGGGTGGATGACGCCCTGGAACACCTTAAACACGCGGACAGGGAGGCAAAGGCGATTCGCAACGACTGGGTCTACATGAACACACGGATTATGTTCGCCTTTGCCTATTACCTGCAAAATCGCAAGGATCGCTGCCTTGCCTACCTGAAGGAATACCTCGAGATTTCCAGGAAATGGCAGATCTCCCAGACCCCCTATCCCTATCTCATGGTTCTTTTATGGGCCATGGAAGAGGGGGAGCTGCCCAGGCTCGAGGGGGTGTCTTTGGAGGAGGAGATCGAGAGCAAGCTGCGGGACACCAACATCTTCATGAAGGGGATCGCCTACCGTTACCAGGCCCTGCTCAACAAGAAGCGTGGAAAGCCCGTTGTCCAGGTGATGAGCTGCCTGGGGCGGTCCATTAAGTATTTGAAACAGTCGGGCCATAAATTTGCCCTGGCCCGGTCCCGGATCGAGCTTGCCCGTGTGCATCTCATGCTGGACAACACGGACAAGGCAAAAAAGCTGATCCGCAGGGCCCATGAGGTGGTAGCCCCCTACAACGAGGAGATCGTTCCCGATGCCCTGCGTTCCCTGGTGATGGACCACCATCCCCGGAACGATGCGTTTCTCAAGAAGATATTGAAGATCGGCACCGAGATCTTTTACATTGCCAACGATATCAACCTGGTGAAAAAGGTGATCACGACGGTCAACAAGATGACCGGGGCCGAACGGGGCGCGCTTTTTCTCCTGGATGAACGGGGAAAACGGCCCCGGCTCAGGCTCCGGGCCTCAAAGAACATCACCCCGGCCCAGATCGAGCACCCGGATTTCGCCTCCTCCATGGCCATGATCGAAGGGGTGGTGAAGACCGGCAAGGGGATCATCAAGGAGAATGACGGGGAGGAGGATGCCAATTTCTTTTCCAACGAAACCATCCGCTCCAGGATCTGCGTTCCCCTGGTGCTGCTTAACCGGGTGGTGGGGGCCCTCTACCACGACAACCGCATCCTGAGCGCCGCGTTCCAGGAGTCGGACATGGCCATTCTGGACTATTTTGCGGCCCTGGCCACCTTTGCCCTGGACAACTCCCGGGCCTATGCCGAGATCAAGCGCCTCAACGCCAAGCTGAGCAAGGAGAAGGCGTATTACAAGGAGGAGCATGACAAGAGCATCAACTCCGACGATATCATCGGCAAGAGCCGGCCCGTCAAGAAGGTGCTGTCCCAGGCCGAGCAGGTGGCCGCAACGGAATCCACCGTGCTTGTGCTCGGCGAGACCGGGGTGGGAAAAGAGCTTGTGGCGACGGCCATCCACCGCCAGAGCCCCCGGCGGGAGAAACCCTTTGTCAAGGTGAACTGCAGCGCCCTGTCCGAGGATCTCATTGCAAGCGAGCTGTTCGGCCATGAAAAAGGCGCGTTCTCAGGGGCCATCGGCCGGCGGATCGGCCGGTTCGAGCTGGCGGACGGGGGAACCCTCTTCCTGGACGAGATCGGCGAGATCTCCCAGGATCTCCAGGTCCGGCTGTTGCGGGTGCTCCAGACCCATGAGTTCGAGCGGGTGGGGGGAAACACCACCCTGTATTCCGATTTTCGGCTAATTGCCGCCACCAACAAGAACCTTGACAAGGAGGTGAACCAGGGACGGTTCAGGGCGGATCTATACTATCGCCTCAACGTGTTCCCCATTGTCATGGCACCCCTGCGAAAGCGGAAAGAGGATATCCCGCTTTTGGCCTACCATTTTCTCAATCTTTACTCGTCGCGAATGGGCAGCCAGTTTGACGGGATACCGGAAAGCGAGATGGAAAAGCTGATCAAGTACGATTGGCCCGGAAATGTCCGGGAGCTTGAGAACATCATGGAACGGGGCGCCATCCTGAGCCGGGAACCGGTGTTCAGGGTGCCCCAGCTGGCTTCCGAGGAGGAGGAGGGGCGTACCGCTTCTTCCGGGGTGACCCTGAAGGAAAACGAGCGCAACCACATCCTCTGGGCCCTGGAAAAGACCCACGGCAAGATCCGGGGCAAGGGCGGGGCGGCCGAGCTTCTGGAGATCAATCCTTCCACCCTTCATTTCAGGATGAAGAAGCTCGGCATCAAATAGGGGGCCGGATTCAACTTTTTTGCAGGCTGCCCATGGGTGTGTCAAGAGTGTAGACCTGACCCCGGGTTTAATTAGGCGTAGGTCCGGATAAAGGCGCCCAGATATTTTTCCGATACGGCGGATGAGCTGAAAAACTTGTCCGCAAGTTTTTCATTCCTATCTAAAATCAGGCCCCTTCCCATGTCAATGAGTCCCTTCAGGTTTTGGTCAGCTTTTGACGCCGCCTCCAGGAAGTTGAACCGCATTGATTGTGTTTCTTCTATTCTGGCATAATACTTAACAGGGTCCAGCTTTTTCTGTCGCTTATCATCTCTGGCTACCAGTTCCTTGTTTATAAGCTCCTTTGTAAAGTCGGTGAGGTCGTCAAGAACATCCGGCTCGGCCTGGGCGCCTGCTTTGAGGTAATTGCTCAACTCATAGCCGTCCAGCTCCCGGCTGAGGCCGACAAAATCCGAGAACAGGTCCGGGGCCGGCCCTGACGCGGCTGTTTCGGCTGCCTTGATGAAGTTTTCAAGGTCATCCTCAACAAGGTTGCTGCCCACATCCAGGAACTCTTTTCGATCCGTGCCTGAGACAATCGTGACGACATGCAGGAGCTTATCGGTGCTATCTCCGGCGGTGGAGGCCATTTTTAGGAAATTGGTACGGTCGGTTTCGTCCAGTTCATTGGTGACGGCCACGAGTTCTTCGAGCCGGCCCTCCCCCATGGTACTTGCGGTTGCTTTGAAATCTTCATAGGCCTTTGCGGACAGGATGCCTTTCATGAAAATTCCGTGTTCCACTTCCTCCTGGCCTTGATTGGCTGCCGACAGGAGAAAATCGGATCGTACTTCCTCACCCATATTTTTAACCTGGGAGAGGAATTTTTCGGGATCGACATCCGTGTAGGCCATCCCGTACAGCAGGTTGCTCCTGTCGTTTCCTGCGAGGGCTTGGGTCAGCTCGGTGAGCAGGGGCAGCTGGCCGTCGGCTTTCTCGGCTGCAACCAGGAAATTGGCGGTATCCACGGTCGATAATTTGCTGGTGATCCCAAGATCGATCCGGCCGGACAGCTCCAGGAGTTTCCCTACTTGTTTGCCTGCCTTGCCGGCCGTGATGATAAAATCGGATAGCCCCGTTGGGTTGTAGCCGGAATGATCGCCGGCAAGGGTGGAGATGGCGCCTGTGAATCGATCCAGATCCTTGCCCAGTCGTGATGCGGTCTTTAGAAGCTCTTTGCGTTCCTGGCCGGTCAGTTCCGGAGAGATGTCGATGATGGTGTTAAGTGAGCTTTCACTGGCTTTTTCCATTATCTGAAGGAAATTGTCCAGTTCCTCTCCGGGCTCCTGGGTGTTGATAAAGTCCAGGATCTTGTCGGCGGTCTTCGGGGAAACCTCATGGCTCTTTTCGATAAGCTTTATTACGAACGAGCCGCTTTTGGCCGCGGCGGACAAAAAGCCGTTCACCTCCATTCCTGTGGATTTTTCCGATTTATCAAGGCGGTCATTCACCTCATCGTTCAGGATCTCGACATCTCTTCCGGCCTTGGCCGCCGCCGACAGATAGTTGTCAAGATTCTTATCCGTCAGGTTTGAGGCGATCTCCATGATGGCTTTACGATCTTTGGGAGAGTTGTTGACGGCGGTAAGAAAATCCTCCAGTCCCTCTTTGGACAGCTGGTCCGCAAATGCCAGGAACGCTTCCCTTTTTTCGCCTTTAAGTCTATCCGTGGTGATGAAGAACTTTCGGGCACTGTCTCCGCTTTTGGCAAGTCCTGAAAGAAACTTTTCCCGATCCTGATCGTTGAGTTGTTTGATCAGTGAGCCGAATTTATCCTCCGACACCCCTATGGTGGCGGCAAGTTCCTTGAGTTCCGGCGAGAGCTTCAACGGTTCTATTGATACAGAAGGCCCTTCGAAGGCCGGTATATCCATGGAAGCTTGAACCTTATTCTTGCGACCCTGTGAAGCAGAGGGTTCCGGAGCGGCCCCGGGGGATTGGGCGGCATGGGGTCTTGCCGGTGTTTTGGACAAATAAGCGGCAGGGCCGTTCCCTGGGACTGTCAGGTGTACTGATGTCATGTTTGTCTCCTGTTTGTATGTCGGCGCCTTTGGGCTCTTAAGAGCATATGGTTAAAATATCGGCGACAGAATTCATAACTTTAGTAAAAAAAGAAGTACTATTCCAGTGGGGGCATTCGGCTGAATATGCCCCTCCCCGGACCGCACCCGAAAGAATCTGAGCAGCATGTTGACCAAAGAGTCAATATGTTGATCCCGGATGGTTACCAAATCCTGTAACATCGCGTAAACAGGGGTCGTCCGGCCTGGCATTCCATTTGCAACAGTATAATGGCATCTCACACAGATTTTAGATCCTAACTTTAAATGGGGAGAAAACCATGGATTGCTCATATCTTGATTTCAGCGGGAAAATCGTCCTTGTCACGGGGGGAAGCCGGGGAATCGGGCGGGAGACCGCCCTTGCCTTTGCCGATGCCGGCGCGGACATTGCCATTGCAAGCCGGAAACTCGAGGGCCTTGAGGAGGTGGCGCAGGAGATCCGGGCCATGGACAGGCAATGCCTCTGTGTCCCGACCCACGCGAAAAAGCCGGACGATCTTCACAACCTGGTGGAATCGGTGATGTCAGCCTACGGCCGCATCGACGTTCTTGTGAATAATGCCGCCACCAATCCTGCCATGGGGGCCATTGTGGATACCGATCTTGATGTGTTCAACCACATTGTGGATACCAATCTAAAGGGGTATTTCCTGTTGAGCAAGCTTGTGGGCAAGATCATGCAGAACCAGGAGAGCGGCAATATCATCAATATTTCATCCGCCGGGGGCGTAAGTCCCGCTGAAGGGCTCGGGCCCTACTGCATCTCCAAGGCAGGGATCAATATGTTGACCAAGCAGATGGCCATGGAGATGGGGCCGTACAACGTCCGGGTAAACTCCATCTGCCCGCGGATAGTGAAAACAGGGTTCAGCCAGGCCCTATGGTCCAATGACAAGCTCATGGCGGCGGAGTTCAAGAACACGCCCCTGAAATGTGTGGCCACCCCCGGGGAGATCGCCCAGGCGGCATTGTTCCTGGCATCATCGGCCACCAATTATATGACCGGCCACGACCTTGTGATGAACGGCGGGGCCTTTTTCAGGTAAATGATGATGGTTGTCGTGAACCCATTAAAATGCACGGGATGTGCCTTTTGTGTCCCTGTCTGTCCCAACCGGGCCATCACGAGCCTGGGCCGGGCCGAGGTGGACAAGGATCGCTGCGTTGCCTGCCTGGAATGCCTTGATTTCTGTCCGGCCACGGCCCTTGGAAAGGGAAAGAATGGAAAGGAGTCCCATGAATCATAGAGCGCATTGCGATGTCCTTGTCCTGGGATCGGGTATGGGGGGGCTGGCCGCGGCGGCCCTTTTGGCCACGGACGGTTTCCGGGTGATTGTGGCGGAGAAGATGCCGAGGATCGGCGGCCGCTGCTCGACCATGGATTATGACGGGTTCAAGTGTATCACCGGCGTGGTGGGGGTGGAAACCAGGGGGGTTGTCCAGGAGCTGTTTGAACGGGTGGGGGCCGACTTTGACGTCAGGGAGGCCGGCCCTCCCCGTTACCTCATCAACGGGCGGATCTGCCAGGTGCCTTCCAGTGGGGGAATGAAGCAACTGATGATGGCCGCCGGGGCCGATGCCATGGAGGTGGAGGCGGTGATGAACGCAATCACCGGGGCCCTTCACTGGCGGACGCCCACCGCCGGGGTGCCCCTTGGGGACTGGCTCCGGCAGTACACGAGCAACCCCGGGATCATGGAGATCTTCCAGGCCCTTGTGTCAGCCGTGCTGTTCGTCAATGTCAACGAGCTTTCGGTTCACACCTATTTCGAGTTTTTAAGGAAGCTCAAGGGCATCCAGCGCTTTGGCTATGCCCTGGGGGGAAGCATCTCCCTTGCCCGGTCCCTGGCGCGGGTGGTGGTGGACCATGGGGGAGAGATCTGGACCCGCTGTCGGGTCAACGCCATCAAGAGCGAGAACAACATCGTCCGGGGGGCCAATGTGTCAAGGCGGGGAAAAAGCATCTCCATAACGGCGCCGGTGGTGATCTCCAATGCGGGACCCAGGGAGACGGCCCGGTTAGCTGAGACGGGGATCAAGGATCATTATTATCTCCGGGAGCTGGAGCAGCGGATGTCGCCCGCCATGATCACCGCCCTCCAGTTCGCCATGGACGAGCCCCTGTTTGAGAGCAACCACCTTTTGGTGACGGGCGCCCAAAGCCTGAACGCCGTGTACCAGCCCACCATGGTCTGCCCGGAGTGGGCTCCCGAAGGCCGCCATCTCCTGGTGGCGGGATCAGCTCCCCGGAATGTCCAGGAACCTTTTGACGGAAAGTACGAGATCGAACAATGCCTGGCCGACCTAAGTGCGGTTTTCCCCGGGTTTGAAAGCCGTGCAAAGCTGCTTCTGGCGGGCACCTTCCAGGGCGGCTGGCCCGGGATGCACTCCCTTCCGGGGCGGGACATGGATATGAAAACCCCGGTGATCAATCTCTACAACGTGGGGGACGGGGTAAAGCCCCTGGGGTACACGGGCCTTCCCGGGGTGGTGGCCACCGGTATCCATGTGGCCGAAGAGGTGATGGGGCGGAACAGGATATTAACGGGAGCACCATAACAGGGGGCCTGGGCACGCCGGAACGACAGGAGAAGCTTTAGACAGGAATCTATAACCGGATCGCAATAAAAGGGGGATACCAATGGATCGACGTTTTACCCGGGAGCAGGAGCAACTCAGGGAACGGACACGGGCCTTTGTCCAGCGGGAGGTGCCTCCGGAAGCCGCGCGCAGGCATGACGCAAAAGGAGGGTATCCCCGTGATATCATGGCAAAGCTTGCCGCCGAAGGGTTCTGGGGCATCAATGTGGCTGAAAAATACGGTGGCCGGGGCGGCGGCATCATTGAACTTATGATCTTTTTTGAGGAGATCTCCAAAAGCCTGCCAGTGCTGGCCTGGACCTCGGGCAATGTCCTTCTGTACGGCAACAACATCCTCCAGGTGAACGGCAATGAGGAGCAGCGGAAACGGTTCCTCCCCGGGCTCATGAACGGGGAGTACCTCTTTTGTTTTGCCCTGACCGAGCCGGATGCCGGGTCTGACGCCGCCAACATCATCACCCGGGCGGAGCCGGTCAACGGGGCGTACCGCATCAACGGCAGCAAGGTGTTCATCTCCGGGGCCTCGGTTTCCCATATCGCCGTTACCAACACCCGGACCGCCGCCTCGAGGTACAAGGGGATCACCTCCTTTCTGGTGGATACGAACCAGGAGGGATACAGGGCCGCTCCCATCCGGAAACTCGGGTACAAGGGCTCCGACACCTGCGAGGTCTATTATAAGGATGTGGCAGTGCTTAAGGAAAACATCCTCGGCGGCGAGGAGTGCTTCAACCAGGGGTGGAAGCAGATGATGCGGCTGTTGAACGGGGAGCGCCTGGTTCTTTCCGCCTGTGCCCTGGGCATTTCGGAGACGGTGCTCAAGGGGCTGGTTGCGCATATCAGGGAGCGCCGGAAGATCAGCACCATCCAGGGAAAATACCAGGCCGTGGAGCACAGGATCGCGGAGATGGCCGCAAGGGTTGAGGCCGGACGCCAGCTGGCTTTCCAGTCCGCATGGATGGTGGATCAACGGATGGAGTGCGTAAAGGAGACCTCAATGACCAAGCTTTTCTGCGCGGAGACGGGAAAGGCCGTCACCCGGCTCGGCATGGAGGTGATGGGAAGGCTGGGGTACACCATGGAATGTGATCTTGAGCGATTCTACAGGGACATCCCCATCCTCTCCATTGGCGGGGGCACCTCCCAGATCCAGAAGAACATCATCTCAAGGCTCATGGGGCTTTAGGCTCCGGGAGTTTGACAGACAATAACAGATTCGCTGACAAGAGGAGGCAGCATGATGGATTTTGAACTGAACAGTGAAGAGAGGATGATCCAGAAAGCGGTCCGGGATTTTGTCACAAAAGAGCTGCCCCAGGGGGTGGTCAGGGAACTCGATGATATGGGGCAATTCCCGGCAAAGCAGTTGACCGCCCTGGCAAAACTGGGATTCCTGGGGATGACCGTTCCCGAGGCGCTGGGCGGTGAAGGGGAGAACATCGTGGGGGCGTGCATTGTGGCGGAGGAGCTGGCCATGGGCTATCCCGCCCTTGCCGCCTGCTACTGCAATGCGGTCTTTAATTCCGGCGCGGTCCTGGCCGCCCTTGGGAGTGATGAGCAGCAGTCACGGCTGCTGCCGGGGATCGCCAGGGGAGAGCGGTGGGTGGCCCTTGCCTTGGCGGAAGGTGATGAGGACCTGGAGCAGGTCTCCACCCGGGCAGACGCTGAAGGTTCGGGCTTTGTCATCTCCGGTGAGAAAAAACTGGTCGCCCTGGGGGATGTGGCGGATATGTTCCTGATCTTTGCCCGGACCGGCACGGGGGATGAACGGGCCCTCTTCTTTGTGGACGCCGCTGCCCCCGGTATCACCCTGAACCGGGTTGAAACCCTTGGCTGCCGGGGCGAGAACCTGGTGAACGTGGCGCTGGACAGGGTCCGGGTGGAAAACCAGGCAATCCTGGGGGGTATGGACCGGCGGATAACGGCCCCGGAGCAGCTGGAGATGATACGGAATTTCCAGCTGCTGGGCATTGGGGCCCAGGCCCTGGGTATGGCCCAGGGCGCCTTTGGCCTTGGCCTTGCCCATGCAAAGAAACGGGTCCAGTTTGACCGGGTGATCGGCAAGTTCACCGCCATCCAGGAGAAGTTCTCCGATCTTATCTGTGAGATCGTGGGGGCCAAGTTCCTTGTCTACAACGCAGCTCTCAGGGCATCGGCAGGCAAAAAAATCACCAGGGAGGCGGCCATGGCAAAGACAGCGGCCGCGCGGATCGCGGTCAAGGCCTCCATGGACGGGCTCCAGGTCTTTGGCGGGTACGGGTATTCCATGGAGTACGATATCCAGCGTTATGTCAGGGATGCGGCGGGCACCCTGTCCGCCGGGGTAAGCAATGATAGTCTGGGTTTGATAATCGCGGAATCAATGGGTCTATAAACGGGAGGGAAAAATGGAAAAAGTTTGGGTTCGTTCCTATGGCGAGGGAGTTTCAAGGAATCTCGATTATGAAGCAATCACCATGTCGGATGTGCTCAAGCGGAGCACGTCCAGTTTTCCCAAGGCCAAGAGCCTTGAATTCGCCGGTAACCGGATCAGTTTCAAGGCGTTTGACGAGCAGGTCAACCAGGTGGCGAACGGCCTCATCGCCATGGGGGTGGCAAAGGGGGACCGGGTGGCCCTGCTGTTGCCCAACATTCCCCAGGTCGCCGTTGCCACCTATGCCACATGGCGCATCGGCGGGGTGGTGGTGATGAACAATCCCCTTTACACGGATGCCGAACTTGAGCACCAGTTGAAGGACTCCGGGGCCACGGTGCTCATCGCCCTGGACCTTCTGGTGCCGCGGATGCTCAAGCTCAGGCCGAAGACCGGTATCAAGACCGTCATCGTGGCCCACATCCGGGACTACCTGCCGTTTCCCAAAAAGCAGCTTTTTCCCTTTGTGGCCAAGGACAAGCACAGGAACATTCCCCCGGAGATCAATGTGATCGAATGGAGCACCATGCTCAAGACCTATTCCAAGCGGGCGCCTTCCATGGAGGTGGGGATAGACGATACGGCCGCCCTCCAGTACACCGGCGGCACCACCGGCGTGAGCAAGGGGGTGGTGCTCACCCACGGCAATCTTTCAAAAAACTGCCAGCAGGGCCTGGCCTGGCTGCCCATGCTCAAGCCCCTGGAGAAGGTGGTGCTGGGTTCCCTGCCCATCTTCCACGCCTTTGGCCTGTTTACCCTGAACATGTGTGTGTTTGGGGGATGGGAAATGGTGATGCTCCCCCGGCCCACGGCGGAGGAGATCATGAAAGCGATCGCACGAAACCGGGTCAACCTTTTTCCCGGGGTGCCCACCATGTTCGTGGATATCCTGAACCATCCGAAGGTGAGGCAATATGACATGTCCAGCCTTGATTTCTGCGTGTCGGGGGCGGCCCCCTGTCCCGTTGATGTGCTGGAACGGTTTGAAAAGCTGACCGGGGCCCAGATCCTTGAAGGCTACGGCATCTCCGAGGCAAGTCCCGCAACGGCCATCAACCCTGTGAACGGGAAGAACAAGCCCGGTACCATCGGCCTGCCTTTCCCCGATACCGTGGTGAAGATCACCGCCCTTGACGACCCGGACAAGGAGATGCCCCTGGGGGAGGCGGGCGAGCTTGCGGTCAAGGGGCCCCAGGTGGCCAGGGAGTACTACAACATGGCGGAGGAGACCCGAAAGACCTTCAGGAACGGATGGCTCTACACCGGGGATATCGCCACCATGGACAAGGACGGCTACATCTCCATCGTGGACCGGCTTAAGGACATGATCATCGCAAGCGGCTACAACATCTATCCCCGGGAGATCGATGAGGTGCTCTTTGCCCATCCCAAGGTGGTGGAAGCCTGCGCCAAGGGCGTACCTGATCCCAAGCGGGGGGAGACGGTCAAGGCCTTTGTGGTGCCATGCCAGGGTGTGACCCTCACGGAAGAAGAGCTGGATGAGTATTGCCGGGAGCACCTTGCCGCCTACAAGGTGCCGACCCTCTTTGAGTTCATGGAGGAGCTGCCCAAGAGCGCTGTGGGTAAAATACTGAGAAAGGATCTATAACATACGGACAGGGGGATACAGACCATGCAGACCGATTTCAAGACCCTCATGGTTGAACTCAACGATGAGATCGTGATTATCAGGCTCAACAATCCGCCGGTGAACCAGCTGTCCACCCTTTTTAGAAAGGAGATGGCCGCAGCCTTTGAAGAGGCCTTTGAATCCGCCGCCATCAAGGGGATTGTGCTGACCGGCATTGGGAAAAAATTCATGGCGGGGGGGGATATCACCGAGATGGCCGATATTTCGGATTCCCTGCTGCTGTTTGAACAGGTGACGGCCCACAACCGGTTCCAGGCCATGATCGAGAACGGGCCCAAGCCGGTGGTGGCGGCCATCAACGGGCCGGCCCTCGGGGGCGGGCTCGAGCTTGCCATGGCCTGCCATTACCGGGTGGCTGCCGCCGGGGTGAAGGTTGGGCAGCCCGAGGTGCAGCTGGGCCTCATTCCCGGGGCCGGGGGCACCCAGCGGCTTCCCAGGCTCTGCGGCCTTGAGGCCGCCCTTTCCATGATCACCACGGGCAAGCCCGTCAAGGCGGACAAGGCCCTGGAATTGGGAATCGTGGACGGGGTGTTCCCCCCGGAAGAGCTGGTGGAGCAGGCGGTGGCGGCGGCCAGGTCCTTTGTAAACAAGGAGCGGAGGCTGTCGGTTCACCGGACAAGAAAAAGGAAGGATAAGCTTCCTTCAGATCCGGAGAAACAGACGGTCCTTGAGACGGCCGCCGGCATGGCCGCCCAAAAGGCAAAGGGGCTCAATGCGCCGTTCAAGGCCATGGAGGCGCTTTCAATGGGGCTTTCGGAGGATTTTGACAGTGACATTCAGCGGGAGGCCCAGCTTTTCTGCGAGGCCGCCCTTTCCCGGGAGGCAAAGAACCTGATCTCCGTCTTCCTTAACTCCAGGCGTGCGGGCCGGCTTGAGCGCACCAGAAATGTCGCCCCCCTGGAGGTGAAAACCGTTGCCATGCTCGGCCTCGGGGTGATGGGGGCCGGCATTGTCAACTTGCTTCTCGGGCGCGGGTTCAGGGCCTTGCTTTGGGATGTGGATGAAAAGGCCGTGGCAAACGGGCTTGAGCGGGTTAGACAAACCTTTGCCTTTGCCGTCAAAAAGGGGCGCATGACCCCGGAGGCCCTTGATACCCTGATCGCGGACAACGCCGTGGCCACAACCAGTCTCGAGGATATCCGGGGGGCGGATCTCGTGATCGAGGCCGTGGTGGAAAACATGGATATCAAAAAGGATCTTTGGGCCAGGGTCGATAAGATCTGCGGGCCGGATACCGTGTTTGCCACCAACACCTCGGCCCTGCCCGTGACCGAGCTTGCCGGGGTGCTGGGCGAGCCCGGGCGGATGCTGGGGCTTCATTTCTTCAATCCTGCCGAGCGGATGCAGCTGGTGGAGGTGATCACGGCAAAGACCTCGTCGGACAAAAGCCTTGCCACGGGAGTGGCCTTTTCACGGCGGATCGGCAAGATCCCGGTGGTGGTCAATGACGGCCCGGGATTCTACACCTCCCGCCAGCTCAACGCCCTCATGGGGGAGAGCAACTTCATGCTGGAGCAGGGCATTCCCCTGCCCCTGATCGACCGGGCGCTTAGGGAGTTCGGCATGCCCATGGGCGCGTTCACCCTCCACGATCTTACCGGCATCGATATCGGGTTCCATGTGGCCAGCTACTTTGAAAAGGAGTTTGGCGACCGCTGGAAGGTGGCCGGGATTCACAGAAAGATATTTGAAACCGGGTGCTATGGCAGGAAAACAGGCTCCGGGTATTATGATTACACCGACAAGAAACCGGTGCCCAACAAGGTGGTGGAGGAGCTTGTCACAGCCTACCTGGAAGAGAATAACCTGGACAGGGCGGCTGAGGTCTCATGGGAAATCCTTGCCAGGCGGATGCTGGCCCGGGCCATCAACGAGGCCGCCTTTATGATGGAGGAGGGCATCTGCGACAACCGGCCCCAGGACATGGACCTTGCCATGGTTTACGGGTGCGGGTACCCGGCCGTCAGGGGCGGGATCTTCAGGGAGGCGGACACCTGGGGCATCAATAAGGTGTACGACTATCTTCTGGAGCTCGAGGGCGAGTTTGGTCCGCGTTTCTCCCCAGCCCCCCTGTTGAGGGAGATGGCTGCGGAGAGCAGGACCTTTTATGCAACCGGTCAGGGGAGGGATCATGGGTAAGAACGCGAAACGGGCGGCCTTCATCGGGATCGGCGAGGTGCCCACGGGACGCTTCCCGGAAACCGCCGCCATCTACCACGCCATTGAATCGGCCAAGGTTGCCATCCGGGATGCCGGCATTGACAAGGATGAGATCGACTATGTCATGCCCACCGCCTCCCTGTACAGCCCGGCCTTTAACACCGAGCTTGTGACCTGCCGGATCGTGGAGGAGCTGGGGCTCAAGAACGTGAACAAGAACTGCCAGGTGTTTGCCGGGGGCTCGAGCAGCAGCTGCGGACTCCAGCTGGCATCCAGCCTTATCGAGACGGGGAACGCAAAGACCGTGCTCTTTGTCCATGCGGACCGGCTCGGCACCGGGGTCACGGCCCAGGGCGGAATCGACCTCTTCTCCACCGCCGGTATCTCGGCCGAGTGGGAGGTGCCCTTTGGCCAGCACTATTCCGCCATTGCGGCCCTTGCCACCAACCGCTACAAGTTCGAGACCGGGTGCACGGATGAGGAGCTCTCGGCCGTGTGCGTGTCCAACAGAAAGTGGGCAAGGCTCAATCCCAACGCCTTTTTCAACAAAAAGGACCTCACCATTGAAGAGGTGATGGCCTCCAAGATGCTCTCCACCCCCCTGCGGGCCAAGCAGTCCAACATGCTCTTTGACGGGGGCGGCGCGTTTGTGCTCACCTCCGCCGAACGGGCGCCGGATCTTTGTCCCCGGCCGGTGTATGTCCTGGGCGAGGGTGGCACGGTTACCCATTTTGTCTACTCCCAGGAGCCGGACGTGGGCCGGTTCGGATGGGCCGGGGCAGGTAGAACGGCCTTTGAGCAGGCCGGGCTCACACCAAAGGATATGGATGTGGCGGAGATCTACGACTCCTATCCCATCTTTCAGATGATCGGTCTCGAGGAGCTGGGGTTCTGTGAAAGGGGTGGGGCCGGTAAGCTCTTTGTCAGCGGCGCCACCTGGCCCGGGGGCTCCCTTCCCTGCACCACCAACGGCGGCATGCTCTCCCAGGGGCACACCGGCGCCGGCGGGGCCGTGGCCCTGATGATCGAGGCCGTGCGCCAGCTCATGGGAAAGGCCGGCGACCGCCAGGTCAAGGATGCAAGGTTTGCCGTGGAGACCGCCACCGGCGGCACCTACATGGATGCCCAGGTAACGGTGCTTGGTACGGAGATTCCATGATTACAAGGAGAGAGAGCAATGACAGCAATTGAAAAACCGGTTCCCGTGGTCAATCCCTGGGCAAAACCGTTCTGGGACGCGGCCAACAAGGAAAAACTCGTGTTTCAGCACTGCAAGGAGTGTGACAAGAACATCTTCTACCCGAGGATCGCCTGTCCCGCATGTTTTTCAGACGACCTTGAGTGGGTTACGGCAAGCGGCAAGGGGCGGATCTATACCTACACCGTGGTGGAAAGCAATGCCCCCTCGGCCTTTGTTGGTGACATGCCCTATGTGATCGCCATTGTCAAACTTGAGGAAGGGATTCAGCTGTTGAGCAACATTGTGGGGTGCGATCCCTATTCTGTCACGTGCGAGATGCCCGTGAAAGTGGTGTTTGAGCGGCTCAATGACGATTTTACCCTGCCAAAGTTCACACCCGCAAACCCGGCAACCCCGGGGACAGCACTGGGGACAGATTTATAAATCTGTCCCCATTTAGAGGAAGGGAACATGGAACACAACAAATACGGAGATGATTTCAATGTGGGGGACATCTTCACAACCCCCGCCATAACGGTAACCGAGACCCATGTGGTCAACTGGGCCGGTCTGACCATGGATTTTTATCCGCTTCACATGGACAAGGAGTATGCGGCAAAGACGCCCTTCAAGGAGCGGCTGGCCCACGGCCCCATGATATTCGGCTTGGCCGTGGGCCTGGTGGGCATGGCCGGGTTTGCCGGGGATGCCGCCATTGCCTGGCTCGGGGTGGACAACATGCGGATGCATGCCCCGGTAAAGATCGGGGACACCATCACCGTTGTGGTGGAGGTGATGAAGAAACGAACCACCAGTGATCCCACCCGGGGGGTCCAGACCTGGAAGTACACGGTGAAGAACCAGCGGGGGGAGACGGTCATGGACCTTGACTATACAATGATGTTTCACATGAGGGGGACGGAAACATGACAGCCTTGACAATCGGCGATCTCTACGACCGGTGCGTTATGTTCCACGGCAGGAGCACGGCCATCACCCATGGGGATCAATCCTATACCTACAGCGAGATGGGGGAAAACGCCAACCGCCTGGTCAACGCCTTCAAGGGGTTGGGCCTTGGCAAAGGGGACCGGGTCGCCTTTTTGATGGCCAACTGCCCGGAGTACATCTTCAGCGAGTATGCCGTGGCAAAGACCGGTTGCGTCCGGGTGCCCCTTGCCGTGCTCCTGAGCCGGGAGGATCACATTTACATGGTGAACCAGTCCCGTTGCACCACCCTGATCTACCATGAAACCATGGCCGATCGTGTCAGCGAGATGATGCCCCGGCTTGAGACGGTCAAACACTACATCTGTGTGGCTGAAGACGGGGCCGGCCTGATGCCGGGCCATGTTCACCTCCAGACCATGATGAAAGAGCATGGCCCAAGGGCCCGGGCCCCGGCCATGGACCCGGAAGACCTGGTGGGGATCTACTACACCGGCGGCACCACGGGCCGGCCCAAGGGGGTGATGCTCTCCCACCGGGCCTGGGTCAACACCATTCTGTTCGAGACCCTTGAGTTCGGGTTCGGCCGCAGGGAGGTGTTTGCCTATCTCACGCCCCTGACCCATGCCGGGGGCTGTCTCATGCTCCCCGTGCTCCTCAGGAACGGCCGGTGCGTGATCCTGGACCATTTCGATCCCAAAGCTTTTCTGGAAACGGTGGAGAAGGAGAAGGTCACCACCACCTTTGTGGTGCCCACCATGCTCTATGTGCTGCTGGACTATCCCGGTCTTGATAAGTACGACCTGTCCAGCCTTACCAATGTTATCTACGGGGCCTCGGCCATCGCCCCGGAGCGGTTAAAGCAGGCCGTGACCCGGTTCGGTCCCATCTTCACCCAGCTCTTTGGACAGACAGAAGCGCCCATGACCTTCAGCGTGCTCACACGGGACGAGCATGTGATCGACGACCCGGTCCGGGAGCGGGAGATCTTCAGTTCCGCTGGCCGTCCCACCTTTCATACCCTGCTGCGGATCGTGGATGAGCAGGGAAGGGATGTCAAACCCGGGGAACCCGGCGAGGTGATCGTCAAGTGTTCCAACATGATGTCCGGGTATCTGGACAACCCCGAAGCCACCCGGGAGACCGTCCGGGATGGGTGGCTCTACACCGGGGATATCGCCCGGCAGGATCACGAGGGCTATCTCTACATCGTTGACCGGAAAAAGGACATGATCATCTCGGGCGGGTTCAACATCTACCCAAGGGAGATCGAGGACGTGCTGTTCGAGCATCCGGCCGTGAAGGCGGCGGCGGTGATCGGCGTGCCCCATGAAAAATGGGGGGAGGAGGTCAAGGCCCTTGTGGTTCTCAAGCCGGAAGCCCATGCAGGCGGCCGGGAGATCATGGCGTTCATCAAGGAGCGAAAGGGAAGCCTCATGGCGCCAAAGAGCGTTGAGTTCATCGATGCCATTCCCCTCACCAACCTGGGCAAGGTGGATAAGAAAGCGTTGAGACAGCGGTTCTGGCAGGAGAAGGACCGCATGGTGTCCTGAGCACTTTACCTGTTGCAACAGGTAAAGCAGGTATTGATTCGAGTGCAAATATCCGTAAGGAGGCAAGGATCATGGAGAGATTGTGGGAGAAAACAGTATGGCCGGTGGTTGATCCAATGATTCCGGAGTTCCCTGGACGTCCCATATTCGAGGAGATCCGCCTCCAGGCAAGGTTAAGGCCGGACAAGGTCGCCATCGTTTTTTACGGGTATGAGATCACCTTCAGGGAACTTGACGACCTGTCGGACCGGTTTGCCGCCGCGCTCAAGGGCCTTGGCGTTCAAAAGGGGGACCGGGTGGGGATCTATCTTGAGAATTGCCCCCAGTTTGTGATCGCCTTTTACGGGATATTGAAAATGGGCGGGGTGGCGGCCCCCTGCAGCCCCATGTATAAGTCCTGTGAGCTTGAGTATGAATTAAGGGACGCGGGTATCGGCACCCTGGTGCTTGAGGACACCTTTTATTCCGTGCTGAACGCCGTCGATCCCGGGGTGATGCCGGAGAATGTGATCACCACGAGCTTTGCCGACTACCTGCCCGAATTGCCCGCCTATCCCATCCCTCCCACCATGGAAACGCAAAAGCGAAAGATCCCGGGAACCATGGATTTCAAGGCCCTGGTTGAACAGGCCGCGCCGGACATTCTGGACGTTGAGATCGACCTTGACCGGGATCTGGCCGTTTTGCAGTACACGGCCGGCACCACGGGCAATCCCAAGGGAGCCATGCTCACCCACGGGAACCTTGCCATCCACGGCAAAATCGTTCGCCATTATTACGAGTATGAGGAAGATGACGTGCATCTCCTGGTGCTGCCGGTGTTCCACGTGACCGGTCTTGACATCGCCATGAACCCGGCCCTTGCCCAGGGGAGCACCCTTGTGATGTTTGCGCGGTTCGACCCCATGGCCATACTGGATGTGATTCCCATGTACCGGGTTACCCACTGGGTCACCATCGCTCCCGTCAATATTGCCGTCACCAGCATTCCCGGCATCGAGACCCGTGACTTCTCCTCCCTCAGGCTGGTGCTCTCCGGCGGCGCACCGGTGCCGGTGGAGATCCATGAACGGTGGCGGCGCCTGATCAAGACCAGCATTGTCGAGGGGTACGGGTTGAGCGAGGCCACCGGGGGCATCTGCGGCAACAATTGCCAGCGGTACACCCCGTGCACCATCGGGGCACCGGTCTATTTCCATGACATACGGATCGTTGATCCTGCGGGGAACGATCTTGGGATCAACCAGACCGGCGAGCTATGGATCAAGGGCCCCTGCGTGATGAAGGGGTATTGGAACGATCCGGACAAGACCCGGGAAACCATCACCCCTGACGGGTGGCTGAAAACAGGGGACATGGCCATCCTCAACCAGGAGGGCTGGCTCTCCATCGTGGGAAGGAAAAAGGAGATGATCAAGGTGTCGGGGTACTCCGTGTTTCTTGCCGAGATAGATGCTTTTCTGCTCCGGCACGATGCCGTTGCCGAGGCCGTCACCATCGGTATTCCCCACGAGCGAAAGGGGGAGACCCCCAAAAGCTTTATCTGACATTCCGCAGGTTGATTTTAATGTTTTTATATTTTAACAGGCCAATAAAGTTTGGCTAGACAAACCCATGTTTTTGTTTTATACTGCTCCTACATAAAATTGAAAGGGAGCACAAATGTATAAAGATATTTCTT
>JAAEMK010000105.1 GCA_024225635.1 Desulfobacteraceae bacterium | reverse complement strand
CCACATTTCGCCCCCCCCCCGCTTTTTGTTAAACCTGCTACTTTTGATTTTCGAATATTATTCATCCCTGACCTCAAATTGAGTGGCGCAATCCCGTATTATGTTCTTGGAGTAAAATACAAAAATAACCACCCCCTTTGCATTTATAGTCTGCCAGTACAGAAGCTGTGGTGCTTAGCGCGCCGCACCGACCACCAAACTCGCCGCACCAGAGCACAGATGCCGGTATTGCTATCATCTTGGCGGCCGCAAAGTTCTTCAGAAATCAGGTAAATTGATATAGTATATTGATGTGTTCGTATGGATTAGGGGATTTTTTCCCCCGTTTTTTTTTCGAAATTTAAGGGTCGCGGATCAAATATATATACCTTTTGGTGAGAAAATCCTTGTGTTAAAATTTGAGCTGCCTAGAATAAGTATTATGCCCGGTAAAATCACTTTGAATTTTTACTTATGGGGTTTACTATATAAGGGGGGTCCAAAAAATTAAAAGTGAAATTATCTGCGAAATACTTGTCCAAAATGGCCAAAAAGTTAATACCTGGCTTTTTTCACCAAATGACATAATAAATGCCCCTCCACAACTTAAATTTCAAAATATAAGTCGGGGAAACTATCCCCTACTAATGAGCCCTATCCCTGTTGGGTAGGGGGGGTTTTTTCCCCGACTTATATTTTGAAATTTAAGTTGTGGAGGGGCAGTAAAAAATGTCCAAAATCGACCCACCCTAATATATATTATAGTTTAGTTTCCTTTTTTTACCTAAAAATATTTAACATTTTGTTACTGCGCCACCTGTGAACAAACTATCCAATTTAGGGGATTTTTTTTCCT
>JAAEMK010000104.1 GCA_024225635.1 Desulfobacteraceae bacterium | reverse complement strand
CATGAAGCTCGGCGCCTGTGATTTCATTGCAAAACCCTTTACCGAAGAGCAGATAAAATCAGCCATCGATGACGCCCTTGCGTCAAATCTTGCCAAGATCGAGGCCATGGCCATGGCGGACCAGGCCGATGGGGCGGCAATCTCGATCCAGAAGCGTGAGGTGCTCAAGGTGTTGACCCGGACCTCCGAGGATAAGCGGTTCTGGAACAGCCTCATGGAAAACGGCGGGGAAGCCCTGTGGGAGTACACCCTTACCAGCGAGGCAAAGGCCGCCATCGCTTCGGGAGACCTTGCCTGGATCAACAAGAATGTCGGCGAACTGACCCTGAAGCAGCTCATGTACGTATTCAAGCGCCTTGAGCGAGAGGTGTGGTAGGGCGGCCGGGCGGGTGAGGCGTTGATAAGGTATCAATGGTTGTTAGAAGAACACGAGGAAAATCAATGACCGCTATAGAAAGATACAAGACGTATTATCAGCTCTTCAGAGAGGTGAGTGGGGTTGTCCACTCCAAGAGCGACATTAATGAAGTACTTGAGGTGGTTGTCTCCCGGATCGTTCAGGGGACCGATGCAAACGGCGGGGTACTCTGCGTCATGGATAAGGAGCTGGGCCATTTCAGGGTGCGCGCCTCCTACGGCATGGCGGAACCCTATCTTTCCCTTGAGCCCCTGGCCGGAAATGAGCTGTTGCGCTGGCCTGAAACCGATGACGAGATTCTTGTCATCGATGATATCTTCAAGGCGCCAAGGGTAAGATATCCCCAGGAGGCCTGGGACGAGGGGATTCGCATGATGGTGGATGTTCCCCTCCGGATCAAAGGCCAGGATCAGGGCCAGGTGTTTGGGTTTACCCGGATTTACTTTACGGCCGAGCGGGAATTCTCCGGGGATGAGATCGATTATATCAGGGCAATTGCCGAGCAGACCTCCTGCGCCATCAACCACGATGAGGCGATAAAGTCCCACATCCTCCAGTACAACCAGCTTGCCACCAAGGTGGACCGCATGTCCTCCCTGGGGCGGATGGCCGCGGGCATTGCCCATGAGATCAACAATCCTTTGACGGGCATCCTCCTATACAGCTCCAATCTTTCGAAAAAGGCGGAGCCCGGGCCCTGCAGGGAGGGGCTTGAGATCATCATGCAGGAGACCCAGCGCTGCAAGAAGATCATCCCGGGGCTGCTCGATTTCTCCAGGGAGAAAAAGCCCCAGAAGCTGGCCAGGGCCGCCATCAAGACCAACAACGTGGACCACTGCGCCCGGCTCTGACATTCCTCTACAGTGGCAGGTCTTGCCGCTGCTTTTGGAAGCGGAGCCATGACAAACTCCATT
>JAAEMK010000103.1 GCA_024225635.1 Desulfobacteraceae bacterium | reverse complement strand
GTCCCCTGGTATGGGGCATCTTCAGGGAAGAAGGCGTCGATCTCAAGGAGACCACGGACAGGATCGACCGGCCCCTGTTTGTGGAAGTGCCCTTTGCCACCTTGGCCGGAACCAAAGGCGGCAAATGATGACGGAAAGATATGACGCAATCATTGTAGGAGCCGGTTCCACAGGCGTTCCCACGGCCATGGCCCTTGGAGCACTGGGAGTGAAAACCCTTGTCATCGACTGCCACCCCTCCCCGGGCCAGGGAGAGAACAAGCACGCCATCGGCGGCATCCGGGCCACCCACTCCGATCCCGGCAAGATCCTGGTTGGCATGCGCTCCCTGGAGATCTTCTCCACCTGGCAGGAGACCCACGGGGACGACATCGAGTGGCTGCAAGGGGGCTACCTCTTCCCGGTCTACAGACCCGAGGAGGAAAAGATCCTCAAAGGCTTCCTGCCCACCCAGAAAGAGTTCGGGCTCAACATCGATTACATAGAGCCCCAAAAGGTGATGGAGATCGCCCCGGGAGTCACCCCCCAGGGCCTTATGGGCGGCACCTTCTCCCCCGAGGACGGCTCGGCATCACCCCTCCTCGCCGTAAACGCTTTCTACCGGAAAGCCCTCGCAACCAAGAACGTGGAGTTCCGGTTTAAAGAAAAGGTCACGGCCATCGCCCGGGAAAAAGGCAGGGTCACGGGCGTCATCACCGACCGGGGAGCTTATTCCGCCCCTGTTGTGGTGGACGCGGCAGGCCCATTCTCAAGGGCCCTTGGCAAGTTTGCAAATGTGGACGTCCCCGTGTACCCGGATTGCCACGAAGCTGCCATCACCGAACCGGTCAAGCCCTTTTTCGAGGCTATGCTCGTGGACTTAAGGCCCGCCCCCGGCTCCAAGAACTACTACTTCTACCAGAGCCGCCACGGCCAGATCGTTTTCTGCATCACCCCGGACCCGCCCATCCTCGGCACCGACACAAGGGAGACCTCGGTCTTCCTTCCCCAGGTAGCCAAGCGCATGGTGGAGCTCATGCCCCGGCTCAAGAACATCCGGGTGCGAAGGGTATGGAGAGGCCTCTATCCCATGACCCCGGACGGCTCCCCCATCCTGGGCTGGAACCGTGACGTACAGGGGCTCATCCACGCCACCGGCATGTGCGGACAAGGGTTCATGCTTGGTCCCGGCATGGGCGAGATCGTCGCAAGAATGATCACCCACCAGTCCACGGACAACGATAACCGTGTGCTGGATGAATACACCCTCTACCGTGAATTCGGCGGAGAAGAGGGACTACAATAACAAAACAGTCCGACCACATAATTCAAAGGCCCGGAGAACAACCTTGTTCCCCGGGCCTTTTTTTTCTCCTTGACGATCTAACTTTTATATGCACAGATGTAATATCCACGATTCATATTGTTAAACTCATACTTTGACTAAGATTGTTACACTTCGAGAGCAAAACTTATGATATCGCAACTCATTACGATGTTGAAAAACGCTGGTTTGGCACTTGTAGTTGCGCTGGTTACCGGGATGATTACAGTTTTTGTAATGACAAAAGATATTGAAACAGCTCCCTTCGGTGCACTGACCAGTCTATATATTCTGCCTGCGATCCTGGTGTTTGTTATTTTATCAGCCACCGTCCCAATCCTCATAATCCGCCACCTTGGGTATTGGGTGGTGACAGCGTTAATATGCAGCTATTTTGGATATCTTTACATGCAATCCAGTGGCTCCGTAATTGATGACGGATCAAGCCGTATGCTAATTCTGACAATTTACGCCATCGTTGTTGGTTCAATAATGGCCTATCTTAGTTTGGTGCTTTTTAAATTCACCGAATAGTCCGGAGGTTTGCCATGGCCTTTAAAATGTATTGGGCCTGTAGAGACCTTGCATCGTCACCTGCAGGCAATCATCATTTCATTCTTATCTATCCAGATATGAGGTTCGGCTTACCGCCTATCCCAATATTAGAAGATAATAGAACACGGTTTGTTACCCTTGGGGGCTTCGAGGTACACAAAAACCTTGAATTTGTTCAAAATGAACCGAGCGATGTCAAATCAGTTCGTGAGCATCTGAATCCAAAACAATACCGTCGCTGGTATCTTCCAGATCTCGACCTTATGATCCATCAAATACACCGACCGTCAGGTTCGGAAAAAGCATTTTGTGAAACTTTAGTGAAGCAAGCAATAAACTACAGGAATAATACAAAGATTACACCTGTCACATACAGCCTTTCTGACAATAATTGTTCCGCCTGGGTAAACACGATGCTGAAAATTGCGGGCGTTAATTATTATGATCGAAAAAGCTTAGGTGAGTTTCGAGGAATCGATTGGGGAGAAGAAGACTTGTTGGACGAGACATTATTCAAATAAGGACAAAAAAAACGTCCCTGTGCCCGCCCCCGGCCCTGCCCATACTCGGCACCGACCCAAAGGAGACCTCGGTCTTCCTTCCCCAGGTGGTCAAACGCATGGTGGAACTCATGCCCCGGCTCAAAAACATCCGGGTAAAAAGGGTGTGGAGAAGCCTCTACCCCATGCCCCCGGACGGCTCCCCCATCCTGGGCCGGAACCGGGACGTACAGAGCCTCATCCACGCCACCGGCATGTGCGGACAAGGGTTCATGCTGGGCCCTGGCATGGGCGAGATCGTCGCAAGGATGATCACCCACCAGTCCACGGACAACGACAACCGTGTGCTGGATGAATACACCCTCTACCGGGAATTCGGCGGAGAAAAAGGGCTACAATAAAAAACAGCCCAACCACATAATTCAAAGGCCCGGAGAACAAGCTTGTTCCTCGGGCCTTTTTTATTCCCTTGACGACCTGATTTTAATATGTAGAGATGTGGTATCCAGAATTCAAATTGCTAAAGCCAAACTCTAAACGATGATGCCAATTGTTACATTCACTGAAAAGCCTGAAGGTTTGCCATGGTGAAATGTATTGGGAACATATATTCCCCCCTTATCTTAAACCATTATTTTATCAAAGCAACTGACCTTCAGTGTTTTTACGTGGGGCGACAATGCTCGTGCTGTTAATCGAAGCATCCCGAATCTGACTGTTGAGCATTTTCTCGATTATTTTTACGGCTATGTGGCAGCCAAATAACAGGAAAAATATCCGTGAGTAAATTCATTAAAGCGATCGTGTTTTTTGGGGTATGCATATTGTTTGCTTGCCAGATTAACATCACACATACCGCAGAGATGCAATTAGAATGCTTGTTTTTACAACGTTTCGAAAATGAAACCATTGCCAAAGTTGATATCTCTTATGATGGGGAACATATACTTGCCGGAAGCACCGTTGAAAAAATTCGCTACTGGAACATGAAAGAACTTAATTCTCCCATCGAAGCATACTTCGAAAGTGAGTTAGTAGCTTTAAACTTCATCACCAAAGATAATAATATCTTTTTTGCCAATAGAATAGGAACAACTCGTATATTATAGATATGAGCACATGGATTGATGCTCTTTTCATCATTATAAATAAGCGGAAGGTGTCAATTCATGTGCCCTGAGCTATAACAAACAGGCTTGGTAAAAAATTGACCGAATATCGTTTCCCCAAAGCGTCCCGTTTTAGCAGAGCAAGTAATAATGGTGATCTAATCGCCTATGGTGAGAATATTTATTATCCGGCACAAGACAAATTGCTTTCATCTACCGTTGGTCACGCCGCACAGTCTGCGTTACAAGTGGGGCAACAGAAAAACGTATTAACTTCAGGCTTTCATGACGAACGCGTTGTAGTACGAGATGCAACCGGCGGTATAATCGCCGACTGGAAACTCGGTGAACCGGTATTAACAGCCGCCATGAGCGAAGATAGTAAATTTGTTGCAGCAAGCACGCAAAAAGGGATCTGTTACATATGGGAAATACCAAACAAAAAGGCAACTCATCGTTGCGGCACTCCGGAGCCAGCAATTGCTATACATATCAGCAAAAATAGCAATATACTTGTCTTGGTTATGAAAAGTTCAATATCCGCCTACCAGTTTTTACCTTTTAAAAGGCTTTTTACAAAACCTGTCAACGGCAACATTCGTTCATCCGATATAAGCGATAACAATTGGTTATCCATCGGATTGGACAGCGGCAGTGTCCAATTATGGAATGTGTTACAAGGAAAACTCCTCGCTGCTGTGCAACCCAGTAAAAAACGTATAACGTCTATCGATATCAACCAAGCAACGAGATTATTAATGGTAGGATCTTATGATGGGATTGTCGCCCTATACAAGCTAAAAAGATAGAATTTCATATCGATCATATAAAATAAAATAAATTGTCTCCATAGGCATCAGCCATTCTCCGGAATGCCGCCGGATCTTCGGCATCCTTACCGTGGCGGAGAACCAGATTCTCGACAGCTCCCCATCCTGGGCTGGAACCGTGACGTACAAGGCCTCATCCACGCCACCGGCATGTGCGGACAAGGGTTCATGCTCAGCCAGGGCATGGCGCGATCGTCGCAAGGATGATCACCCACCAGTCCACGGACAACGACAACCGTGTGCTGGATGAATACACCCTCACCGTGAATTCGGCGATGAAGAAGGCTTACAATAAATAAACAGTCCAACCACACAATCCAAAGGCCCGGGGAAGAAAGTTGTTCCCCAGGCCTTTTTTTCTCTCCAGGTCCTTTTATATAATAAGGACAGATGATATCCTATGGCACTTAAATGGTATACCAATTAAATTTTGAATAATATAGAGGTCTGGATTATACTAATATTTTTTTTGAGACAAATAGGCTTCCTATCAAATACATAACAATAATTTTATACAGTTAGGACACAACATAATGAATCGAAACAAACGCATTTTAGCTCTAAACGGATTGGGAATTTGTCTTGTAGTGATTGGGCACTCGCAAGGGGTGCTTCCAACTGTTCAAGCCAGCATAGCAGAAAGAAACCATCTCTATGGCATTTTTCTTTTTTTTATTGAAATTGTTTATACTTTTCATATGTCACTTTTTTTCTTTGTGTCAGGTTTTTTGTATTTTTACTCTGGATCAAATTTCAAAACATCCTGGTTCGATTTTTTAAGTAAAAAATTTAAACGATTGATAGTACCATATTTGATCATAAGCAGCATTACTTATCCAATAAAGGTCGCAATGTCTCAGTATGCTCTAAGGCCTATGGAATTAGGTATTTATGACTACTTTCTTTCCATATTTTCACCTTGGAACAATACGATCGTTTTCTTTTGGTTCTTGCCTACGTTGTTTCTGATGATGCTTTTTGCGAGACTTAGTTTTTGTGCTGAAACATCAATAATAAAAGATTCTTTTATCTTTTCATCCTCCATGCTTGCATATTTTTATTTTGGTCATAGGAATGTATCCGGTTGGGAATCTTTTCTTAATGTCGGAGGCGCTATGCATAATTTGATTTATTTTGTCGTAGGAGCACTTCTTTGCAAATATCGAAATTCAATCATCCTGAAACCAAACAATATTTTACTGTTTTTGCCATTTTCAGTCTTGCTATTGTGTTATATTTATTTTCCCTCAGTAAGGATCAACCAGTTTTTTATGATAAATATGGCTTTTTCGGGAATTATTCTTTGCTGTTTTATAGCTAATTGTTTCTGGCCGACATTTCAATTTATTGGAATTCATTCATATCAAATATACTTATTAAGCTGGTTTCCTCAGGTATTCGTAAGAGTGGTTTTTGGTCAAATTATCTTTATTAATGTTTGGTTATCGGTACTACTTTCGTTTATTTTAGGTCTCTTAATTCCGATAACCATAGTTAAAATTATTAAAAAAAGAAGACATAACGGATTATATCTATTGTTGGGAATGTAACACATCATCAACCGGACAAGATAATTGTCGTCACCGGCCAAGGTAATTGTCGCACAATAGATGAGACCCTGAGCCACAACATGATCCCCAAAAAATTACCCCTTGACAGCCATGGGATCGTGGCTATTGTTGTTTTGTCAACAGTTGACATGTCAACGATACAGGAGGCGTGAATGAACGACCGATCAAAATCCTTTGGCTACCGCTTTGCCCTTTTATACAGGCTCATCTGTTCCCTTAGCAGTGAAAAAATGAACAGGCTCGGCATCTCGACAAGCCAGATTCCGTTTCTCTCGGAACTCTTTCTGGCCGACGGTCCCCTGACCCAGGATCAGCTTTCCAAACGGGTGGTCATCGACAAGGCGGCCACGGCCAGGGGGCTCATGCAGCTGGAGAACCTTGGCCTGGTGGTCCGTAAGGTCAACCCTGAGAACAGGCGTCAGAAGCTGGTAAGCCCCACCCCCAAGGCCCGGGAACTGGAGACCGATTTTTATAATGCCCTTAGAAGCAGCAGCGAGATCTTTGTCCGGGGATTTTCCAAAGCTGAAAAAGAGCAGGCCCTGTCCCTGCTGGACCGCATGATGGAGAACGGCAAGCAGGCACGCTACGGAGACCAGGGGAATGAATAAGAATACAATGAACACCCCGTCCCGGTCCCAAGAAGCCGGGCTTGCAACCCTGATTGTGGTGAGCGCGGTTCAGTTTCTGGCGCCATTCATGATGTCCTCGGTGGGCATTGCCCTGCCCGCCATCGGTCGGGAGCTTTCCGCCAACGCCGTGGAGCTGGGGCTGGTTGAAACGGTTTATATCCTGGCGGTTGTCCTGTTCCTGCTTCCTGCGGGGCGGCTGGGGGATATCCTTGGCCGTAAAAAGATCTTTATCCGGGGGACCCTCCTTTTTATTGCGGCCACCCTTGTGATTCCCTTCTCGTCCTCCATTGAATTCTTTATCCTGGTTCGCTTTTTCCAGGGGGCCGGGGCCGCCATGATCGCGGGCACGAGCCTTGCCATCCTGTACTCGGGGGTGGAGCCGAAACAGCGGGGCAAGGCCATGGGCATTGTTGTGGGCTTCATCTATGGGGGGCTTTCCGCAGGGCCGGTGCTTGGGGGCTTTCTTGTGACCCATCTGGGATGGCAGTGGATCTTTTACACGGCCCTGCCCCTGGAGATCACGGCGCTGATCCTTACCCTGGTGAAACTTACGGGGGAGTGGGCCGAATCCGAGGGAGAGCCCTTTGATTTCATGGGGACCCTCATCTACATGGCGGCGCTCTCCCTGCTGATTATCGGCACGGTCAACCGCACCAAGGGTGATGGGTACACGGCCATGGCCCTGGCGGGTCTTTTGGGACTTGGCGGCTTTTTCTGTTTTGAATATTCCAGGCCCTTTCCCATCCTCCATGTGCGGCTGCTGTTTTCCAACCGGGTCTTTGCCTTCAGCAACCTTGCCACCCTGATCAACTATGCCGCCTCCTTTGGTCTGACATTTTTCCTCAGCCTCTACCTCCAGGCGGTCAAAGGGCTTTCTCCCCAGGCAGCGGGCGGGGTGCTCATTGTCCAGCCCATTGTCCAGGCGATCCTCGCCCCCCTGTCCGGGCTGTTGAGTGAAAGGGTGCAGCCGGCACGGATCTCCACCCTGGGAATGATCGTCTGCGCTCTAGGGCTGGCTGTGGCGTGCACCCTTGGCCGGGACACGCCCCTGTGGATGGTCATGGCCATGCTCTCGATCATGGGGCTGGGGTTTGCTTTGTTCTCCACCCCCAACATGCTCACGGTGATGGGGAGCGTTGAGGCCAGACACTACGGCACGGCCTCGAGCCTTGTGGGCACCATGCGATCCTTTGGCATGCTGGTGAGCATGACGGCTGTGACGGCCATTGTATCCTTTTATATGGGAGCACGGGTGATTGAACCCGGGACACTGGATCTTTTTCTTCGGAGTCTCCATGTTGCCTTCATGGGATTTTCCCTGCTGTGCCTGGTGGGGATCTTCTTTTCCATGGCGCGGGTGAAACAGGTGCCCGTGATCAGGGAGCAGGAAGCGGGAGGCTGAAGCTGAAATCAAGGGGTTGGTTTCATGGAAAAATTGGGGTTGACAGTGAAACCGGGAAGCCGTATCACACCTTCAACAGAAAACATGGAACAAAAAACAGGAGAAAACCATGGGCGAGTATGAAGATTTTGAAGCTGAATGCAATAAGATAAGAAAAGAGAACAAAACCCTGCTCAAAGATTTTGCAGGATACCTAAAAGGTAAAAAACTGTCTAAGAAGACCATAGACACCCATGTTGATAACATCGATTTCTTTATCAACGAGTACCTGCTCTACGATGATACGGACCGCCCGGAGGAAGGGGTAAACCTGGTGAGCTCTTTTCTGGGGTACTGGTTCATCAGAAAGGCCATGTGGGCAAGTGAGACTGCCATCAAATCATACATTGCAAGCCTCAAGCATTTTTATACCTGGATGCACGGCCAGGGCAAAGTCACCGGCGAGGAGCTGGATGACATGAAGCTGACCATCAAGGAAGAGAAACAGGACTGGATCGACACCCTCAACCGGTATGACGATCCGGACTGTGATGTGGAGGATGTGTGGGGAGTGTAACTTCTTGATTGGGGGTCAGACTTAGCTTATTGGCGTTTTTGGAAAAAACGCCAATAAGCTAAGTCTGACCCCGGCATGCGTATGTGACCCCGCCATGTGTAAGCTAAGTCTGACCCCGTCGTTTTTTTGATGGGTTTACCTTCACCGCAAAAATGTGGTATTGAAAAAGTAGCCTAACACTCTTTCAACCATGACGGATTACGAACAGGTGGTGAGAATATGAATCAAGAAAACGTACTCTGTTTTGACGCCCTTTCACGGGCCGTGATCGAATCCGACCATCCCGGACCGCCCCCGGACGACATGTTCAGGCCCACCAGTGTCATGGCCCTCATGGAGTTTGACATCTCCCCCAACCTTATCTTCATCCAGAAGGCGGACGTCAAGGGGTATCCCTGGCGGAACCAGATGGCCTTTCCGGGGGGGCACTGGGATCCCGAAGACGGGAGCCGCCAGGCAACGGCCCTTAGGGAGCTCGAGGAGGAGATGGGGATCTCCGGGCCCCATGTGGACGTGATCGGATCGTTGGGGCACTTCCAGACCATCAACAACCGGGACATCGAGGCGTTTGTGGGGATGTGGGACCGGGAGCAGGAGATCCGGGCGGATGCGTCCGAGATCCAGAAGGTGTTTCATATTCCCATGGAACACCTGCTGGACGTTCACATGGAAAAAGGGCTGAACGGACGTAACCCAAGCATTGAGGAACTGACCTACCCCTACGAGGATGTGGTGATCTGGGGGGTGACGGCAAGGATCATCCACCATTTCATGGAGATTGTCTGGGCCGAGGTTATGAGTTCCTGTTCCGGTTGACCACCCTGAAACAAATCTTGCCCATCACAAAAGCGGACATGGCGGCCAGCATCACCGGAAACCAGAAAAATGCCGCGTACTCAATCCGGGTGACCGCCACCCAGATGCCGACCCCGGCGATTAGAAGCACCAAGCTCAAAAAAAACACAAGAATGTAACAGGCGAGATTGGAATCGTACCAGGGGGTGATCACAGTTCTGTAAAAAGGACTCTGGTCTAACTGCATGTTTTTCTCCTTATTTTTTTACCCCCGCCGTTTGGGGGTCTTGGGTCAGAACACACCATATGTTGAATTTTATCGTTGACAGGCACATCATGTTGTACTAAATAGACCCTCACGCCGTTCGGCGTGAAAGTTTCAACAAAGAAAAACAACGGAATAAATACTACAAATAGAGACCCATTTCAAGGGATCTTTCAAGGGGCTATTAATGTTTGAAAAAATTAAAAAACGAGACGGAAGGGTTGCGGAATTTGATTCATCCAAGATCAGCGATGCCATTGCAAAGTCGGGAATAGAGACCGGCGAATTTGATGATAGAGAGGCGAAAAAGCTGACACTGAAGGTGATCACCCTTGCCCGGGATCTTCGTTTGGGAACATGCCCCGAGGTAGAAGAGGTCCAGGATATTGTGGAGCGGGTCCTCCTCGATTCCCCCTTTTATAAGACAGCCAAGGCCTACATCCTCTACCGGGAGCAGCGCAGCCAGATCCGGAAGATCGCCATCAAGGAGAACGTGGATCTCATGGACTCCTACATCCAGAAGATGGACTGGAAGGTGAAGGAGAACTCCAACATGAGCTACTCCCTCCAGGGCCTCAACAATTTCATCTCATCGGACATCACCGCCGAATACTGGCTCAACAAAATCTACCCCGCAAAAGTGAGGGACGCCCACAACAACGGTGACATCCACATCCATGACCTGAGCCTGCTCTCGGTATACTGCGTGGGCTGGGATCTCCAGGATCTGCTCATGGAAGGGTTCAAAGGGGTTGCCGGCAAGGTGGAGAGCTCACCGCCGAACCACTTCAGGACAGCTCTCGGCCAGATGGTGAACTTCTTCTACACCCTCCAGGGCGAGGCGGCCGGCGCCCAGGCCATGAGCAACTTCGACACCCTCCTGGCCCCCTTTGTCAGGAAGGACAAGCTCAGCTACAAAGAGGTGAAACAGGCCCTCCAGGAGTTTGTGTTCAACATCAACATCCCCACCCGGGTCGGGTTCCAGACACCCTTCACCAACATCACCATGGACCTTTCGGTACCCGCCATTCTCAAGGATTCCCCCGTGGTGATCGGCGGTAAATACCTGGAAGAGACCTATGCCGACTTCCAGGAGGAGATGGACACCATCAACAACGCCTTTGCCGAGGTGATGATGGAAGGGGATGCCAAGGGCCGGGTCTTTACCTTCCCCATTCCGACCTACAACATCACCGAGGATTTCAACTGGGACAACCCCAACCTTGAGAACGTGTGGAAGATGACCGGTAAATACGGCATTCCCTACTTCTCAAACTTTGTCAACTCGGACATGAGCCCGGACGACGCCCGCTCCATGTGCTGCCGCCTGCGGCTGGACAACCGGGAGCTGCGGAAACGGGGCGGCGGCCTGTTCGGCGCCAATCCCCTGACCGGCTCCATCGGCGTTGTGACCCTCAACCTTCCCAGGATCGGCCACACCTCTAAAACCGAGCCCGAGTTCATGGCGCGGATCGATGAGCTGATCCAGACCGCGGGCCAGTCCCTGGCCATCAAGCGGAAGATCCTCGAGAAGTTCACCAACGGCAACCTCTACCCCTACTCAAAGTTCTACCTGAGGAAGATCAAGGAGTCTGCGGGCTGCTACTGGCGCAACCACTTCTCCACCATCGGCATCCTCGGCATGCACGAGGCTTGCATCAACTTCATGGGTGAGGGCATTTCTTCGGAAAAGGGCCAGGAATTAGCCGTCAGGGTGATGGATCACATCCGGAACAAGATCGAGGCCATGCAGGTGGAAACCGGCGAGATCTTCAACCTGGAGGCCACCCCTGCCGAGGGCACCACCTACCGGTTTGCCATGAAAGACAAGAAGATGTATCCCGGGATAACCTGCGCCAACGAAACAGAGTTCAGCCAGGGCAGCGATCCCTTTTACACCAACTCCACCCACCTGCCGGTCAACTACACCGACGACCTGTTCGAGGCCCTTGACCTCCAGGACGAGCTCCAGACCCGGTACACAGGCGGCACCGTGCTTCACCTCTTCCTTGGAGAGGAGATGCCCGACATCGAGGTGGTGAAATCCATGGTGAAAAAGGTGGCCAACAACTACAGGCTGCCCTACTTTACCCTGACCCCCACCTTCAGCGTCTGCCCCGACCACGGGTACATCCAGGGTGAACATCCCACCTGTCCCAAGTGCGAGAAGGCCACCGAGGTCTACTCCAGGGTGGTCGGCTACCTGCGGCCCGTGAAGCAGTGGAACAACGGCAAGCAGACCGAGTTCTGCATGCGCAAGACCTTTAAGGTGGCCTAACCATGAAAATAGGCGGTTTCCAGAAAAATTCCATGATCGACTTTCCAGGGTTGATCTCATCGGTGATCTTCACCTCGGGCTGCAACTTTGTATGCCCCTACTGCCACAACCCCGATCTTGCCGCGGGCAGGCTCCCGGAAGGGACCGAGCCCATTGACGAGGAGGCGGTATTCGCCTTTCTCAAGAAGCGGCAGGGTCTGATAGACGGGGTTGTGATCACCGGCGGGGAACCCACCCTCCAGGCCGACTTAGAACAGGTCATAACCCGGATCAGAGCCCTTGGGTTCAAGGTGAAGCTCGACACCAACGGGAGCCGTCCCGAAATTGTCGAGACCCTGCTTGAAAAAGGGTTGCTGGACTTTGTGGCCATGGATATCAAGAGCGATCTTGAGGGATACCGCCTTGCTGCCGGAAAGCGGTTTGACACCAACACGGTCCGGGAGAGCGTCCGCATCATCATGGCCAAGGCACCGGCCTATGAGTTCAGGACCACCTGTGTCAAACCGCTGTTGAACAAAGAGAAAATGGCCGACATCGGGGAGATGATTGAAGGGGCGGAAAATTATATTCTCCAGCCCTGCTCAAGGGGGGTGAGTATGCTAAACCCCAACTTCTTCACGGAAGCGGACCGGTTCTTCTCCGACGACGAAATGCTCGCCCTCAAGGCCGAGGTCGAACCCTCGGTGCACCACTGCCATATACGCTGATACGAGGACTGAATGCAGGAAAAAAAGCACCCATCTCCCCTGGTCTGGAAGCAGATCGACCTTGATGCCATTGCCCACAACCTCAAGGTCCTGAAATCCCTCATCAAGCCCGGCACAGCGGTCATGGCCGTTGTCAAGGCCGACGGGTACGGCCACGGGGCGGTCCGGGTCGCGGAAACGGCCCTTGCAAACGGGGCGGACAGCCTGGCCGTGGCAAGGTTCCATGAAGCCCTGGAGCTGAGGGAGGCGGGCATAGCTGCTCCCATTCTCATCCTGGGATACACCAGGGATGAAGAGCTGGACCAGCTCATGGCGCTTGACTTCACGTTCACGGTGTTTGACCTTGAAACCGCTCAAATGCTCTCGGAAAAAGCCGTTGCCAGGGGGGAGACCATCAAGGCCCACCTCAAGATCGACACCGGCATGGGACGGCTGGGCATACTGCCGGATTCAAGAAGGCGGGATTCCGCGGTCAAGGGCGAGGCGGTTTCCGAGGTGGCAACCATTGCCGGGCTAAAAGGCCTGAAACTGGAAGGGATCTACACCCATTTTGCCTCGGCGGACTCCAGGGACAAGGCCTATGCCGACTACCAGTACAAGGTGTTTACGGATTTCATTGGGGAGTTAAAGGCCCGGGGCATGGAATTTCCCCTGGTTCACTGTGCAAACAGCGCCGCCGTCATAGCAATACCCCGGTCCCATTTGAACATGGTAAGAATCGGCATTACCATGTACGGACTCGCCCCCTCGGAAGAGGTAAAAATAGATCACCTGGGCCTGAAACCGGCCATGGAGATCCACAGCATTGTCACCTCGGTCAAAAAGGTGCCAAAGGCGTTCAAGGTGGGTTACGGCATGACCTATGTAACCGGGGCCGAGACCGAGATCGCCGCCGTGCCGGTGGGCTATGCCGACGGATATTCACGCCAGCTTTCCTCTAGGGGAAGCATGCTGGTCAGGGGAAAGCGGGCACCCATTGCGGGAAAGATCTGCATGGACCAGACCCTGATCGATGTGGGCCATATTCCCGGGGTCAAACCCGGGGACAGGGTGGTGATCCTGGGCGTCCAAGAAGGGGAGGCCATCCCTGCGGACGAGATCGCCCGCCTGACAAACACTATCAACTACGAGGTCGTCTCCTCCCTCACGGCCCGGGTGCCGAAAGTCTATTCAGGTTCAGGCGGGGATTGAGCGTAGACCATCCTGCCTGACATGGAAAGGTCGTACCCGCCGAGACTTGCCGCGGCATCCTTGAAGAAATCCTCCTTAAGGGTGCCCAGGAACAGCTGAATCCCCTGGTCAAAGAACCGCTCCTTGGAGACCAGCAGGTCAAACCGCTCCCAGCAGATGGGAACGAACCCAAGATCGAGCCGGTTGGCCACGGGCCGTATGCCGGGGCCCGCATCAGCCTCCCCCTCATGGATGGCAAGCCCGATATCCATATGCTTTGCCCGGACATTCTCATACCCGGCAATGCTCTCCCCCTTGATGCCCGCTTTTTTCAACTCCCTGTCAAAGAGCTTCCGGGTGCCGGTGCCAAGAATCCGGTTGACCATGGTCACCTTTTTTTTGGCCAGGTCTTCAACGGAAGCGATGTTCAGGGGATTGCCCTTTTTCACGAGGATGCCCTGCTCCCGCATGCAGAAATTGACCACGGCCGGCATCCGCTCCATCTCCTTTAATATATAAGGGAAGTTATACTCGTCCCCCTCCCCGGCCACAAGATGGCTGGAGGCGATGTGGCAGAGGTTCTGGCGAAGGGCCCGGAGGCCCCCCATGCTCCCGGCAAAACCGAACATGGCCATGTGATCCGGGAACCGTGTATTAAAGGCGGAGATGGTCCTGTCCAAAAGCAGGTCGTTGCTGCCCGCAATGAGCACCAGCCCGTGGTAGGGGGGCAGCTTTGTGGCGGGCTCGGGATAGTTCACCGTGCCCGCCTCGATCCACTGCTTGACAAGATCCAGGGGAAAGAGCCACTTTCCCGTCACCTTGGTGGCCGGCAGCCCCTTGTCCGAAATCAGGGTATAAACCATCTTCTCATTGATATTGAGGAATTTAGCCACCTCTTTGGTTGAAAGCAGTTCAGTCATCATCATCCTCCTTGAGCCTTGGCAGTTCGTCGAATGTCATCATGGCCGACAGCACCTGGTCCGGCGTCATGGAACCGCATCGAACCGTCACGTCGGCATACCGGTTGTAGAGTGGGGTCCTCTCGTGATAGAGCGCTGAAATGCCCTGGCCGGGAGAGCGGATCACCCCCCTGGAATCAAGGGACGAAAGACGCTTTTCAAGATGATCAAGCCCTGTTTCAAGGTAGGCGACCACCCCGCTTTTTGAGAGGTGCTCCATGCCCCGGCCGTTGTAGACCGCGCTGCCGCCCGTTGCAATGACATGATCTGTAACATTTACGGAACAAAGATACTCCTGCTCCAGGGCCATGAACCCTTTGCAGCCCCTTTCCTCTATAATCTCGGAAAGAAGCTTTCCCTCACCTGTCTGGATCAAAATATCCGTATCAAGGAACGACAGCCCTGTTTTTTTTGCCAAGAGGATTCCCAGGGTGCTTTTTCCCACCGCGGGCATCCCGATCAAAACTATATTTGTTTTCTTCTTCATTCACCAATCCCATTTTACAATAATTCATCATCTGCTTTTCCATATCATACTTGAACCCAAATCACCATGGTCCGGTGATCCTGCTTGACTTTATCGGCCATGCAAACTATTCATAAGGGCTGGAGTAACCAATAACCCATGATGATACTATGAGACCAACCATAATAGCAATTGCAGGAAAATCGGGATCGGGCAAGACAACCCTTCTCGAGAAACTCATTCCCGAGCTGAAGAACCGGGGCCACAGGCTGGGCACGGTCAAGCACGCCCACAAGAAATTCGAACTGGACAAGAAAGGCAAGGATTCCTGGCGCCACAGGCAGGCCGGGGCCCATGCCACCCTGGTGGTTTCCCCGGAAACCATCGCCCTGGTCAAGGACCGGGAGAGCGCCACCCTTGCGGAACTTGTTCACCATCTTTCGGACATGGACCTTATCATCGTCGAAGGGTTCAAGCAGGAAAGCCTTCCCAAGATAGAGATCTTCAGGACGGACAGCGGCCACCAGGAACCCCTCTGCCTTGACGACCCGGACCTTGCGGCCTTTGTGACCGATTCCCGTCACACCCCGGCCGTACCGACCTTTGGCCTGGAGGATATCAAGGCCCTGGCCGACTTTATCGAGGCCGGCTTTATCCTGACCGAAGAGACCCCCTTGAACCGGGAAAGCACCAATTGAGGACCCATGGAACCCAAAGAACTTGACCATTTAAAACAACTGTTCCATGACTATGCGGACACCTTTATCGATCCCGACCGGAATGACGGACCCTATCTGCTGAAGAAAAAGCACACCATCCGGGTATGCCGGGAGATCCTGGGCCTGGGCCGGGAGCTGGGGCTATCCCGGGGGGAGCTCGTCCTGGCCGAAGCCATGGCCCTGCTCCATGACATCGGGCGGTTTGAGCAGTTCAGGACCTACAACACCTTTCTGGACCCGGCCTCGGAAAACCATGCCCATCTCGGCCTCAGGGTGATCGAGGAGATGAAGATGCTCCATGGCCTGTCCCCCCGGGACAAAGAACTCATCACCGGGGCCGTCGGCTTTCACAATGCCGCGTTTCTTCCCACGGACCGGGACGACACGGCCCTCTTCTTCATGAAGCTGATCCGGGATGCGGACAAACTGGACATCTGGCGGGTGGTGATCGACCACTACCGGTCCGCATCCCCTGACAACGACAAATTCATCGAACTTGGGCTCAAGGATGACGGCGGGTACTCGAAAGAGGCGTTCCAGGCCATCTGCCAGCGCGACTTTGTAAAGAGCGCCCATATCAAGCGGCTGAACGATTTCAAACTGATGCAGATCTCCTGGGTCTTTGACCTCAACTTCGCACCCACCATGGCCCGGGTAAAAGAGAGGCGCTACATCGAACAGCTCGCCGCAACCCTGCCCGGCTGTGCCGACCTTGACAAGGCCCTTGACCACGTTTTCGACTACATGGACACCCATATAAATGACACTTGCAAGCCAAGTTAAAACAGCACTCTGCCTTTTTTTCATATCAACGGCGCTCCCGATCCCGTCCCTGCAGGCCGGGGAGGAGTACCAGTGCGTCACCCCATATGAAAACGGCAGCGTCAACTGGAGCACAGGCACGATTCAAGCCACGGGCAAGGCCTCGCCCGTGGAAAAAGGGATCGACATATCCCCGGACGCCATTCCCGGCAAAGCCAAGCAGGACGCCAGACGCAACCTGATCGAGATCCTCACCAGGATCGCCTTTGAAAAGGAGAGCGAAGGCGCGCCCCCGCCCGGGGATACCATCATGGCGGGCATCGAGAAACTCGCCATGGATGCCGCCATTTCGGAACAGCACTTCACCTCGGACCGGGCCATGGAAGTGACCCTTGGAACAAAGATGTTCGGGGGATTCCTCCAGCTGGTACTGCCGGAGGAGATCGGGGAGATCCCGCCCCTCCGGATCATTCCCCCCAGGGAGGAGGCGGACAAGCCGTCGGAAGGAAAGCAATACACCGGCCTCATCATCGACGCAAGGGGCCTTGGCATCCGGCCGGTGATCTATCCCGTGATCGTCAGCGAACAGGGGGACGAGGTCTACAGCGCCCGGTTCATCAGCCGGGAATACGCGGTCCAGGAAGGGGTCTGCCAGTATGTCTGCACCCCGGACCATCCCCTGGTAACGGAAACAGCCGGTCCCGCCCCCCTGGTAATAAAAGGATTGAGAAAGGGGGGCAAGACCAACCGGTTTATCGTCATCTCCAGATCCGATGCCGAAACCATCGAAAAAACCGCCGAGCGCCACGGGTTCATGAAACAGTGCCGGGTGGTTATTGTGCTGGATCGATAACCCGGTTGTCAATGAGCCGGGTGGTGCCGACCTTCACGGCCAGGGCCACCAGCACCGGGGCGGTGACACTATCCACATCCTCCAGGGTGTCGGGATCGCACACGGCCACATAGTCAATGGCGGTATGGTCAAATCCCGTGATCAGCTCAACCACCTTGGCCCGTATGGCGGCGGCATCCTTCCCGCCGTCCCGGATCAGCCCCTCCGCAAGTTCAAGGGAGCGGGACAAACTCAAGGCCGAGGCCCTCTCATCCGTCGAGAGATAGACGTTTCTCGAACTCATGGCCAGGCCGTCCGCCTCCCTTACAATGGGGTTGCCCACGATCCTGATATTGAAGTTGAGATCCTTCACAAGCTGGCGGATCACCTGGAGCTGCTGGAAATCCTTGGCCCCGAACACAGCCACCTGGGGCCCCACGATGTTGAACAGCTTGGTCACCACGGTGGCCACCCCCCCGAAATGGACGGGCCGGTCCAGTCCGCAAAGATGCCGGGGCAGGGAGGCAAGGGCCACACTTGTCTGGAACCGTTCAGGATAGACCTCCTCCCTTGGGGGAGCAAACACCACAGACGCCCCTTTTTCTTCGGCAAGCTTGTAATCCCTGTCAAGATCCACGGGATAGGCGTCCAGGTCCTCGTTCTCGCCAAACTGGGCGGGGTTGACAAAAAGACTCACCACCAGATGGTCGCACATCTGTCCGGCGGTCTCCATGAGACTCAAATGGCCCTCATGAAAATACCCCATGGTGGGCACCAGTCCCACGGTTTCTCCCCGCTTTCGAACGCTCTCAGACCATTGCTGCATCTCTTCTACTTTTTTTATCACCTTCATCGGTCAACTCTTCCTTTATTGCTTTTCCCAGGTCAACAATTGTATAGGGCTTTTGGATAAAGCTTCCGGCCCCAAGCTTCCGGATCTCGATAACATCCCGCTTTGTGGCATACCCGCTGGCAACCACGGCCCTCAGGCCCGGCGCGAGTTTCTTCATCTCCCTGTAAGTGGTAAACCCTCCTATGCCAGAATCCATGATCATGTCAAGCACAACCAGGTCGACCCTGCGCTTTTTTATGAACGCCAGGGCCTCATGGCCGCTGCCCACCCCATGGCTTTCATACCCGAGCAGATCCAGGGCGCGGCAGGCGATCTCCTGCTGGGCAGGCAGGTCATCCACCACCAGCACGGCCTGGCCGGTTCCCATGACCTCGTCCATGGAAACCTCCCTGGGCTTTTCAACGCCCGCCTGCGCCACGGAGGGAAAGAAAAGATCAAACCGGGTGCCCTTGGCGCCGGAGGAGATCTCCACATACCCCCCATGGTCCTGGACCGTGTTCCACACAATGGTGAGCCCCAGGCCGGTACCGCTTCTGCCCATCTCCTTTTTAGAGTAAAAGGGTTCAAAGATCTTCCCAAGGGCGCTCTCCTTGATGCCGGAGCCGTTGTCACAAACAGTGACCACGTTGTACTCCCCGGGGACCACGCTCTCATACCCCCGCAGGGGGGCGGTAAGCCTGCGAACGGCCGTGGAGATCACCACCCGGCCGCCAAGCTTACCCGACACCTCTTCCACGGCATTGATCACAAGGTTCATGAGGCTCTTTTCCATGTGAACATAGGAGGCCCTGACATTCAACGGCCCGGAAGCCGGCTCCACCACCAGCTCCACATTGGGATGCAGGGCCGCAAGCCTATGGTATTCCGGGGAGTCCAGATAGTTTTCCACCATCCGGTTGATGTCGATCACCTCAAATTCAGCCGACCGTCCCCTGGAAATGGTGAGAAGATCGCTCACAATGTCTGCGGCCTTGCGCCCCGACTCCTTGATGGTGTCAAGTCCCTTTCTCACCGGTTCCTCAAGGGTCTCCCCCATGAGCAGGATCTCGGGATAGGTGGCGATGCCGGACAGGATATTGTTCAGGTCGTGGGCCACCCCGCTGGACAACAGTCCCAGGGCCTCCATCTTCTCCGCCCGGAACAGCCGTTCCCGCAGGGTCTCCTGCTTGGCCTCCAGCTGCTTTCTTCTGGTGATGTTCCGGATCGATCCCTGGAACAAATTGTTGCCCCCCGGGTCATGGATCCGTGTGCCGATGATCTCCACATGGATTCTTGTGCCGTCCTTGTGCAGCATCACCGACTCTACGCTCAGATGCTCCTTTTTTTCGGGCTCCTCCCGGACAAACCGGTCATAGGCCTCGATCATGTCCCAGGGAAGATGGTCCTTGAAGGAGCTGCCGATCCACTCAGCCTGCCCATACCCGAACATGGACCGCGCACAGGGGCTGACATAGGTGAACCGCATCTCCCTGTCCAGTATCCAGATCATATCAACGGTATTGTCCGCCAGCAGCCGGAACTTCTTTCCCGACTCATCAATGGCCCGGACCAGCACGGCAACGATGAGGGTCAGCACAGTGTTGAGAAAAACAGAGGACACGGAAATCAAAAACCAGTCTTCAACCCCCAAAGGTAACATGTTGGGCAGGACAATATAGCCCCGGTAATGGAGGAATCCCGCACCAAACAGGGTGACGGCATTCATGCACAGGGTGACCACCCCGCCCCTCACCCCGGTGAAAATCCCGGCAAAAACGGAAAAGCATATAAAAGAAAGCCGCGCGCTGCCGGCCATGCCCGAGGTGAACAGGGTAAACAGGCCCATGAAATAGAAAAAGAAAAGCCCGGTCCTGACCCTGACGCAAAACGGGATGCGCCGGAGCAGAATAAAGGCGATCACATAGATATAAAAACCGGTGTAGACATAGACATTAAGCCAGTCCTGGCGCTGGACGGCATAGGCAAGCCCGGTGAGATAGGGCACGATCCCCAGGATCACCAGGGAGAGAAACAGCAAAAAAAACATCCTCTCCTTCCAGAAGAGGAGGAAATCCCCGGTTTCATCGGTGGAGACATTCTGTTGGATCAGCTTAAAAAGCACGCTAACTCTCCATATGTTCCAGGCCCGGGGGGGCAAGGGAATCATCCCCCATGGGCGCCGGAACTCCCACGGCCCACGATTAAGAACAAGAGAATTGACTAATTCACCAATTGCCGATATTGATTCCTCATTGCATAAACCGATTAAAACTTCAAGGAGTTTCAATGGAAACGATTCGACCGACAAGGAAAGAGGCCATCGGCCTCAAGGGCAACCTGTAACCGCGTCAGAAAACCGTCACGGGCCCGGCAGGTTTTACCCACCCCGACCGGGCCCGCCCCGTCCCCCAAAAAAAATCCCCCTGGATTCATTGACATTTCTTTTTTACTCAAAACGTTTGGCATCATAGTTGCAGTAAACCTTTCTCAAACGATCTTTAACTTTGAAAGGATTTGCAATGATGGGTGCATTCAACAAACTATCCAGTACGGTTTCAACTCTGTTTTCAGCTCTCTTTGGAACAGCGGCCAGGCAATCGGACCACCGGAGGCTGACCCAGTACATCGTGACGCTCAACCAGAAAGAAAATCCCGGGGATATCATCTCCGAAGCATCCCTCTGCCTTAAGGATATCCTCGACTACCGGCTCTTTGCCTTTGTCATTAGAAAGGAGAACGGCATCGATGTGTGGCTGGACCCCCGGATGTACAAGAAATCCCTTGAGTCGGTGATCATCAAGGATTTTGCCATCACGAACACCGCCGACATCAACTATATGAACCATAAATTCCATGCCGATGAAACAGAGTGGGAGTACAGCATGGAGAACCTCGTGTCCTACGACCTCACGGAGGAGAACTGCCGGGCAAAGATGTACATGCTGCCCAACCGCACCATGCTCAACTACCACGACGAGATCGTCAACATCATTCTCAAGAGCACGGGGATCTCCCTGTCCAGGCAGATGAACATCGCCCGGCTCACCAATGCCGCCGCCCTGGATCCCCTGACCGGATGCTACAACCGGCGGGAGTTTGAAAATCAGATCCAGCGAAGCGTGGCCGATGCAACCCGGCATAAAAAGGCCCTGAGCGTGTTCATGTTCGACATCGACCACTTCAAGGCGGTCAACGACACCTATGGCCATCCCGCGGGAGACAAGGTGCTCAAGGAGATCGCCGACCTGGTGAACCGGAACATGAGACGGGGGGACACCCTTTCCCGCTACGGCGGTGAGGAGTTCATCGCCATCCTGCCGGAAACGGACAAACAAAAGGCAATGGAACTGGCGGACCGGCTCAGGAAGAAGATCGCCGCCCGAAAGATCGAGACAAACACGGGGGTTGTCAAGGTGACGGCCAGTTTCGGAGTGGCCCAGCTCCATCACCATACGGAAGGGGCACGGCTGATCCAGGACGCCGACTGCATGCTCTACAAGGCAAAACGCAACGGCAGGAACACGGTCATGCCCGGCCTGATCAAAATCTGCCCCCAAAAAGCGGCCGATGCAATGATAGCGGCCCACAACGGTTGATGAAGATCAAAATCTTTTTAACGTTCTTGACATCCCGGGGCACCTTGGTTTAGTTTAGTAAGAACGGATTGCCCCAGCGGGCATTCCATCTTACGTCACCATCGAAATTATCTCAAAAAAAGCAGCGTCACTGGAATCGCAAAGCATATTCCTGCACCATTCAACCTGAACCGGGGTAAGGATTATGGAACGATTAAAAAAGGCACACGACGATCTTCTCGGGCAGATCAGCTCCCTCTGCCTGGATAACGTCCCCGACTTCACCACCATGCTCACCACCCTGGAGGAGATCGAAACCATCTCCTCCCAATTGAATGCCGCCACCCTCCTCCGGGTGACACGGGCATACATCAGCCATGTGAAACGGATGATCTCCGGGGAAACCAGATCAACCATTCCACTGGAGCAGGGGCTGCCCCTCATCAAAGCCCTGTATCGCCACATAGAACGGGGCACGGCATTCCCCTTTGACATCTCCGATGTAATGGAGGTCCTGGACGATTCCATCTTTGAAGAGGAGAGCGTCACGGATCCGACACCGGTGGAAACCCAGGCACACCAGGTGGCAGAGGAAATCCGGGGGACAGAGGAACCCCAGGCGGCCGGGGAGCCCCCGGCGGCCGAACCAACCGGGGAAACCGAAGAGCCCCAAGAGACCGAAGAACCCGGGGCGGCGGAAGCGCCCCAGGTGACCGAGGCGCTCCAGGAAACCGAAGAAGAAACCACGGCACCGGCTGCCGCCGCCCTGAACGACGAAGACCTGGAGATCCTGACGGATTTCATTGCGGAAGCCGAAGAGAACCTCGAGACCATTGAAATCGACCTGGTGGAGCTGGAACAGGCGCCCAGCGACATGGAGATCATCAACAACATCTTCCGTCCCTTTCACACCATAAAAGGGGTATCGGGATTTCTGGACCTGAAAAAAATAAACAGCCTTGCCCACTGCACCGAAACCCTGCTCGACCACGCCCGGAGCGGCGATTTTCTGGTGAACGACATCGCCACCGACGCCATCCTGGAATCGGTGGACACCCTGAAGCGGCTGCTCGCGCGCATCAGGGCGGGACTTGCCAAACGCCTGCGGGGAGTGGATGACGACATCGACATCGACCCCCTGAAGAAAAAGCTCCAGGCGCTTCCCCAGCAGCTGATCGAAGGCGACAGGGAGCCCATCGGCGAAATTCTTGTCAAGCGGGGGGTCATTGACAGGGAAACCCTGGAGGAAACCCTGGAGGAACAGGACCGGAACTCGGACAAAAAGATCGGCGAAATACTGGTCAACAAAAAAAAGGTGGACTCCAAGGAGGTTGCCTCGGCCCTCATGGAACAGCGGCCCGGCAAGAAACCCGTGGTAACCGCCCAGGTCAAGGTCAACACAAACAAGCTGGACGACCTGGTGGATTTTGCAGGGGAGCTTGTCATTGCCCAGTCCATGCTGAAACAGCGCTCGTCCCATGACTCCGGCCTTACCCAGAACCTCGGCCAGCTGGGCCAGATCGTCACGAACATCCAGAACATTGCCATGTCCATGCGAATGATCCCCATCAAGGCGACCTTCATGAAGATGATCCGCCTGGTCCGGGACCTGTCCCGGAAATCCAATAAGGATGTCACCCTTGAAATGTCCGGGGAGGAGACCGAGATCGACCGAAATGTGGTGGATGCCCTGTACGAGCCCATGGTGCACATGATCAGGAACTCGGTGGACCACGGCATCGAAAGGTCGGAAGACCGAATGGCCAAGGGCAAGCAGGCAAAGGGAACCATCTTCCTTCGGGCCTTTCACAAGGGCGGCAACATCGTCATCGAGATCGAGGACGACGGCAAGGGCCTTGACAAGGACAGCATCCTTGAAAAGGCGACCGCCACAGGCCTTGTCACCCAGGGCGCCAAGCTCACCGACCAGCAGATCTTCAACCTCATCCTCCAGCCGGGCTTTTCCACGGCCAAGACCATCACCGACGTCTCCGGAAGGGGCGTGGGCATGGATGTGGTCAAGGACGGCATCGAGAAATTCCGGGGCCACCTCTCCATTGACTCCACCCCGGGCAAGGGCACCAAATTCACCATCAGCCTTCCCCTGACCCTGGCCATCATCGACGGCATGCTGGTAAAGGTCGGCACGGAAAAATTTGTGATTCCCACCATCGCGATCCAGCGCTCCTTCCGTCCGGAGCAAAAGGAGTGCTACACCGTGGAGAAAAAGGGGGAGATGATCAAGGACCGCGACAGCCTCATCCCGCTTATCCGCATGAAATCGGTCTGCGGCATCAAGGAGGATTCAAAAAAGCCGTGGGAGAGTCTCGTGGTGGTGGTCGAATCAAAGGGAGAGGCCAGGGGGTTGCTCATCGACGAGCTCCTTGGCAAGGATGAATACGTTATCAAGAGCCTTGGGGCCAACCTGGAGGAGATCCAGGGTTTTTCAGGGGGAGCGATCCTTGCCGACGGCAGGGTGGGATTGATTCTCGACATGTACGGCCTGTTCGAGATCGCCTCCGCCTGATCCCAGGACCATACATAACCAAAGGTGATCCTGTGAAAATCATCGTGGGTGTTTCTGACATGAGGGTGAGCAACAACCCCGGGGACGAGGTTGTCACCTACTCCCTGGGTTCCTGCATCGGCCTTGTGCTGTTTGATCCCGTTGCCGGGGTGGGAGGCATTCTCCACTACATGCTTCCGGAATCCTCCCTTGACAAGGAAAAGGCCGCCAACAGACCCTTCATGTTTGCGGACACGGGCATTCCAAGGCTTTTCAAGCAGGCGTACAAGTTTGACGCAATCAAGAAACGCATGAAGGTATCCGTGTTTGGCGGCGCCCAGATCCTGGACCAGAAGGGATTCTTCAACATCGGCAAACGCAACCACATGGCCTTGAAAAAGATCTTTTTCAAAAACAACGTCCTGATTGACCACGAGGATGTCGGGGGAAACGTCAACAGGACGGTGAGGCTGGAGATCAAAACAGGAGATATCTACCTCAAAACCTCCGGAGAAAAGGAGGTGAAGCTTTGACACCGATCCAGGAACTGATAAAAGAGATCCGCCAGCTCACGCCCATGTCGTCGGTGGTAAACCAGATCATGGAGGCGGTGGACGAGCCCGGCTGTTCCATGGAGGATATCGCAAATATCGTCCAGTACGATCCAGCCATGACGGCCAACATTCTTCGTACCTGCAACTCCGCCTATTTCGGCCTTCCCACCCCCATCGAATCGATCAGGGACGCTGTCTCCATCCTCGGCCTGGACCAGATCCTGGAGCTTGTGATGCTCAAGGCAGGCTCCCAGGCCTTTGCAAAACCCCAGAAAGGGTATGAGCAGAAGCAGGGGATGATCTGGAAATCCTCGGTCTCCTCGGCCCTGATCGCCAAGGAACTGGCAAAGAAACTCTGCCCGGACCACCGGAACACCATCTTCACGGCAGCCCTGTTAAAGGATATCGGCAAAACCGTGCTCGACCGTTTCATCGCCTCCTCCCGTGAAAAGATCACCGCCCTTGTCAGGGACGAGGGATACAGCTTCAGGGAGGCGGAAAAAAAGGTGATCGGGATCGACCATGCCGAACTTGGGGCCATGATCATGAAAATGTGGAAGTTCAGTCCGCGGATGGTCAAGATCATCCGCCACCATCACCTCTCGGACCCGTCAATGCAGCAGGACCCCGACATCGCCATCGTCTACCTGAGCGACTGCATCTGCATGATGACGGGCATGGGAACGGGGGCGGACGGCCTTGCCTACCGTTTCCACGACCAGGTGGTGGAAAACATGGGACTGGCTTCCGACGATATCATGAAAATCATCGCAGAGTTCACCCAGACCATGGAACAGGTCGAAGGGCTTCTGCAGATCGTATAACATTCTTACAACAGAAACGTAAATTCCCCCCGGGTGATGATTATGGCATTTTCAATATTGATAGTGGATGATTCCAAGCCCATGCGATCCGTGATCAAAAAGACCTTCAGGGCCGCGGGGTACGGCGGTTCCGACTTTCATGAGGCGGCCAACGGCCTTGAAGCCCTGGAAAGGCTTCAGACAAACTGGCTGGACATCGTGATCACCGACTATACCATGCCGGAGATGAACGGGCTGGCGCTCCTCCAGGCAATGAAACAGGACGAGCTTTTCCGGACCATCCCCGTGGTGGTGATCACCACCGAAGGCAGCAGGCAACGCATCGACCAGTTCATGGAATCCGGGGCGGCCGGTTACATCAAAAAGCCCTTTACCCCGGAACAGGTCAGGGACATGATAACCTCTATTCTTGGAGAGAGCGATGAAGACGTTGACACCGACAATGATGACTTCGATTTCTGAAGTGATGGAAACCATGTTCTTCCTCCCCCTGGAAGAACAGGAAGGATCCAAGGTGGAGGAGGTGCTCGGGTCAGGGCCACTCCATGCCTGCACCATCGACTTTACCGGGGCATTCACCGGCACCATGGCCCTTGTCGCCCAGGAAGCCCTTCTGTATGCCATGGCCGAAAATTTCATGGGAGAGGACAGGGACTCCCTTGCCACCAAAGACCTTGAGGGGACGCTCCAGGAAGCGCTGAACATGATCGCCGGCAACTGCTTCAGCCAGGTCAACCCCGACGCCGTGGTCGACCTGGGTGTGCCCCGGATAAAGAACACCCTGGATCACAGGATATTCCCGGGCCATCTGGTGGTTGTCACCACGGAAGGCATGCTGGCCGCCCTTTCAACCATTGAATAACGGCCCCGGCAGGGAGGTGACAATTGACTCACAACATACGTGTACTTGTGGTTGACGATTCGGCCGTGGTTCGGAAGGTCTTTTCCCAGGAACTGTCCAAGGCCGCCGGCATCGAGGTGGTGGGAACGGCTCCGGACCCCTATGTCGCAAGGGACAAGATCGTGAAGCTGCGACCCGACGTCATCACCCTGGACATCGAGATGCCCCGCATGGACGGCATCACCTTTCTCAAGAAGCTGATGCAGTATCACCCGCTTCCGGTGATCATCGTCAGCTCCCTGACATCCAAGGGAAGCAAGCTGGCCCTGGAGGCCCTCTCCATCGGCGCCCTGGAGGTGATCTCCAAGCCCAGCGCCGCCTATTCCGTGGGAGACATGAGTGTTCAGCTGGCCGAAAAGATCAGGGCCGTGGCCGCGGTAAGGATCGTGGCCAAGGCCCCGCCGACGGAAAAGAAAGGTCCCAATGCCGCCCTTGGTTCAAGGGCCCTGGCAGCCACCACGAACAAGGTGATCGCCATCGGCGCCTCCACCGGCGGCACCGAAGCCATTAAAAAGGTGCTGACCCGGCTTCCCCCAAACGCGCCCGGCACCGTGGTGGTCCAGCACATGCCGGCCAAGTTCACCACCTCGTTTGCCGAAAGGCTGAACGGCCTCTGCGACATGACCGTGAAAGAAGCCCGGGACGGAGATTCGGTCTCCAACGGCACCGTGCTGCTTGCCCCCGGCAACTATCACATGGTGTTGAGGCGAAGCGGGGCCCGCTACTATGTCCAGGTGAAACAGGGTCCCCTGGTCCACCACCAGCGCCCGGCGGCAGATGTCCTGCTCAAATCCGTTGCACGGTATGCGGGCGCAAACGCCCTGGGCATCATTCTCACCGGCATGGGAAGCGACGGCGCGGCAGGGCTGCTTGCCATGAAACACGAGGGCGCCCCCACCATTGCCCAGGATGAGGCGTCGAGCGTGGTCTATGGCATGCCCAAGGAGGCGGTCAAGCTTGGGGGGGTGGACCATATCGAGCATATCGACGCCATTGCCCAGCGGGCCCTCACCTGCCTCGGCGTATAACCTCTACCACCATACCGGGGTCAGGCTTAGCTTATTGGCCATCAATGGGGTCAGGCTTAGCTTATTTTACCTTATTATCAGTAGATGCGTAAAATATTGATAAATAAGCTAAGCCTGACCCCGTCATACGAGGCTAAGCCTGACCCCGTCGTGCGTTACAGATCCCGGCCATATCCTGTAACAGGGACGCCACCTGTTCCCTGTGCTCCGGGGGTACCATGAGCCCCTTGGCCGCCTGGTTGTCAATGGTGACAAGACCGGTGAACCGGAAATCAGGCGAAGCACCCAGGATCATGTCCGACAGGTTGCCCGAAATCCCGTGACAATCCATCTGCTCGATGTACTGCATGAAAAGGTTATTGACGGTCAACACCAGGGGTGAAAGGGTTGCCGCCCCCACACGGCTGCAATCCTCCTGGGAGACAAGGCTTCTGCACCCGAAGGGCCGTACCGGGTAGATGGTGCAGATATTGTCCTGCAGCAGGGGACAGGCGCCCCAGGCGGGATCGTTCTCCTCCTCGGGGATCTCACGGCCCTCCATGCAGAGCCGGGCAAAACCGTTAATGGTGGTCTGTGGCTGGAACCGTTTTTCTGCAAGGTTGTTTTCCACCCGTTCCATGAGTGACGCACCCTTTTCCGGGCCAAGGGATGCCGTGATATAATCAAGCTCCAGGGAAGTGAGGGTGACGTTGCAGGTGCAGCAGCTGGCGCACCCCTTATGGCAGACGAGATCGTTCTTTGCCATAAAAGCGTCATAAAGGTCATAAAGTTGTCCCAGCCTGTCAAGCCTTGAATCGTGTTGTGCCATTCTCCCTCCTGATGGTTGATAATTGCCTGCCTTTTAGCATATTCCGGAAAGAATAAACAGAGCGCCGACCCAACCAATACACCAGGCAAGGGTTTTGAGATTGACACGGCCCTTTTTTTTATATAGTAAAAAAGAGGGTATAAACCATTGTCACTGATGTTAATTTCCGGGAAAAGGACTTCAGGCGATCAACTCAAATCCGTTGCATGACAAAACCGTTATGAAAAAGAATTCAAATCCTGGGAGCGATCACGACCAGAGGCTCTCATACAGGCGTTACCTTGACCTGTTCCACAGCGTTGAGCTTTCCATCGCCGGCATGCCCTATTGCTACCAGTTCAAACTCAGGGACCGGTCGAAAAAAGGCATGTGCGTGCTGGTACAGGAAAAATCCGATATCATGGGCCACCTGAACATCGGGGATATCCTGGATGTCAAGTACTGGCCCAGCGACAAGACCGTCCCCCCCGAAAACCTGAAAACCCAGATCAGGCACATCACAAAGACCCCGGAGAACCAATCGGCCGGCCACTACTATGTGGGGCTCATGGTGGTGGAAACGGGCAAGCAGTAGCCGATTTTTTCTATCCCCCGTCCCCGGGCCCCGAAAAACCCCGATTCCCTATCGTCCCAGATTTCCTGTTCCGCCTTTTCCGGCTTGACAAAATCATGGCCGGTGCGATATGAGCCAGGTACGGTCTGGACAACAAAGATGTCCGGTATCCTAAACAATTAAGGAGCTTTTTGGCGCCTTCCCCCAGGAAGGCCGATGGTCCGGCAAAACGCCGGCCCCCGCAGGGAACCCGGTGTAAATCCGGGACGGACCCGCCGCTGTAAGTGAGGACGACCGCCGCAACCGGTCACTGTGCTGCAGGTTACAATGACGAAGCAGCATGGGAAGACGCGGCCATTAGGATGATCCACGAGTCAGAATACCTGCCGAACAAGCGTAAACAGACGTTCTCGGAGAGATGGCAAATCCCCGGGCTGATTTCGTGTCGGCTGGGGATTTTTTTATGCCGGCACACCTGGATCGTTCGGAAAGGTTCCCTGGCGCACGCCCCAAGGCAACCATCCGACAGGAGGAGATATGACCCCATATCAACTGTTTCTGTGCCTGCTTCTCGCCTACATCACGCTTCTGATCAGTGTGGGATGGTATTTCAACAAACGTCAGCAAACCCAGACCGACTTCTGGCTTGCCGGGAAAAAAGCCGGAGTGCTCTCCATCGGTTGCTCGGCCGCGGCCTCCTGGCTCACCGCCGGCGGCCTCCTGGGCGTCACCGGTTTTTTCATGCTGCTGGGCATGGGATCTGTCTGGGGGTTTGTGGCCCCCAACATCATCGCCCTGTTCGCCATCGGCCTGTTTGTCAAAAAGATAAAAGGCCTGCCGGCCATCACCCAGCCCGAGCTACTGGAGCTTCGCTACGGCAGTTATCTGCGGCTGCCCGTGGCCGTCATCATCACAGTTGTGATGATCCTCTTTGCCGTGGCTGACATCAAAGGCTTTGCCATGGTGCTGTCGACCTTCTACGGCATCTCCCCCCTGGTGTCGGCCCTGATCGTGGCCCTTGCCGTCTCCATCTACGTCACCATGGGCGGGCTCTCCGCCGTGATCGCCACGGACATCATCCAGTTTTTCTGCCTGTCCCTCTTTGTGCTCATCATGGCCGCCGTGGTGACGGCCGGTGCCGGCACCATATCCGCCATGCCTGTTTCCGCCCTGTTGACATCAATGCCCGGCAACTGGTGGAACCCCTGCTCCATCGGCGTCCCCATGGTGCTGATCTTCTCGGTGGCCATCATTCCCGGCTGGATCACGGAACAGGACCAGTGGCAGAAAGTATGGGCGGCAAAGGATGAGAAAAGCGCCAGGAACGGCATGATCCTGGGATCTTTCCTGGTTGCCGTGGTGTTTGCCGGCTGCGCCCTCCTGGCCCTGGGCCTCAACACCATCTATCCCGACATTGCCGGGGCGGGATTTCCCATGGGAATGGCCAAGGCAGAGCCCGCCCTTCTCACCTTTATAATGGAGCACAACTTCTCCGGGTTCACCCTGGCCCTCTGCGCCGTGGGTCTTGCCACGGCCGCCATGTCCTGCACAGACACCTTTGCCACCTCAGGGGCCTCCTGCGTCTCCAGGGACATCTTCCAGCGCTACCTCCATCCCGGGGCCACCATGAAGCAGATGCATCGGGTCAACCGGGTCAGCGTACTGATCATCATCGCCTTTGCCACCCTGGGTTCCTTCTTCATCGACTCCATCATCGACGCTATCCACATCGCCACCTTTATCGCCAGCGCCTCCTACTTCTTTGCCCTCATGGGCGGGCTGTACTGGAAACGGGCCACGGGACAAGGCGCCGTGGCCTCCCTTGTAACCGGGTTCATGGCCCAGTCCGCCCTGGTGATCATGGATCTTGCAAAGACGCCGCCCATGGCGCCACCCTACCTGGAGTCCATCCACCCGGCACTCATGGGACACGGGGTGATCCCGGCCATGGCCCTGAGCGGCCTTGTGTTCGTAGGCGTCTCCCTTGCAACGGCCCCCACCTCCCGGGTCCGGCTGGCCCTGTTTTTTAAAAAGGAGGCGGAAGAATTGACCTCGGACATTGCCGGAACAAAACCGGCCCCGGCCATGGAAACGGCACAGCCGGAAATCATGGACTCCATCCGGGAACGCGTCCTGGGCGACCGGACCATCCTCCACCTGAGCTGCGACATCCTGGGCACCCTTGAGTGGAAAAACTTTGTAAAAGGCCTTCAAGACTCAGGAGATCACTGGGTGTCGGCGTCGGGACTCGAATCGGTCCGGCGGATAACCCACCCGGACATCCTCTCCTGTGTGTCGGTCACCCGGGGAGAAACCGACGCCACCCTGTGGCTGGAGGCGGAAGCCCAAAACGGCAGCCTGGAGCGGGTAAAACAGGAGCTCTCCCATGCCTACACCGAAATTCTCACAGTGATTAAGGGGAAATAATCCATGGATAACGGTTTCCAAAACGCTGACCCGGCCCATGACGATTTCCAGTACCTGGAAGATCTCTCCACGGCCTACTGGTATTCCCAGGTGCTGTTTGCCGCCCTGGAGCTTGAAATCTTCAAGTTCCTGGACCGGGGCATATCCACCCTGCCCCAACTTGCCGCGGCCATGGATTGCCGGGAATCCGGGCTGCTCCGGCTCCTCAGGGCCATGGACCGTATGGCCCTTGTCTGCCGGGACGGGGAATACTGGTACAACGCCCAGGTATCCTCCCTCTTTCTCGTCCCGGACAGGGAAGGATACATGGGTGATTTTTTCCTCTACCGCCAATACATGGCGCCCAACTGGGCAACCCTTTTCGACAAGGTCTCCCGCCGGGAGCGAAGGGCGGCCGAGGAGCCGGACTACAAGGAACGCAACCGCCGCTATGTGAAATCCATGGACACCCTGGTGAAGCAGAAGGCCCCTGGGATTGCGGACCTTGTGGCCAAGGAGGCCGTGACCGGCCCGGTCCTGGACGTGGGCGGCGGGGCGGGGAGCCTTGCCCGGGCCATCCTGACACGGTGCCCGGCCACGGAGGCCGTGCTCTTTGACCTTGAAGAGGTGATCGATGCGGCCCGGGAAATCTATCCGGACAAGACCGCCTGGGAGAGGATCACCCCCATGTCAGGGGACTTCAGGAGCCATGACTTCGATCAGCGGTTCGGCCTGATCGTGATGAGCAACTTTCTCCACGCCTATGGCCCGGATGAGGCAAAAGAGCTCCTCCAGAGAGCCGTCTCCCTGCTTGCGCCCGACGGCCTGCTCGTGATCCACGACTATTTTCCGGATCGTTCCGGCAGATCCCCCCAGAAAGGGGCGCTCTACGATATCACCATGATGCTCAACACCTTTAACGGCGCCTGCCACGAGGCCGCCACCATCGGAGCCTGGCTCGGCGCCATGGGGGTGGCGCCTGTGGAGACCATTGATCTTGCCACGGACACCTCCGTCATGGTGGCACGGGGCAGCGGCACCCTCAATAGCTGCCGGGAAGACCTATGCGACACGGCCCTGACCCTGGGATTTGACAGGGCCGTTCCCCTTTCCCCGGACCGGGTGGTCACGGCCCCTTGGGTGAGGATGAAATGCCGGTTCGGATGCGCCGGATTCGGCAACAACCTCCAATGTCCGCCCCGGACCGTGGACCACGAGGAAACCAGGGCCATGCTCGACGCCTACACCACGGCGATCCTGGTCCAGGGGGCGCCTCCGGGCAAGGAGTTCCACCAACGGCTGCTCGACCTTGAAAAAACCGCCTTCCTGGCAGGATTTCACAAGGCGTTCGTGTTCGGGGCCGGGCCCTGCCCGGTCTGCCCCGCCTGCCCGGACACCGGCATCTGCCGCCACCCGGACCGGGCACGGCCGGCCATGGAAGCCTCGGGCATCGATGTCTACACCACGGCCCGGAACGCGGGATTCAGTCTCACCCCCGTTCAGGAGAAACATAACTATGTCAAATATATCGGGCTTCTGGTCCTGGAGTAATCATAGATGAAAATATTGCTGGTACAACTTCCCACCTCCCACCTGGGAGCCGGGGAAAAAGTTTATCCGCTGGGCCTGTCCCGGCTGTCAAGCACCCTGCCCCCCCTCCACGACAAACAGGTGCTGGACATGAACATCGCCATGGACCCCTGGCCCGACCTGAAAGAAAAGATCGAAGGGTTCCGGCCCGACGCCATTGTCCTCTCGTTTCGGAACCTCGACCCCCTGGCCGGCCACCAGGCCTCCTATCTCTCCTCCCTCAAGACCGGGGCGGCCCTGGCAAGGAACCTGGCCCCGGAAGCAAGGATCATGGCCGGCGGGCCCGCCTTTTCCCTGTTTGCAAGACGGCTCATGGAAGAAGCGCCCGAGATTGACATGGGCCTGAAAGGGGAAGGGGAGCTGATCTTTCCCCGCCTGTTTGAACCGGATCTCGATCCGGGCGGCATCCCCGGGATTCTATGGCGAAACAACGGCATGATCGTGGAAAACCCCTTGGGCCCCAAACTCTCCATGGACGAGCTGCCGCCCATGGATGTGGAGGCCTTCCCTCCCCTCTCCTACACCAAGGGCAACGCCTATATCGCGGCCGTGGGCATCGAGGGCAAGCGGGGGTGCGACCTCTGGTGCGGCTACTGCCTCTACCCCTTTCTCGGGGGGTGCGGCATGCGCCTGCGAAGCCCTTCCAAAATTGCGGACGAGATGACGTCCCTGAACCATCGCTTCGGGATCAAGCTCTTCCACTTCACCGATTCCGTGGTGAACCGGCCCCGGGAACACTTTGAAGCCCTCTGCCGGGAACTTGTGAACCGGAATCTCGGCCTCTCATGGACCGGATTTTTCCGGGAGGACTCCCTCACCCGGGATAACCTCGCCCTTGCCCGAAAGGCAGGCTGCGTGGCCATCTATTTCTCGGGGGACAGCCTCACGGACCACGGCCTGAAACTGCTGAACAAAAGAATGACCAAGCAGGACCTCTTTAACGCCGCAAAAATCACGGCGGACAACGGCATTCTCACCATGTGCCACTTTCTGCTCAACCTTCCCGGAGAGGAAGACAAGGAGAGAATGGAGACACGGGAGACCCTGGACCGGCTCCTTTCGATCCATGCCAACGCCGGGAACCTGGGGGCGGTGATCTTCAACCATGTGCGGCTCTATCCCGGGGCCCCCATGACAAAACGGCTGATCAAATCCGGGGCGCTTTCCCCGGATACGGATCTTCTCTATCCCGTGTACCACAACCCGGAACCCCATGCCCGTCTTCTCCACGAACTCGAGGCCCGGTGCCACATGGCAGGGGTCTTTTCCCGGCTGAAACTTCCCATGGAGGCACAATGAAAACCCTGGTACTCGAACACCCGAGAATGCTCTCGGAAAAACGGTTCAACGACATTGCCAACACCCCCCTCTGGTCCTGCCTCATGGGCGGCTATGCCGCATCCATGCTTGAATCCAAAGGGTTTGACACAGGCTTCATGGACGCTGCCGGAAAACGATGGGATTTTCACCGGGCGGAGAAAGAGATCCTGGATCTCGATCCCGGCCTGCTGTGCGTCAACGCCGTCTACTTCTGGGAGCACACCCCGCGCCTGTTCGACCTCTTCACCCGGCTAAGAAGCAAGGGATTCTCCGGCCACATCAACCTGTTCGGCTTCTTTCCCACCCTGGTTTTCCGGGAGATCCTCGCCACGGCAAAGGAGGTGGACTCCATTGCCGTGGGAGAGTTTGAACACACCCTGGCGGAACTTGCCGCAGCCCTTGAAAAAACAGGGCCCCCCACCCACATTCCGGGGCTGGCCCTGAACAGCGCCCTGACGCCCAATGCCTTCCAATTGCGGCCGCCTGAAAAAGATCCCGGCATCTTTCCGGTGCCCCTGCGGCCCTCCCTTGACGGCACGGTTTCCATCCTTGGCAGCCGGGGCTGCTACAACCATTGCAGCTTCTGTCCCGTGCCATCGTTTTACAACCAGGGCCCCTTGTGGCGGGGCCGCAGCCCGGAAGCGATCGCACGGGAGATGCAAGCCCTTGTGGACAAGGGGGCAAGGGATTTCTACTTTGCGGACCCCAACTTCATCGGGCCCGGCAAAAGGGGAAAAGAGCGGATGCTCAAACTCATGGACCTGATCAAGCCCATGAAGATCACCTTTGGCATGGAGACCCGGCCCTCGGACCTTGACGACGAAATCCTCCACCACCTGATGGAAGCGGGCTTCACCTCGCTTCTCATGGGCATCGAGAGCGGATCTGAACAGATACTGGGAAAGATCAACAAAAGCAGCGGTCCCTCCCAGGGGGCCCGGGCCATCGAGCTGTGCCGGCGCCACGGCATCGAGCCTGAGGTGGGCTTTCTCATGTTTGTCCAGGACGCCACCCTCAAGGATCTGAGGAACAACATCGACTTTCTCATGGCAAACGACCTCCTGGACCGCCTGGAAAGAACGGCCAACCTCCTGTGCCACTGCCAGATCGTGCTCAAGGGCACCGGGGCCTACACCGAATTTGAACGGGACGGCCGCCTGGTCAAAAGCGGCATGTTCGGATTCGAGGGGGAGGTGACCTTTGTGGACAAGGGAGTCAAGTGGATGTCAACCCTTGTGGTGGCGGCCTGCCACACCATTCTCAGAAGCATGGGGGATCCCGGCTCACCCGTCTACTTTGCCAAGGCGGAAACGAGGGTCTCCAGACAGGCCAACGACTATCTGGCGGATCTCTTCTTCAGGCTCCTGGACCGGGCGGAGAGGGGCAAAATCGACGAGGACATCAACGCCTCAGGGACACGCATTGACCAGGAGATAAGGGCCATTTTAGATATATAGGGAAGCCCTGTGGCTCTCCCGGGAACTATCCCAGGGCGACGCACACAAGCCCCAGGGAGATGACGGAGATCCCCACCAGCTTGGGCATGGCCCGTTGTTCCTTCAGCACCAGCACCCCGAGCACGGTGCCGAGGGGAATGCTCATCTGGCGAAAGGCCACCACATAGGTGACGTTTTCGGCAACGGTCATTGCCATCAACACCAGGCCATAGGTGGCGGTGACACCGATGCCGGCAATGACCGTATTCCTGAGCCGGTGACGCCGGATCTCCCTGACCCTGGTGCGTCCCTTCTCCGTGGGAAGGGTCATGAGGGCAAGAAAAAGAATGGCAAAACCGTTCTGAAAAAAAAGATAGAGCAACGAGATGCTGCAGAATTGAAGATCCCCCTCCAGGGCGGGCACAAGGATGGAAAGAGCAACATCGTCCACCACGGAGTAGCCTGCCGTGGTGCAGGCCACCACCAGGGCCATCATGGAGGACAGGTTTGCGTAGGACTTCAGCCGGACATCCCGGAACCGCGCCATGGGCAGTATAATACTCCCCACGACAATGGCAGCCACCCCCGCAAGACAGAGCCCGGATATCTCCGCCCCCTTGCCCAATGCCAGGGAGGCCAGGACCACCAGGACCAGGGGAAAGGAACGGCAGATTGGATAGGCAACGGACATCTCTCCATGGCGATAGGCAAAGGCCAGGGTGACGTAATAAAGGGCCTGGAACAAGCCCCCAAGGGCGGTGAGAAACCAGGCATAAAGGGAAACCCCGGGAAGAAATGGAAACCAGAACATCACCACGGGCACCATCATGACGCTGCCAAAAAAGGTGGCAACCAGGAAAAATGCGGCATCCGGGTGCTCATGCTTTCCAAGGAGATTCCAGCCGGCATGCATCACGGCGGAAACGGTGATCAGAATCAGGGCTACAAGGTTCAAAACAACTCTCCCAGATTGGTTAAAGTGCCACTCGGTTCCCTGGCAGGGATAGTGCCGGGGACCATCAGACTAGACTTCTATACAACCCAGGCCGGGGTGTCAAGGAAACAAGTTATTTGAGTTCTTGCTTGACTTTGAAATGACAATTTGGCTATAGTTTTCAGGATCAAAGCACCCAGATCAAATCCGTAAATTATAACTAAAAAATTCGCACCCATCACAATCGAACCGGTTTCATGGCGTTTCCATGGGCCGTGGATTTTCTTTTTGTCATTGTCAACAGCCGGGCACAACGTCAGTCCCCCGTGGCTATGGACGGCGTTTCAAGTTTCGGCCAACACGAGATCACAGGAGGAAGACATGGAGCAGCAGCAACCGAGCACAGAGGCGTCAGACAGAACCCTTTTCAGCGACGCATGGGAATACTTTGACGATGCATGGCAAAGATCGATCCTGTTCATGGACGTCCTGCGAAAGCGGGGCGACATCTATCATGATCACATGGCCAAGGGCAACCCTCCGGTTCTCACCTTTGACTATGATGTGGTCATGGATGGAAGAACCTTTGACCGGCCTGTCAACTTTCTCCTGGCCAAGATCCGGGATCGCCGGAAACAACCGATATTCAGAAAAAAAGGGGAGCAGGAGCGCCGGACCGTTCAGATGGAAGACCAGCCCCCGCCTTCCGAATTGAAACGGCGCCCCATCGTGATCATTGATCCACGGGCGGGCCACGGCCCCGGCATCGGCGGTTCCAAACGGGACTCGGAGATCGGCATCGCCCTGACCCTGGGCCATCCTGTCTATTTTATTCTCTTTCTCCCGGACCCGGAGCCGGACCAGACCCTGGCCGACGTCCAGCGCAGCCAGGTCAAGTTCATTGAAGAGATCCACCGCCTTCACCCGGAGGCGGAAAAACCCGCCCTCATAGGCAACTGCCAGGGGGGATGGGCCTCGGCCCTGATCGCGGCCGACCGGCCCGATATCACCGGCCCCCTGGTGTTCAACGGCTCCCCCCTCTCCTACTGGGCCGGGGTGGAGGGCAAAAATCCCATGCGCTACAAAGGGGGCCTTACCGGCGGCACCTGGATGGCCTCCCTGTGGAGCGACCTTGGCGACGGAAAGTTTGACGGGGCAAACCTGGTGGCGGGGTTTGAGGACCTGAACCCGGCAAACACCTTCTGGACCAAGCAGTACAACGTCTATTCCAAGGTGGACACCGAGGAGAAACGCTACCTGGATTTCGAAAAGTGGTGGAACGGTTACTACTACATGACCTCCGAGGAGATCCACTTCATCGTGGCCAACCTCTTTGTGGGCAACCGGCTGGAACAGGGGCTGCTGGAGCTGGACGAGAATACCCGGATCGACCTCAAGAACATCCAGGACCCCATCCTGGTATTTGCCTCCAGCGGCGACAACATCACCCCTCCCCAGCAGGCCCTCAACTGGATCGTCAGGGTGTGGGAGTCGGAGGAGGAGATCAAGCGCCAGGGACAGGTGGTGGTCTACCTGCTCCACAAGACCATCGGCCACCTGGGTATCTTTGTGTCCAGCAAGGTGTCGAAGAAAGAGCACAAGGAAATCATCGGCAGCATCGACCTGATGCACTACCTGAACCCGGGCCTCTACGAGATGGTCATCGAGGAGGAAGAGAACTCGGTTGAGACGGGCGACTACAACGTCAAATTTGAAGAGCGCACCATGGATAAAATCCTCGAACTTGACGACGGTACCCTGGAGGAAGAGGATTTCCGGGTTGTGTCGGCGGTGTCGGACTTTAATGACGAGTGCTACCAGACCTTTGTGAGTCCCTGGGTCAAGTTGTGGACAAATGAATATTCCGCCGAATGGCTGAGACAAGCCAGCCCCCTTCGCTGGTCCAGGTACGCCTTTTCAGACAAAAATCCCTGGATGGGCCCGTTTAAGGCCTGGGCACCCATGGTGAAGGAGAACCGCAGAATGGTCTCCGGGGACAACCTGTTTCTATCCCTGGAAAAAAGCAATGCCAAGGCCTGGGCAGGCGTTTGGGACGCCTTTCGGGATATCCGGGACGACGCACAGGAGCTATGCTTCAGGAGCCTTTACGGCAATCCCTTTATCCGGGATTCCTTTGAAAACCGCATCAGTGAGATAACGGAGAAAGAAGAAACCATGAAGCAGGAGATACTGGAAAAAAGCCTGCATAAAAAGACAGAAGAGGAACGCCAGATGCGCGCCGCCATGGAAAAGGGCGGCTTTGTCAAGGGACTGTTCCGGCTGATGGCGGCATTGATCGGTAAGGACCACAGCATCACCCAGGAAGAGCTGAAGTTTATCAGGAAACTTGTCACCATCCACAACATCATGACCAAAACCAGCGAGGTCGAACTGAAAGAAAAGATGCACGAGCAGGTGAAGCTGCTTCAGTTTGACGAAGAGCGGGCCATCGCCGCCATTCCCAAGCTGATACGGGGAGCGGAAAACCGGCTGAGCGCTATTCAGATGCTTGAAGCCCTGAATGAGACAGACACCATTGCCACCGGAGACGCGGCAACCAAGTTTCTGGACAAGATAAAAGCCATGCTCCACGACAAAAAGACCTTGTCCTAGGAGACGGCCACGTTCACAGCTCGATAAGGGTGCCCGGCAGATCCGGCCGTGCCACCTCAACCTTGATATGGGGGGCGTCCAGGGCTTCGGTCATCGCCTGGAGCGCCTTTTCAGGGCGATTGTTCTGTTCGCTTAGATGGGCCAGGATCACATGGTCCAGAACCGGGGTTCTCACGTCACAAACAAGGGCTGCCGCCTCCTGGTTGGAGAGGTGGCCCTTTCGGCTCTTGACCCGCTGTTTCAGGTACCAGGGATAGGGGCCGGTATTGAGCAGGTATGGATCGTGGTTGGCTTCCAGATAGAGCAGGCGGCATCCTTGAAGATGCTGGCGCACCAGGCTGGTGGCAATCCCAAGATCCGTTGCAATGCCGAGCTTGGCGTTATCGTGGGCAACGGTCATGCCCAAAGGGTCTGCGGCATCGTGGGAGATGGAAAAGGGGTTGATGGTCAGATCCCCGATTTCAAACCGGGTGCCACAGGCGAACAGGTTGACAAGCTCCACCTTACCAAGCTTGGCTGCGGCTGCGCCATGGGTCCTTGAATTGATGTAAAGGGGGATGTTGTAGCGCCGGCACAAGATGCCGGCGGCCTGAATATGGTCCGTGTGCTCGTGGGTCACCACCACGGCGGAAAGGCTATCGGGCGAAAGGGATCGTGCACGCATCCGCCGTTCCAATTCCACGCCGGACAGGCCGGCGTCAACGAGGATGGAGGTGTTTCCGCCCGATACAAACACGGAATTACCCCTGCTGCCACTTGCCAGGGGGCAGATGGATAAGCAGGGGCGTTCCACTATTTTTCGTCGTTCTCTATGGCCTTGACGCTGAGACGGATCTTTCCGTCACGGGTGATCTCAAGCACCTTTACCCGGATAACCTCACCCTCTTTGACCACATCGGTCACCTTCTTCACCCGCCGGTTGGCAAGCTCGGAGATGTGAACCAGGCCGTCGGTACCGGTCTTGATCCTTACAAATGCGCCAAAATCAGTGATTTTCACCACCTCGCCCTCATAAATCGCACCGATCTCAGGATCGAGTCCGATGTCGGTGACGATCTTTGCCGCGGCCTCACCATCTTCCTGGTTTTCCGCTGCGATCTTCACAAGACCGGAGTCGTCCACCTCGATGTTGGTGTTGGTGTCCGCCTGGATGGAGCGGATCATCTTACCGCCGGGGCCGATGATCTCCCGGATCTTGTCGGGATTGATCTTCACGCTGATGATCTTGGGGGCATAGGGAGACATGTTCTCCCTGGAGTTGTCCAGGGTCTCAAGCATCCTGCCGAGGATGTGAAGCCGTCCCTCACGCGCCTGGTTGAGCGCCTTGACAAGCACGTCCTTGGAGAGCTCCCGGATCTTGATATCCATCTGAAGTGCGGTGATGCCCTCTTCCGTACCAGCCACCTTGAAGTCCATGTCCCCGAAGTGATCCTCATCTCCGAGGATATCACTGAGGACCGCGGTGTTCTCCTCATCGGAAACAAGACCCATGGCAATACCGGATACCGGGGCGGAAATGGGCACGCCACCGTCCATCAGGGCCAGGGTACCGGAACATACGGTTCCCATGGAAGAGCTGCCGTTGGACTCCATCACCTCGCCAACCAGGCGGATGGTGTATTCGAAATCCTCGGGATCGGGCAGAACCCGCTCAAGGGCACGGTGGGCAAGATTGCCGTGGCCGATGTCCCTGCGGCTCGGTCCACCCGGACGCCGGCACTCGCCAACGGAAAAGGGAGGAAAGTTGTAGTGGAGCATGAAGTTCCGGGTCTCGTTGCCGTTCAGGGTCTCGATCCGCTGCTCGTCCGGTCCCGATCCCAGAGTGAGGACGCCCAGCACCTGGGTCTCTCCCCTGGTAAACAGGGCGCTGCCGTGGGGCCTGGGCAGGCTACCCACCTCACAGGCGATATCCCTGACCTCGTCAAAGGCCCGGCCGTCGATCCGCTTGTTCTCCTTAAGGACGATCTTCCGGGAAACCTTCTTTACAAGATCGCCGAAAATGGACTTGACCTCGCCTACCCGGTCGGCCAGTTCCTCCCCAAGGGTCTCGATCAGTTCGGTCCGGACATCCCCAAGTGCCTTGGTCCGCTCCATCTTTCCCTGGGTCTGGACAGCCGTATGGATTTTCTCTTCGCTGAGCCCGGTCACCTTTTCAAGCAGCTCCTGGTCCACCTCGGGGGGTGTATAGGCGCGCTTCTCTTTACCCAGGGCCGCCTTGAGCTCTTCCTGGAGTTCAATGATGGGCTGCATGCTCTCATGACCAAAGAAGATCGCATCGAGCATCTCGGCTTCGGATACGATGTTGGCGCCGCCCTCAACCATGACCACACCGGTCTTGGAACCAGCAACCACAAGCTCGATATCGCTGTTCTCCATCTGCTCGATCGTGGGGTTGGCAACAAATTCACCGTCGATCCGGCCGACCCTCACCCCTGCAATGGGACCCGCAAAGGGAATGTCGGACATCTGAAGTGCGGCAGAGGCGCCCACCATGGCAAGCACATCCGGCTCGTTCTCTTTATCGGTTGAGATGACAGTGGCGATCACCTGGGTCTCACAGGCCCACCCCTTTTCAAACAGGGGGCGGATGGGACGGTCGATGAGCCGGGCGGTCAGGGTTTCCTTCTCGCTGGGCCTGCCGATCTCCCGCCTGAAATAATTGCCGGGGATTCTACCGGCGGCATAGATCTTCTCCTGGTACTCCACGGTAAGGGGAAGGAAAGAAACGCTGTCCCTGGGGTCTTTTGACGACACAGCGGTCACAAGGACGATGGTCTCGCCATGCTGGACGATCACCGACCCTGAAGCCTGTTTTGCGATTTTACCGGCAGTGATGGTGAAATCCTTGCCGTTAAGCTGGGTTGTAAATATTTTTTCCATAATGTCTCCTGTAAAGAGGCGGCTCAAAAGCATCTTCATAACAGAATAAACCCGCACCTCCAGCATAAAAATCACAAGGTTTTTATGCTGCATATGCGAACTTATTCAGGTATCTGCCAAAGAGCTGCCGCCTGTTGTTTAAGTCGAACCGGCACCAGGACGGCGCCGGTTCCGTTCACGCTACCGCCTCAGACCGAGTTTCTCGATCAAAGAACGATATCTTGAGATATCCTTTTTCTTGAGATAATCAAGAAGACTGCGACGCCTTCCGACAAGAATAAGAAGACCTCTTCTTGAATGGTGATCTTTTTTGTGAGTTTTGACATGATCTGTCAGGTAGCTGATACGGTGGGTCAAAAGAGCCACCTGTACTTCAGGTGAGCCTGTGTCAGATTCGTGGAGCTTGAACTTTTCGATCATCTCCTCTTTGTTTTCTGCCAGTAAAACCACGTTTACACTCCTTTACTTGGAATAAATAATAAAAATCCCTGATTACAGGGATTCGCTAAAAATGGTCATCCAATATTCCATTCAGACAACCGTAAACAACCGGGAAGGCGATTTTTCTGCTTTCCCGAACGCTATATGCTAAATGCTAATCGATAAAAACGCAACAATAATTATATTTATCAGCCTCGAAATCATACTCCACCACGGCCGCAAGAGCGCCGTCCGGACCGATGATTTTCACAAAGGGCGCCCCCGGGTCGGTGGGGGGAGCGATCCTCTTTTCCAGGGAAATATTCTGACCGCAGCCGATTTTTCTCAACATATCCCCATCGGCTTCGAACCCGGGCATGAACGAGAGCACCTCGGCCATGGGTACGATTCTTAGCAGGGCTTCTTCACGGTCCATGGATTCAAGGTCGGAAAGGGGAATGGCCCTGTCCACGGAAAATCCACAGGAATAGGTTCTCCGAAGTGCGGTCAGGTGGGCGCCGCAGCCCAGCTTTTCCCCGATGTCCTGGGCGAGACTGCGGATGTAGGTCCCGGCCGAGGAGTGCACATCAATGGTGACATAGGGCATCTCGACGTTAACCATGGAGATGGAGAAGATCTCGATCTCCCTGGGGGGCTTTTGCACGGCCTTGCCCTGGCGCGCCAGTTTGTAAAGGGGCTGGCCGTTGTGTTTCAAGGCCGAATAGATGGGAGGATGCTGGAGCTGCCGGCCGACAAAAGAGCTGACCGTCTCCTCCACCTGCTGCCGGGTAATCCGGGCCAGAAGGGATGGGTCAGCCCGGTTTTCCACCTGGCCCGTGCAATCAAGGGTATCCGTGGTAACCCCGAGGCAAAGGGTGGCCCTGTATTGTTTGGGACCGCCGAGTAAAAACCGGGAGATCCGGGTACCCTTGTTGATGCCGCAGAGCATCAGCCCTGTGGCAAAGGGGTCCAGGGTACCGGTGTGACCGACTTTCTTGACATTGAAGTGCCGTTTTACCCGGGCGACCACCTTGGCTGAGGAGATGCCTACGGGCTTGTCAACGGCAACGATTCCGTGATTCATTCTTCCGGGTCGCTCTCCTTGGAAACGGATCGAAGCAGCTTATCGATCCGGGAGCCATGGTCAAAGGATTCATCATGGAGAAACTTCAGCTCCGGCATGTACCGAAGCCCAAGCTGTGACGCCACCTGGCGCTTGATAAACCCATGGCAGCTTTGGAGCCCCGCAGCTGCCTCCTTGATCCGCTCCTCGCCGCCGAAAACCGAAAAGTAAACGTAAGCGATCCGCAGATCAGAGGTGACCTTTACGCTGCTGATGGTGGCAAGCTCAACCCGCGGATCCTGGATCTTCTTCCGGATCAGTTCCGAAAGAACCGCCTGGATCTTTATGCCGACTCTTTCGGACCTTGGATATGGCTTCATTCCTTTATCTGCTCCATCTGGGCTTTTCTCTCTTCGATCTCATAGCTCTCGAAGATATCGCCGATCTTGATGTCGTTGTAACGCTCGATACCGATACCGCACTCATACCCCTGGGCAACCTCTTTGACATCATCCTTGAAGCGCCTGAGGGAAGAAACGGTGGAGTCGCACTTGACCACGCCGTCCCTGAGAAGGCGAACCTTCTGGCCCCTTGCGATCTTGCCTTCAAGGACAAAGGAGCCGCCGATGGTCAGGCCCTTGTGGGGAATCACAAAGGTATCCCTCACCTCGGCCCTGCCAAGGACCTTCTCGTGGAAGGTGGATGGCATCAGTCCTGTGATGGCGGCCTTGATATCGTTGATAACGTTGTAGATGATATCATAGAAGCGCATGTCCACGTTCTCATCCTTGGCCATGGTCCGCACCTTCGGGGTGGGCCGAACGTTGAATCCAATGATAATGGCATCGGAAACAGCGGCAAGGGAAACATCGGACTCGTTGATGGCGCCGGTTCCGGAATGAACGATGGAGATGCTGACCTCATCCTGCTCAAGCTTCATGATGGACTCGTTCAAGGCTTCGATACTGCCGTGAACATCGGCCTTGACGATGAGCTTCAGCTCCTTCACCTCGTCGGCGCCCATGCTCTCAAACAGTTTCTCAAGGTTTGCACGGCTTCGCTTTGCAAGGATCTTGGCCCGCTGCTTCTGCATCCTTGAATCACTCACATGCTTGGCATCCTTTTCCGACTCAAGGGCGACAAACTCGTCGCCCGCTTCGGGCACGCCGCTCAAGCCGACGATCTCAACAGGTGTACTGGGGCCGGCTTCCTTTACCTCTTGTCCGGTGTCACCGATCATCACGCGGATCTTTCCGGAGTGGAGTCCGCAAACAACCGGCTGACCGGTCTTGAGGGTTCCCTGGTTCACCAGGATGGTGGCGACAGGTCCCCTGCCGGCATCAAGCCGTGCCTCAATGACATTACCGGTGGCAAGCCTGTCCGGGTTGGCCTTCAGCTCCAGCACCTCTGCCTGGAGGAGAATCATCTCAAGCAGCTCGCTGATGCCCTCGCCGGTCTTTGCAGACACCTTGGCAAAGATAACGTCGCCGCCCCACTCCTCTGACAAGAGCCCCTGCTCGGAGAGCTCCCGGGTAACCCTGTCCGGATCGGCACCGGGCTTGTCCATCTTGTTGACGGCAACAACCACGGGAACGCCTGCAGCCTTTGAATGGTTGATAGCCTCAATGGTCTGGGGCATGACACCGTCGTCCGCGGCAACCACCAGGACAACCAGGTCGGTCACCTGGGCGCCCCTGGATCGCATGGATGTAAAGGCGGCATGGCCCGGGGTGTCCAGAAAAGTGATGGTTCCGTTCGGGATCGCCACACTGTAGGCGCCAATGTGCTGGGTGATGCCGCCGGCCTCACCCGTGGCGACCTTGGATTTACGGATCTCGTCCAGAAGCGAGGTCTTACCATGGTCGACATGGCCCATGATGGTGACCACTGGGGATCTTGCCACCTGCTTCTCCAGATCAACCTCAGCCTCCTGTACCTGGAGGACGATATCCTCCTCCACCGAAGCCTTCTCAACCTCGTAGTCGAACTCCGCCGCCACAAGGGTTGCCGTATCAAAATCAATGGTCTGGTTAACCGTTGCCATGACACCCAGGCCCATGAGCTTCACGATCATCTCATTGGCCTTGATTCCCATTCGTTTTGCAAGCTCTGCAAGCTCGATGGTCTCATCGATCTTGACGCGCCTCTTGATGGCCTTTGGAACGGTAATCTGGGTCTTCTGGGTCTTTACCTTCTTAAATCTCGAATCCTTCCTGCGGCCCTTTTTGCCGCCCGGACGCCGCTCGTAGAGATCCTTGCCCTCGACAACGGACTTTCTCTTCCTGGGAGAGCCCTTGGAAAACGCGTCCGCGCCGTTGGCCGGAGCGCCGTCCCGTTTTTTCTTCCACTCTTTCTTCTTGCTTCGCTTTGCATCGTTCTCGCTGGCAGGCGGCATTGCAGCGGGATCAGGACGACCACCCGGAGCGGGACGACCACCCGGAGTATGACGAGCGCCCGGAGCTGGACGACCACCTGGAGCAGGACGACCACCCGGGCCAGGACGACCACCCGGGCCAGGACGACCACCCGGGCCAGGACGATGATTCGGCTGCCCTGGAGTGGCCCCGGCCGGCTTGTGCCTGCCGTTGGTTCGCTGCACCGTCTCCCTGGTTTTGGTTCTGGAGGAGACCGGGATGGGCACGGCCATCTTGATTATCTTTGCAGGTGTTGAGCGTTTCTGAACCTTTTTCTTTTTCCGTTTTTTATCTTTTGCTTCAGCTGTTTCCATGCTTTTTCCGGGAACCTCGGTCTCAGACACTGGGGTCTCCTTGGATACCTCCGTCGTCTCCGGAGCGGTTTCCTTTTGTTCGGGTTCAGGCTTTTTTTCTAAAGCCTTTTCCTCTGGTTTTGGTTTCTCTTCGGCAGCCTTGGCCGGCTCGGACGCTTTCGCCGGTGTTTGAGGCTCCTGCTCTTTCCGGGCAGTCTCAACCTTTTCTGTTTCAACCTTGGGCTCGGGCGCCTTCTCCGGCTGCTTGGACTCCTCTGTTTTCCGGTCCGGCTCAGCCTGCTCGATTTTGTCAACCACAGGTTCCGGCTTTTCCTTGGCCTCGGACGGCTTTTCCACCGCATCCGGAGCCGGTTCTGGCTTCACCTCCGGCCGTTGGATAATTTTAGCCGCCTTGGACGTGGGCTTGACCGGTTTCTCCGGCGCTTGGACCTTTGGTTCAGGCTTTTTCTCCGGCTCGGGCTCGGGGGCCTCTGCGACAGAGGGCTCTTTTACCTCGGGAGCGACCTTTTCTTCCTTGGGAGCTTCGGGGGCATTCTCGAAAACGATGGGTTCTTCCTCCTTGGCAACGGGAGTTGCCGTGTCCTGGACAAGTTCTTCTTGCACTTCCGGCTCTTCAGATTCTTCCGGCGCTTTGCCCTTCTTTGGCTTACGTCTACGGATCACGGACGGTTTTACCCGGGTGTCCGCCTGCTTATTTTTCTGGCCAAACAGGCTTTTCCGGACCTGAGTCTCCTCATCATCCTCCAGAGAGCTCATATGGCTTTTCACTTCTATGTTCATAGCCTTAAGCTTTGTAAGCAGCGCTTTATTCGTCATATTCAGCTTTTTGGCCAGCTCATATACCCTGATTTTTGCCATTGGTCCCCCCAAATATTGATCTCATATTCTGTTTGTTAGAAGCCTGATTTCCACGCGAAACAGCTACTGCCAGGCTTCGTGCTCTACAGTACATTCCGTCCATGCCACCGATTATTTCATCAGCATACCTACTCGCCCGGTTCCGGCTCTGTATCAGACGCCTGGTTCGGTTCATCAAGCACTTCATCCTGCTCTTCAGGCGTTTCCTCCAGCTCTTCGGGCGTTTCATCCTGCTCTTCAGGCGTTTCATCCTGCTCTTCAGGCGTTTCATCCTGCTCTTCAGGCGTTTCATCCTGCTCTTCAGGCATTTCATCCTGTTCTTCAGGCATTTCATCCTGCTCTTCAGGCATTTCATCCTGGGTCTCAGGTGTTCCGGCGGCCGCAGAAGAGGCTTCCTCGACCGGCTGGGGAGCTTCATTTTTCTGGCCGCCCCCGGTCATTGTTTTTGCATTCTCGATCAGCTGCTCAGCCTCTGTCTCATCAAGATCAGTCACCTGAGCCAGATCACCGCAATTGGCCATGGACACGTCCTTAAACGAACTGAACCCGCCCTTGAACAATTTTTCCGCCATGGCAAGGGAAACACCGGGAATCGTCATCAAAGAATCGTACCCCTGCTTGAGCTCACTGCTGTACTCATCCTCGCTCATCACCTCCAGGTGCCAGCCGGTGAGCCGGCAGGCAAGCCGAACGTTCTGTCCGTTCTTACCGATGGCAATGGAGAGGAAGTCGTCCGGTACAATCACTTCCATGCTCCGGTTGTCCTCATCGATGATCACCCGTGCAATCTCCGCAGGGGCCAGGGCGTTGCAGACAAATTTAGCCACGTCCGGATTCCAGGGAACGATGTCGATCTTCTCGCCCCGCAGTTCCTGAACAATGCTCTGGACCCGGTTACCCCGCATACCGACGCAGGCGCCTACCGGATCCACATCGGAATCGGTGGAACTCACGGCGATCTTGGACCGGACACCCGCCTCCCGGGCGGTGCCCCGGATGCTCACGATTCCCTCGGCAATTTCCGGCACCTCGGTGGCAAACAGTTTTGCAATGAATTCGGGATGGGTTCGGGAAAGGATGACCTGAGCCCCCCTTGCCTCTTCGAGGACATCGAGGATGTAAGCCCGGATGCGGTCCCCCCGGCGATAGGTTTCCCTTGGCATCTGCTCTCTGGAAGTGAGCACAGCCTCGGCCTGCCCCAGGTTGACGATAATGTTGCCCCGGTCTATCCGCTGGACGATGCCGTTGATGATCTCGCCTTTTTTATGAATGAAGTTCTCATACACGGCATTTCGTTCCGCTTCCTTCATTTTCTGGATGATCACCTGCTTGGCGCTCTGGGCGGCGATCCTGCCGAACTCGGCGGTATCTATCTTGATACCGAGACTGTCACCCACCTCACAGGCCGGGTCGTATTTCTGGCCCTCTTTAAGGGTCAGCTCAATGTTGGGATCGTCGACATCGGCCACGATCTCCTTGAACTGAAAGACTTCGACTTCACCACTCTTCTCGTCATAGTGCACTTCTACATCGGCCCTGGTTCCAAGTTTCTTCTTGGCTGCCGATTCAACAGCTTCTTTAAGAGTGGTTATGAGCACTTCAATGTTTATGCCCTTTTCCCGGCTTACCTGCTCAATAACCCGTTTAATATCTGTAATAAGCATCACTACTCTCCATGTGGCTAAGCAAGTCTTGATTTGCTGATCTGTTCAAATTGAAAAGCAATCGTGTTTTTATTAACAACGACTTCAACACGCCCGTTTTGAATCCCGTTCAGAATCCCGGTAAACTTTTTACGCCCCTCAATGGGCTCAACGGTCTCGATCTTCACCTTCTTTCCCTTGAACCGCTCAAAATCGGCCGCTTTTTTTAAGGGCCGTTTCAAACCGGGGGAAGAGATCTCGAGCCGGTAGGCTTCGACATCCTCCAGATGAACATCTATCAGGTCACCCAGCTGCCGTGTCATGTAAACGCAGTCGTCGATTGTAATGCCGCCCGGCTTGTCAAGGTAAACCCTGACAAGCATGCCGCCCCGATCTGAGAGGCGCTCCACATGAACGAGTTCAAATCCCTCTGCAACGCACAGGGGTTCTGCCACCTCTTCGATCCCGGCAATGATGGGATCTTGATTTTTCTGTTGTATCTTCATGACGCTCTCACCGGCGACCCCTTTACAGGCTCGTGTTAACGGATCTCCAAAAAATAGAAAAACGGGCAGATGCCCGTTCCCTGATGCATAACAACTATTAAGTCCTCACCAAAAGCGATACTGAAGGCTTAGATCGAACATCGATCAATCATTGTGGAACAAATACCTGCCTCTGCCTAAGGTATTAATGGAGCGGGCAACGAGGTTCGAACTCGCGACCCCAAGCTTGGGAAGCTTGTACTCTACCAACTGAGCTATACCCGCACCTTAATTTGTAAGAGTACCACAAGACGGTCCCGGTGTCAACAGTAAGTTAACTTTTTAAACACCGGAACCAAACCGTCTCAAAAACCAACCGGATCAGGAGGGAAGATCCGCCCCGAATCGCTCGATCAGGCTCTTTGAGATCCTTTCATGGAGTCCTTTGATTTTTTTCTCTTTCAAGGTCTTTTCCCAGGACCGGTAAATAATCCTCAGGGAGATGGACCGTTTTCCCTCGGCAAGGGGCTTGCCCTCATACACATCAAAGAGGAAAGCGTCCTCCACAAGGCGCTCTTTCTTCACAAAGGTGTCAACCTCCGCCATGATAGTGCCGGACGCCACATCCCGATCCACCACCAGGGTGATATCCCGTGAGATTGCCGGGAACTTAGGAAGAGGCGTGGATACCACGGCCTCGGGCGCCGCAGCCAAAAGCTCGGTTATATCCAGCTCAAAAACAAAGGCGTCCTGCTTGAGGCCGAAACTTTTCAACACCGCCGGGTCCACCTGGCCGAAAACGCCCAGCGGTTTTCCCTCCGCCTCGACGGCGGCGGCCACACCCTGTTTAAAATAGGGATGTTCCTCCCTGGAAGCCCGGGAGAAAACCGCACCCTCGATCCCAAGATCATTCAAGAGCCCCTCGACAACACCTTTCAGGTCGAAGAAATCACACGTCTCAGCCTTGGTATGGCAGGAGGGAGCAACCCTTGAACCGGTCCAGAGGGCGGAAAGTTTCTCCCGCTCATCTGGCTGAATCCCCTTTCCGGTTGCCAGGAAGGTGTTTCCCACCTCAAACAACCGCAGGGTATCCACCTGCTGGGAGTTGTTGCGCTTCATGGTTTCCAGAAGCCCTGGAACAAGTGAACTGCGCATCACCGACATGTCCTCGGAAATCGGGTTGAGAAGCTTCTCCACCGAACGCCGGGGGTCGTCTGCGCCAAGATTGAGGCGGTCGCAGGACTCCGCGCTGGTAAAACTGTAGTTGACCGCTTCACTGAAACCGAAGCCGACCATACACTCCCGGACAATGTCCCTGAAAACAAGCCGTGGCGAGAGACTCGTGCGTGAGGGAGATACCGCGGGAAAGCTGGTCTTGATATTGTTGTACCCCCAAAGCCTTGCCACCTCCTCGGAGAGATCCTCCGGTCGGGCCACGTCAACCCTGAAACTAGGTACGGAGACGACAAGAAGGGCTTCCGACTCCTGGGTAACCCCGAAGGAGACAGATTCCAGCAGGTCCTTGATCCGGTCTGCCGGCAGATCGGTCCCAAGCCGACGATTGAGCTGGTCGATGTTCAGACGAATCTCAACCCCAGGGACAGGCAGGGGATGCTCATCAATGATCCCCTCTGCAATGGACGCCCCGGCCAGATCAGCCATGAGCACCGTGGCGCGCTCCAGCACCTGCCTTGTGGCGGCCGGATCGACGCCCCGCTCGAAACGGTGGGAGGCGTCTGTGCCGATTCCCGTCCGCTTGGCCGTCTTTCGGACGGATACGGGATTAAAGTAGGCACTTTCTATGAGCACCCGGGTCGTATTCTTTGAAATTTCGGAATTTTCACCCCCCATCACCCCTGCAATGGCCACGGGCTTCTCCCCGTCACATATCATCAGCATATCGGGTTCAAGGCGATGTTCCCTTCCGTCCAGGGTGGTGAATTTTGTATCTGCGCCGGCGGTTTTCACCTCGATCCTGTTCCGGGACAAAAGATCGAAGTCAAACGCGTGCAGGGGTTGCCCGGTCTCCATCATCACGTAGTTGGTCACATCCACCACGTTATTGATGGGGGCCAGCCCCACGGACTCCAGCCGCTGCTGCAGCCAGAAGGGAGAGGGCCCTACGGTAACGTCCACCAGAAGGGAGGCGCAATACCGGGGGCAGAGTTCGGGATTTTTAATGTCAACCCCGGCGAGATCGTTGATGGAGACGTCCGCCCGTTCCGCAGGGAGCACGGTCTCAGGCAGTTTCAGCTCCACTGCGGGCTCCTGAAAGGCCGCAGCCTCCCGGGCCACACCGATCATGCTGAGACAATCGGGCCTGTTGGGCGTAAGATCGATCTCAAACACGGTGTCTGAAAGGGTAAGCGCCTCAACCAGGGGAGTACCGGGCACAAGGGAGCCATCAAGAGCCATCAGGCCGGAAGTGTCGGAATCAAGCTTCAGTTCGGATGCGCTGCAAAGCATGCCCTCGGAAACTTCACCCCTCAGCTTTCCCTTCTTAATCTTGAAATCCCCGGGCAGGACAGCGCCGATCCGGGCGCAGGGAACGAGCATTCCCTCCTTGACATTGGGGGCACCACAGACAATGCTCAGGGTTTCCGCCCCAACATTGACCTTACAGCAGTGCAAGCGATCCGCCTTGGGATGTTTTAAAACCTCTTCAACCCTGGCGACGACCACCTTGTCAAGATAATCGAACCGGCCGTTAAAAGACTCGACCTCCAGCCCTGCCATGGTGAGCTTTGCCGCCATCTCTTCGGGGGCGGAGTTGATTGACGCATATTCATTTAACCAGCTTAAACTGACTTTCATATCAAAACTGCCCTAAAAAGCGCATATCGTTTTCGAAAAATTTCCGGAGATCGTCGATCCCGTACTTGAGCATTGCAATACGCTCAATTCCCATACCAAAGGCGAACCCTGTGTAAACGTCGGTATCATATCCAACGTTTTCAAAGACCGCGGGGTGAACCATGCCGGCCCCAAGCACTTCGAGCCATCCGGTCCTGGAACAGATGCGGCAGCCCTCACCCTTGCACATCACGCAGCGGATGTCGACTTCGGCGCTGGGTTCGGTAAAGGGGAAGAAACTGGGCCGGAACCGAAGGGAGGTCTCCTCATCAAAGATCTGATGGATAAAGGTGGTGAGGGTTCCCTTCAGGTCCCCAAAGGAGATGTTTTTATCCACCATCAACCCCTCGATCTGGTGAAACATGGGGGTGTGGGTGAGATCGGAATCGCACCGGTAAACCTTGCCGGGGGCAATCATCCGCACCGGCGGTTCGACCCGCTCCATCACCCTCGGCTGATTCGGAGAGGTGTGGGTTCGAAGAAGGATGGAGTCGGACACATAAAAGGTGTCCTGCATATCCCTGGCCGGGTGATACTTTGGAATGTTGAGGGCCTCGAAATTGTAATAATCGGTTTCGACCTCCGGCCCCTCGACAATATCGAACCCCAGCCGCAAGAAGACGTCTGAGATCTCCCTGGTAACCTGGGTCACAGGATGAAGGGTTCCCCGTGCCACGGGCCTTCCGGGCAGGGTCACGTCCACAAACATGTCACTCCCGTCCGCCTCGGACAATCGGTCCATGGCAGCCTTGAACGCCCCGTCCAGCTTAACCTTCAGCAGATTGGCATTCTTCCCGGCCGCCGGTCGTTCACTTTCATCCAGTTTTGAGATGTTTCTCAAAAAAGTGGTGAGCTCACCCTTCCGACCCAGATAGCGGGTGGAGAGGGCCTCCACCTCCGCTACCCCAGAAGCCTTCTCAAGATCCGCAAAGGCTTTCTCTTCAATTTCTTGTATCGTTTTTCCCACAACAATCTCCACCCTTTTCTTCAACAGACTAAAGCTGAGCCGCTGCCTTTGAGGCGATCTGAGAGAAGCCCGCAGGATCAGAAACAGCCAGCTCGGCCAGAACCTTTCTATCAAGCTCGATGTTGGCCAATTTCAGGCCGTGAATGAACTTGCTGTAGGAGAGATTATTCATCTTAGACGCCGCATTGATCCTGGCGATCCAGAGTTTGCGGAAATCCCGTTTGCGGACCCTGCGGTCACGATATGCGTAACCAAGCGCCTTATCAACCGCATCTGCCGCAGTACGGTAAAGTTTGCTGCGACCGCCCCTGAAACCCTTGGCCAGCTTCAGGACCTTATTCCTGCGCCTTCTTGCCTTGTATCCTCTTTTAATTCTCATTTCTTATACGCTCCTTGAATCCTTGGTCTATCCGTTGGGCAACAGACGTTTAACTTCTTTCATATCACTGGAGTCAATGATCTGATCCAGCCTGAGAGACCGTTTTCGCTTTGTGGTTTTCTTTGTCAGAATATGGCTTGAATTCGCCTTTCTGAACTTATACTTTCCAGATCCCGTCTTTTTGAAACGCTTTGCAGCGGCTCTATTTGTCTTTATTTTCGGCATTTTTTCCTCTCCTGAGTTCGTATTACTCCAAAAAACACAATGGTACATCCTGCCCCCCTGGGGGGCAAATGCACCACCTGTCATATCTTTCTAGCAGTACTTCACAGAGACATCACAAGATATAGGTTGAGACTATTTCCGGGCTCAACCTATTTGGGCGACAGCACCATGGTCATGGTCCGGCCTTCAAACTTGGGATACTGCTCGACCTGAGCAAACTCTTCGGTCATCTCAGCCACCCGTTCAAGGACCTCCCGTGCCTGCTGGGAAAGGGTAATCTCCCTGCCCCGGAACACCAAGGTCACCTTAACCTTGTCCCTGTTGGAGATAAACTTCCGAATATGCTTGACCTTTGTCTGAAGGTCATGGATATCGGTAGCGGGTCTGACCTTAATCTCTTTCACCTGGAAGCCCTTTTGTTTCTTCCTGGCTTCCTGATGTTTCTTGGTCTCTTCGTACTTATACCGACCATAGTCCATTATTTTGCAGACAGGCGGTTTTGCGTTGGGCGACACCTCCACGAGATCCATATGCAGATCTCCAGCCTTCCGGAGTGCCTCCTCTATGGGCATGACACCTATCTGTTCGCCATCAGCACCCACGACCCTAACTTCCGGGGCCCTGATATCCCTGTTCACATTTGTCCTGTCCTGTTTTCTCTGCCTAGCTATTCCGCACCTCCTGCGATTATGTTTGCCTTTTGCTCAGTCCTGCTAAAACCATATAGCAACTTATTATTATACTCACACTTTTTTGAAATTGCAAGCTTTATTTACAAAATTCCAATCCCTGGCCAAGGGTATACCGCTCAAGCGGGCTATCCTTCCAGTAGAGGTTATCCTCTTTTTGAAAAAACCGCTTAAAAAGATCAAGGCTCTGCTCCCGGCACACCCCGGAAACGACCTTGACCCCCGATTCCTTGTACAGGGGCGTCAACGTATCCAGGTCACAGCAGGTACCGCCCCCCATGGGATCTTCATAGGCGTAAACGATCTCCTTTATCCCGGAAAGAATGATGGCGGAAAAGCACATGAGGCAGGGCTCCATGGTGGAAAAAATCCTGGCATTTGCCGGATCAAACCTCTGCTCCAGCCGTTCCAGCTGCCGCAACGCCCGTATTTCGGCATGGTCGATCTCACTGGGCCGCGCCATGGCCCGGGTCGTACCGGTCCGGGACCCTTCGGCCACCACCCTGCCCCCGGAAACAATAACCGCCCCCACGGGAAACTCCCCTTGAAAAAACGCCTCTTCCGCAGACCCCAGAGCCAGGGTCATATACTGTTCATACTCTGACGACTCGATGTTTTCACCTCTGATCGTAATAATGGACTCCAATGATTGTCATTCGAAAAATATCTTTACAAAATTTTGACAATATGCACAATTGTTTTCTTGAATCAACAAGCTGTTTTATACTAATTATTTGCGACGGATACATGACATTTTCACGAACCACGCTGACAGAAGAACAGGAAGGGGGGGCGGTTTCAACCAACCTTACCCCCCCTTCCATACGAGAAATATTCCAGACACGGGAACAGGGATTTCTTTCTGAATTTGCCTGCCCAAGCTCAAAATCGGCCGGCCGTCTGCAACAGGAACCCCCTTGCAGTATCCGGACCCCGTTTCAGCTTGACCGGGACAGGATCGTCTACTCAAACGCCTTTCGGCGGCTGAAACACAAGACCCAGGTTTTTCTCTCCCCCCTGGGCGACCATTACCGGACCCGGCTCACCCACACCCTCGAGGTGTCGGAGATCGCCAGGAACATCGCCAGAGCCATGCGGCTCAACGAGGATCTCACCGAAGCCATCGCCCTGGGCCACGACCTGGGCCATACGCCCTTTGGCCATGGCGGGGAGGCGGCGCTCAAAGAGATCTTCTCACCGGACTTCACCCATAAGGAGCAGAGCCTCAGGGTGGTGGACACCCTGGACAACAAGGGCCAGGGCCTGAACCTGACCCACGAGGTGAGGGACGGCATCCTCAAGCATTCCAAGGGCTTTGGAGACATCATGCCCACCACCCCGGGAGAAGCGGCCTCCACCGTGGAGGGCAAGATCGTCAGAATTGCCGACATCATCGCCTACCTCAACCACGACCTGGACGATGCCCTCAGAAGCCGGGTCATCACCCGGGATGAAATCCCCGCCATCTGCGTCACTAAGCTGGGCAATACCCACTCCAGAAGAGCCAAGACAATGATCGAGGAACTGGTCTACAACAGCGGCCCCGAAGAGGGAAAATTCAAACTCTCCATGGGCGAGGAGATCTTTTCGGCCATGACGGTCCTGCGGGGGTTCCTCTACAAACAGGTATACCGTTCCCCCTCGGTCCACAAGGAGTTCATCAAGGCCAAAAAGGTGCTCAAGGAGCTCTACAACTACTTCATGAACCACACGGACAAGCTGCAACTGGAGCTGAGCAAGATGGAGATGGCCCCCTGGGATCCCGACAGGACCTCCCTGGAACGATCGGTGTGCGACCTGATCGCAAGCATGACGGACAGATACGCTTTGAACCTCTACTCAAAGCTGTTCTTCCCCAGACCCCTTTTTTAACCCCCAAAGAAAGAGCACAGGCCCCCAATGACCGACACCATTCACACCCCTTTTTTCAAACAGCTTTCAACCCTCTACGCCCGGATGGACACAGTCTGGACAGCCGCGGCGGACCACTACGGATTCCACTGCCGGGGCTGCGTTGACAACTGCTGCGAAACCGAATTCCACCACCACACCCACATAGAAAAGCAGTACCTTCTCTCAGGCCTTGACACCCTGGACAAAGAAACGGCGGCCGAGATCCAGACCCGGGCGGCAACGGTCTGCGAACAAAGGGCTGAGGCCGGCAAAACCAACGCACCGGCCAAGATCATGTGCCCCCTCAACACGGATGGCCTCTGCCGGCTCTACGACTTCCGCCCCATGATATGCCGCCTCCACGGAATCCCCCACGAGCTTCACCGCCCGGGCGCCTTCCCCATGAAGGGACCGGGATGCGAGGCCGGAGAGCCGTTTTTTTCAGCAACCGATTACCAGACATTCGACAGAACCCCGTTCTATTCCAGCATGGCCCGCCTGGAAATGGAATATCGCACAGCCGTCGCCCCCCCTGGCAGAATACGGGAAACCATTGCGGAAATGCTGATCGGCTGAAGACGCGACATACCACGGAAAAAGATCCGGACAGACGACGCAAAAAGGGCGGAACACAATGTTCCGCCCTTTTTTTCTCTACCTAGACAACACCCTGGGGCATGGGCGGCACATCCGCACCTCCCAGGATAAACCCGCCGTCCAGGCGAATCACGGAACCCGTCATGTAAGGCGCATCCCGGACCACAAAGAGGAACGCCTCGACAACATCCGCAAGCTGCCCGGTCCGGCCCAGCAGGGTGTGATCCACAAGGGACTGCTTCTCTTCATCGGTCAGCACCTCCTCCCAGCCCCGGGTCCCCTGGGCATGCCGGGTTTCAAAGACACCCAGCATGATCTCGTTCACCCGGACATGGGGCGCCCCCATGCGGGCCCAAGTCTCTGTCAGAAGCGACACCCCCCGGTTGGCGGCCGCATACCCGTCGTTGAACACCAGGGCGGCTGGCCCGGACCGGCCGACCACACCGGCAATAGAAGAAAAATTGACCACCACCCCTTCCCGGGATCGCTGCAACAGGGGGAACATGGCGTCAAACACCCAGCGCTTGGCCCTGAGGGTGGTTGCCATCTCCAGATCCCACTGTTCCTGGACATAGGCGCCGTGCACAACGGGCCACCCGCCCCGCTCGATGTTATTGACCAGGATATCCAGGCGCCCGTACCGCTTGTCGATGGCACGGGCAAGATCCGCAATCCGAGCCTGATCCAGGAGATCCGCATCCACGATCATGTGATCGGCCCCGGACGCTTCAAAGTCACGCTCCATGTCGTCAAAGCTGTCTTCCCAGTCGTTGCGGGTCAGCACAAGGGAGACCCCCTGCCCGGCCAGGGCAAGCCCCAGGGCCTTGCCAATGCCTTTGACCGCCCCGAGCACCAGGGCCACCTTTCCCTTCATCTCCATGGTCAGGCTCCCAGTTCCATGTCAATGCCGAACAGGACATACTTGATCCAGGCAAGGCCGAAATCAAGGAGGGCAAGGTCATCCGTCTTTATTTTCCCAAGAACCGCCTGGGGAACCTCCAGACCGTTCAGCAGATTCTCTTCAAAGATCCGCTTCCGGAACGTATCCAGATCGTAACAGGCGAGATAAAACTTATCCGACTCAACGGGATCGAGCTTACCCGGCACGATCCGGTTCTTGAGGCTGATCACCTCCATGAGCTTGTCGTTCATGGCGTTGTGAAGGGCCACATCCTGGCCGTCGAGCCACTCCCGGACCGTCTGGCCGCTGTTGCGGCCGAACCCCTTGCAGTGGGGTTCCTCGATCAGGGCAAAGTACTCCTGGATCTCGCCGATTTCCCGGGAGCGGGAGATAGCCCGGGCAAGGGGATAGATCCGGCAGGAGGTGGGTCTGTCCGAATACACGGAACAGCCCGTCTTCCGCACAAAGGGACAGGCGTGGTTGGTTGCGGGATCGGGTTTGAAGGTGATCACGGGAAGGCCGGATTCAGGCCCCACGTGAACCGAGGTGTACTTTCGCAAAAAGAGATCCGAGGAGATACCAAGGTTATTTTTTAACCGAAGGATATCATAGGGAGTCAAAAATTGGTTAAGATCCCTGCAGCACTCGTTAAAACACGAGACCCCGGGGGAGCACTCAAAGGTCATTTTGTCATCCAGGGAGACTGGAATCATTTCTTCGCTCATTGTCAATCGTCCTTAAAATAATATTTCGTTTTCAATGCCGAATTCCGGCGGAACGCCGTTTTCAACAGAATCGGTAACATTACTATATATTGTAGAGAAGTTCAATCTTCCATGGCACATATTGACAATTTCACCCCGTTTATAAACAGTAATTTCGCCCTGAAAAATCCAGTGGCAAAAACTCTTGACAAGGTACATTAACGGGTGCTACGTTCCAAACGTTTACTCAAGGCTTGGGTCACGCATTCATATTTATCTTGTACTTTTTGCAACATGTACAATGCCAAGCACAGAATTTCGGATGAACGAGGTCGAAGTATAGCGACCTATTTTTTATATTAAGGGCGACACAGTAAACGATGTCGCAGTATCTATAACACCAGTTGCTGAAATTAATGATGATTTCGGCACAAATGTAGGGAGGTATTTTAAATGCCATCTTTTGTAATCGCAGAAAAGTGCGACGGCTGCAAGGGTGGGGACAAGACTGCATGTATGTACATCTGTCCCAACGACCTGATGGTCCTTGATCCCAACGCAATGAAAGCATACAACCAGGAGCCCGATCAGTGCTGGGAGTGCTATTCCTGTGTAAAAATCTGTCCTTCCCAGGCAATCGAGTGCAGGGGCTACTCTGACTTCGTACCCATGGGAAGCTCTGTTGTTCCCATGATGGGCACCGAGGATATCATGTGGACCTGTAAGTTCCGGAACGGCGTTGTAAAACGCTTCAAGTTCCCCATCAGAACCACTGCCGAAGGCCAGGCAAATGCCTATTTGGACCTTAAGGGTAAGGATCTTAACAGTGGCCTTCTCTCCACACAGGAAGCAGACGGCATGGTACTTTCCACTCCCCAGGAGCTGGCATAGTTAACGCTGTTATACGTTTTTGAAACAGATTAAATACAATTACTTTGGAGGTATATAATGGCATTACCTAACACGCCTGTTGGAGAACTCAAGGCAGTAAGGGATCCCGAAGTTGACAAGAGAGACGTCGATGTTCTGATCATCGGCGGTGGTATGGCTGCCTGCGGTACTGCGTTTGAGATCAAAAAATGGGCTGATGATGATACAAAGATTCTTCTCTGCGACAAAGCAGCCCTCGAGAGATCAGGTGCTGTAGCCCAGGGTCTTTCCGCGATCAACACATACATCGGCGACAACAAGATCGAAGACTATGTCCGCATGGTAAGAAACGACCTTATGGGTATCGTCCGTGAGGATCTTATCTACGATCTCGGTCGTCACGTTGATGACTCCGTACATCTCTTTGAGGAGTGGGGACTTCCCGTCTGGAAAAAAACCGAAGATGGAAAGAACCTCGACGGTAAAAAAGGTCTGAAGCTCGGAACTCTCAAGGGCGGCGCCACTCCTGTTCGTACAGGTAAATGGCAGATCATGATCAATGGTGAGTCTTACAAGAGAATCGTTGCCGAGACTGCTAAGCTTGCCCTCGGCGAGGAGAACATCATTGAGAGATGCTTCATCACTGAGATCCTCAACGACAAAGACGATCCCACAAGGGTTGCCGGTGCCATCGGTTTCTCCCTCCGTGAGAACAAAGTCTTCATCATCAACGCCAAGGTTATCATGGTAGCCTGCGGTGGTGCTGTTAACGTTTACCAGCCCCGTTCAGTCGGTGAGGGTAAAGGTCGTGCATGGTACCCCGTATGGAACGCAGGTTCCACTTACACCATGGCTCTTCGTGCCGGTGCCGAGCTCTCCATGATGGAGAACCGTTTCACCCCCGCACGTTTCAAGGATGGTTACGGACCTGTTGGTGCATGGTTCCTCCTCTTCAAGGCCCAGGTATTCAACGGCCTTGGTGAGAACTACGCAGCAAGCGACGCTGCAAAGGCTGAGCTCGAGAAGTACGCTCCTTACGGAACAGCAGCCATCACACCTACCTGCCTGCGTAACCATCTCATGATGAAAGAGTACAAAGAGGGTCGCGGTCCCATCATCATGAGGACCTCTGACGCCCTGAAGAAACTCGGCGAGACCATGAGCAAGAAAGAGCTCAAGCACCTTGAGTCAGAAGCTTGGGAAGATTTCCTTGACATGTCCGTTGGCCAGGCCGGTCTCTGGTGCGCAACCAACACAGAGCCTGAGAAAAAAGACTCTGAGATCATGCCCACCGAGCCGTACCTCCTCGGATCCCACTCCGGATGCTGCGGCATCTGGTGTTCAGGTCCTGAAGAGGACTGGGTCCCTGAAGATTACAAATGGGGCTACAACAGAATGACCACCGCCAGGGGTCTGTTCACCGCAGGTGACGGCGTTGGCTGCTCCGGTCATAAGTTCTCCTCCGGTTCCCATGCCGAGGGCCGTATCCTTGCCAAGTCCATGCTCCAGTACCTCAAAGCCGAAGGCGACAAGGTAACCGGTTTCAAAGAGACCGATCAGGAGATCGTTGACACTGTTTACAAGCCTGTCCGTAACTACCTGGACAACTGCGAGTACACAACTGCAACAGACGTTAACCCCAAGTACTGCAAACCTGCCGGTATGGCCATGCGTCTCATGAAGATGACCAACGAGTACGGTGGAGGTACCAGTGTTTACTACATGACTTCCGGCAAGAGCCTTGAGATCCTCATGGAGAACTTCGAGTACTTCCGTGAAGACCTTGAGAACATCGCTGCCGGCGACCTCCATGAGCTCCTCAGGGCTTGGGAGATCGACCATCGTCTCTACACTGTTCAGGCCCACACTCGTCACATCCAGTTCCGTGAAGAGACAAGGTACCCTGGCTTCTACTACAGAGGCGACTTCATGGGTCAGAATGACGAAGAGTGGTTCTGCTTCGTCAACTCTTCATACAACAAAGACACCAACGAGTGGTCTCTGAAAAAAGTTCCGTACCACAAGATCATCGCTGACTAGTATCAGGAACTGATCGTTTCAGGTATGTTACTCTGAAAAATTAACCTCCAGGTGCGATTCTGCGCCTGGGGGTTTTTTCAGATTCTGGTGCTCGGGAATTTTGTTTTCACCTCCTGTCTCCTTATTATAAAGGAAAAGAGACTGGAAACGTAAAACTGGAAGCAGGCCGTAAGTTTCGGGTTTAAGCAGCCCCACCCGCGCTTCGAGTTTCAGGTTTCGAGTTTCAAGTTTCGAGGAGACAGGGTGCCGGTAGTTCAGATTCCTGGCATCCTAAACCGTTTAATTACAAGTAGTGTACAAATGCACGGAGGGACAGCATGACAACAGATAATTCAGCCCCGACCAGTGGAAGCATCATGGTAGTCGGCGGCGGTATCAGCGGCCTGACCACTGCTCTGGAAGCTGCCGAAGTGGGGTACGAGGTCTTTATTGTTGAAAAGGAACCTTCCCTTGGCGGAAGGGTTTCCCAGCTTAAGCAATACTTCCCCAAACTCTGCCCGCCCACATGCGGGCTTGAGATCAACTTCAAGAGAATCAAAGACAATCCCAAGATCACGGTCCTGACCATGGCCGAGGTCGACGGTGTGGACGGCAAGCCCGGAGACTACACTGTCAAGCTCAAAATCAACCCCAGGTATGTCAACGAAAACTGCACCGCCTGCGGCGAGTGTGCAAAGGTTTGCGAATCCGAGATCTCCAACGAGTACAACCTCGGCATGGACCGGACCAAGGCAGCCTACCTTCCCCACAACATGGCCTTTCCCCAGCGCTATGTCATGGCGCCGTCCATGGCCGCCGACGACAGGGAAAAATGCAAGGAAGCCTGTAAATTCGACGCCGTTGATTTCGACATGGAAGAGAAGACCCTGGATCTCAAGGTCGGCGCCGTTGTTTGGGCCACCGGCTGGAGACCCTATGACGCGGCACGGATCGACAACCTGGGATTCGGCAGGTACCAGAACATCATCACCAACATGATGCTCGAGCGGCTTGCATCACCCAACGGCCCCACCCAGGGCAAGATCGTAAGGCCCTCTGACGACAAGGCCCCCGAGACCATCGGCTTTGTCCAGTGCGCAGGATCAAGGGACGAGAACCACCTTCCCTACTGCTCCTACATCTGCTGCATGGCCTCCCTCAAGCACGCCACCTATCTTCGTGCCCAGTACCCGGACGCAAAGATCTACATCTACTACATCGATCTGCGTACCCCGGGCAGAAAGTACGAGAACTTCTACAAAAACCTCAAGGCCGATAAGAATGTCTTCTTTGTCAAGGGCAAGGTCGCAGAGGTGGGCGAAGAGGAAGGCACCGGGAACATCAACCTGGTAGCCGAGGACACCATCTCAGGCGAGAAGGTTCGTCAGACCGTGGACATGCTCGTGCTTGCCACCGGCATGCAGCCAAACGCGTCCGTTGACAAACCCAACGCAGATCTTCAGTACAACGAAGACGGCTTTATCGTGAATGACTTCAAAAAGGGCGGCATGTTTGGGGCCGGCTGCGCCAACAAGCCTGCAGATGTTGTAACATCCAACCAGAATGCTACCGGCATGGCCCTGAAAGCTATTCAAACGCTGGTGAGGAGGTAGACCGACCATGGATAAAAAATACGGAGTTTATATCTGCACAGGCTGTGGCATCGGAGATGTCCTGGACATGGAAGACCTGGTTGATGTCCCCGATGAAGAGGGTGTCAACTGTACCACCCATCCCTTTCTCTGCGGTAAGGAAGGCGCGGCCCTGATCCAGAAGGACGTGGATGACGGCAAGGTCAACGCCTTGGTTATCGGCGCCTGTTCCCGCCGGGTCAACTTTGACGTGTTCAAGTACGACAACTGTATCGTTGAAAGGGTAAATCTCAGGGAGGGCGTCGTATGGCCCCACTCCAGAGAGAAATACCCTGCACTCACCGAAGATCAGAAGGATGATGAGGAGCATTTTGACCAGATCCAGATGAAGGCCGAGGATTACCTCAAGATGGGTATGATCCGGGTTGAGAAAGTGGATCTGCCTGTTCCCTACCAGGCCGAGACCTTCTCAAAGAAGATCCTGGTCCTGGGCGGCGGCATCACAGGTATGTCAGCGGCACTGGATGCGGCCAAGACCGGCTATGAGGTCACCATCGTCGAGAAGCAGGCCCAGCTCGGCGGTTATGCCGCCGGCATGAGAAGCCAGATGCCCGTGGCGGAGCCCTTTGAAGAGCTCATCCCCACCGTGGTTCAGGATAAACTGGCCGAGATCGCCCAGTACCCCAACATCCTGGTGAAGACCTCCACCGAGGTGGCCCGTATTGCAGGCCAGCCCGGCGAGTTCACCGTCACCTTTAAGAAACCCGGCGAAAAGATCCCCTTTGACGTACCCTTCCCGCTTCCGGAAGAGATGACAAAGGATGAGAAGGGCGATGATCTCGATGCCGAGACCCTACACGCCAAATACCTCGAGTTCAACGAGGGCAAGAACGATATCCTTCAGCTCGATCCCGAAGGCGAGCTTTACGGCGCCGTTGTCCTGGCAGCCGGCTGGCGGGCGGACAAACTCGAGGGAGAGGCTTACGCCCACCTCGGTCTCGACCTTCCCGATGTGATCACCAACGACGAGTTTGAGAAGATCGCTGCAAAGGGCAAGATCCTGAGACCCTCCGACGGCAAGGAAGCAAAATCGGTTGTATTCATCCAGAGCCCCGGCAAGGATGAGGATGACGCCGACTTCCCCTACTGCGGTTCCGTCACAAGCCAGGTGGCACTGAAGCAGGCCAAATATGTCCGGAACGACTATGAAGACGGCAAGGCCTACATCATCTACCAGCACATGCGGACCCCCGGCCTCCAGGAGAACTTCTACAAGAGCATGCAGCAGGACAACGGCATCTTCATGACCAAGGGTGCTGTCACCCAGGTCTCCAAGAATGGCGACGCCCTTACGGTTGAAGCTTCCAACACCCTGCTCGGCGATGCCATCGACCTCCAGGCCGACCTGGTTGTCGTTTCCGCCGGTATGGTGCCGGTCACCGTTGATGATCCCATCATCAACCTGGCCTACCGCCAGGGTCCTGGCTTCCGGGACAACGACATCTTCGGCGGCTATGCCGACTCCAACTATATCTGCTTCCCCTACGAGACCCAGCGAACCGGTGTCTATGCCGCAGGAACCATCCGCCGCGCCATGACCATCGAGGAGAGCATGGAAGATGCAACCGGTGCAGCCCTCAAGGCGATCCAGTGCATCGAGTCCGCCGACAGGGGCGTTGCTGTTCACCCCAGATCCGGCGATATGACCTATCCGGACTTCTTCTTCCAGCGCTGCACCCAGTGCAAGCGCTGTACCGTAGAGTGCCCCTTCGGCGCCCTGGATGATGATGAAAAGGGTACGCCCAAGGTCAATCCCACCCGGTGCCGCCGCTGCGGAACCTGCATGGGCGCCTGTCCCGAGCGTATCATCAGCTTTGCCGACTACAGCATCGACAGTATCGGCTCCCAGATCAAGGCCATCGGCGTTCCCTCCGAGGACGACTATGATGAGCCGCCCTACCGGATTCTCGCTCTTGTCTGCGAGAACGACGCCTATCCCGCCCTTGACATGGTTGGAATGAACAGGATCGATTACTCCCCGGACGTACGTCTCATTCCGGTACGATGCCTCGGTTCCGTGAACTCCATCTGGATCAAGGACGCCCTGGCCCAGGGAATGGACGGTGTTATCCTCATCGGCTGTAAGCACGGTGATGATTACCAGTGCCACTTCATGAAGGGCTCCGAGCTTGCCGAGATCCGCGCCAACAAGATGGGTGACGCCCTTGCAAGCCTCGCGCTTGAAGAGGAGCGGGTACGATTCGAGGAGATTGCCATTGATGAGTATGACAAGCTTCCCGGACTGTTGAGCGATTTTGTTGAAGAGATCGAAGGCCTTGGCCCGAACCCGTTCAAGGGATTCTGATTCTAATTTAACTTTTATACCGAACTTAGGAGGTATCGCAGTATGAGTGAGAAATACCTTGTGCAACCGGATCTGGCCTATATCGATGAGCTGGAAGGCCTTGGCGCAGATACGCTGAAAAAATGCTTTCAGTGTGCAACCTGCTCGGTTGCCTGTCCAATCGCGCCGGAAGACAGTCCGTTTCCGAGAAAAGAGATGATCGCTGCGTCCTGGGGATTGAAGGACAAACTCCAGTGCAGCGGCGACATCTGGCTCTGCCATGAGTGCGGAGATTGTTCCGACCTATGCCCCAGGGGGGCAAGACCCGGAGATGTTCTTTCGGCCATCAGGTACTCTGCCATCAAAGAGTATTCACAGCCGAAATTCCTTGCCAAAGCAGTTGAGGATCCGAAAAAGCTTCCCCTTCTCCTTCTCATCCCGGGACTCTGGTTCGCCCTTCTCGCCTTCATCACCATGACGGCGGGGGACACCATGACCAAGATATTCCATACCTTTGGTATCGAGTGGTCCCACGGCGGCCATGGCCTGGCCCATTCAAACTTCTTCTCCACCTGGTTTGTGGATATGACGTTTGTACCGCTGGCCATTTTCGTAACCGTGGTGTTTGGATTGAGCCTCAAGCGGTTCGTCACCGACATCCATGGGAATGCCGTGGCCGAAGGAAAGACAGACAAGAAAACCATTGACGTCAAGGCGCTCCTCCAGGCCTTTGTCAGCATCATTCCCGTTATCCTGAAGCACGACAAGTTCAACGAGTGCGAGGCTAACCAGGACCGGGCCACCGCCCACATGATGGTTCTCTATTCCTTCATCGGCCTGGCCGTGGTTACGGGCATCTTCTGTGTGGTTCTCTATGTGTTCCACATCCCCGGACCCTATTCCCAGCTCAATCCGGTGAAATGGCTGGCCAACATCTCAGGTGCGGCCCTGGTCATCGGCTCCCTGCTCATGATCAAGAACCGCCTGGCCAAAAACGACCAGGTCACGGCCTACAAGGACTGGTACATCCTCGGTGTTGTGCTCTCCCTGGGCCTCACCGGTCTCCTGACAGAGATGACACGGCTGGCGGGCTATGCCGGAGCCACCTATTTTCTCTACTGGCTCCACCTGATCGCGATCTTCAATCTGTTCGCGTTCCTGCCCTTCTCCAAGATGGCCCATCTGGTCTACCGGACCACTGCAATGGCCTATGCTGAATACGGCAACAGAAAATAACCGATAACATCGTTATTTTTTTGGGGGTTACGATTTTTTTTCGTAACCCCCTTTTTTTTTGCTTGCATTTTTTGATTCACAGGATATAGTCAATTAACACTTGCCGTAATGGTTGTTCTGTGCGTCACTTTTCAGAACGACTTTCTATAAGAGCCAAATATTCACATTTTAAGGAGGGAAAGGTTTTGGCAAAAGGAACAGTAAAGTGGTTTAGCGACAAAAAGGGATTTGGTTTCATCGAACAGGACGAGGGAAATGATGTGTTTGTGCACCATACGGCCATTGACATGCCCGGTTTCAAGACCCTCTCAGAAGGCGAAAGGGTCACTTTTGACATCGAAGAAAACGAACGAGGGCCTGCTGCGAAGAATGTTTTAAAGCAGTAACCCTATTCATATCGGAGAACGTCCTAAAGGCAGGGGATCCCTCTTCTGCCTTTCTCTATTATGGCCCCTCCCATACAAATAGAGCCCGTTCCCGTCAACAGCAAAACAGGCATCCATTCAGGGGATAGTAACTATCTTCCTCCTAGCGCTCGATCCCGTCCCGTGCCAGCACACCTTTTGAATAGTAGTGCTTGACCTCCCTCATCTCCGTCACCAGATCGGCCGCATCCACCAGTTCCTCCGGGGCGCGTCTCCCGGTGAGGATAAGTTCCACCCCGGCGGGCCGGCTGCGAACCACGGCCAGCACCTCCGCAACGGAAACGAGGCCGAACCAGATGGCAACGCAGATCTCATCCATGACGATCACCGAGTAACAGCCTTCAGCCATCACCTGGGAAATCCTGGCAAGTCCCTCCCGTGCATGGGCCCGGTGGCGGTCGGTCACCTCATGGCGCTGTATGCATCCCTCGTCGCCAAACTGCTCCACCGTTACCTGGGGCAGGGCTTTAAGGGCGGTCAGTTCCCCATAGTACTGGCCCTTCATGAACTGGCCGATAAACGTCGTAAGCCCATGGCCGGCCGCACGCAGGGACAGCCCCAACGCCGCCGTGGTTTTTCCCTTGCCGTCGCCGGTGTAAAGATGCACATATCCTGTTTCCATTGTTACCTCCTTATTCTCCATCGGGATGGAGAAGTTCATACATTTTCAGCCGGACAATCGCGCTTTTCGAATCCTCGATCCCGGGCAGCACCTTGAGGGCCTGCTGCTTCAACATGGCATACTCCCTGGGGAAAAGGGCATCCAGGGCGTTCTTTATCCCGTTCTGGGCATCAAAGACGCAATCCCGACTGCCATTGGGCTTGAACACAAAGGGAAGCTCGGGCTGGAGCCAGAGCTGAAACGCCCGGCAGCTCCTTCGATGGCTGCAGCGCCGGCATTCGGCGTCATTGGAAAGGCGTTTGCTGTTCCGGATGCAATAGATGTTCACGCGGTTCGTCCTGCTGGTTTGGGTAGATAGTGAGGCGCTTCGGGTCAAATTCACAAACGTAAATACGCCCATGGCCGGTCCTGTGTCAAGCCCCTTTATTGAAATTCGCCCCGTTAAGGCGACTGAATCCCGGGGCCCCGGTAACTTCTTTGTTGACTTTCGGTCAAATGGTTCTATATCCTTAGTTATAGAGACGCTCTTTTTATCAAGAATATCAGACGCTGACAAGCCCAGAGACAACCGTTTTTTTTAAACCGTTGACGGAAACATTTCAAAGGTGGGTGCCATGGACTATGACGCTATTATTTTTGAGAAAACAAACGCCACCGCCCTTATCAAGCTTAACCGACCAAGGGTTCTCAATGCCATGAACCAACAGCTCTGGCTGGACATGCTCCATGCCCTGGAGCAGATACGAAACGATCCCGGGATCAAGGCGCTGATCATCACGGGGGAGGGACGGGCCTTCTCCACCGGGGCGGATCTCAAGGAGTCCAGGAACAGAAGCCTTGACGATTACCGGCGCTACCTTGAATCCCTCCAGGAGGCGACAAGAACCCTCCTTAGGTTTGAAAAGCCCACCATTGCGGCCATCAACGGGTACGCCCTGGGATCGGGCTATGAACTGGCCCTTGCCTGCGATATCCGGATCGCGGCCGATGATGCCCTCATCGGCTCCCCCGAGGCCCGGGTGACCTCCTCGGTCACCGGCGGCGCCTTCCGGCTGGTCCAGGACCTGGTGGGCCCGGGCAAGGCAAGCGAGCTTCTCTTTACAGCGGAGAACATCACCGGGGAGGAGGCGGCGCGAATCGGGCTTGTCAATTATGCCGTCCCCCCGGACACCCTCATGGACCGGGCCATGGCCATGGCCGAAACCATCGCCAAGAACTCAGCCTTCTCCATCGCCAGGATCAAGAACGGACTGATCATGGCCCGGGGCGAGACCAGCCTGGAGGCGTTGATGACATACGAAATCGAAGCCTGCCTTGCCTGCGTTTCCACCAAGGAAAGGGAAGCGTCCCTGGACAGCTTCGACAACCGGAAACGATCAACCAAGGAGCCGGACTAATGCTTGACAAGGTATTGAACGCACGATCCGTTGCCATCATCGGGGCCTCCAAGAACGTTACCAAACGAGGATTCCAGGCCATCAAGATCCTCCAGGAAGAAAAATACGAGGGTGAGATCTACCCGGTCAATCCCAGGGAAGAGTCCATCCTCGGGCTTCCCTGCTACAAGAGTGTCACCGACATCGACCAGGAGGTGGACCTGGCCCTCATCACCACCCCGGCCCGGACCATCCCCCCGATTATCGAGGAGTGCGGGAAAAAAAATATCGCCGGTGCGGTTATCGTGGCCGGCGGGTTCAGGGAGCTTGGCGAGGAGGGAACACTGCTTGAGGACCAGATGGTAGAAGCGGCCCAACGCTCGGGGGTGAGGCTGATCGGCCCCAACACCTCGGGCATGATCAACATGAAAACCAACATGAACCTTGTGGGCATCAAAAACGCCCCCAAGGGAGGCATCGCGCTAATCTGCCAGAGCGGCAACATGGCCCTGACCCTGATCACCGAGGCCATGATTCGCAAACATGAAGGCTTTACCTATTATATTGGGGTGGGGAACGAGGCGGACATCAAGTTCCATGAATACCTTGAATTCTTTCGAAACGATCCCGAGACAAAATCCATTCTCATGTATGTGGAGGGGATGAGCCAGGGAAGAGAATTTCTTCAGCAGGCCTATAACACCACCAAGATAAAACCCATCGTCCTTTTGAAGAGCGGCCGTTCCATCAGCGGGAAACGGTCGGCCGGCTCCCACACGGGCTCCCTTGCCGGCATGAGCGAAGTGGCGAATGCCGCCTACGCCAGGGCGGGCATCGTGGTGATCGAAAATTCCGACGAACTCTTTCCCGTGGCCCAGACCCTCTCAAGCCTGCCGCCCATCAAAAACAAACGGGTGGCGATACTTGCGGACGGCGGCGGCCATGCCACCATCGGTGCAGACCTGTTGTCCGACTACGGCATCTCCCTTCCCGAACTGAACGAGAAAACAAAAGCAAAACTACAGGAAATCCTCCCCCCTGCCGCCTCCGTGGTCAACCCCGTGGATGTTGCCGGCGGTACCGACTCCAACCCCGCCATATTTGCCGATTGCGCCGACATCATTCTCAAGGATCACAACGTGGGCGGTCTCCTCATTGTGGGCCTGTTCGGCGGCTACGGCATAAGGTTCACCGAAAGCCTCGCCATTCCCGAGGAGGATGCGGCCCACCGGCTGGGTAAGATGGTTCAAAAAAAGAACAAACCCATTTTGGTGCACAGCCTCTACAGCTCCTACGATTCCCATCCCATCGAGCTGTTGCGCCATTACAACATTCCTGTCCACGACTCCCTGGATGTCACCTGCAAATGTATCTCCTCCCTTTGCCAGTACGGCGATTACCTGACCTCCTACCAGGCCAAAACCAACTTTGTCTTCAACTGGCATGCCAAGGCAAGGAAACGGGGGGACAGCATCATCCGGCAGGCAAAAGCAGAGGGCCGAAAGGTTCTGCTTGAACATGAGGCCAAAATGCTGCTAAGAATACATGGCATGTCCACCTCAGTGGACAAGGTCGCCACCACGGAGGACCAGGCCCTGGAGATGGCAAAGGAGATAGAGGGCCCTGTGGTCCTGAAGATCATCTCCCCGGACATTCTGCACAAGAGCGATGCCGGGGGGGTCAAGGTGAACCTGAAGTCCGAGAGCCAGATCAGGATCGCCTACAACGAGATCCTCCTCAATGCCAAGAACTATAAACCCGAGGCCGACATCCGCGGCGTCCTGGTCAGCTCCATGGCCAACGGCGGCCTTGAGGTGATCGTGGGAACCAAGATCGACGACCAGTTCGGCCCGGTGATCATGTACGGACTGGGCGGCATCATGGTGGAAATCATGAAGGACGTGACCTTCTGGGTGCTGCCCATATCGCCCACATCGGCAAAAAAGATGCTCCAGGATACCCGCTCGTCGGTGATCCTGGACGGTGTGAGGGGACAGAAGAGCTATGACAAAAAAAGCTTAAAACGGCTGCTGCTTCTCTGCTCCGAGCTCATCGAGTCCTACCCTGAAATCGAAGAGATGGATCTGAACCCTGTGATCCTTCACCACGAGGGGCTGGACATTGTCGATGCCAGGATCATTTTGAAAGATTAGCCGGATTTTAGCGCCTCCCATTCCCATGGAGCCATTCCTGTTCATATAGGTAAAGCAGGCATCCATTCGAGTGGGAGCGTCTATCGGTAACCATTTAGACATAACCCTTAAACAAGATGGAAAAAAGGACTGAAGATTTGAAAAGAAAAGTAGCGCTGCTCCCTGGGGACGGAATCGGCCCCGAAGTGATGACAGAGGCGGTAAAGGTGATCGAAAAAGCCGGAACCCTCCATGGATTTGAAATCGAATTCACCCAGGCGGACATTGGCGGATGCGCCATTGACAACCACGGCACGGCCCTTCCCCAGGAGACCCTCACCATCTGCGAACAGAGCGAGGCCATCCTGTTCGGCTCGGTGGGCGGCCCTAAATGGGAGCACCTTCCCCCGGCGGAACAACCCGAGCGGGGGGCACTCCTCCCCTTGCGAAAGCACTTTAACCTCTACTGCAACCTGAGACCTGCCCGGGTGTTCAAATCCCTGGCATCCGCCTCTCCCCTGAGACCCGACATTGTCAAGGACGGGTTTGACATCCTGTGCGTGCGGGAGCTCACCGGCGGCATCTACTTTGGAGAACCCAAGGGCCGGGAAGGGTCGGGCCCCTCGGAAAAAGCCTGGGACACCCTGGTCTACTCCCGGATGGAGATCGAACGCATTGCCAGGCACGCCTTTGAGGCGGCCAAGAACCGACGCGGGATCGTCACCTCGGTGGACAAGGCCAATGTGCTGACCTCCATGGTGCTGTGGCGGGAGACGGTGATGGAGGTGGCCAAAGCCTATCCCGAAGTCACCTTGAACCACATCTACGTGGACAACGCCACCATGCAGCTGGTCAAGGATCCCCACCAGTTTGACGTGCTGCTCTGCCCCAACATGTTTGGAGACATCATATCGGACGAATGCGCCATGATCACTGGCTCCATGGGACTGCTGGCCTCGGCAAGCCTGAACGAGCAGGATTTCGGCCTTTTTGAGCCCGCAGGCGGCTCTGCGCCGGACATCGCCGGCCAGGGAATTGCCAACCCCATTGCCCAGATATTATCGGGCGCCATGATGCTGAGATACAGCCTGGATCTGCCGGAAGCCGCCGACGCCGTTGTGGAAGCGGTCTCCAAGGTCCTGAACCAGGGCATCCTGACGGCCGACCTGACAAACGAGGGACAATCGGCTGTCACAACCGTTGAAATGGGAACGGCCATTGCCGATGCGTTGTAGGATAAAAAGAAAGGGTACAAAATAAGAAGGGGCGTTAATCTGGATTCAGATTAACGCCCCTTCTTAAATGGCGGGAGCGACCGGGCTCGAACCGGCGACCTCCTGCGTGACAGGCAGGCGTTCTAACCAAACTGAACTACGCCCCCGCGATTCAACCTTGTTGAGGAGATCCTCACCAAGAGTGCGATACTATCTACCAGTAACCAGGACGAGTGTCAAGAAGAAAAGATGCGGGCAGGCATTTTTTTCTTTTCCCGCCGTTACCGTGGCGTTGCAAGATTAAGGGCCTTGCGCCCAAAATAAGAAGGGCCTTTAATCTGGATTCAGATTAAAGGCCCTTCTTAAATGGCGGGAGCGACCGGGCTCGAACCGGCGACCTCCTGCGTGACAGGCAGGCGTTCTAACCAAACTGAACTACGCCCCCGCAATTTAGCGTTTTTGAGGTGGTGGGCGAAACAGGGCTCGAACCTGTGACTTCAACCTTGTAAGGGTTGCACTCTACCAACTGAGTTATTCGCCCCCTCAAAAACGAGACTATATCTATCAGCATCATCGAAGTGTGTCAAGCAGAAAAAACACTTTCTTCATTTTTTTTTTCAACCAAGGCAATATCAAGGACCTCTTCCATCTCCTCGACCAGGCAGATCTCCAGCCGTTTCTGGATGGAAACCGGGATGTCCCGGATATCCTTCTTGTTCTCCCTGGAGATGATCACCCGGGTGATGCCGCAGGCATTGGCCGCAATGAGCTTCTCCTTGAGCCCCCCCACGGGAAGCACACGCCCCCTGAGGGTAATCTCCCCGGTCATGGCCGTCTTCCTGTCCACGGCACGGCCGGTGAGGGCCGAAACAACGGCGGTACACATGGAGATGCCTGCCGAGGGACCGTCCTTTGGAATAGCCCCCTCGGGCACATGGATATGGATATCCAGATCCTTATAGAAATCCTCCCGGATATGGAGGGCCTTACTCCTGGAACGGACATAGCTCACGGCGGCCGAGGCGGACTCCTTCATCACCTCTCCAAGCTTTCCCGTGACCGACACATTTCCCTTGCCCGGCATGGTTACCGTCTCAATGGTGAGCAGCTCTCCGCCGGCCTGGGTCCAGGCAAGCCCGTTCACGATGCCGACCCGGTCCTTTGCCTCGAGCATGGAATCTCGATACCGGGGCGGCCCCAGGTGCTTATGGATGGAACGCACGGAAAGGGTATGAAGCTTTCTCTCCCCTGTCAGAACAATGGCCTTGACGATCTTTCGGCACACCGAGGAGATCTCCCGCTCCAGGTTCCGCACCCCTGCCTCCCGGGTGTAGTGCCGTATGATCGAAAGAACCGCCGGTTTTGAAAAGACCGCATCCTCCGGTTTCAGACCGTTTTGCTCCAGCTGCTTAGGTACAAGATACCCATGGGCGATCTGCTCCTTTTCATACTCGGTGTACCCGGGGATCTGAATGATCTCCATCCGGTCCCGCAAGGGCGCCGGAATATCGTGGAGGGTATTGGCCGTGGTGACAAAGAGGATATCGGACAGGTCATAGTCCACATCCAGGTAGTGGTCATTAAAGGTCTGGTTCTGCTCCGGATCAAGCACCTCCAGAAGGGCGGATGACGGGTCCCCCCGGAAGTCGGTGCTCATCTTGTCCACCTCGTCCAGACAGAATACAGGATTGCCGTATCCTGTCTTTTTCAGGGTCTGGATGATCTTCCCGGGCATGGCTCCGATATAGGTTCGCCTGTGGCCCCGGATCTCTGCCTCATCCCGGACCCCACCCAGTGAGATCCTGGCAAACGACCGGCCCGTGGCCCGGGCAACGGACCGTGCCAGGGAAGTTTTTCCCACACCGGGCGGCCCCACCAGACAGAGGATGGGCCCCCGGATCTTTTTGACCAGCACCTGAACCGCCAGGTACTCCAGAATCCGCTCCTTGGGCTTTTCAAGGCCGTAATGGTCCTTGTCAAGTATGGCCTGGGCATCGGCAATATCCATCTTGCTCCGGCTCTTTCTGAACCAGGGAAGGGAGATGAGCCACTCGATGTAGTTTCGAACCACCGTGGCCTCCGAGGACATGGGCGCCATCTGCACAAGCTTGTCAAACTCCCGGCGAACCGCTGCGGCCGCCTCCTTGGGCATGCGCTTGCGCTTGATCTTGTTTTCAAGATCCTGGAACTCGTTCCCCGGTTCCCCCTCTTCTCCCATCTCACGCTTGATGGCCGCCATCTGCTCGGTCAGATAGTGCTTTTTCTGGAGCTTCTCCATCTGCTCCTTTACCCTGCCCTTGATCTTCTGGGACATGGTAAAGACCTCGGTCTCCTCCTGGATCAACTTCAACAGCAGAAACAGCCGCTCCTCCAGCTCAACGCAATCAAGGAGCCGCTTCTTATCCTTGATCTTGAAGGGCATTTGGGAAGCAATGGTATCGGCAAGCCTGGACGGATCATTCACAATCCCGGCCAGGGTCTGGAGCAGCCCCTTTGAAACAGCGCCCGACAGCTTTGCATAGTTTTCAAAGGCTTCGAGCACCGTCCTGACGGCGGCCTCGGCCTCGACCCCCTGCATGGGCGCTTCAGGAGCCGTGACAAACTCCGCCGTCACAAAGTTCTCCACTTCCTTGAGCTGCGTGATCCTGCCCCGGCACTCCCCCTCCACCAACACCTTGACCGTGCCGTCGGGAAGCCGCAGCAGCTGGGTAATCCGCCCCTGGGTGCCCATCTGGCTGATATCGTTGATGGTGGGTTTGATGACCTCCGGGTCATTCTGGGTGGCAAGGAAGATCTTCTTATCCTTTGCCATTGCGTTTGACAGAGCCTTGATGGATCTGCTCCTCCCCACAAATACGGGTGTAATCATGTGGGGAAAGAGAACGATGTCCCTCAGTGGAACCAGGGGAAGCTCTCTTTTTTCAGAATCAGATCCATCGGGATTGAAGAGTTTTGAAATACTGATCATCTGGTCATCATTTCTCTGGTTGGGTTATGCCTGCTTCTTTGTCTGCTCGAACAAAAGGATGGGTTCTTCGTTCTTCAGAACCACCTCGTCCCCCACGATGCACTCCCTGACATTTTCCGCGGAAGGAAGTTCATACATGATATCCAGCATGGTTTCTTCCATGATGGCCCGAAGCCCCCTGGCACCCGACTTACGGGTAACCGCCTCCTTTGCCATGGCGGCCATGGCCTCCTCGGTAAAGGTGAGCTTGACATTCTCGAAATCGAACAGCCGCTGGTACTGCTTCACCAGGGCATTTTTCGGCTCCGTGAGAATCTTGATCAGGGAGGACTCGTTGAGCTCGGACAGGGAGGTGATCACGGGAAGACGCCCAAGGAACTCGGGAATCAGGCCGAACCGGATAAGATCCTCCGGCTTGAGCTGTTCCAGGAGCTCCCCAACATTTTTCTCCTTCCTGCTTGCGACCTCGGCGCCGAATCCCATGGATTTATTGCTGATGCGCCGTTCGATCACCTTTTCAAGACCCGTAAAGGTACCGCCGCAGATAAAGAGGATGTTGGAGGTGTCCACCTTGACAAAATCCTGCTGGGGATGCTTTCTCCCCCCCTTGGGCGGAATACTTGCCGTGGTTCCCTCGATGATCTTCAGCAGGGCCTGCTGCACCCCTTCACCCGAAACATCCCGGGTGATGGAGGGATTGTCGCCCCGTTGGGAGATCTTGTCCACCTCATCGATATAGATAATGCCCCGCTGGGCCTTTTCGATATCGTAGTCGGCATTCTGGACCAGGGAAAGGATGATATTCTCCACATCCTCCCCGACATAACCGGCCTCGGTGAGGGTGGTGGCGTCGGCCAGGGCAAACGGGACATCCAGGAATCTGGCCAGGGTCTGGGCAAGCAGCGTCTTTCCGCAGCCCGTGGGTCCGATGAGCAGAATATTGCTCTTCTGGATCTCCACGTCATCTTCCTTTTTCGGCTCCGCGTCCAGGCGCTTGTAATGGTTATAAACAGCCACGGACAGGACTTTTTTGGCCCTGTCCTGCTCGATCACATAGGTATCAAGGACATCCTTGATCTCCTTTGGCGTGAGTTTTCTCTCACTCTTCTGGACCGGCTCAAGGCTCTCCTTCTCCTCATCTTCGATGATTTCATCGCAGAGCCTCACGCACTCGTTGCAGATGTAGACGCTGGGTCCTGCAATGAGCTTTTTGACCTCTTTCTGGTTCTTACCGCAAAATGAGCAGAAGAACTGATCACTCTCATCATCTTTCCTGGTCATACTACTTCTCCTTTGAGACCTCAGCCTTTTCCAACTCTTCCCTGCTGGTAACGACGTGGTCCACAAGACCATACTCCATTGCCTGGACGCCCGACATGAAGAAATCCCTGTCAGTGTCCTCGGAAATCCTGGCAAGGTCCTGACCGGTATGACGGGCCAGGATCTCGCTCAAAGAATCCTTCATGCGCAATATCTCGTTGGCCTGGATTTTGATGTCCGAAGCCTGTCCCTGGGCACCGCCGAGGGGCTGGTGAATCATTATCCTGGAGTTGGGAAGAGAGTATCGCTTCCCCTCTTTTCCTGCGGCAAGGAGCAACGCACCCATGCTGGCGGCCTGACCAATGCACACGGTGGCCACATCGGGCTTGATGTACTGCATGGTGTCGTAGACCGCCATGCCGGCAGTGACAACGCCGCCCGGGGAGTTGATGTAAAAGTTGATGTCCTTTTCAGGGTCCTCGGACTCGAGGAACAGCAACTGGGCCACGATGAGATTGGCAATCTCATCATCCATGGCAGACCCCAGGAATATGATTCTGTCCTTTAACAGTCGCGAGTAGATGTCGTAGGCACGTTCGCCCCTGTTACTCTGCTCAACGACCATGGGAATTAAGGGCACGATTATCTCCTTTAATTATTCTGTTTTTCCATATCTTAACCGGGACAGGTACTACTGGTCTGTCTTTTCCTCAGCTGTCTCAGGCTCGGGAGCGACCTCGGTGACAGCTCCCTGCTCTATAATAAGACGGACAGCCTTTTTTTCAAGCTGGGTGTGCTTATAGTATTCGAGCTGCTGGGCATTCATATTAAAAAGGTTCTTGACGGCATCCACGGAAGCGTTCATTCCGGCGGCCATCTCCTCAAAGCCGGCTTCCAGCTCCTCCTCGGTCAGCTCAAGCTTCTCCTGCTCGATGATCTTGCCAAGGAGAACATGACGCCGGGCCTGCTTCTCAGCCACATCGCGGTACTGTGTCTTCAGGAAATCCTTGCTCATTCCCACATCTTCAAGGTTGATGTTGTTCTGGGCATAGGCCTGCTCGGCCTCGGCAATGATCCCTTCAAGCTCCATCTCCACCATTGCGTCGGGAAGCTCAAACTCGTTCTTCTCAAGCAGAGTGGTAAAAATCTGCTCGCTCAACTCCTGATGGATCCTCTGCTCGTATCCCTTCTTGAGATTGTCGAGGATGGCGGCCTTCAAGGCCTCGAGATTTTCGAACTGGCCCAGGTTCTCAACCAGGGCATCATCCAGCGGCGGCAGGATCTGCTCCTGGATCTCCTTCAAAAGAACCTTGTAGCAGACAGTCTTGCCGGCAAGCCCGTTATCGGCATGGTCTTCAGGATAGGCCACATCAATGTCCAGCTCTTTTTCGGGAATAACACCGGTCAGCTTGGCGGAAAATTCCTCCGGCAGGGTGTCGCCGCCGATGGCCATGACATAGTTCTCGACCTTGGGAGCCTGATCAAAGGGTTTTCCATCCACAAATCCCTCGTAATCGATCAGCACAAAATCCTCGGCCTTTACGGGGCGCTCCTCGGTGACAGGCTGCTTGGTTGCCATGGTTTTCCGGATCATCTCGAGCTGGGCATCCACCTCCTCATCCGAGGCCTCATACATGGTCTGCTTCAGTTCAATTCCCTTGAACTCCAGATCATCAAGCTCCGGCCTTACCTCGATAGCGATATCAAAGCAGTAATCCGCTTCAGGGTTGAGTTCCGGCGGATCTACCTGGGGACCGCCCACGAGGTTGAACTTGTGCTCTTCCAGCGCCTCAGAAAACGCATCCTGGATCAGGCGGGGAGCAATGTCTGCATGGACATCCTTGGAAAATCTGTTCTCCAGTACCTTGCGAGGCGCCTTACCCTTTCTAAAGCCTTTGATGCTGGCCGTCTTTTTCAGATCATTGTAAGCCTTATTCAGCTCCTTTGCCACATCCTCTTTTGGAATCTCAACGTGGAGGACCTTTTTTACCGTGCTTTTCTCTTCAATCTTTAATTGCATTATTTCCCTTCCTGTACAAAAAAAAGGCTCTTGAAACCACAAGTCCCAGCGGGAGCTGCCAACTCTTCAAGCCGTCTTTAAAGTAGTGTGGTTGTCAGTACTATGTACAATCATTCTAAATAAATCGTTCACATGCGTAAGAGTGTCAAATTGCATGCCCCAAATAAAATGTACTAAGTTAATCTTTATCTGTACAGGTGTCAAGAAAATTGCAAAAAAAGAATGCATTTCAATACTTTGTATCGCCCAGTTCCCCGCTTTTCCAAGGGGAAAGATGTTTTTTCTCCAACCAGCCCTTTATTAAGCTTGCTTTTTCAAAAAAACAGTGATAAAAATTCTTCTTGTATTTTCGGGGCGTAGCGCAGCCTGGTAGCGCGCCTGCTTTGGGAGCAGGATGTCGGAGGTTCGAATCCTCTCGCCCCGACCAAATACAACCCACAAGGTCTTAGGCGCAGAATTACGCCAAGACCTTTTTTTATTTCAAGAACAAAGAGCCGTCCACTTCACAAAAAAAACCCCAGGCCGAACCAGCAAAGAGGGATCAACAACCTGGGGCAACAACGGACCGGAATCGGCGACAGAAACCATCTCTCCACAAAGAGATGGGCAGACCGATCACTCCCATCACTATTTTTTAATCCGGATGGTTACAATATTTCCATCTTCATCAAGGTAGGCCATCCCCGTTGCAAGGACTTTCCCCGAAGACAGACTCACAACTTTAACACCCTCCCCGGACAGGGTCTTACCGGATGGCGCCTTCACCCTTACCGGTTCAGAAACAGGTGTTCCCGCATCCGTTTTCCGCTGCTTAGCAGCATGCTTAGCCATCCTGGCGCGATTGCGCTCCGAGACCAGCTTCCCGACGCCTTCATAATCGGCGCTATCATCACGGCCACACCCCGCAACAAACATACAGGACAAAATCAAGGCAAAAATCGTATAGAAAAAGAATTTTACCGGCATGTCAACCTCCCCCGGGATGGAGCCTATATCACACCGCCTCCTCAACGGTAAACCGCCTGTTGAGCCTCATGGTACTGAAAAGACCGTAAACATCCTTTGATACATTGATAATCTTAAGCTTCCGCCCGGTTTGACTCAAGGTGTTATGGGTGGCGATAATCACACCGATACCGACGGAATCAACCATCTCGACACCCGCAAGATCGATCACAAAATCGCCGGTATAGTCGTTTATTGCAGAAATAAGCTCTTTTTTAAAATCCTCTGCCATGGAGGCGACAATGTCCACGCCCGGCCGTACCACAGTGGCATCTCCCTGCCTGACAATCTCACTCATAATGATCTCCCGTAAAAAAACAGTGTTAATTTTGATTTTTCCACAAAGGCCCTGAAATAACAATTTGCAAGAAACGCTCTGAGAGTTAACAAGGTACCATCTACGCCGACACTTATCAAGGTTCTCCAAGAGATTTAATTCAACTGCCGATGATAAAAAAAACACCTTCACCCGCCCCCTGCGCCCTGCAAAACCGCGGCGCACTTCCGGCCGGCAGGAAGCTTTTTTACCCGATACTCAAATTGAAACGCCTGGCGCTTGGCAAGACCTGGACTGACGGCAACCAGCCTGACAGGCAGCCTCGACCGGGTATACTTGGCCCCCTTGCCCGCACTATGGGTCGCAACCCGGGCATCGACATCCTTTGTAACGCCACAATAAAGAGAACCGTCGCAACACCGCAACAAATACACCTTCCAGACCATACCCCGCCTCCTATTTATATATGGACGTCATATACATCACCACGGCTTTATCCGTCAACCAGCGCCCGGGAGAGACCATGCCGATTCAACAAAGTTTTTTTTTGCTTGTAAAACCTGACGGGTTCGAGTATATATTTAAATTCCCGGTTGTGCCGTGGGGGTGTCCTTGAATGGCATTCTGATCGGTCGCCGCGTAACAGAAGGTCATGAACCTCGTCAGATCCGGAAGGAAGCAGCGATAAGTGATATCATCTGTGTCGTGGATCGATCCCGATCATGAAATGCCTGGCACCTTCACGGTCAGCCGGGTCTCTTTTTCCCCTCCTTCAGTTTTATTTCCCACACCCTTCAGTTTTATTTCCCACACCCTTCAGTTTTACATCTTGACATGGGATCAAACGGTCTTATTTTTCCTCTGAAATTAATCATCTGTTTAGTTAAATTATTAAACACTTATGGATGGAAAGATATTTTTATCAGGAGATAACATTGGCTGACAAAGACGAACCTATAAACAAGATAAAATCTGAAGAGCCGCCCAAAGAGAAGAACGAGACCCAGAAAAGCAAGAAAGAGAAGAAGAAAACCAGTTCAAAAAAAGAATCCCCTGAAAAGGGAAAATCTGAAGTTGATGCGCTCAAAGAGGAACTTGCTGCAGAAAAGGATCGCGTCTTAAGACTTTCGGCAGAATTTGAGAATTATAAAAAGCGTTCGTCCAAGGAGATGAGCGACTTTAAAAAGTTCGCCAATGAATCACTCTTCAAGCAGCTTCTGACCGTGGTGGATAATATCGAACGGGCCATCGGCTCCGCCAAAGACGGAGAACCCGAGGTCGCCACCCTCCTTGCCGGGGTGGAGATGACCCACAAAGAGATCCTGAAATTCCTCACGAACTTCAATGTCAAGCCGGTGGAGGCTCAAGGGAAAGCTTTTGATCCTGCATTTCACCAGGCCGTGACCCAGCAGGAATCAGAGGATCATCCCGAAAACACAGTGGTGGCAGAGCTTCAAAAGGGCTACCTCTTCCATGACAGACTGATCAGGCCGTCCATGGTTGTGGTTTCAAAGGCTCTAACAGAAAAAGAAACAGAAAATAAATAAAAAATAAATATATATTTTGGAGGAAAGAACATGGCTAAAATAATAGGAATAGATCTTGGAACGACCAACTCATGTGTTGCGGTGATGGAGACTGGCGGAGAGTCAAAGGTTATCACCAATTCCGAAGGAAACAGAACCACCCCCTCTGTTGTGGCACTCACGGAAGGCGGAGACCGCCTGGTGGGCCAGACTGCAAAACGGCAGGCCATCACAAACCCTGAGAACACCGTGTTTGGCGTCAAGCGACTCGTGGGAAGAAAATTCAAGTCCAAGGAGATCCAGAATGACGTGAGCGTGCTTCCCTACATAATCGAGGGGGCATCCAACGGCGACACCCGGATCAACCTCAGGGGAAAGCAGCACAGCCCGGCGGAGATCTCATCCTTTATCCTGGCCAACATCAAGAAGACCGCTGAAGAGTACCTTGGCGAAGAGGTCAAGGAAGCGGTCATCACCGTTCCCGCATACTTCAACGACAGCCAGAGACAGGCCACCAAGGATGCGGGAAAGATCGCAGGCCTTGAAGTCAAACGAATCATCAACGAGCCCACAGCGGCGTCCCTTGCCTATGGCCTGGACAAAAAAGGCGAAGAGAAGATCGCCGTGTTCGACCTTGGCGGCGGCACCTTTGACGTATCCGTACTCGAGATCGGTGACGGCGTATTCGAGGTAAAATCAACCAACGGCGACACCCACCTTGGCGGCGAGGACTTTGACCTTAGAATTATCGACTACATTGCCGAGGAATTCAAGAAGGATCAGGGCATCGATATCAAGACGGACAAGATGGCCCTCCAGCGCCTGAAAGAAGCTGCCGAGAAGGCGAAGATGGAGCTCTCCACAGCCGTTGAGACCGACATCAACCTTCCGTTCATCACGGCGGACGCAAGCGGCCCCAAACACCTTGACGTGAAGCTCACCCGGGCGAAACTGGAAGCCCTTGTGGCCGATCTTCTGGACAACCTTGAAAATCCCTGCAGGACCGCCATGAAAGATGCCGGCCTCTCTGCGGGCGAGATCAACGAGGTGGTTCTTGTCGGCGGCATGACCCGTATGCCGGCCGTCCAGGAACGTGTGGAGAAAATCTTCGGCAAAAAGCCCCACAAGGGCGTGAACCCGGACGAGGTCGTTGCCATGGGCGCCGCCATCCAGGCCGGCGTTCTCCAGGGCGATGTCAATGATGTACTTCTCCTTGACGTCACCCCCCTCTCCCTGGGTATCGAGACCCTGGGCGGAGTCATGACACGGCTGATCGAGAAGAACACCACCATCCCGACCAAGAAGAGCCAGGTGTTCTCAACGGCTGCAGACAGCCAGCCCGCCGTATCCATCCACGTTCTCCAGGGAGAGCGGGAGATGGCCGCCGGCAACAAGACCCTTGGTCAGTTCGAGCTTTCCGACATCCCGGCGGCCCCCAGGGGCGTACCCCAGATCGAAGTCACCTTTGACATCGATGCCAACGGTATCGTCCATGTAGCAGCCAAGGACAAGGCCACCGGCAAGGAGCAGTCCATCCGCATCACAGCGGCAAGCGGCCTTTCCGAGGATGAGATCGACCAGATGGTCAAGGATGCGGAGCTCCATGCCGACGAGGACAAGAAAAAACGAGAGCTTGTGGACGCAAAGAACACAGCCGAGTCCCTCATCGACCAGACTGAAAAGACCCTGAAGGAGCACGGAGACAAGGTTGACGAGGCCACCAAGAAAGGCATCGAAGCCGCCTGCGAGGCCCTGAAACAGGTCAAGGACGGCGAGGATGCCGAGGCGATCAAGCAGAAGAGCGAAGAGCTGACCCAGGCGTCCCACAAACTGGCCGAGGCCATGTACCAGCAGGCTGCCCAGGAGGGCGGAGAGCCCGGCGCAGGTCCCCAGGGCCAGGCGGGTGCAGCCGGTCAGGATGACGACGTGGTCGATGCCGACTTCGAAGAGGTCAATGAGACCAAGAAATAAAAAATAAATCCGCCTTGAAAAAAAATCCCACTGTGCACTATACTGCCCAGTGGGATTTTTTTATATCGGGCATACCGTTAACCTTAGAAACAAAAGCGCAACCGCTTGGGGGCTGGACGTAGAGGATGATAATAACTGAAATTTTAGCAAGAAACAGCCGAAGATACGGAAACGACATCGCCCTGATCGAACGGGCGCCTGCCGAGGATCTTCGCCAGGAAATCACCTGGATGGAATTTTACCGGGAGTCCAACCGCCTGGCCAATGCCCTTGCGCGACGGGGCATTAAAAAAGGCGACCGGGTGATCCAGCTCATGACCAACAGCATCGAGTGGCTTCCCATCTATTTCGGCATCCTGAGCACCGGCGCCTGGGCCGTTCCCCTAAACTTCAGGTTTGAATTCGACAAGATCCGGCTATGCACCGAGGTTGCCGAGGCAAAGGTGTTTATCTTCGGCGAGGAGTTCATCGACAGGATCGAATCGGGCAAGGTATTTCTCGACGCCCATGTGAGCCTCTGGATCTTCACGGGCAACCCGGAAAACTGCCCTGACTGGGCCGTTCCCTACCGGGAGTTTATCCGTTCCGAAAACGGGGAAGCCCCGCCGGACGTTACGCTTTCCATCGAAGAAGACGCCGCCCTCTACTTTACCTCGGGCACCACCGGCACCCCAAAGGCCGTTCTCCTGACCCACCGGAACCTGGAACACGCCTGCTATGTGGAGAACCGCCACCACAGCCAGAGCCACGACGATACCTTCCTGTGCATCCCGCCCCTCTACCACACCGGCGCAAAGATGCACTGGCTGGGTAGTTTTGTGGTGGGAGGCAAGTGCGTCATTCTCAAGGGAGTCAAGCCGAAATGGGTATTGGAGGCAGTGTCCGAAGAGCTTGCCACCATTGTCTGGCTCCTGGTGCCCTGGGCCCATGACATCCTCATCGCCATCGAGGGGGGGAACGTGGATATCTCCAAATACAGCCTCGACCAGTGGCGCCTGATGCACATCGGCGCCCAGCCCGTGCCCCCGAGCCTGATCAACGAATGGAAACAATATTTCCCCGGCCATGCCTACGACACCAACTACGGCCTCACCGAGACCACGGGGCCAGGCTGCGTCCACCTGGGTGTGGAAAACCCCGACCACGTAGGCGCCATCGGCCAGCCCGGATTTGACTGGGAGTGCAAGGTCGTGGATGCGAGCGGCAACGAGCTTCCCGCCTGCGAGAGCGGCGAGCTCATCGTCAGGGGCCCCGGAGTGATGAAGGAGTACTACAAAAACCCGGAAGCCACCTCAAAGACCATCATAGACGGCTGGCTCCACACCGGAGACATCGCCCGTTACGACCGGTCGGGCTTCATATGGCTTGTGGACAGGAAAAAGGACGTGATCATCTGCGGCGGCGAGAACATCTTCCCGGTGGAGATCGAACACTTCTACATGCAGCACAAGAAGATACAAGATGTGGCCGTAATCGGCATTCCGGACGAACGGTTGGGGGAGATCCCGGCCGGCATCTTTGCCGCCAAGGCCGGGTGCGAGCTCACCAAAAAGGAGATCGTCGAGTTTGCTGAGGCCCTTCCCCGGTACAAGCGCCTCAGGAAAATCATCTTTGGCGAGGTGCCGAGAAACCCCACCGGCAAGATCGAAAAACCCAAACTGAGACGGCTCTACGCCGAGGACAAGAGGAAAGACATTGCAAAGCTTCTCAGATAGCCCGGCAAACGTTGAATTCCCCGGATACAGGTCCAGGCGTCATTATTGCTCGGGCCTGATCCTCCTGACACTTTTACTTCAGCTCCTCTCCCCGGCCGCCTTTGCCCAGGACAACAGCGCAAGCGACCTTGAGGCCTTGCTGACAGGGATCGAAAACCGCTATTCCGGCAAGGATTTCACGGCAACCTTTTTTCAGCGTTCCCGGCTTGCCGCCATCGACATCACGGAAACAGCCCAAGGCAAGGCCTTTTTCAGCCATCCGGGCAAGATGAGGTGGGAGTACCTGGAACCGGAAAAACACAAGATCATCACCAATGGGGAAACCCTCTGGATCTTCCGGCCGGAAGACAACCAGGTGGTTCAAGGGGAGGCCCGGACTTTTTTCAAGGCAGGGGCCGGCGGCGCGTTTCTCTCGGACATTCGCCTTGTTCGGGAATCCTACACCATCACCCTTGAAAGAAACGACAAAGGTGTTGCAGAGCTTATCCTGGTGCCGAAACAGGAAAATCCCGAAATCAGCACCATCAAGATACGGCTTTTCCAGGACACCTTTAAGATCGACCGGGTGGAGACGACAAACATCTACGGCGACACCACCACCCTTGAGTTCATGGATATCGACTTCCGGAAACTTGACCCGTCCCTGTTTGATTTTGTTGTACCCAAGGGCACGGATCTGCTTTTTATGAACGGATGAGGGGCGCCCCTCTTTTGGGGACGTTGGGGAAGGAAAAAAGCCGAACCGCGGTTGAGGACAATACCTGCCTCAACTGCGGTCCAACAGCAATAGCTGCTATTACAGGGCGTTCAGGACTTCGTCGGGGATATCGGCATTGGAATAGAACTTCTGGATATCGTCACAGTCGTCCAGGGCTTCCATGAAACGTATCATCTGCTCCGCCTCTTTTCCCTCCAGCCGTGTCTGGGTCTGGGGAATCATGGTCACCTCGGCAAGGTCGATCTTGATGGAGGCATTTTCAATGGCCTCTCTCACGGCCTCAAAATCCTCGGGCGCGGTAATGATCTCAAAGCAGTCGCCCTCGTCCTTGACATCCTCGGCACCGGCATCGAGTCCGACCTCCATGAGGGTATCCTCGTCCGATTCCTCTTTTGAAACGGAGATAAGCCCTCTTTTATCAAACATCCAGGCCACGCATCCGTCGGTACCGATATTTCCGCCGGCCTTGCTGAAGATGTACCGGACATCGGCAACGGTCCGGTTCTTGTTGTCGGTAAGACACTCCACAAGCACTGCCACGCCGCCGGGGCCGTAGCCCTCGTAGGACATCTCCTCGTACTCAACTCCCTCGAGCTCTCCCGTGCCTTTTTTGATGGCCCGCTCAAGGTTGTCCTTGGGCATGTTCTGGCCCTTGGCCGCGGCAACGGCAGACCTCAGCCTTGGGTTACTGTCCGGATCGCCGCCGCCCATCCGGGCCGCAATGGTGATCTCCTTGATCAGTTTTGTGAATATTTTGCCCCGCTTGGCATCTGCGGCGCCTTTTTTATGTTTAATTGTCGACCATTTACTATGTCCTGACATTGTGCCTCCTTGTTATTTTTTACCTATTCCGATAATATATATCTCTTTGCTTGATTTTCTGCAACTCTCGGGCTTGAAAATCTTGTGCTTACCGAACCGGGATTTCACATCTTTTTCAAGCTGTTTGAACTCGGCGCCCTGGAAGATCTTGCACACAAAATTACCCCCCGGTGCAAGCAGGTCACAGGCGACCCGCAAAGCTGCCTCGCAAAGATCAAAGGACCGTGCGCTATCCACATCCTTTCGCCCGGTGGTGGCCGGGGCCATGTCGCTCAACACCGCGTCATACCCCTCTCCCACGGCCTGGCCCAGGGTGGGTTCCATCTCAAAGATATCCCCAACGTGGGCAACGGCATTACCCGGAAGCGCTGCTTCCACGGGCTTCAGATCGATGCCCGCCGCACTCCCCGCCTCGCCGGCTGTTTTGGCGGCATAGATGAGCCAGGAGCCGGGAGAGCAGCCAAGATCAAGGACCCTGCCGCCTTTTTTAATCACCCGAAAGCGCTTCTGTATCTCCATCAGCTTGTACACCGACCGTGCGGGATAATTTTCAGCCTTGGCCTTTTGGGTCAAGTGATCCGCCCACTGCGTTTTCTTATTTTTTACCTTGCCTCTTTTTTTCATTTACCTTCCCAAACCGCGTTAAAAAACCAGCGCCATGATCTGTTTAAGAGAACTGACGCCCTGAATCTGTATTCCTTTTGTCTCAGGCACCTGCTTAAGGGAATTTTCCGGCACAAGACACCGGGTAAACCCCATCTTTACCGCCTCCTTTATCCGCTGCTCCCCGTGGCTTACAGCACGGATCTCACCGGTGAGCCCCACCTCCCCTAACACGGTTGTCCCTTCAGGAACGGGCCGGTCCAGGAAGCTTGAGGCCAGGGCAATGGCGATGCCAAGATCGGCGGCGGGCTCGGTCACCTTGACGCCGCCGGCTACATTCATGAAAATATCAAGACCCGAAAGATTCATGCCAAGACGCTTTTCCATCACCGCGGCAATCAGGGCCACCCGGTTATGGTCCAGCCCCAGGACCGTCCGCCGGGGCGTCCCGAAACCGGAACTCGAGGCCAGCCCCTGGATCTCCACCAGGATCGGCCGGGTCCCTTCCATGCTGGCCGTTACCACCGACCCGGGCGTGTTCACCGGCCGCTCGGAAAGAAACACGGCAGAGGGGTTGGGCACCTCTTCAAGGCCCTTCTCCTTCATCGCAAACACGCCGATCTCATTGGTGGATCCGAACCGGTTCTTCACGGCCCTCAGTATCCTGAACACATGGCTTCGGTCCCCTTCAAAATAGAGAACCGTATCCACCATATGCTCCATGATCCTCGGTCCTGCAATGGCCCCGACCTTTGTCACGTGGCCCACCAGGAACAACGGAATGCCGGTATTCTTGGCCATGGACATCAATCGCATGGAGGCCTCCCGGATCTGGGTCACACTGCCCGGGGTCGACGCGATATCGGGATTGTAAACCGTCTGGATCGAGTCCACCACCATGGCATCGGGCTTCTCCTGTTCCGCCATGGCCAGGATGGCGTCAAGGTCGGTTTCCGCCGCCACCAGCATTGAGTCGGGTTCTGCCGCCAGGCGTTTGCCCCGCATCTTCAGCTGACGGATGGACTCCTCTCCGGATACGTAGAGGGTCCGCTTGCCCCCAGCCGAAAGATTCGCCAGCACCTGGAGCATAAGGGTGGATTTCCCGATGCCCGGATCACCGCCGATGAGCACCAGGGTTCCGGGAACGATCCCGCCCCCCAGCACCCGGTCAAACTCCTTGATTCCCGTATGGGTCCGGGGCTCCTCCTCAAACTGGATGGAATCCATGGGCACGGGCCTTGTGAAAGAATACCCCCCTGCACCCGCGGCACCGGGCGAGGTCGTCCGGCGCTCCGAAACCAGGGTGTCCCACCCCCCGCAATCCGGGCACTTCCCCATCCACTGGGGGCACTGGTAGCCGCAGGTCTGGCACCTGAATATCGATTTTTCCTTTTTTTTCACGACGGTTATGACACCATTAATTGATCTATCGTTGGCATTAAATTTCCAAACCGTTTATAACACGTTGTTTTTACAGTATCAAGCTTGAGATCGCCCTGCCAAATTTTTTTAATGCAATCCAGTAAAAAATAGGCTATAAAAAACGTCAAAGACCATCAACGGCCCAAAGGAGAATATATTTTTTATGAAAACTCGCATTGTCAAAGCTCATACTTCATTCTTCCTTTTTATAGTCACCCTCCTGTCCCTTGTTTTTTTCGCCCTGCCGGGCAGTGCACAGACGGATGCACCACCCCCGAAACAGGAATTCAACCGGCTGATCCAGCGGCTGGTGAACGACGGGTTCCAGGAAGATACCATCAAAAAGATTTTTAAAAACCCCAAGGTTTTTTTTGACGCCAAGGGGGTCTCGCTCTTTTTTGTCCATAATGAATCCAGCCTGGACTACGACCAGTTCCTGTCAAAGCCCTCCATCAGAAATGCGCGGGCTTACATGGAAAAGCACAAGGTCATCCTGGACAAGGCCCAGAAGGAGTACGGGGTGGACAAGACCATCATCACCGCCATCATCCTTGTGGAGACACGGCTGGGAACCTATGTGGGCAACAGGGCGGTCATCAACACCCTCTCCACCATGGCCGCCCTTGCGGACAAGGAGGAACGCAACACCCTCTGGGACTCCATTTCCGACTCCCGGAGACTGACCAGGGAGAAGTTCGAGAAAAAGGCGGACTCAAAATCCGAGTGGGCCTACAGGGAGCTCAAGGCGCTGCTGAAATTCTCAAAACGGGAAGCCCTGGATGTCGCCGCCATCACCGGTTCCTACGCCGGCGCCATGGGCATCAGCCAGTTCATGCCCAGCAATGCCCTCACCCTTGCCAGGGACGGCAACGACGACGGCCGCGTAAACCTCTTTGAGCATGCCGACGCCATCCACAGCATCGCCAACTATCTGAAACATTTCGGCTGGGAACCGTCGGTGACACGGCAGAAGGCCCACAAGATTCTCTATAAGTACAATCACAGCAACTACTATGTGGATACGCTTTTAAAGATATCCGACCAATTAAAAGGATAGGATCAAACAGACATGGATACTTTTGTTGTCATTGCCGGTGTGGGGGTCATCTTCTGGGGCCTCACCATGCTTGCCATCATCGATGTGCTTCTAAAAGACTTCGGTTCAATCAAAAACAAGGCCATCTGGGGCGTCACCGCCCTTGTACCCTTTGTGGGCTGGCTCATCTACCTCGTGTTCGGATTCCGGAAGGGAATCAGGAAAAAAAGCGCCCCTTCGGAAAATAATAGTTGACAGGATATTCGTTTTGGGATAGATAGTACCCACTTTTCATTAAGTGGTCCCATCGTCTAGCGGTTAGGACGCCGGCCTCTCACGCCGGAAACTCGGGTTCGATTCCCGGTGGGATCACCACTTAAGCTATCAAGGGTCTTGGAAGAAATTCCAAGACCCTTTTTTTATTTTCCGCTTTGCCCAGGATGTTCTCCAACAATCGGGGCAATGGGTTCAAAACCGTGATTGCCAAACGGCTTCTTTATTTTCCGGTCACATTTTTATGACACCCCCTGCATGATTCCGGTGCGGGAAACACCGCTCTTACCGCCGTTTCTTTCTTTTCACTTTTCATTCCATGCTCTCCTTTACATTCCGATGGGATGACGCTATCGCCTGATCCGAAAAATCTGACCCAAATTTACCGACGTTAAAGAGTCCCGGCCCAGGGTCCCATAAAATGCGACGAAAGAGCATGACCACTATACGCTTTTGTCAACCCCTCAAAATAATTGCCTTGACCTTCCAGAACATGCGTTTTAGTATTAACCAGAATCACGAGCAGAGGGAAACAACATGATCCGAGACAAAAGGTTCGATGGCCAGGGAACTCCTGACACCACCTTCTGACGCTTATGAACCCTGGCATTTTTTAAGAGCAGTTGCTCCCGCCAAAGCCGGTGTCACCATTGGCCCGGCAAACAGAGTATGCCCACTCGCCTCTTTCGGCGACAGACGCCTGCTCTTTTTTTGAAGGAATTTCAGAATGGTTGTTTTACAATTTAAGTCTTGCCGCACGGAACCTGAAGAGACACTTGCGGTACTGAAAAAACTTAAGGAACAAAAATAATGAATTCGTTGTTTGAAACCACCACCATCGGAACCCTGGAACTGAAGAACCGGTTTGTCCGTTCGGCCACCTGCGAAGCCATGGCCGACAAAGACGGGGGTGTCACCCCCAGCCTCATCAACACCTTCGTGGCCCTTGCCCGGGGAGACGTGGGTCTCATCATCAGCGGCCATGCCAATGTGGAAAAAAGGGGCTGGGGCGGCCCGGGACAGCTGGGCCTCCACGACGACCGCCTGCTTCCCGGCCTGGAAGAGATGACCCGGGCCGTGCACACGGCCGGAGGAAAGATCATGGCCCAGCTGGCCCATCAGGGGATCTGGGCGATTCCGGAACTTTCGGGCATGGAGCCCCTTGGTCCTTCAGATTATGCTGTGGACAATGGTACCCATCCACGGGCCATGACGAAACGCGAAATCCTGGAGACGGTGGTTTCCTATGCCGACGCCGCCCTTCGGGCCAAAGCGGCAGGCTTTGACGGCGTTCAGATCCATGCCGCCCACGGCTACCTGCTGGGGGAATTTCTCTCCCCCTTCTACAACAAAAAGAACGATGCCTACGGAGGCCCCCTGGAAAACCGCGCCCGCATGCTGCTGGAGGTGCTCAAGGCAATCCGGAAAAAGGTGGGCCGGGACTATCCGGTCATCGCCAAAATCAACTCGGACGACTTCCTTGAAACGGGATTTACCGTGGATGAGATGCTCATGGTCTGCGCCATGCTGGAGGCCCATGGCATCGACGGCATTGAACTCTCCGGCGGCACATCCGATCCCAAGGCCCGCTTCTCCCCGGCCAGGATGGGTAAAAAAAGCCCGGAAGCCTGGTATGATGAGGCATCGGTCCGTCTCAAAAAAACGATCTCGGTTCCGGTGATCCTCGTGGGCGGCATCCGCTCCTTTGCCACGGCCCACCGGCTGGTGACGGATGGGGTCTGCGACGCCGTCAGCCTCAGCCGCCCCCTGGTCCGTCAGCCGGACCTGATCCGGCGCTGGAAAAAGGACCCCGCCGAAAAAGCAAGCTGCCTCGCCTGCAACAGATGCTTTGAGCCGCTGATGGACGGCACGGGCCTCCGCTGTATGTTGGATGAAAAAAAAGTGCATAAAACGGACCCGGATGAATCCTAATTGTTGACAAGAGATTATTTTTGGGGTAAACAGTATTGGTTTTCAACAAGTGGTCCCATCGTCTAGCGGTTAGGACGCCGGCCTCTCACGCCGGAAACTCGGGTTCGATTCCCGGTGGGATCACCACTTAAGCTATCAAGGGTCTTGGAAGAAATTCCAAGACCCTTTTTTATTGTCTTTTTTCCGATCCCCCACACCAGCTCAGCAGGGGATCGATATTCCAAAAGAGGGGCTTTGGGTAATTTTTGATTTACCTGCCCGGTTTACCGTATTTCTTCATCTGTTTCTGCTTCCTGGACACCGACTTCCAGCGCTCCTTTTCCACCCGGTCGGCACTTTTATGTTTACGCTGGGCCAGATAATCCAGTTCCCGCATCTGCTTCAGGTAGCTGTCCAGCCGTTCCTGCTCTAATTCTCCGTTCAGGCAGGCTTGCCTGACCCGGCACCCGGGTTCCCCCGTATGGGTACAATCGGAGAACCGGCAGCTCCCGGCCCAGGCGTCGATCTCCGGGAAAGCGCTTCCAGCCGTTCCGCCCACATCCCAGAAAGCAATCTCACGAATGCCGGGGTTATCGATTAAAAGCCTGCCCCCGGGAAGACGAATCAAATCCCGGGTGGTGGTGGTATGAACCCCCTTGCCCACATGTTGGCTTACCTCCCGGGTGGCTTGAATCTCTTTTCCGGCAAAAAAATTGACCAGGGTGGATTTACCCGCCCCGGAAGAGCCCAGGAGCGCCACGGTTTTTCCCGGGGCAAGATAAGCGGCCAGGGCTTGGATTCCCGTTCTTTCAACGGCCGAAACCGGATGAACGGGCACGCCAAAGGAGACGGCCTCCACCTGCCGGACAAACGGCTCCGGAGAATCATGAAGATCCGATTTGGTCAGGATCACCACCGGCGTGCATCCGCAGTTATACACCAAAGTAAGGTATCTCTCGATGCGCCGGATGTTGAAGTCACGGTCCAGGCCGCAAACGATAAAAACCCAATCCAGGTTGGCGGCGATCACCTGGTTTTCCACGGCGGTGCTATCTTTCTTCCCCTGCCGTCCGGAGGCGCCCCGGGACAGGGCGTTCTTCCGGGGCAGGACATAAGCGATTCTGCCGTTGTCCAGCACCACCCAGTCCCCGGTGGCCGGGAAAAGAAGAGTACCGGGCGCCTGATGGTGAAATTTTCCCACGATGGCGGCCGATCGCTCTTCATGCCCGTCATTGACAAGAAAAAGATTCTTTCTCACCCCGGTGACCCGGGCAATCGTTTGTTCCCTGACAAGCTCCGGGGGCAAGCTGCTTTCATATTTTTCATCAAATCCCATGCCGCTAAGTTTTTTTAAAGGGCTCGGGTCTTCTTTAATGCTCTTTCGAATAATGATATCCATGGTGTTTCCCCTCCAGGGGTTTTCCTTCCGTAACAAAAATAATTTCAGGAAGAACAACATCCCATCCATCGGGATGGGTGTAATCTCCTGCAAATATACTAAAAACGCTTGTTTTGTGAAGTGGGATATCGCTGCGGGACCGGAAGGTACAGCTCTGGTATGGGAATGGAACAATGGGTGAGGAGCCTTAAGGCGCTCACCTTCTCATGCATGGTGTCAGGGACCGCAGAAGTTCGGCAATCCTGTCCGCCATGCCATATTTTAGAATATCGATTATTCTATGGGCGGGGGTCCGGTTGAACCACCGTTATCGATACATCAATCGTTCCATCCGTTTTCGGCCCGCAACGATTGACACAATCTCCATGAATTTCCTGAACAAAAAAACTCCTTTTCCGGCGCTTGGCGCCAGCGTGTAAGGTTAATCTACCGGGCCATTATATTTATAGAGATAAGGTTGTCAAGAAAACCTTTTGAGAAATCACCCTTCAAGGTCCCACAGAAAAAAAGGTTCTTTATTTTATGGACGTTCCACATCTTCATCTGTTGCAGGAAGATAGACCCGGAAACAGGCGCCCTGGTCCTGGTTTTGCTCAGCCACGATCCTGCCGCCGTGGGCTTCGACGATTTTCTTGCAGATATGGAGTCCCAGCCCTGAACCCGATTCGGTCCAGGACCTGGCCGGGTCCACCTGATAAAAGCGGTCAAAGATCTTGCCCAGCCGATCCTTGGGAATCCCGACACCGGTGTCGCAAACGGACAATTCCACCCCATCGTCCCTGCTTCGGCCCAAGGCAATGCGGATGGCGCCGTTTTCAGGGGTGAATTTGACGGCATTGTCCAAAAGGTTGTTGAACACCTGGAACAGCTTGACCCTGTCCGCCCGGATCACGATCTCCTCACACTCGCCCATGGAAAAATCGATCTTTTTCTCCTGGGCCATGGGCAGGAAGAATTCATACATATCCCTGGCAATGTCCCAGAGGTTGACATACTCGAACTCCAAAGCCACCTTGTTTGAGTCAAACCGGGTGATCAGGAACAGGTCGTTGACCATTTTTATCAGGACATTGATCCGTTCGAGGCAGACCTGCATGGATTCCCGGTATTCGTACTCATTCCGTTTCTGGGACAGGGCCACCTCAATCTCCCCCTTGAGCGCGAACAGGGGATTGCGAAGCTCGTGGGAGACGTCGGAGGTGAACTGCTTGATCTCGTGAAACGATGTTTCCAGCCGGTCCATCATGGAATTGATGGTCACGGTCAGATCACTGATCTCGTCCTGAACCTCCGGGACATGGAGCCGTTCCCTGAGATTCCGGGAGGTGATATTCCGGGTGACCCGGGTGATGTTTCGGATCGTCTTTCTCGGCTTTCTCGAGACAAGCACCCCTCCGCCGATGCATAGGAGCATGAGGATGGGGATGGCGATATAAATATTTTCCAGGAAATTGGAGGTAAGCTTATCGATCCTGCGAGAATTGGTACAGATCTGGACAAGGATCTTTCTTTCCAGGGCCGGAAGATAAAGGTGTTCTTCACGGATAAGGAGGCTGCCCTGGACTTTCATCCTGGAGGAATCAAAGTCGGGCCGCTCTTCCCAGGCCGGAAAGGCGATGTGGAGAGAATTCTTCGACTGGTAGATCTTCTCCCCCCGGGGGGACGCCACCCTGAAGTAAATGGGGAAATAATTTCGTTTGCTCGTGTCCTGGTCAAAAAGCAGGCAACCGTCCAGAAGACCGTTGCCGGTCAAAGGCTCATCGTAAATCTTATCTATCCGCCCATCGGCCTCATCCGAAATCTTATTACCGGCCTGGTTTAACATATATTCATCGTGGATCTCATCGATCAGCTCATCGGCCTCGTCCGCGAGCATGTTTCCCACCTGCTTCAAAAAATTGTGCTCAAGCCTGTAATAAAGAAACGAACTCTGGAGGAGGGCCAGGAGAAAAAAAATGGAGGAGTAGAGCACGGTTATCTTGACATCAAACCGCTGGAAAAGACTAATCTTCTTCTTTAAGGACATAACCGACACCCTTGATGGTATGTATGAGCCTGCTCTTGAACTGCTTGTCAATTTTTCCCCGCAGACGGTTGATATGAACATCGATGATGTTGCTGGAGGTGTCGAAATTATATCCCCACACCTTTTCAAGGATCATGGTCCGGGTAAGCACATGGCCTGAATTTCTCATCAGGTATTCCAGCAGCAGGAACTCCTTGCCCGAAAGCTCGATGCGCTTTTCGTCCCGCCGGGCCGTCCGTGCCACCAGATCCAGGGAGAGGCCCCCCACAGTGAGCCGTTCGAACCGCTTTTCCTTCCCGCCCCTTCTCAACACCGCCTTGATCCTGGCAAGGAGTTCGGCAAAGGCAAAGGGCTTGACAAGGTAGTCATCCGCCCCGAGATTGAGTCCGTGGACAATATCATCCGGGGCGTCCCTGGCCGTCAGAAAAACCACCGGGGTGTCCTTGCCCGCCTTCCTGAGTTCCGAGATGATCTCAAACCCGCTCATCCCAGGCAGCATGACATCCAGAACGATCAGGTCATAGGGTTGGTTCACGGCAAGGAACAGGCCGTCCTCCCCGTTGAGAACGGCATCAATGGTGTAGCCGGACTCGGTCAATCCTTTTTTGATGAAACGCAACGCACCCTTGTCATCTTCGACAACTAAAATTTTCATGGTTTAAACCCGATCTCCACTCCGGTTGCTGGTGTGGGCCCTTTTGTATATGGATAGATACACCTTATTTAAGCTTAGCACTATTCTTCATCCCTGACCACAGAGGGGGTGGACGTGAAAACATATCACACCCACCCCCGCCATGCCATTCAAATAACGGGGCGGAAATCCGGCTCCTCCCGATGGGATTCGGCTTTTTCCATGAGCAGGAGATAGCCGTTGATCTCTTCCCCTTTGATGAACCGCGCAAGCACCGGCCCGGGAATACGATGGAGATATTTTTTCCGGACAGCAACCACATCCCTGGCGGCATCGTTCAAGAGGCTGTCGAGCCCGGCAACGGAATCCAGACGCCCGGCCGTTCCCCTGGAATAGAAATCAGCGGAAAAGGGCTTTTTAAAAAGATAGGTGAGTCGGCCGCCGTTGCCGTGAACCAAAGGGGCAACGGTCCGGACCAGCTGTTTCTGGCTCCGCTGCCCGGGACCGAACCCGGTGGCCGCAACAAGGGTGGCAACCATGGAAAGGACCAGCATGAAGCCCGCCCCCAGCAGAATCGGCCTTGGGGCAACAGCCCCCTTGCCCTTTTTCAGGACCTCGGCCCCGAGCAGGGCAAAGGCGGGCAGCCCGGGCAGCACATAGGCGGGCAGGATGTTGCCCGCCAGGGTAAAAAGTAGCATGGGGGTCACGGACCAGAGGATGAGGTAGGAATACCAGCCCTTCCCGGATTTCAGCGCCCCGGTAATCCCGGTTGGATTTTTCGCAAGCATGCCCGGAACAATGAAGGACCAGGGAAAGGCCGCCCCCAGCCAGTAGATCCAGATGGTGCCCCGGGGACGGGCATGGGCCGACCCGTAGAGATCACCCTTCCACCCCGGCACAAGGAACCGGTTCCAGTGCTCGCCCACCAGGAAATACTCCAGGAAACCGGGGGTTTTCCACTCCGCCGCAACATACCAGGGAAGCGCCAGAACCAGGGTCAAAACCGTGCCCTTGAGCCAGGGCAGCGCCTGGAGCACCTGCCGGACCCGCCCACAGGCCACCGTCCAGAGAGCCAGGGGAAAACCGATGAGCACCAATGCCACCGGTCCCTTGGCAAGAAGTCCCATGGCAAGACCGGCAAAAAAAAGATAGCCCCACACCCGCCCGGGGGCGGTTCCGGTATCCATGGCCCGCCAGAACGAGACCATGCAGAGGGTGGTGGCGCACCCCAGGGTTGAATCGGTCATCACGGCCCCCCCCGCGATCCAGAAGAGCAGGCAGGAGGAGAGAATCAGGGCGGCGGTGCGGGCAAAAAGCTGCCCCTTCCGCCGGGCCGCTAGGCGCCACACCATGGCCACCATGAAAAGGTTCATAAGAAAGGAGGGCAGCCGCCCGGCCCATTCATGGAGGCCCAGCACCCGAAACCCTGCCGCGGTGAACCAGAAGGAAAGGGGCGGTTTTCCCCAGAAGGGAACCCCAAGGCTGAACTGGGGGGTGATCCAGTCTCCCGTGGCCACCATCAGCCGGGCAATCTCCCCGTACCGGGCCTCGGTGGTGTCGGCAAAGGGGTACAGGCCAAGGGAAACCAGCCGCCCAGGCCAACCAGGAGGAGGAGGAGAAGGTATCGGCCCAACAGCGCCTTATTTTCTTTCATGGCAGCCTCCTTTGGGGGATGAGCCGGGACAGGACCCCGGAGGATTGGACCGCCGTATGGTGATGCTTCACAAGGTAAAGGGGACGGTTCTTGGTTTCCATGAACACCCGGCCCAGATATTCCCCCATGATACCGATGGACAGGAGCTGAAGTCCGCCAAGGAACAGAATCGCCACCATGAGGCTCTGGTAGCCCGGGACAGGGTCTCCCCACACCAGGGTCTTGGCCGCCACAAGGGCCCCGTAGAGAAAGGCGGCCAGGGAGATCAGGATGCCTGCGACACTCGCCGCCTTCAAGGGGGCCACGGTAAAGGAGGTGATCCCCTCCATGGCCAGGTTCCACAGCCGAAAATAGTTCCATTTGGTGACCCCGGCATCCCGTGCATCCCGGTGAAAAGGGACCTCCTTCACGTTAAAACCGATCCAGGCAAACATCCCCTTCATCATGCGATTCCGCTCGGGCATCCGGCCCAGGGCATCCAGGGCCCTGCGGCTCAGGAGCCGGAAATCCCCTACGTTTTCCGGCATTTTCACAGGACCTATGCGTCCCATGAGGCAATAAAAGGCCTGGGCGGTGCATCGCTTGATCCAACTCTCCCCTGCCCTTGTGGCCCTCTTCATGTTCACCACATCGTAACCGTTCCGCCAATGGCGGACCATCACCGGGATCAACTCCGGGGGATCCTGGAGATCCGCATCGATAAAAATGGCCGCATCCCCCCGGACATGGTCGATCCCCGCAGTCACGGCCGCCTCCTTGCCGAAATTACGGGAAAGATCGACCACCTGGACCCTAGAATCCTCGGCCATGAATGTGAGGATCTGTTTCAGCGTCCGGTCCGTGCTGCCGTCATTGACATAGAGGATCTCCCACCGGACCCCACGGACCGAGGCTAAAACTCTGCACAGGCGGTGATGGAAGGCGGCGAGCACCTCCTCTTCATTGAATACCGGTACGATCACCGACACGAGTCCGGCCCTGGGAAAGGGCCGCACCACTGGATCTGACGGTTCTTGTTTCATTTACGTCTCCTTTAATAAATCCACACTCGGCTCACCAGAAATCCAAACCCGAACTGCATACCCGTGGCCAGGGCCTGGGACGGCACCAGAGGCCAACCCCCTCCCTCCAGGGCAAGGGCCAGGACCCGCCCGTTTATCAGGGTGCCCGCCATGGCCATGGCGGCAAACCGGCCCAGGGCCCTTTGATGGGAGGTTGAACTGCGAAAGGTGAAGTGAAAATTGAACCAGTAGATGATGCCTGCCCCCATGATGGCCCCACAGTAAGAAGCCTTCACCGGGTTCAGATCAAAGTTTTGGACCAGCAGGGCCATCAGGCTGAAATGGGCGGCCGTGCCCAGGATGCTCACCCACAGGTAGCCACCTGCCTGACAGGAGAAGGTACACACCCGCCCTTGCCACCCGGTAATGCCCCACCGCCTGGATAAAAAATTTTGTTGAGTCTTTGTTGCCGTTTTCATGGACGCAGTTATACCCCATGGGAATGACACAAACATGACAGCAAAATTAAAATCCCGTCATTTTGGATTAAAACGATTTTTTAAGGAATAAGGAGAGGGAGAGAAACGACCTGGGAGAGTATCCCGAAAGACAAAGAAGGAGACCGGGGATGACGCCTGCCCCGGGTGGGCAGGGGGTTATCCTATAAACAACCCCAGGGAAAAAAGAAGACTGAACATGAGACCGAGCCTGGCTGTTCCGGCAAGTGTCCGGTTCAATTCCTCGCCTGTTACACGGGCGGTCTCGCGGATAAGCATCGCTGCCATGGGAAAAGAGAGCACGGCAACAAGGACGCCCCAGGGCATAAGCCCGGTACCGCCCATAACCGGCAGGAGAAAAAACGAAGAGAGGAGAAGCGAGATATAGAATCCAATGGTCCTGGCAGGGCCGATCTTCACGGCCAGGGTGTGCTTGCCCGCGGCCCGGTCCGTGGCGATATCCCGAAGGTTGTTGATCACCATGATGGCCGCGATCAGAAGACCGGGGGGAATGGAGCCCGCAAGGGCCGGCCAGGAAAGGGCCAGTGCCTGGACATAGTAGGTGCCGCAGACGGCCACAGGCCCGAAAAAGAGAAAGGCGAACACCTCGCCCAGGCCGTTGGAGGCGATGGGATAGGGTCCTGCGCTATAGGCCAGGGCCGACAGGATGGAGATAAGGCCGATCACCGCCACCGGAAGCCCTCCCCGGGCCATGAGGTAAGCCCCGACACAGGTCGCGGCCGTAAAACACAGGAGCATGGCGTTTCTCACCCTATGGGGAGGAATCAGCCCGGCCTGGGTCACCCGCACCGGCCCCTTCCGGTCACAATCATCAATGCCGCTCTTGAAATCAAAATAATCGTTTGCCAGGTTGACGCCGATCTGAAGCAGCAGGGCGACCATAAGGGCTGCGGCTGCTGCAACCGGATGAAAACCACCGGCCTTTACGGCAAGGGCGATCCCGATGCATACCGGTGCTGCCGCTGCTGGAAGGGTCTTGGGACGAACGGCCAGAAACCAGGCACCGTTTCTTGTGAGGGGAGACCGGATCACCTTGATTACTCCTCGGGATTTTCAGATCCCTCGAGTTTCTCAGGTTGCTGATTACCGAAACTTCGAACCAGGGTGTTGCAATGGGGACAAACCATCTTGATCTCATCCACCTTTCCCCTGAACAGCTTTCCTCCGCAATGGGGACAAAAATAGTCGATCAAATCGTGGGTCGCCTTGACATTGCCCACCGGTTGGTTGGCACCCTTATTCTCGTGATCCAAAACCATAGTTTTCTTCCTTTTTATTGTGCTGCGATCCTGCCGGACAGGGAAGGGCAAAGGCTGCCCTCCCCTTTGTCAGGCTATTATTTTAATACAGCAACGGTCTCTCGTGCAATCTGGAGCTCTTCGTTGGTGGGAATCACCCAGGCCTTCACACGGCTTGCATCCGTGGATACCACCTTGGCCTCCGAGATTCTTCCCTTGTTTTTCTCTCCGTCAAGTTCGATGCCGAGGCAATCCAGATCCTTAAGGATCATGGAACGGACGATGTCGTCGTTCTCGCCAATGCCCGCGGTAAAGACAACGGCATCCAGGCTGCCGAGAACCACGGCATAGGCCCCGAGGTATTTCCGAATACGGTAGCTGAACATCTCAAGGGCAAGCTTGCACGCTTCATCTCCCTGCTCCGACTTTGCATGGATATCCCGCATGTCGTTCAACCCGCAGATACCCTTGAGGCCGCTCTCTTTGTTGAGCATGTTGTCGATCTCTTCGATCGTCATGTTCTTGTGCTCGGCAAGGTAGGCGAGAACAGCCGGATCGATATCACCGGACCGGGTGCCCATCATGAGGCCGGCAAGGGGGGTCATGCCCATGGAGGTGTCCACGCATTTGCCGTTCTTAACCGCGGCCATGGAGCAGCCGTTGCCCAGGTGCACCGTGATGACGTTGACATCTTCAGGCTTTTTATCCATGAGAATGGCCACCTGTTTTGCCACATATTTGTGGGAGGTGCCGTGGGCGCCGTAGCGCCGGACCTTGAGATCCTCATACAGGGAATGGGGAATGGCATAGAGAAAGGCCCGTTCCGGCATGGTCTGGTGAAACACCGTGTCAAACACGGCCACGTTGGGAACATTGGGGAGGAGCTCCTCAGCCATTTCCACACCGGTGATGGCGGAGGGGTTGTGGAGGGGGGCAAGGGGGCTGATCTGCTCAATGATCTCCTTGACAGACGCGTCCACAAGAACCGAGTTCTTGAAATGATCGCCGCCCTGGACCACCCGGTGACCGATGGCGCTCACCTCGTCCATGCTCTTGATGACGCCGTACTCGGCATCCTTGATCATATCAACAACAAAATGCATGGCCGCCCGATGATCCGGGACCTCCTCTTCACGCTCGACTTTGGCCTCGGCATCGGTGTCCGGGAACTTCTTATAAATCTTCTTTCCCGTTGCTTCTCCGATCCGCTCCACAAGGCCTGTGGCCATTACAGATTCATCTTCCATATTCAGCAGCTGATACTTAAGAGAGGAGCTGCCTGCATTTATTACAAGTACGTTCATTACTATTCCTTTAATACTGATTCTTCTTACTTACTATACTATATTAACTTACACTAATCCCTTGCCCGCCTGGGCCTGGATTGCAGTGATAGCTACTGTGTTTACAATGTCCGGGATGGTGCATCCCCGACTAAGGTCATTGACCGGTTTGTTGAGCCCCTGAAGTATGGGGCCGATTGCAACGGCCTTTTCCGATGCCCGCTGGACCGCCTTGTAGGTGTTGTTTCCGGTATTGAGATCCGGGAAGATGAACACCGTGGCCTGTCCCGCGACCTTGGAATCGGGCAGTTTTGTCTTTGCCACCGCGGGATCGATGGCTGCATCGTACTGGATAGGTCCTTCCAGCAGAAGCTCGGGCGCTTTTTCCTTGGCAAAGTTGGTTGCCTGGATCACCTTCTCCACATCCGCGCCGGTTCCGGAGGAGCCGGTGGAGTAGGAGAGCATGGCCACCCTGGGGTCGACCCCGAACACCTGGGCCGTCCGGGCGGATCCGATGGCTATCTCGGCCAGCTGCTCGGCAGTGGGATTGGGATTGATGGCGCAGTCGCCAAACACGAGCACCCGGTCCTTGAGGCACATAAGAAAAACCGAGGAGACAATGGAGGAGTCCGGCCGGGTCTTGATGATCTGGAACCCCGGCCTGATGGTATGGGCAGTGGTGTTAATGGAGCCGGAGACCATTCCGTCCGCATCCCCCTTCTGGACCATCATGGTCCCGAAGTAGGTGGGATCCACCATGGTGTCCCGGGCCCTGTCAAAGGTGAGTCCCTTTGCTTTTCTCATCTCGTAAAAGGTCTCCACGTACTCTTCCAGAAGGGCGCTCTTGTCCGGCTGAACAATGTTGGCCCCGGAGAGGTTCAACCCCAGCGTCTCGATCTTCTGGGTGACTTTTTCCTCATTGCCCAACAGGGTCAGATCGCAGACCCCCCGGCGCAACAGGATATCCGAGGCGCGCAGTATCCGCTCCCCGACACCCTCGGGCAGCACGATGTGCTGGCGCTTGCGCTTGGCCATTTCAATAAGGCCGTACTCGAACATCTGGGGAGTGACCCGAACCGATTTCCGGGTAATCAGCTTCTGCCTCAGCTCGTCGGTGCCCACATGGGTTTCAAAGGAACCAAGGGCAAGGGAGATTTTCTTGGCATTGCCGGCGGAGATTCTGCCGTCAAGACGGTCCAGGGCCCTTATGGTCGGATAGGTGGGCTCCGCCACCTGGAGGATGGGCACGGGAACGCCCTTCCACCCCTCGATGAGCCGCATGATGGTGTCCGGCAGCCGAATTCCCCCGGTAACCAGGATGCCCGAAATATCGGGGTAGGCCGAGGAGTACCTGGATGCAAAACTGCTCAGCACTATGCTGGAGCGGTCCCCGGGGGTCACCACGAGGCTGTCCTTTTTAATATGGTTGAGAAAGTTCGGGGCCAGCATGGCGGCAATGATGTAATCCGCGATCTGGTTGTCCACGGCCTCCTTGCCGTACAGGACCTCCGCGCCAAAATATTTTTGAACGTCCCGGATGGTGGGCCGGCTCAGGGAATCTATTTCCGGGATAGCGTAAAGGAGGCAGTCGGGCACATGGATCGCCTCTTTCAGGGAGATTTTCAACCCGTCCAGGTAGATGGGATCAACCCGGTTGACCACAACGCCCAGGATGTCGACCCCTTTATCTTCAAGGCTCTCAAGGGAAAGCTGGGTCGAGCTGACCACCTCGTCAACGCTCTTGTTGCAGCCGTTGGATACCACCATGGCGGGACAGCCAAGGTCGGCAGCGATATCGGCATTGATATCAAATTCGAACGCCTCGCTGCCGGCGGCAAAATCGGTTCCCTCGCACAGAACAAATCCGCACTTTGCCTCCAGCTGCTTGTACTTCCTGAGGATGGTCTCCATCATTTCCGACTGTTTGCCGGCATTGACCATGTGTTTTGCCTCTTCCAGGGTGTATGCGTAGGTTTCCTCATACCTGAGCCCCAGATAGAAATGGGACAAAACCAGATCGATATCGTAATCTTTATCCGTTGTTTCCGGTACATTGATAATAGGTCTGAAAAAACCGACCTTTCGAATATCGCTCAACAGGAGCTGCATCAACCCGAGGACGATCAACGATTTTCCACTCCGGGTCTCTGTCGGAGTGATATATAGACTCTTTGCCATTTATTAAGAACCCTCTTGGCCTTTAAAAAAAAACGACCGGACACGCCGGTCGATACACGGGGCATAGCATAGCAGATCCTACAAAAAAAAACCATACAAGAAAAAAGGGGCGCCCATTAACGTAATACGTTAACAGGTGCCCCTGATCACGACATCCCTAAGAGCCAACTCTCTTAATAGATGTTGAGGTACTCCTTAACTTCCCAGTCGGTGACGGAGATCCGGTAATGATCCCACTCCATTTCCTTGTTGAACACATACTTTTCGTAGATATGGTCCCCCAGGGTGACCCGGGAAAGGGGGGAAGCCTTGAGTTCTTCCAATGCCTCTTCCAATGAGGCGGGCATGGAAGCGATCCCGGCCTCGACCTTTTCCCGGGCGGTCATGTCAAAAATGTTGATATCGGTGGACGCGGGCGCGGTCAACTCGTTCCTGATGCCGTCAAGACCGGAGTTGAGCATCATGGCAAAGGCGAGATAGGGGTTGCAGCAGGGGTCCGGACACCGAACCTCGACCCTGGTGCCAATGCCCCGGGATGCGGGTATCCGGACAAGGGCGCTCCGGTTGGAGGTGGACCATGCCACATAAACCGGCGCCTCATACCCCGGCACCATCCGCTTGTAGGAGTTCACCAGGGGGTTGGTGACCGCGGAAAAACCCCTGGCATTCTTAATGATGCCCGCAATGTACTGGTAGGCGATCTTGCTGAGCTTGAGGGGGTCTGACTCGTCGGCAAAGGCGTTGGTGCCGTCCAGGTTGAAAAGAGACTGGTTGGTGTGCATGCCGGACCCGTTGATACCGAAGATCGGCTTCGGCATAAAGGTGGCGTGGAGCCCGTGCTTCTTTGCAATGGACTTGACGACCCACTTGAAGGTCACCGTGTTGTCGGCGCACTGGAGGGCATCCGCATACTTGAAGTTGATCTCGTGCTGCCCCTCTGCCACCTCGTGGTGGGACGCCTCGATCTCATACCCCATCTTCTCCAGGGTTTCGATGATATCCCTGCGGCAGTCAAGGCCGGTATCTTCGGGATCAAGGCTGAAATACCCGGCATTGTCGTCCGTGGTGGTGGTGGAGTTGCCGTCCTTGTCCAGCTTGAACAGGAAAAACTCGGCCTCGGTGCCGACATTCATGGCATATCCCATCTGTTTGGCCTCGGCCAGGACCCGCTTGAGGTTCACCCGGGGACAGCCCTCGAACGGGGTGCCGTCGGACTTGTACACATCGCAGATCACCCTGGCGGCCGCCACACCTTCCTTGCTTCTCCAGGGCAGGACGCAGAAGGTATCGTAATCCGGCACAAGATACATATCCGATTCCTGGATCCGGGCAAAACCGTCGATGGAGGAGCCGTCGAACATGATCTTGCCGTCCAGGGCCTTTTCAATCTGGCTCTTGGGGATGGCAACGTTTTTCATGAACCCGTTGATGTCACAAAACTGAATCCTGAAAAAATTAACGTTCTCTTTTTCGATGATCGATAGAATCTCTTCTTTTGTCACGGCACACACTCCTTTGTATAGTTATAAACTCTCAATAAACACGTTTTGTATGCTTTCCTTAAAGCACCAACCGTGCCACAACTGCTATAAAAAACAATAAGACCCTGTTTTCACAACACCTTTTTTCAGCCGCCACAGTTTTACACTGCTCCACCATTGTTACATTTTTGTAATAGCAATTTTAAGATCTACAATTATGTAATTATTCGCCGGCTTAATTCAAAAAATGCACCCCATCCGCCCCCAGGACCGGGTTCACATGAGCGGTTTGCGGGAAAGGCGTTACACGGAAACGGCCGCTTGTTGCGGCGTTGCCGTGTTGCTCAGAAGCCGGAAAGATGATATTACAAATCTGTAAGAATCAATTTCAAGAGGGAGATGAAAACGAACATGGCCATCGAGATAGAGAGAAAATTCCTGTTAAAGAACGACTCCTGGAAAGCATCAGGCGTCAAGCCCCTTGTGCTGAAGCAGGGGTATATCATGAACTCGAAAACGGGCGTTGTCAGGATACGAATCAGCGATTCAACGGGGTTTATCACGGTAAAAGGGAGAACCCGTAACGCAAGCCGCCTGGAGTATGAGTACGAGATTCCGGTCAAGGATGCGGAAGAGATGCTCCACAATCTCTGTGAAAAACCGTTGGTGGAAAAGAATAGATATAACATCGACCATGGTGGATTTCAATGGTCGGTGGATCAGTTCCTGGGGGCTAACCTGGGACTTGTGGTGGCGGAAATCGAGCTTGACAGCGAAGAGCAGGCGTTTGAGCGCCCTCCCTGGCTCGGCAAAGAGGTGACCGGGGATTCCCGCTATTTCAACTCAAACCTCATTGCCACCCCCTATCCCGACTGGGAAAAACCTTACTGACCACCTGCCCAGTGATTGCCCCGGCCGGAATACCAGGCAAAAAAGGCCATGGATTCCGCAATCAAAAATCCATGGCCTTTGGTAACACGATTATCTTTTTTACTACCCCTTGATCCCAAGGAGCTCGATCTCAAAAATAAGGGTTGATCCAGGCGCGATGGAGGCCCCTGCGCCCCGGTCGCCATAGGCAAGCTCGGAAGGAATATATAGCATCCATTTGGAGCCCACGGACATGAGCTGGAGGGCTTCCGTCCACCCCTTGATAACCCCGCCCACGGGAAAGGATGCGGGTTCCCCACGCTTGTAGGAGGAATCAAACTCCTTGCCGTCGATGGTGGTGCCCCTGTAGTTGCAGGTAACCGTGTCCGGGAGGGCGGGTTTTTTGCCCTCGCCGTTCTTGATCACCTTGTACTGAAGACCGCTCTCAAGTGAGACCACTCCCTCCTTGGCCTTGTTCCCGGCAAGGAAAGCTGCGCCATCGGCCTTGTTTTTGTCTGCAACGGCTTTCAATTTCTCCATCTGGCGGGCCTGCATCTGCTGCTGGAAGGCCATCATGGTCTGCTGCATCTCTTCATCGGTCATGAGCAGATCCTTCCCGGTGGTGCTGGCCTCAAACCCCTTGAAAAACGCTTTCTGGTCAACGGCAAAATCCCGCTTGATCTGCTTGCCGAGGGTCGCGCCCAGAGTGTAACTGATCTTCTCTTTTTCGGTGGTAAGCGCCTTGGCCCTGTCGCCGCAGAATCCGGGCACTCCGGAAACGAGTATGGCGGCGGTTGAAACAGCCAGTCCAAGGGCGATGGTTTTCTTTATCATGAAAAATCTCCTCTAAATTACTGAAGTTTGGTTTAAATTTCTTTGGTAACAGATACGGATCACAATAGCAATCAAAGGTTTTTTTTCTTGACACCACGATGGTTGTCTGGTTTTGTCTGCCTCAAATAGATATTGCATGGTGCTTTACAAGCTTAATAGGGAACCCTGTGAAACTCAGGGACGGGCCCTCCGCTGTAATCGCTGACGAAAGCCGCACATGACGTCACTGCCTCCAACGGGTGGGAAGACGCGGCCGGTAGGACGACGCGAAAGTCAGAAGACCTGCCTTGCAAAGGGAGACTCTCCAAAGGACATGGAGCCCCCGGGATCTTGCGGACCAAAAAGGGAAGCCCTGGATCGATAATTATCGATTCGGGGCTGTTTTAGTTTAGGGCGCAGGGAAATATTAATTACAGATTTGTTTTTTAAAAGGGGACAAACGATGAAAAAGACCTTCATAGGGTTGACAGGATTACTGTTGATGGTCGCCGGCCAGGCATGGGCGGCAGGAGAGCCGTCCACGATCATGGATGAGATGGTGGTAAGCGCCACCAGCACCGAAACAACCCTGGACAAGATCGGCGGAAGCTCAGTGACAGTGATCACCGCCCAGGACATTGAAGCAAAAAATCTCAACAGTGTTGAAGAAGCGATCAAAGGCGTACCCGGCATTGACATTGTGGCCAATGGCGGGCCGGGAACAAAGACATCCGTGTTCACCCGCGGGGCGGACTCAAAGGACACCCTGGTTCTGATAGACGGCATCATGGTCAATGATCCTTCCAGTGCGGGCAGAAGCTGTGATCTAGGCTCCATCAACCTTGACAATGTGGAAAGGATCGAGGTGGTCAGGGGCGCCATGAGCGTGATGTACGGCAGCAATGCCACGGCAGGCGTCATCAACATCATCACCAAAAAAGGAGCAAAAAAACCGGCTGTCACGTTTAAGGCCGAAGCGGGCTCCTACGGCACCTGGAAGACCCTGGGCAGCCTGTCCGGCAGGACCGGGGACCTGAACTATTCCCTCTCAGCCTCCCACACGGAGATAGATGGTTTTTCCATTGCCAACGACGACAATGACAAGATAGCCCATGAAGGCAATACGGATGAAGATGACGGGTATGAGAACTCAAGTTTTTCAGGGAACCTGGGATATGATGTCACCGATGACTTCTCCATCTCAGCCGTAACCCGCTACGTTGATACAACAACGGACATAGACGAATTTGGGCCCTATCATATTGGCGATAATTTCACCCCCGGAGCCACCTGGTCGGATCCCGCAACACCCAATCCCGAAGGCCCCACCCAAAAGAAAATCGAAAAAGAACAGGCCTTGGCCAAAGTTACGTTAAAGAACTCTTTTTCTGAAAAATTCTTTATTTCAACCTTCTCCTACCAGCTGTCGAACATCAATCGTAAAGCATATAACAATGACGGGACCTTGGACTACCGCTATAATGGGGACTCCAAGGAACTCGCCTGGCAGGGAGACCTGAATTTCGACTCCAACACCCTCTCCTTCGGCACAAGCTTATTTGAAGAAAAAATGGAGAACAAAGCAGCCTACGGCGGCATAGAGGAAAAAAAGGCAGAAACCAAGAGCTGCTGGCTCCAGGATCAATTCTTTCTAGGCGAGAGCCTGGTGGTTGTCGGCGGCGTTCGCCTGGATGACCATGAAAACTTTGGCAGCAAAGCCACCTGGCGGGTGGCCCCCTCCTACACCATCCGCGCCACAAACACGGTTCTCAAGGCAAGTTACGGCACGGGATTTCGAGCCCCGTCCCTCTATGAACTCTATTCCGACTATGGAAATCAAAATCTTGATGCTGAAGAGAGCAAGGGATGGGATGTTGGATTTGAGCAGAGCCTGATGGACAATGCGGTTCGTTTTGGCGTCACCTATTTTGCCATGGACTATGACAACCGCATTGGTTTTGACATGACCACCTGGAAGTATTCCCAGCTGGACGGCAAGACCGAGACAAGCGGTGTTGAGGCCTTTGCCGGATGGAGCCCCCTTGCGAACCTTGACTTCATGCTGAACTATACCTACACGGAGACCAATGACCCCGACGATAAAAGGCTTCTTAGAAGACCTTACAACAAGGTGTCTCTAAACACCCGGTACAGCTTCCTTGACAAGGGAACGGTTAACCTTGACATCCACTGGGTCGACGACCGCAAGGACAACGGCACGGACAAGAACGGCAATGCCGTCACCGACCTTGCCGCCTATACCCTTGTCAACCTTGCCGCCTCCTACGAGCTCACAAAGAATGTGGAGCTCTACGGACGTATCGACAACCTGTTTGACGAATTCTATGAAGAGGCCTTTTCCTACGCCACCCCGGGACTTTCCGGGTACCTTGGGCTCAAGCTGACCTTCTAGCCTGAATCATCCTGCCCCGGCTCTCTTTCCGGGGCAGGACCCACATTTAAAACCCACGCCTCCCATGGGAAATATAGGTTTTCAATGACCCGACACGCGATCCTGTTTATCCTCTTCACCCTGGCTGCGATCCTGCCCCCGGGCGCCCATGGGGCTCCCCGGATCGGTTTTTTCCTGGGAGACGCCGATGCGGTCACCTGCCATGGAGCGGTGAAGACGCTTCACCCGGGCAATCTCCAGGTCCGGATATTTACGGCAAAGGATATCGATTCCCCGGCATTCAACACCTTTGTCAAAACCATGGACGCGGCCGTGGTGGACATCATGCACCCTGAGCCGGCAGGCTGGCTCCGCCGGCACCCCGACCGCATCAATCCCAGGGCACGGATCTACGGAGTCCGGCAATCCACCCGGGATACGGCGTTTGAAAAGGCGGGCTTCCTCTTTGACGATCAGGTCAAGCGCTACTTTTCCCACACCGATGCCGCCAACATGGCTAATCTTGTGAAATTCATCGCCCAAAGGGATTTTGCCGCAGCCATGGCCACGCCCCCCCAGCCTCCCATGATACCGGACCGCAACAGCCTCTACCACCCGGACGCCCACCGCTTTTTCCCGGACATGGCGACCTATCTTACCTGGTACCGGGCATCAGGCCGTTACCAGGCGGACAAACTCTGGAGCCTGTTCATCATCTTCCCCACTAACATCGTTGATTCAAGCAGGGGCCCCATTGACCGGCTCATGAAAACCTATGAAGCCCGGGGGATAAACACGGTGGCATTGATGCGCTCCCCTTCGGCCATGGAGGATGGCGTTGAACGGCTTGTGACCACCCCACCCCTGAAAACGAAACTTGGCTCCATCACAAGCTTTACCTTCAAGTTCAGCTCCACCCTTTCCTCCAACATCCGCTCGATCCTGGAAAAGGCCGATGTCCCGGTCTTCAATCCCCTGCACCTCTACTTCACGGACAAAAAGGGTTGGCGGGACTCGCCCGCCGGCATTCCGCCGGGGGGCATTGCCATGCAGTTCTCCGTGCCTGAAATGACAGGCTTAATCGAACCCATGGTGATCGGGGTCAAGGACCCGGTCAGGGATGAAAAGGGAAAAGAGATCGGCATGCACTATGTGCCGGTCCCGGACCAGTGCGAACTCATGGCCCGGCGGACGGCCAACTGGCACCGGCTCAAGACCACCCCCAACCGGGACAAGCGTGTGGTGATTCTCTACTACAACCACGGGGCCGGCAAGCAGAACATCGGGGCAAGCTACCTCAACGTCGCCAAAAGCATTACCGCCATCATCCACCGCCTCAAAAAAGAGGGGTACGCCATCACGGCAGAGTTCAACCCGGACACCCTCATGGATCTCCTGGTCAAAACCGGCAGAAACATCGGTTCCTGGGCACCCGGGGAGCTTGACCGGCTGGTTGCGGAGGGGAACGCCCGGTTTGTGGAGATGGATCTCTACAAGGAATGGCTCAAGGGGCTTGACCCCACCTATGCCGCAGGGGTGAAAGGGTCCTGGGGAGAACCGGAAGCGTCCACCATCATGACCCGGGAGAACCGGTTCATCCAACCCTGCATCACCCTTGGCAACCTCACCCTGGTGCCCCAGCCCTCCAGGGGATGGGGGGACGACCCGGACAAGCTCTTCCACTCCACCACCCTCTTTCCCCATCACCAGTACACGGCCTTCTATCTCTGGCTCCAAAAGGTGATCGACCCCCACGCCATGATCAGCCTCGGCACCCACGGCACCCATGAATGGCTTCCGGGCAAGCAGGCGGGCCTGACCCGAAGCTGCCCGCCCCAGGTTCTCCTGGGCACCATCCCCAATCTCTATCCCTATATTGTGGACGATGTGGGGGAGGGCCTCCAGGCGAAACGCAGGGGAAGCGGTGTGATCATCGACCACAACGTACCCGCCTTCAAAAGGGGGGGGCTCTATGCCGGCTACTCGACCCTGGCCGCCCTGATCAGCGAGTATGAAAGCACGCCATCGGAAGAGATCAAGGCCGAGAGGCTCAAACGGATCGGCGCCCTTGCCGCCAAAACAGGAATTGATAAGGCCCTTGGGCTTGCCACCGTTACCAGCGCCAGCCTCGAGGGCCTGGAGCACTATCTCCTGGAGCTGAAGACGGAACTTGTTCCCTTTGGCCTCCACACCTTTGGACGCAACCCCGCCAAAGAAACCCTGGCAGAGAGTGCCCGGGCCATCTCCCCAAAGGCCGGCACCGGGGTGGACGGGCTCATGGAAAAACTTAAGTTGTGCGGACCCAATGAAATGGCAAGCCTTGTCAGGGGCCTCAACGCGGGCTATATCCCACCCGGATCGGGCAACGGGCCGGTGCGTAACCCGGACGCCCTGCCAACGGGCAGGAATTTCTACGCCTTTGATCCTGACAAGGTGCCCTCAAAGGCCGCCTGGGAGGCCGGGAAAAAGGCGGGCCGGGCCATCCTGGACAATTATATGAAAAACCACGGCAACCGCTATCCCGAGCAGGTGGCCATCCTTTTATGGGCGGTGGAGACCATCCGCAACGAGGGAATCAATCCGGCAACGGCCCTGTTTCTCATGGGCATGGAGCCGGTCTGGGACCACAGGGACAAGGTCAAGGGCGTCAGGCCCATGACGGCCCAAACCCTTCAACGCCCCAGGATCGATGTCCTGCTCCAGATGTCGGGCCTGTTCAGGGACAGCTTTCCCAATGTGGCCCTTCTCCTTGACAGGGCCGTCAACCAGGCCGCCCGGATGACAGACCTTGACAACTTCATCGCCAAACACGCCAAAACCATGAAAACAAGGCTCCTCCGGGACGGGGTCGCCCCTGAAACCGCCGAAGCCCTATCCCTGGTGAGGCTCTTTTCCGAAAAACCCGGGGCCTACGGCACAAAGGTGAGCGAGATCACAGCCTCAAGCGGCATGTGGGAAAACACGGACGTGATTTCCGAGGCCTTTGTCAACGCGGTCTCCCACGGATACTCCGCCGCCAACTGGGGCCAACCCATGACCGCAACCTACCGGCAAAACCTCAAGCGCGTGGATGCCGCGGTCCATTCCATCTCCTCCAGCCTCTACGGCACCATGAACAACGACGACCTGTTCCAGTACCTGGGGGGCTTGTCCATGGCGGTAAAAAAGGAATCCGGCCTTGCCCCGGACATGTTCATCTCCCGCCAGCAGCAAGTGGACAAGGGCAGTGTGGAACCCCTGGGAAAGACCCTCTCCCGGGAGCTTGCCGCCCGTTACCTGAATCCCAAATGGATTCAGGGGATGAAAAACGAGGGCTATGCCGGTGCCAGGGAGATGGAAAAATTTGTGGAATACATGTGGGGATGGCAGGTGACCACCCCGGAGCTTGTGGACAACGCCAAATGGGACCGCACCTATGACGTGTATGTGGAGGACGGCATGGACCTGGACCTCAAGGCGTTCTTTGACAAACACAACCCCTGGGCCTATCAATCCATGGCCGCCCGGATGCTCGAGACCGGGCGCAAGGGATACTGGGACATGGCTGAAGAGAAAGAGACCCGCCTGGCAAAGAAATACGCCCTCTCCGTGGTGAAAAAGGGCGTGGCCTGCTGCGAGCACACCTGCAACAACCCCCTTTTGAACCAGATGGTGATGAACCTGATTTCCATCCCGGGGGTGCTTCCCGACACCACGGTAAAAGCCTTTAAGATGGCCGTGGAACAAGCCACGGGCAAGACCCTGGCGAATCAGGCCGCCGAACGGAAAAAAACCTTCCAGGCGGTTGAGAAACGCTTTGAACAAAAGAAAAAAGCGGAAGCCGCCCAATCAAAGGTTTCAAACCCCTCCCGGGGCGATGACGGTAAGGTGGTCAAGGGATATAAGATGGAAGAGCGGACACAGAAAGACGACACCACCGAAATGACCTCCTCCGGAGCCCAGTGGCTGGCATCCCTGTTTTCCCTGTTCCTGGTTTTCCTGGTGGGCCTGGGGGTCTTTTTACGAAACAGAACCGGAACAAAAGGAGTATGACAATGGAGTGGAAAAGCCTTGTCCTGGGAATCGGTTTCACCATTGCCGCCTTTGCCATGAAGAGCGGGGCCGGCATGCACTACTATCTTTCCGCCGGAAACGGCCTGGGCCGGGCAAGGAAAACAGGCTTTCTTGCGGCCTGCTGCCTGATCTACCTCATCCTGTTCAGCCTGGCCTTTCTGTTTATCTCAAATATGGACATGACCGCCTGGTATGACCCGGCCCGGTCCATCCTCGAGTCGGGCATGGCCATCCATTTTTCCATGGCAGGGGTGATGCTCCTGTGGGGCCTTGTCCTGCTGATCCGCCGGGGAAAGAACGTTGGGGCCACCCGGGGGTGGATGCTCATGGTGCTGCCCTGCCCCTTGTGCAGCTTTGTGATCGTCTTTACCATGGCAACCCTGGCGGCCCTGTTTCCAGGCAGGCTCGGCCCTGGGTCCGCCCTGTTTTTCCTGGGATTCATGGCCGTGCAGTACCTCACCATGGGGGTGCTCCACCTTGCCCGGCAGCGATTCATCCCGGACCCGGACACCTTCCTCGCCTGGTTCATGGCCGGCACCGCCGCCTACTTCCTGGTCAGCATCACGGTGATACCGGGGGCCCGGGGCATGGAAAACATCTACCGGCTTGCCTGCGCCCCCCCAAAGGTCTGCCCCGACACCCTGGATTTAATTGCCATGTGGGGCCCCATGGCCGGCCTCATGGCCACGGGCTATGCCCTCTACAACTCAAAAGGAGATATTTAGAATGAACGTTGGCGCCCTGTTAAAGACCTTTATCTACCTGATCGCCTCCTCCCTGCTCTACCCGGTGCTCTTTCTCCTGGTGGTGATCACCATCTGGCTCTTCATCAGTTCAGGATCGTTCCTGGCGGAATGTATCGAACGACGGCGGCTTACAAAGGTGGCCCCTGAAAACCTGACAAAGGCGATCCGGGGCAATAACCGCAGCCAGGTTTTCTCCAAACGGGTCGCAGCCTACCTTACCCGCCTGGACACCCTGGTTACAGCGCCCGAGCCCTCCCTTGTGACCGTGGAGAACCTGCTCCAGGAGACGAGCCTTGCCACCTGGAAATCACTGGACAAGCTTGCCATCCTGGCCAGGGTCGCCCCGAGCCTTGGTCTTCTGGGGACCCTCATTCCCATGGGCACCGGCCTTGCCGCCCTGGGCCAGGGGGATCTTGCCGCCCTGTCCACCGACCTTGTCATGGCCTTTACCACCACCGTGGTGGGCCTTGCGGCCGGCACCGCCGCCTATGTGCTGTTCACAGTCAAGAAAAGATGGATGGAACAGGATGTCAAGGACATGGAGGTTGCCACGGAAATCCTTGCCAACACGGGTGGTGCGTGATGAGATTTCTCCAACAGCGCAGGGCCTTTCAAACCAGCGCCCATACCACCGGCCGGGCGGCAGGGCCGGAAGATCCCTTGAGCGGACTTGCAAATCTTTTTGACATCGGCCTTGTCTTTATTGTAGGTCTTATCCTTGCCCTGTTTTCAACCCTCCACATGGAGGAGTTGCTGGATAAGGACGCGGAGATCACCATCATGAAAAAGAACACCCGGGGAGAGATGGAGATCATCACCAAAAAGGGAAAAAACGTGACCATAAAGAGGGTCACCCAGACCGAGGCCCAGGGCAGGGGCGAACGCCTGGGCACCGCCTATCGGCTGGAAAACGGCAGCATGGTCTACGTCCCGGATTGAACCGCTGCCTATAAAGATTTACACTCGTAATCGATATCTGCTTCGCCTGTTAAAGTAAAGAACAGGCTCCATTCATATACGAGGAGCGATAATATCAACCCATTACCAAAAATTGGATTTACCATGAAAAAACAATCTATCACCATGTTAACCATTTTTCTGCTGCTGTTCCTTGCCCCAATGGCCGGGACGGCAACAGCGGCAGCGGCAACGGCAAAGATCAAGGACACCCGGGGCCGCACCATCCATTTTGATGCCCCGCCCACACGGGTGGTCTCCATTGTTCCATCCGCAACGGAAATCATCTGCACCCTGAAGGCGGCCGATGCCCTTACCGGGGTCACCTTTCATTCCACCCTGCCCGTGGAGAAAAACGGAAAAACCGTGGTGGGCGGCTTCCTGTCCCCGGACCTTGGAATGATCCTGAAGTTAGATCCCGACCTTGTGTTTGTCACTGGCTTCCAGGAGGACACGGCCCGGGAACTTGAGGCCCACGGCATCAAGACCCTCTATATCGACACCCTCTCCTTTGAGCAGAGCCTTGACAACATCCGGATGATCGGGGCGATCTTTGACCGGGAAAAGGAAGCCGAGGCATCCATTGCAACCATCCGGGACCAGATCGAAACGGTCCGGCAAAAGGTGGCGAAAATCCCCATGGACCAGCGTAAACGGGTGTTCCGCCTCATGGGCCGGGAATCGGTCATGACCCCCGCCAGGGGCGCCTTTCTCAACGACCTGGTGCGCCTTGCCGGCGGTATTCCCATGGCCCCCGAGGCCGATGGCATGGTGGCCGAGGTCACCCTTAAGCAATGGAAGGCGTTCAATCCCCAGGTGATCTTCGGATGCGGGGGGGACAAAAAGGCGGCCGAGACCTTTTTCACGCGCCCCGGCTGGAAAGACGCGGATGGAGTCAAGAACCACAAGATCTACTACTTTCCCTGCGAACTCACCTGCCGGGCGGCCTGCCACACCGGCTATTTTGTCCAGTGGCTCGCCTCGTTCATCTACAGCGATCACTTTTTCACCCCCGGGAACCTGGTCAATAAAGACGCCAAGCTTGCCGGCGAGCCCGTGCCCATCGACCTTGGCATCATCAAAAAAAGCCAGCGGGTCAAGGTATCCATCGCCGACTTCACCCACAAGACCCTGGTGATCGACTTCAAATCGCCCCAGACCATTCTCTCCACCCTGGAGGGACTGAAGCATAACATCGCAACCATTGCCAACCACTACCTGCCGCCCCCCTCCTGGACCATGCCCCACGCAGGAGGCATGGCAGGGACAAAGCAGCGGATACTCTCCGCGGTGGAACGGGATCCCGCATCCACCTCCCTGCTGATGACCGGCGCCAACATGGACCATGTCACGGTCACGGAAAAGAGCTATAAAAAGATGCGGGCCATCGCCGTTGTCACGGCCGGGATCTGCTCCAATGCCCAGCGCATGTCCAGGGCCGTGGGCGGCTATTACGAGCCAGGCACCATCAACATCATGGTGATGACCAACATGCGGCTCTCCCAGCGGGCAATGGCACGGGCCATGATCACCGCCACCGAGGCAAAAACCGCGGCCATGTCCGACCTGGATATCCGAAGCAGCTACCAGAGCCTTGATTACCAGGCAACGGGCACGGGAACCGACAACATCATCATGGTCCAGGGAGAAGGCAGCCCCATAGACAACACCGGCGGCCACTCAAAGATGGGAGAACTCATCGCCAAGGCGGTGTATGACGGGGTCACAAAGGCCGTATTTTTACAGAACGGCCTGAAAAGCGACCGGAACATCTTCCAGCGGCTCAAGGAGCGGGGCATCACGGCCAGCAGCCTTGTCAAGGACTCAGGGTGCCAGTGCGCCCCCGGCACCCTGGACCGGATGGCGATCGGCCTGGAAGCACTTCTCATGGAGCCAAAGTATGCGGGACTTGTGGAAACGGCCCTTGCCGTGTCCGACGCCCGCAACAAAGGCCTGATCCACGACCTCTCCCTGTTTTCGAACCTGGGCCGGACCGCAGCGGAGGCCATTGCCGGAGAACCCGTTCCCGCAGCCCAGGCGTTTACCACCACCGGCAACCTTCCGGCTCCCCTTAGAATCACCTTTAACTGGCTCATGACAGGCCTTAAGAAACAGAATCACAAGGAGTAAAGAATGACCACCACACCCGTTGTATTAACCGCTTTCGGAACCACGGCCAAGGCCTTTGAGACCTACAACAGAATGGACAGGATCTTCAAGGAGCTCCTCCCGGACACCCCGCTCTTCTGGGCCTATTCCTCACGCATGGTGAAGCGCAGCCTGAAAAAGAACAAAAACATCGAGATCAAGGATCCCGCCCAAGTGCTGGCAGAGCTGAAAGAACAGGGCCATGACTGGGCCGTGGTCCAGTCCCTGCACCTCATCTGCGGCCATGAGTTCGACCGGCTCAAGGAGATCGCCGCAACCGCACAAATCCGTACCTCCATGGGACTCCCGCTGCTCACCTCCTTTGACGACTACAATGCTGTGGCCGATGCCATTGCCCCCCTGATATCCGATTCAGAGGACGAAGCCACCATTATCGTGGGCCACGGCACAGACCACCCGGCCTGGGCCTGCTACCCTGCCCTGGAGGCGGTGCTGCGCCATATCCACGGAGACCGCGTCTTTGCCGGGGTCGTGGAAGGAATGCCCGAAATGGAGGAAACCATCGCCAAGATCAAAAAGTTCGGGTTCACCAGGGTGCGCCTGATTCCCTTCATGCTGGTGGCGGGGGTTCACTTCAAGGAGGATCTCACCCGGGAGGAGGACTCCTGGGAAAAGAGCCTGCAAAGGGAAGGTATCGAGGTAAGTGTGGTGGACCACGGCGTCGGCGAAATCGCCGCCGTCACCGCGCTGTTCGCAAACCATGCCAAGGATGCCCTGGACATCATCCCAAGATAGGATGTCCCTGCTGTTTTTTCGGCCCCTCCCCGCCGGGAGGGGCTTATTTCCACATGGGGAATCCCCTGAACGCATTGGGGTTTGCCCGGGTCCATGCCATCATAATTCATCATCCAAGGCACTCAACCGGCGACTTTGCGGAAAACTCGATGATAAAGCCGATATGTTCCCTCATATCCCCATAGGCCTTTTCAGCATTTCCAGCTTTGATGGAAGCCAGGATCTCCTCATGCTGCCGAATGATCTTCCGGATATTATCCGGGTTTTCATGGAGCTTCTTCAGCACGGCGCAGATCCCCGTGGAGAGGATGTTGTGGATCTGCTTCATCAGGTAAACCTGCAGGGGATTTCCCGTGGCAAAAGAGAGGGCCATATGAAAGGAAACATCGGCTTCCGAACCGCCGCATCCCCCATGTAAACAGTTTTTCATGGCCGCAACGCTCTCCTCAATCAGCCGGTGATCTCTCTCGGTTGCCTTCTGAGCCGCAATGGCCGCCGCGTTACACTCAAGCCCCATCCTGACCTCAAGCAGATCCGGCAGGGTTGCCTTCTCGGTATCCATCAGCTGCTCCAGTATGCTGCCGCCACGAACCGGCTCACACACAAAGGTTCCCTTCCCCTGCTTCTGCTCCAGAAGCCCCTGGGCCACAAGTTTTTTAATGGCATCCCGGACAGCGGTCCGACTGACGTTCATGGCCGCCGCCAGCTCCCGTTCCGTCATGACTTTATCCCCAGGTTTCAGGGTTCCCCTGAGAATAAACTCCCTTACCTGATCAAAGACCTGATCTGATATGCGCTTTGGTTTTATCGGTTTCAGTTTCATTCGTATCAACACGTCCTGTATATAAATAAAAAACCGTATTTTAAGAATCAATCCTGTCAAAAAATACGGTCATCGATGCACATTTTTTTATCCATAGATAGCACCACCAGACCAATTAGTAAACCAAGAATCGCATTGGTACTACCTTTTCAACATACCCCCAACCCAACTCCCAAAGGGAGACAAAAGGGTTATATTTCATATAGATTAACCGAATTACACCATTTCGAATATTTTCATTGACAGTTTCTGCCGGGGATGGCAAAAGAATATTGGTATTACCATTGAGCATTTAAGGACGATGCCCTCTTAAGAAAGGCGCATTCAACCGCAGATTTTTTTTGTTTAAGGAGTGTTATGAGCGGGAATAAAGAACTATACGAACTTTTCAGGGAAAAGGCGGAAGCGGTTTCAGCCAAGGTTTCAACCATCAAAACCTTGCCGGAAGCCTTCCTGTATGCAGCAGATCTTATCGTGAACTCAGACAACTGTGACGCCATCAAGGACAAAACCATCACCGCACCGGGACTAGGCGATGACGATTTTGCAAAGCTTGAAGAAATCTGCAGCGAAAAGGGCATCAAAACCATCCGGACCGGCCTGCTGGATAATACCTCCGGAATCGATGTGGGCGTCACCGGTGCGGACTATGGCATTGCTGAAACCGGAACCCTGGTGGTGGATTCCAAAAGCGAAGACCTGAGACTGGCCACCATGATCTCCAATATCCATGTGGCGATACTGCCGGAATCAAAAATCCGGGCAACCGCCTTCGACCTTACGGCTGAAATGAACGAACTCCTTGAAGAATCCGCCGGATACATGGCATTCATCACAGGCCCCAGCAGAACCGCAGACATCGAAAGAATCCTGGCATTGGGCGTTCACGGCCCCCTTGAACTTCATATCCTTGTACAGGAGGGTAATTAATAAGATGAGCAATCTCAAAAAAGAATACAAAAAAAAGGTGAAGGGCGCCCTGGACAACGAATTTCTCCGCAAATCCATGGACAACTTTGCCGTGGCGTACAGGGACGGCCAGAGCCGTGCTTACAGCGGCCTTGACAAAGATGCACTGGTAAAAGAGATCGTCTGTGCCAAAGATGCGGCCGCAGCCAACCTGGATGAGCTTTATATCCAGTTCAGGAAAAAGGCGGAAGAGAAAGGGGTCAAGGTTTATCTGGCGGACACGGCCGAAGACGCCAACAGAATCATCGCCGACATAGCCAGGGGCAGCAGCTGTGAAAAAATCGTTAAATCCAAGTCCATGACTTCGGAAGAGACCCACCTGAACCGTTATCTTGAATCGGAAAACCTGAACGTGACCGAAACGGACCTGGGGGAGTGGATCATCCAGCTGAGAAAAGAGGGACCGTCCCATATGGTCATGCCGGCGATTCACCTCTCCCGTTACCAGGTATCGGACCTGTTCTCCGATGTGACCCGTACGAATCAGGACCCGGAAAACATCGACAACCTGGTCAAGGTGGCCAGATCCCAGCTGAGGGACAAATTCTCGGATGCCGACATGGGAATCACCGGTGCGAACTTCCTTCTGGCGGATACGGCCACTGTGGGAATCGTCACCAACGAAGGAAACGCAAGGCTGACCACCACCCTTCCCAAGACCCATGTGGTTCTGGCGGGCGTGGACAAACTGCTTCCCGGGCTCCCCGAAGCCCTGACGGTTCTAAGGGCCCTTCCGAGAAATGCCACGGGCCAGGCCATCACTTCGTATGTGACCTGGATCTCAGGCCAAAACGAGTGCTTCAAAAACCAGGGGGACAAGAAAGATATTCACATCGTACTTCTGGACAACGGCAGAAAAGCGCTTGCAAAAGACAAAGTGTTCAATGAAGTCCTAAGATGCATCAGGTGCGGCGCCTGCGCCAATGTGTGCCCGGTTTACCGGATGGTAGGCGGCCACACCATGGGTCATGTCTATATCGGCGCCATCGGGCTGATTCTGACCTATTTCTACCATGGCAAGGAAGAGGCGGAAAAACTGATCGGGAACTGCATCGGCTGCGGTGCATGTAAAAATATCTGCGCGGGAGGGATGAATCTTCCCGACGTGATCAAGTCCGTTGCGGCGGAGATCCAGGGAGAAAACGGAAGGGGCCCCGGAGGCAAGCTTGCCACCACGGTTTTGAAAAACAGGAAATTCTTCCATACCCTGCTGAAATTCGCGAAGTATGCACAGAAACCGGTGACGGACAACACCGGGTTCTTACGACATCTCCCCATGATATTCGCCAAAGACCACGATTTCAAATCCCTGCCTGAAATCGCTGATAAATCATTCCGGGACATGTGGAAAGAGCTTAAGCCCGATGTGGTAAATCCGAAGATGAAAGTCGCTATTTTTGCCGGATGCGTCCAGGATTTTGTCTACCCTGAGCAGCTGAAGTCCTTTGTCAATCTTCTAAAGAACAAAAATATCGCGGTTGATTTTCCCATGGATCAATCCTGCTGCGGGCTGCCCCTGAAAATGATGGACGAGCATGCCTCCGCAAGAAGCGTTGCCGGCCAGAACATCTTTGCCTTCGATCCCGGCAATTACGACTATATCATCACCCTTTGCGCATCCTGTGCATCTCACCTGCAAGAGAATTACGCCAAGATGTTCACTCCTTCCGAGGGTCCGGTCTACAGAAAGTCCCAGGACTTTTCCGAAAAGGTGATCACCTCGGGAAAATTCCTTAAAGAGGTGGTAAAACTGGATGTGAGCGGCAAGGCTTCCAAAGGCAAAAAGGTGACCTTCCATTCCCCCTGTCATCTGACCCACTGCATGAAAGCCGGAGATGCCACCAAGGATCTGATTGGCGCCACCGGCGCTGAGTTCATCCCGGCATCGGAAGAGAAGAGCTGCTGTGGTTTCGGTGGAACCTACTCCGCCAAATTCCCGGAAATTTCCGCTGAGATTTTAAGGAAAAAGCTTGAGGACTTCAAGAAAACCGGCGCCGAAGTGATTGCAACGGAGTGCCCGGGCTGTATCATGCAGCTTCGAGGCGGTATCGATAAAAACAAGATGGACATCGAGGTCAAACACTTCGTGGAACTGCTTGACGATTAAGGATCAAACAAGAACTTCCACGGCTCCCGCCCGCCTGATATCAGGCGGGCGGGACCACATCTTCCCGACAAGTTTTTCCTTGCTTTTTCCATACCGTTCATTATACATCGTCATTAGCCCCTTGAATTAAAATCATCCATCGGCCCTCCCTTCCGGAGGCGCTGTTTTCAACAGGCAATGATATGGCACACACCCTGCTCGATTCAGGCTATTCAAGGCTGACAAACCGGTTGAACCGGTTCCCCCAGGGCGCTCCGCCCTCGGACCTGCTGCGCAAAATCCTGGCCATGCTCTTTACGGAACAGGAGGCGGACCTTGTGGCGCGCCTGCCCATCAAGCCCTTTACTGCGGAAAAGGCCGCCACCGTGTGGAAGCTTGCCAAGGCCAAGGCCCGGAAAATCCTGGAAACCCTTGCCGAAAGGGCGATCCTCGTGGACATGGAGGTCAACGGCCAGACCCTGTACGCCCTGCCCCCGCCCATGGCCGGTTTCTTTGAATTCTCCCTGATGCGGGTCAGAAAGGATATCGACCAGAAGGCCCTGAGCGAACTCTTCTACACCTACCTGAACCAGGAGGAGACCTTCATCCGGGAGCTCTTCACACGGGGCGACACCCAGCTGGGCCGCACCTTTGTCAACGAACAGGCCCTGTCACCCCGGAACGCCCTCCATGTCCTGGACTATGAGCGGGCGACCCATGTGATCAAAACCGCCGCCCCCATGGGAATCAGCCTCTGCTACTGCCGCCACAAGATGACCCACCTCAACAGGGCCTGTGACGCCCCCCTGGATATCTGCATGACCTTTAACACGGCGGCCCGGTCATTGATCAAGCACGGCCATGCACGGGAGGTGGAGCCCATGGAAGGGCTGGACCTGCTGGCAAAGGCCAGGTCCCACCACCTGGTTCAGTTCGGCGAAAACGTGAGGGAACGGGTCAACTTCATCTGCAACTGCTGCGGCTGCTGCTGCGAAGCCATGCTGGCGGTCCAGCGGTTTGCCATCTTCAACCCGGTGCACACCACCAACTTTCTGCCCCTTGTGGAGCCCGGCCTGTGCAACGGGTGCGGCCGCTGCCAAAAGGTGTGCCCGGTGGGGGCCATGGCCCTTGTGACGGCCGACGATCCTGAAAACCCGAAAAAGCAAACCGCCCTGCTGGACGAGGAGCGCTGCCTGGGATGCGGTGTCTGCGTCACTGCCTGCCCCAAGGACGCCATCAACCTGGAACCAAGGAAGACCCGGGTGATCACCCCCTTGAACCATGCCCACCGGGCCGTGGTCATGGCCATTGAACGGGGAGGGCTCCAGGACCTTCTGTTTGACAACCGGGTGCTCTTCAGCCACCGGGCCCTTGCCACACTCCTGGGGGTGATCCTGAAGCTTCCCCCCATCAAACAGGTCCTGGCCAACACCCAGGTGAAATCACGCTATCTCGAAACATTGATCACCCGCTTTCGCGGGATCTCCCTCATTTGAGACGGCTCCATCTTGCTTCGAAATCTGCGAAGTCCGTATCCAGCTTTTTCAGTAGCCGTGTTTTGACCGCTTCACCGGCAAAGGATGTCTCGATGGAATTGTACGCCATCTGTTTTAACTCTCCATGGGTGATGTCGGTATGGCGGATTGCGATCTTATATTCATTGATGATATCGGTGACAAAGATGCCCTCATCGTCCGTGGACAGGCTCACGGGCAAACCAAGGCGCAGAAAGTCTAAAAAGGGATGGTTGCTGAAATCCTCGTTGACCTGCAACCTGTAGTTACTGTAGATGTTTATCTCTATTGGCAGATTTCTCTCCTGAACCGCGTACTCCAGGGCCAGGGGATCCCGGGCCAGAAGAACGCCGTGCCCCACCCGTTCGGCCCCCATGATCATGGCATCCCGCACGTTATGAACAAACCCAAGTTCCCCGGCATGCATGGTGCGGTGAATATTGATATGTCCCTGTTGATTGGCTGCCAGGATGGGAATATAGATATTCTGCCCTGTTTCCAGGGCCGGGGTATGGGTTTCATTGGCCAGAAGATCGATGCCCACAAGCTCTGTGCATGGATTGTTCCCAACCACGGAAATAAATTCCCGGGTCCACACGTTATTGTTCTCAACGTCCAGGGTACGGATAAAGGCGGAATTCCACCGTACAATGATACCGGTTTCCTCATACCACTGCTCCGCCCATGTATGGAGCTGTTCAAAGGTTGAAGGGTCCGGCCACATCACCCTTGTAAATTCCACGTAACTGACATTTTGTGAGGCACAGCGCTTGAGAAAATCCAGGTAGGTCTTTTTCTCTACCCATTTCTGCAGGGACGGCTCCTGCTTCAAAAGGTCATTAATGGTGAAGATCGCCTCAAAGCGCTTGAAGTCATGGGTGGGAGGATTCTCCGGCAAAAAGAAAAATCCCAGGATTCTGTCTTGATCTTCCCCATCGTAATCCAGGTAGTGTTTGACAGGCAGGGAAGAGAGGAATTCAATCTCCCCGGGGTAAAGCATGGATTGTTCCCCGTCATTGGCCTCGGCAACGATTCCATGGCCGTTGATCTCCGGATTGACCGCTTCCAGAATTTCCGTCACGGTCTGTCTGTTCCGGGTTCCCGTGGGATGGATATGCAGCAGCGCTCCCTTGGGAAATTCATTGCAGTACCGGGTAAGTTTTGCGTCATCATTTCGAATCAGATCCAGATCCAGGGCGGCTGCAGCAATGGCGGCACGGCGATTCTCCTGAATGGTCTGCTGCTGACGCTCGGCAATTTGCGCCAACTCCCATTCATCAAGGGCATCCCCGGGTGCCGGTGTCAGCCAGGCTTCCCATTCTTCCCGCCCAACAACTCCGTTTTCTTCCAGCACCCGCCGGAGGATTTTCTCCCGGGCCTGATCGTATAGGGCAAACTGCGTTTCAAGCTTTTTATCAATGGGAGCAAAAAGACTGTTATCATTATGATGTGAATCGGAAGTGAAGTCGCAGCCGGTAAGAGAGGTAAAACAGATGAATACAATTGCGATCAGAATTTCTTTGACGTTTGTTCTCAACATTCTTTTTCCCATGGGGTTTACCACCATCCTGTCATTCCATAGACGTTTGCACTCGAATCAATGCCTGCTTCGCCATCCATATAAGAGGAGCCATTACAATAAATCCATGGCCCCATGCCCTGTTCGATCCGATATATAATGGCGGCAGGGCCGGCACAACAAAAAAAACGTAACTTCAGCAGGATTCATGGACGCCTGCCCGGATCAGGCATAGGGGAAAGGGAAAAAACTCTCGCCATGGTCGAGCATCACCAGGGCATCCAGGAGGCCCTGGCGCCCGAGTTCCCTTTTCAGATCCAGGGGAGGAAAATGAACGGGCTCGTTGCCCAGGCGGAAAGTACCCCAGTGGCAGATCATCATCTTTTTCGCCCCCAGCTCCTGAAAGGCCCTGACCGTCTCTTTGGGGTCCATGTGGCTTGCCTTCATGAACCACCGGGGTTCGTAGGCCCCCAGGTTGAAGACGGCAAGGTCGATGTCCCAGGTGTTGCCGATCTGCCTGAATCCGTCGAAGTAGGCGGTGTCCCCTGCCACAAAGATCCTGTAGCCGGCGGCGGTCTCAATGATGAAAGATCCCCACAACGAGCGGTTGGGCCCCCGCAATGGATTGCGCATGGTCCAGTGGCGGCATGGCACCAGGGTAATGCTGGTACCGTTGAACTTAAGGGTTTCAAACCAGTCAAGCTGGCTGCGGTTTCTCATCCTCACTTTCCGAAACTCCCGGTCGTACCCCCTGGGGGTGATCACATGGGTGTTCCTGGGAAGGCGCCCAAGGGAGGCCAGATCCAGATGATCGTAGTGGCCGTGGGTGATGAGGACATGGTCGGGCAGGGGCATGCCATTGATGCCATGGGAAAGGGGGGAATAGTCCCGGATCAAAGGCGAAATCCCGGAAAACACGGGATCCACCAGGAGATAGCGCCCATGGTCGTTGACCATGATGGAGGCGTGCCGCATAAAGGTGATGGAAAGTGATCCATGTTTTTTGATCCGGTCCCAGTCGATCACCACCTGTTTCCGGGGCTCCTCCCTGAAATAGGGCCGGAACCGGTTCGGGGAGAACTTCCACAGGAGAAGGTCCATAAAACCGGTGGAGCGGTGGGCGCAAAAATCGGCGGAGAAACGGCGGCCGGCCATGGTTACCCCTCCCTGGAAACAGCCCCTTTAAGGTAAAAATTGATCCAGGCCTCCCCGGTTTCAAGGAGGGAATTTGCCCCTCGAACCTCAGCAACCACAAGGCCTGCATCCTCAAACACCTTTCTCAGCTCCGGCTCCTGCCACAGAAAAAAGCGCCTGCCCTGGTCGTCCAGGCGGGTGCCGCTGCCCTGTTTCATGGAGATGGAAAGAACGCCCCCGGGCTTGAGGCCCTTGAGCAGGTTGTCCAGAAAAGGGGGAAGACTATTTCTCTCCAGATGCACCAGGGAGCCGGTCAAAAGCATGGCGTCAACGGCAAGGGTTGAAAAGTCAAACGCCTGAAAATCCGCCACAATGACCCGGCACCCGGAATGCTTTTCAGCCAGGCGGGCAAGGCCGGGCGCACGTTCCAGGCCAAAGGGGAGAAAGCCCCGCTGTTTCAGCCAGAGAAGATCCCGGCCCGAGCCGCACCCGATATCCGCCACCACCGCGCCCTTGGGAAGGCGTACGGCAAAGGGGTCAAGGATCGGCGAAGGGTCGATCCCGACGGTTCTCTCAAAATAGCGCTCACACTCCTCCTGGTAAAAATCGGTCACTTTTCCCCCCTGCCACGGTTGCGATTCCTGCTGTCAAACGCCCAGGCTCTTCAACACCTGGGACAATCAGAAGAGTTCAAAGGCGCGCTCCCCGTGGATGGAGCTGTCAAGCCCTGTGATCTCATCCTCCTTATCAACCCTGAGTCCTGAGGTAACATAACCGATGGGCACAATTACCGCAAGGGTAACAACGGCGCTGTAGGCCACCGTGGCCACCACCGATACAAACTGAATCCAGACCTGGGCCGGGTTGCCGAAAAAAAGCCCCGCCGCACCCGGGGTGATGGAAGGATCGGCAAACAGCCCTGTGGCCAGGGCACCCCAGATGCCGCACACCCCGTGGACCCCAAAGGCGTCCAGGGAATCGTCATAGCCCAGTCTCTTTTTCAGGAACCCCACGCTGAAATAACCGATGCAGCCGGAAACAAGCCCCATGATCAGGGAACACTGGAGGTTCACAAACCCCGCCGCCGGGGTGATGGCCACAAGGCCCGCGATAACACCCGAGGCAATGCCCAGTAAAGTAGGCCTGTCACTGTGGTACCACTCAAATGCCATCCAGCCGATGCCACCGGCGGCGGCCGAGGTGTTGGTCACAAGGAATGCCGATCCCGCAACACCGTCGGCGGCAAGCTGACTTCCCGCATTGAACCCGAACCAGCCAAACCACAACAAAGCCGCGCCAAGGGAGGTAAGGGCAATGCTGGAGGGAATCATGGCCTCGGTGCCATAGCCAAGCCGCTTGCCCACCACCATGGAGAGCACAAGCCCCGCAACTCCGGCATTGATGTGAACCACATTGCCCCCGGCAAAATCAAGGGCGCCCATGGCGTGCATCCATCCGCCCCCCCACACCCAGTGGGCCACGGGCGCGTAAACAACGGTGATCCACACAACCGTAAACAATATCCAGGCGGAAAACTTCATCCGGTCCACCACGGATCCCAGCACAAGGGCCGCGGTAATACAGGCAAAGGTCATCTGGAACAGCACGAACACCAGGGTGGGGATGGTGCCGGTCACGCTGTGGTGGTCGATTCCCTTGAGAAAAAGGTTTTCCAGGGTGCCCACAAGCCCGTAAACATCCGGGCCAAAGGCAATGGCATACCCCCACACCACCCAGACCAGGCTTGCAAGGCAGTAGGCCACAACGGTCATGGCAATGGTGTTGAGAAGGTTCTTGGACCGGGACATGCCCCCGTAGAAAAGGGCAAGCCCGGCCGGGGTCATCATCATCACCAGGGCCGTTGCCACGAGGACCCAGGCCGTGTCCCCCGTATCCAGGCCCGCATCACCGGCAAGGGCCACGCTCCGGAAAAAAGGCACCAGGGCCATTGCTGTCAAAATATGTCTTGGTTTCATCGTTCCTCCCGATTAAGTATTTACGATAACGCACTCTTCCCTCCCAATAGAGCAAAGAGGATGCCAGGAGGGATAAAAACACAGAAGCCCCCATGAACAGGGGCTTCCTCCCCATGGCCCGGAGAACCGGGTAAAGTAAAATCACAGATTTGCAATAATTAGCCCACAAAGTTACATTACCGTAACTTCCACCCTTCCAAAAACACCATGACAAAAGATGTTTGACAACAAGGATCAAGTTCTGTACAAAAACCTTGAATTTACAATCCTGTCAGAAGGCAGGAGCAACACGAGCAGTACACTATAACCAATCAAGCCACGAAGGCGGCACTCCCTTTAACGGGAGAGGCATGTCTCGTGGCTTTTTTTGTTTCTAACATCTGGAGGCGTTATGGAGAAAAGACTCGTTGTAACAACATGGATGGCAATGCTATTGCTGCAAGTGCTGCTGCCCGTTCCCGGCGTTTGCGACCCCTTGCGAACCCTGACCGACTCCCTGGGCAATACGGTCACCCTGCCCACCACCATAGAGCGCGCCATCGGGTCCGGTTCCGGCTGCCTGAGGCTCATCACCTACCTTGGGGCCCAGGACAGGATCGTGGCCGTGGACGACATCGAAACAAGGAACAACCGGTTTGACGCAAGGCCCTACGCCCTGGTCAATCCCCGGTTTAAAACACTTCCCGTTTTTGGAGAGTTCAGGGGCCATGACCATCCCGAACGGATAGTGGGCCTTTCTCCCCTTCCCCAGGTGATTCTCAAGACCTTCGGCAATATGGGGATGAATCCTTCGGAACTCCGGCAAAAAACCGGAATTCCCGTGGTGACCATGACCTACGGCGACCTTGGGGGCCAGCGGCAGACCTTTTTCAAGACCCTGGAAATTGCGGGCCGGACCCTGAACAAAGAGGCCCGGGCCCGGGCCATCATTACCTTTTTCAAATCCCAGATCGCCGAACTCGAAAAACGGACGGCCGGGGTTGCCGGACCGCCCACCTGCTTTGTGGGGGGCATCGCCTACAAGGGGCCCCACGGGTTCCAGTCCACGGAACCGGGTTACCCGCCGTTTCAGTTCGTCAATGCGGTCAATGTGGCCGCAACCCCCGGGAACCTTGGGGGCAGGATGACCCGGAGCACCATCTCCAAGGAGAAGCTCATGGCGTGGGACCCTGCGGTGCTCTTCCTGGATCTTTCCACCCTTCAGATGGGGGATGCCGGGGGAGGGCTTGCCGAACTTAGGACCGATCCCGCATTCCAGTCCCTCACGGCCGTTAAACAGGGCCGCATCTTCGGGGTACTGCCCTATAACTGGTACTCCCAGAACTTCGGCTCCATCCTTGCCAATGCCTGGTTCATCGGCAAGGTGCTCTATCCCGACCGGTTCACGGATATTGATCCAGCCCGGAAAGCGGACGAAATCTACACCTTTCTGGTGAATCGCCCCGTGTTCGACACCATGGACGCCCGCTTCGGCAACCTCGCGTTCAAGCGGATCGACCTCAACCAGGGAGAGAAGGGATAACATGCACTTTAACGACGGAGAAATATCCACAGCCTACACGGCCTACATTGTAAGAAAAACCGGCTTTACCCTGGCCATGACAGGGATGCTTGCCCTGATTTTCATCATAGCCATCAGCCTCGGGGCCGTGAACATCCCGTTCGGGGACGTGGTCAGGACCCTGGCCGGCTCAAGTGTGACCCGGCAGTTCGACATCATCGTGTGGAACATCCGCCTCCCCCAGACCCTGACAGCCATTGTTGCAGGGGCGGGCCTTGCCGTGTCAGGGGCGGTTATGCAGTCGGTCCTGAAAAATCCCCTGGGCTCCCCCTTCACCCTGGGCATCTCCCACGCGGCCGCATTTGGCGCGGCCCTTTCCGTCATGGTCATGGGCGCCGGCAGCATGGCAAGCTCCCTGTCAGATGCCGTGACCATCACCAACCCCTATATCACCACCGTTGCCGCCTTTCTGTTTGCCATGGTGACCGCGGGCATCATCACCCTGGTCGCAAGGATCAGGGGCGCCTCCCCCGAGGTGATGGTGCTCACCGGGGTGGCCCTTGGGTCGCTGTTCACAGCCGCCACCATGCTTCTCCAGTTCTTTGCCGACGATGTCCAGCTGTCGGCCATGGTGTTCTGGACCTTTGGGGACGTGGCCCGGACCAGCTGGAAGGAGCTGGGGTTTCTCTCCCTTGTGACCCTTGTGTCCCTGCTCTTTTTCATGGCCAATGCCTGGAACTACAATGCCACGGATAC
>JAAEMK010000102.1 GCA_024225635.1 Desulfobacteraceae bacterium | reverse complement strand
TTTTTTTTTTTTAAAAATTTTTTAATTTTTAAATGTTTTTTTTTAGTTTGGGGCTGTCTAATCTCTAAGGAAAGCTTTAAAAAAAAATCTCTTTTTTTTTTGGGCAAAAGGGCACAACCGGGGGGGGGGGGGTCTGGAGGGTCAAGTGGCACAAAAAAAAAACCATTTCTTAAAATCAAAAAGGTTTGTTTAAAATGCATTTCAAGCCATTCTAAGTCATTCTAGACACACTTATTTTTGGGTGAAAATGGGGGGTACCCCCATACTTAGCCATTTTCAGGCGTTGTCTCAAGAATTTTGCAATTTTGAAAAATTTTACAAGTGTTTTCCACTTTTAAGGGGAAAAAAATATTTTTTTTCCAAAAGTGCCCCAATAGTGGTCTAGTTTCAGAAAAAGTGAAGTGGTGAAACGGCACATTAAGGGGGGGGGGGGGGGGGGTCAGAGCGATTGTGCCATTTGGCACAAAAAAAACGGTTTTTTTTATTGAAGGCTTCCCTAATTGTTTTTAAAAAATATCTATATATATTTTAAATATCTACTTTACTTGTATAGACTCTATTCCATATATATAATAGGATTTTCTGAAAATATTTTTTGTTTTTGTTAATTGTTAAACATAACATACCACAATTAAGCGGTATCAACCACGATGGGGCAAACTCTGTGAATCCCTAAAGTGAGTCCTCACTTTCTTACATTTAATTGATTGAAATATCTGGACCAATTCGGATTGAGCAGATCAATTGTAACAACAAATCACAAGTCTA
>JAAEMK010000101.1 GCA_024225635.1 Desulfobacteraceae bacterium | reverse complement strand
TTAAAGTAAATTTCCCAGATAAGTTGGCATTTTTCGTTTTTTGTAAGTTAAGGAAGTTATGGACCATTTTTATTAACAAAATTTTGCATCCAAAATTGAAAATGTTTCTTTTTATCGGGCACGGCGTTTGCATCTACATCGTGGTCGCGCGCCGCGCCCGTTTATAACAGGGTTGACATTTGCCGAAATCGTGATTTTCTCCATTACAGAAATACAAGCAAAATCGTGGATGTAAGCCACCCCCCAGATGGTGTATGTTTAAGAATGTATAGAAGGAGGTTATAGGCGACCTCCCGGCGCCCAAAAGGCATCCAAAAAGATTTGGCCCCATGTAAAATACATGGGGCCAGGAGGCCTCCGGACCTTTTTGCGATTCCGGGGAGGGTGGTGCAAAAAACCAAATTCTTGAAATCTGCGAAAATGCGGATTCCCCCCCAGATGGTGTACGTTTAAGAATGTATAGAAATGTGTGGTTTTTGAGATTTGGGTGCATGTGCCGTGCCCCTTGGCTCCCCCCGGCAAAGGGGGGAGGGTTAGTTCTATAAGTACGACCTTTTGTGGCCTCAAATG
>JAAEMK010000100.1 GCA_024225635.1 Desulfobacteraceae bacterium | reverse complement strand
CGTCAGAAACGGGTCTGGGCACTCGACCCCGAAAAGTGGCCGGAGTGGCAGTACCGCCGAGTCGTGAGTAGTCTGCCACTGTTGGGACGGGGTCACCGTCATATTCGGTGGCGGTTTGAGTGAAAAAATGGCGAAAATCGTCAGAAACGGGTCTGGCGATCGGACCCTGAAAACCGGTCGAATCGGCAGTAACGCCGAGTCGTGAGTACTCTGCCACCGTTGGGATGGGGTCACCATCCTATTCGGTGGCGATTTGAGCGAAAAAATGGAGAAAATCGTCAGAAACGGGTCTGGCGATCGGACCCTGAAAGTCGGCCGAATCCGTGGTATCAACGAACTGTGGATGTAAGACAATGTTCGGGATAGGGTTTGCCATAGTACATAATGGTTGTTTTGAGCAAAACTCAGTGAAATATCGACCCACCCGTTGAGCATTGGCGGAAATCGGCGAAAATCGGGGTTTCCGGATCGTTTTTGAGGTACTGCAGGCCAACGACGCGACGGATCAACTTCTCCATCGCAAACTTT
>JAAEMK010000099.1 GCA_024225635.1 Desulfobacteraceae bacterium | reverse complement strand
GACAGATTTGCCCGAAACGATAACCGATCAGACCTCTGCCAAAATCACCGTTGGAACGCCCCAGGGCAGCCCGGAAATCGAAGAGTACTATTACAGCATGGATGAAGGCGTGACCTGGAACTACGGCAAAGCCGGGGAGCCAATCGAGCTTGACGGACTTGCCGAAGGAAAGCATACCCTGTTTGTGAACGGATTTGGAAACAATGTCTGGCAGGACGGGGCGGACGGCATGACCATTGAAAACGCAACCTCATATGAATGGCGGGTGGACCTGACCCCGGCAGATGCCGCAGAGCTTGATACGGCCAAGGGTGAGCCCTCCTCCTCAACGGTGAGGCTCTCATGGAGATGGGCCTCGGACGATGACCGGGAAAGTATCCAAAAATACCTGGTCTGGTATTCAGATGAGGAGATTACCCAGGAGAACCTTGAAAACGCCACACCGGTTTTCTGCGGCATCATGCCGGGGACTGCGGGTGATGGGGAAAGTTTCACCATAGATAAGCTTGCGGCCGGGCAAAAATATTATTTTGCCGTGAAATCGGTTGACGCAGCCGGGAATGTTTCCCCTTTAAGTAATGTCGCGGAATATACCACTGAAAGCATGCTCCCGGAGATCACGGGCATCGTGCTGGTTGACGGCGGCAATAGCGGAGACAATGCCGTTGCAAGGGATATACGGATCACCGGGGCGAATTTTCTCGAATCAGCAGGCTGCAACCTGGCCCGCTTTGAAAATGAAACCCATGTATTTGATGTTTCCTGCAATGGCGGAACAAGAACCCGGATATCCGCAACCATCCCGGAAGGCGCTCCGACAGGCGCCTATGATCTGCGTGTGATAAACAAAAACGGCATATCCCGGCTTTTTGAGAACGCTTACACCGTAATTGAAGCGGCAACGCCCGTGCCCGAGGTGACGAACCTGTCTCCCAT
>JAAEMK010000098.1 GCA_024225635.1 Desulfobacteraceae bacterium | reverse complement strand
TGCTTGATAAAATCTGCAACTGCTATAATCACAATCACACACCTACGCAACGAAAGGGAATCAGACATTTCGAACTTGGGGCTCGTACCTGGTCCTTGCGCTACAATCGCCTAAGTACGTGCTAGAATTGTCTGCAATCACAGAGTACAGCCATAAAATTTCTGTAAAATGATACAGCTGTATGGATGTGGTAAGTAGAGATGCAAGCAGTATCATAAAATCACAGAAATTTCAACTTGAGAGTCGATTACTTCTATGACATATGCACTGAATATACACATTATTTAAAATATTTTATGAATGATAAATATTGTTGTTAATAGTACAATATTCATCACTCCATAAAACACAAACAGCACACATTTTCAAACCAAACACAAAACACACAGCTTTTCCATTTCAAATCCAACTCCTATTCTATTTCTATTCCATATTCACATGTCCATATTCATATTTCCCTTCCATTTCTATTCCAATTCCAATTCCATATTTCCCTTCCATTTCTATTCCTATTCCAATTCAAAACAATAAATATTGACACAAAAACAGATATCAATAATTATCGGTTTGATTGAGTGATATACAAGGTTGTGATATCGGTTTATTTCATTTTATTGTTATACAAGATATCGGTTTGATTGAGAATATTCAGATATTCATTGATATCCATCCGAAAATACAGATACATACTGTCAACTCGCAACCATCAACTGACAACCATCAACTCGCAACCATCAACCCTCAACCCGCTTCGCGGGATTGAGGGATTGATGGATTGCGAGATTGATGGATTGTCAGATTGATGGATTGCGAGATTGAGAGATGTATCTGATTTATCGGATGAATATCAATGAAATCTGATATTCACAACAAACCGATATCATTGTAAACAAAAAATGAATAAACCGATATCACAACCTGTATACACTCAACAAACCGATATTATATAATACAATACATCAAACCATGTCGTTTATTAGATGATTGTTTTCCATACCTGTTGTTTACCGAATTTAAAAGTGTTGATAATTGATTGTCCGCTAATTATTGTCTTCAAATAAAACTTTGGGAATTGTTTATCTGTATCTGCAGACACCAAAATTCCATTTGT
>JAAEMK010000097.1 GCA_024225635.1 Desulfobacteraceae bacterium | reverse complement strand
TCAAGTTTCAAGTTTTATTTGTAGACGTAATCACGCGTTTTGACCCATTCAGCGAAACAGAGTTTGCACACACGAAAGTGACATAATCGCGGTCTCCGCACGGGACCAAGGCTTGTCTGCTTATGAAAAACAACAGACAAAGGAGAGGGGGCGTTTTTAGAGGGGAAAACCGATCAATGGCAAAAAACCATAAAGAGGCAAAAGCCATAAGAGAAAGGAAAACCCTCGGGGAAATATAGTGAGACTCCATAACATTTACTCATCGCCCACCCCTAAGAGTCAGGGGTGCGTGCATCCCCAGGAATCCCGGAAAGAGGTCCCTTGCAGCGCCCACCAGAGCGGGCAGCAGTCGCGGCTGGTACAGAGCGAGTCATGCGGACCGGCCTGCCGGAGCTCACGTTGTGTTAATAGCACTGCAAAGGTCCTCTAGGGGCCCATGAAGATATTGGACGATGTCGGACACGAGAGCACCTATGCGGAAACGCGATCAGTGAAGAAATGTGTGGCAAGGAAAGTAACGCTACAAACGCCGGACCGCAGACCGGTAGGTCCATCGTACAGGCCTATGCAATGGGGCACCTGTCTCCCCATCTGTGCATCCCGGCTGCCTTTTGGGCATGAAGGTGTCCTGGCCTAATTCCCTCTCCCCCCGCCGGGGGAGCGCCGGATAAATCCAACCGGTTGCACTGGCTAGTTGCTCCTGGTACACAGTCTCAGGGGTACGGCAGAGGTGGAAAACCCACGTTTCCCACAAAGGGGTCAACACAGGGGTGAGCAGGACTCATCGACGAAGGAGGCAGATGACCGTTTCAGGGCCAATCAACGTGACTCGGCACGCTGACCTGCGAGGGGACTCGCTTTCAAGGGTGGCTGTCGACCGCACGAGCGCGCATGCGGGAAAGGTCGAGCCTATGGCGAGCGCGCGCGTGAGGCGTGAGAAATCGAGCCCTTAACCAAGCGTGCACTTAGTTTACTCAAGCACC
>JAAEMK010000096.1 GCA_024225635.1 Desulfobacteraceae bacterium | reverse complement strand
ATGCTGAGGGCATACGATACCTACTTCTATAGGGAGGACATGGTGCTCGCAGAACAAAACCTTGAATCGAAACGACTGTCGGAATTACCCCCACCCAAAGAAAGTACGGTGGAACCGGATAATACCATGACACAAATTCAATCCCAAACAGCACGTCTCGACGTGGGCCTTTGGGGTGGAAAACCTAAACAGGCAGATGTGGACGAGAGACAACAACAGGCCTCGAGTTCACAACAGTCTTCGAGTTTGCAACACCCTACCGGTTTCAAGCAATCTTTCTTGGAACCTACGAAATATGGCGGACCGGCTGGTTCATATGCCAGACCTTCTGGAATGTATCCTTTCTCCCACCCGGGATTTGGATTCCCTGGGGGAGCTTGGGTTCATCCAAGTAACAGACCGCCAATTCCGACTCATCTGAAGCCGGCCCCTCCCCCACCTCCCAAGATGGCAGGAGGGGGAAGTAGGTTGGAGATGTCGGATGATAGTGACTCGGATGAGAATAACAAACATGGACCGCCTCCTGTAGCAGCAGCCACGATGGGCCGACAGAGATTGAGACCGCGGGCGAT
>JAAEMK010000095.1 GCA_024225635.1 Desulfobacteraceae bacterium | reverse complement strand
CGGGACGCCGTTTGGCACAAACACGTACTAGATGTTGGCGCAAGTGTGCTCCACATTTCAAGCGGATCGGTTCCGAACAAGGCGAGAACGGCCGTTTCAAATTTAGAAATTCGCGATGATCTGGAATTGTTCGAATACTCGAAAGTGCATGCAGATGCCACGCCAAAATAGACCTAACTAGTAACTACACGCTGGTACATTGAGGAATCGGTGCGAAATTTTCAGCTTTGGTGTAGACTGGATAGGAGTATTAATGTACCAAATTTCGTTAAATTCGCCCTAGAGATGGTAGTGCTACTACAATTTGAAGTTGGGTTGGCGTTTTTTTGGCCCACCCTGTAGAACTTGGTAATCCTTACGTTATTGGGGTTTTCTAGACAATCGCTTGGTCGATTTTGTTGATTTTTTTCCACGAGGACGCGCAATTACATTGGCTTTCGAATGCAACAAACCGCGTTACAAAATTCATGTCCTAGCTCGAGTTATTCTATTCTAAAGCAGCTCGTTTCTATCGGTCATCTTGTAT
>JAAEMK010000094.1 GCA_024225635.1 Desulfobacteraceae bacterium | reverse complement strand
ATTAAAACTGCCATAACTCCTATGACTTTTGAGCTAATTGAAAAATTTCAGTGCCTAAACTCATCTACTACTCAAGGGCTTTCCCATAGTATCTTAGGAACCCACGTGGCACGTGTCACGTGTCCAGAAACGTGTCTCAAAGTTTGTCAACTTTAAGGTCCAAAAAGTCCAAATCGGCCCATTCTATGCTTTGCCTGAGCACACTCCTGAACCCCCAGTGACCTAATTAGAAGCCCTGCATTGACACTTTTCTTGAGGGTTGACTTTTAAGAATGACGAGTGCGAGGCACGGGGTGGCCAGTTATCCCTTTATGGAATAAAATTACGGTACTCCAAAGCCAAATATTTTATGGCTGGCTGTCTGCAACACTCCTTTTTCTAGTTATTTATTGAATTCCAATATCTGTAATTCAGTGAATGTGAAAAAGTTATGATTTATGGAGACCTATCAAGTCAAGAAACCCCCATGCAGTGATCTAGTAGACAAATAAAATAAATGAGGATTTCTGCGCTTTATTGGACTTCTTTAATCTAATCCTAGATCTCTAGTTTGATGCATCAGTTATTCCATATTCATTATTTATGTAGGACCCTAGTTGGCAGTGAAAGAGAGAGAGTGTAGGCAGAAGTCAGATACT
>JAAEMK010000093.1 GCA_024225635.1 Desulfobacteraceae bacterium | reverse complement strand
TGGTGTCAAAGGTTTACCTGGTCTTGAAATCATATTCTTCCTATGCTTATATTGTATTCTACAACAAAGTAATTTAAGCAGATTGAATATCACATTAAGTTTCTTCCATCAAGGAATCAGTCCATGTGCCCTTATCTATAAAACGAATTGAAAAATAAACAACAAATAAAAAACTGACAAGCTTGTCATGCAGGCAATAAGTCGCCATGGGAGTGTTTTTTGTCAGCCATTATTTCTTTAATCCGCAGTACCAGTGCCATCGGCGCACAGTCAGGTCACGGGATCTTGAATGGTGCCTCCCCGTCATCTTTTTTCAAAAAAAGAATTCGGAACGAGTGCCTGCAAAGGATCGAACCAATTCCATCTTAACATCCGGATGATTATCGAAAACAGTCATCCAGATCGACCAAAAACCAGTATGAAGGGCTAAATCCACAACTGTTTCAATATCGCAATTGCCTTTATTGAACTTCGACAGATAACCAGGGTCTCTTCGGAGATGTCGCCTGGGATGGGCACCATGTCAAGCCCGACCGAGCAGACACAGGTCATGGCCTCGAGTTTCTCGATGGAGAGGTAGCCCTTGTCCGCGGCTTCCGCAATGTTGAGATCCTCGCTCACGGGGATGAAAGCGCCGCTCAGGCTGCCCACACGGGGCATCTTGCAGAGATTGTCACCATCGCTGGCCTCTTTATCGCCCTATTAAAATTGAATTGTTCTGTTCTGGGTTGAGGCGAGAACAATCCTGCCACATAGGGAGTGTTTAAATTAAATTTCTGAAAAGATCGACACAAAGTGGCCGAAGTTATTATCAAACCTAAAAAGTTCAAGTATCTCTGGCTAATTTTATCGTTTTGTTAATTTGGGCCCGATATAAGCGATTCTCGCAGATCTCTCATAAGCCGGGCGATCAACAAGGTGAATTCTGTATTGTTGTCTTTTTACTTTGCCGTGGTATGGACATAAAATTTGTTCATCATCGACAAAAAAAGTAAGGGCGTCCTTAAAATCTCGTTTTTCGCTGGCTGAAGAATCGCTGAATCTCGCTTTTGTACCGGTAGCATATTTGGTAAATAATTCATTAAATTGTTTACGTGAAGTTGTTGTAGCCATCTCACTCAATTCTTTTGCGCGGGCATAAATACCCTCTGCTACATTTCGTGAGAATGGATTGGCTATTAACCGTGTTTTTACATAAGGCTCGAGGGTTACATCAGGAAGGCGCTCAATTCTTTCCAGCAGAACAGGCCAGGAAGACATAGGAGGAAGAAGCCCTTCCAATCGCTGCCCCAGAGAATGAAGCGTATAATCGTTGTCAATTATTGCATCATCAGATTGTGATAATGAGACCTTGATGGGAGACCAGGAAAAATCTGATTGTTCAAGGCTGATTGAACCCGCATTTTCTCCGGCTATCTTTCGAAACGCACACTCGGCTATGGCTGAATCGGTGATATCCTTGCTCTCTTCTTCCACCCCTTTCGGATAATAACATATAAATCTATCTTCAGTATTCGCGCAGGCATCGTCCGGCAAGAAAAAACCATCCTTGTAGAACAAATTCATAAGGGTTCGAACCTGTTGCCGCTCGAAATACCTCTGAATTCCTTTCCGGAATGTATTACCCAGGGCAGGCCGTTCGAGAATATTACGATGAATATAAAGTTTAAAACCAGCCTCTGTTACAGCTTTTCTATAACTACGAAACAGTTGAACAGCAGCTTTGAAATCGTCCCTTGACTTAAATTGATTATGGATGGATAACTCATTAAAAAAGAATTCCATCTAATCCTCCCAGTCCGTAAGGGCTTCAAAATCATCATCCAGTTGATCGAAAAATCCCTTTGGCCAGTCTGTCAGGTTACCTTTTCCGTCAATCTCAATACTCGTTACCTTGGCCTGTTCAGTGCTCTCAAGTTGCCTGAAAAAATAAATAAGAGCATTCTGTTTGTTGATAACTTCTGCTCTAACCGCCTTACGTACCCCATTGATTATATGATCACTGTGTGTTTCAAGTATGATTTGAACACCACTGGAAACCATTTCGGCAAGAAATGCAGTAAATTTTGACTGGGCGGCCGGATGAAGATGGGCTTCAGGGTTTTCAATAAGCACCAAGCCATTTTCGGGTGCGGCCAGACAGGCCACAAAAATAGGAAAGGTGTAACTCAGCCCAAAACCCGTATTTTGAGGGCGGATAAGTTCAGGATTCCCCTCAGTTGCAAACCCAAGTGTTGCCAGATCGGTTCCAGGTACCGGCGTAACTGCAAATTGAAAGCCAGGAAAAATTTCAGCCATCCACGCCTCTACTTGTTTATCAAGTACAGGCGGCTGCCCTTCATGACAACGGTTGCCGGGGACAGTTGTTTTTCTATATTTATTTAGAAACCATACAGCACGCTCACCCCGTAAGCCTACAGTCTTGTAAGTCCCTGAATAGTTAACATCATGAATTTCTCTTGGTCCGATACGATCAGCCGTAATGTATTGAAGGTCATAAAGATTGTCTCTGAGTGCGAGGAGGGCAGGGATCTTCTGCAAAACAGCATCATTGAAACGATTTCCATGGCCGGGAAAAGGTTCGGGTAACTCACGCTCTTTCCAGTCCGGAGCCGTTTTAATTCTCGGTCCGTCATTAAAAGGAGCCAGTGATGACTCTCCATCTTCGGCAGAAAATTCGAGTCGTAGAAAAGCCGTGTCTGTTTCTATTTCAAATGCTATAACATCACTATCTGCTTGCTTATTAAGGATATCCTCGCATTTTCCCAATTTTAGTTCCGCACCATTAACAAGAAGGCCCCGATCAAACTGTTGTTCCAACCAGGATTGCTGGCTGAGAGCCAGGATTTGCAACAAAGAAGATTTACCGCCGGCATTTTCACCAGTGAGAACGGTCAGGGGGGCCAGAGGAAAGATTTGTCGGGAAAAACACTTATAGTTTTCAGCTGTGATCTTGCTAATCATAGTATTCTCCAAGAATGGAATCTATATATGCAAAACGTTCTTTGACTTGTTGTTTTTGATTGGTGGAATAGGTGATGTTGTTTATAAATGTATCATCGTTCATGCTTGAGTAAAAAAAAGACTGGAAGTTTTTTTTATTCTCCTTGATGGTCGCTGGAGAGATTTTTGTAAAGGCGACGGAAAAGACGTCAAAAAGGGAGGCATTGATGACGGATCGAGCATTATTCTCTGAATAATGCTTGCGGAATGCATGCTTGCCAAATACCGTTTGCGCATTATGCATGCTCTGTTCAAATTCAGCTGCCATGTTGTCCAGTTCTTCTTTGCTCATACGGTTCATGAGATCCAAGCTGTCAGCGAGAAAATCATCCATATATCCTTTATACTTTTCAGCACCTAAAAGACGGAAGGCGCAAAAACGATTTATAAGTTCCCTGTCACGCATGGTTTTTGGATTAAGACTGTGGCCGGTTGCCTTCTTAAAAAAATCAGAGTCAGCCATGTCCCGAAGCCAGCGGGTACCTGCTCCCATATAAAGACAGTTCCGCATCTGCTGCCGGGTGAGAGTCGTACCGCTGTTCACTCGTTCAAAAATATCGAGTTTTGCCCGGTTAGGCGCTTTTTCGTCTATAATATAGAGGATCAAATTTGTTCGCTTGATTCTGTTTTTAAATTTAGGGTGAAGTTCACTGAATTTCTTTCCACGTAATGCATTATTACCATCAGCGACATGGGTGAGTTTCAATTCATCATTCATGAAACGGCGGAAAGTCGTTATGCGTTGCAGGCCATCTACAATGATGGTTTTTCCGTCTTTGGTTTCAGCAAAGTAAAACACCGGCAGGGGGATGCGCATCAATACGGATTCAATTAGACGGCTCTGTTGTTCAGGTGACCAGACAAAGGCCCTTTGAAAATCAGGATCAAGGATATACAGGCCGTCCTCAATCTCCTCAATGATCTCACGGATGCTGAGGTGAGACGTTCTAATCAGAATATCATCCAGCGGATAATCGGTTAGGTCCAGCTCCTGTTCGTCTATTTCCAAATCTTCCGGTTTTTTATCGGGCTCGTTCTGCATGCTGCGTCCTTTTTACATTTAAACCTGATTTTGCTAATACTTTTTGTATTATGTTGTTCACGGAGGTCATCATCCTGATAGCCAGCGATCATCTTAGGCAAGTTTATAATCCTCTCCGGTAATAAATCAACGCCGCGTTAAGGCGTGAGTAACGCAATGCCGAAGCATCCGTCTTGCACCGTAAACACTAAACACTAAACCCAAAGCAAACTAAAAATGCCACGCGTTACGAATAGCTCTTAAACGCTTTTTCTGCAATTTTTACGCTGCACTTAATTTAATAGCTTCGACTTTTTCTTTCTCAACAGTGATACCGTTTCCGTCATGATAAAGTTGATTCCGAACACGATGAAACCACTCAATATCTCCCAGATCGATTCCCGTCAATTTGTCAGAGGCGTATTTTTCTAAACCGTCAAGCATATTAGGAAATGAGTTGTTAATCTCTTCTAAGGATTTACGAGATAACCCTTCAATTTTGATTTCATCCGATTTCAATTTTATTCTCATTTTGATCTAACTTTATCTCTGAAAAATAGCTCTACGGCTTTGACTGATTTTTCGATTTTAGTCGTAAAATCATCACTTTCCGATATGAAGTAAATTATCTTGTTATTTTCAGCGACTCTCTCTGGGCTATTATCAACAGTAGCTTCTGGACCTGCATATGCACCTTTCATCCAAAAATGTAACCATATTGCCCCCTTGAGCTCACCGATTCGATCCTGAATCTCCTTAAAACAATTATGAGCAGGCTCAGACCAGATTACTTTAGTTTCAAGGCGTATGGTTTGTAACTCAGCCCATTTTTGATAAAGAATTTTCATTCGTTCATCGTATATTCGTTGCTCTTCTTCGATTCGGCGACCAGATTCAACCTCTTCCCTACTAAGGTGCAACATCGGATTTCGAACCGCTTGAATTGCAAGCTGGACTTCATAAGTTACTAATATTGCTTTTTTTGCCAGCTCATATTCGCTTGTGCCTTTTAATTGCCTTTTCCAAGTTGTAAGTCCAAGTATACCAAGGACAAGGGCACCAATGGTTCCAATTGTTGAAAAAACATCTTTAGTTAACGACCAATCTACATCACTTATTGATAAACAAATGTTCAATGTCTACTCCGTAAATCATAACGACCAAAATCACCGGCTTGACCGGTGCATTTTGATGGTTAAATTAAGTATTGTGTCCCCGGAATTCCGTTATGCCATAATTTCAGTCACTAATAGTTTAGAAATTTTCGTTTCAATTAATGGATCGTACAGATATTCAATAATACATCGGATTCTTACCTTTGTTGCCGCCATTGACATTATATAAGTATGAATATTTTGTCCTCCAATCACTTTAAATTTGTATGTATCATTCTCTATTGATTGGTTTTCAAAAATTTTTATTCGGCCTTCTTTTTCATATTTATTGAAATCATAGATTTCACCATCGAGAATTTCAGGTTCTTCACTTAAAAGAACTGGAGCCTTAAATAGACCTTTTTGGCTTGAATTTAAAACAATTGTTGACGAAGTATTTGTTTCACCAAGTTCTATTGTCTCGATTTTGTCTTTATCAAGGATATCGTCTAAATCTCGAACACCATTAATGATAAGTTTTCCAACCTGAACAACTGGAGCATTGTATGTCGTGTGATTATCACCATTCTGTATAGTCATACTACCATTACTATTGTTCTGAATTTTTGAGCTGAATTTTCCTTTTTCATTTGAGGGTTTACTTTCATGTGTCACAGTATAGAGAGCTTTCAAAAAATCATACGCATTTTTGGTATTACTCCAAAACTCATTTAGACTTAATACGCCAACAAACGGTAAACCCATTTGAATTCCAGTCGTAACTAAATCGAAATTTGAAATAAAAGAACTATGCTTAAAATCTGATGCTATAAGTCTAAATTTAGTACGATCCTTTTTAGAAATCTTACTTTTCCCTGTAATAGCTTTATATGATCCATCAAAAACATTTTGAAGCCCAGCGAGGCTATTAGCTACAATATCTATAGGTAAACCTTTATCAAATGAATGGCCTTCCATTTTGAAAAAATAATCAGACATTGAAATGATCCACCTTTATTTTAATAATGTGGTGCGATAATAAATAATCAATAGCGTCTTATCGATAGTTCAACGCTGTAATCAGGGGCGTGGCTTTTTGCGTCCCCTGCATTATGGGGTTAAGAATTATTCTAATAAATTTGGAAAAAAACCATTTCCTATTCTGTTGTTATCATCTTTCAATTCTAATTGATCTACATAAGATAATGAATCGTAGTATTTTTTTGAAAAAACTAGTCGTTCTTTATTTTGTAATATAAATCGATTAAGGCTGAAATTACCAACACCTTGCTTAATCAAATATTGTTTTATTATCTCTCTTGATGCTTCATCATTAAAAACTGATAAAATACACTTTGTTTCATCATCAACATTGAATATATTAATAAACATATGAAAATTATGTCTAAATATATAACGATCACGAAAATGAGTGTACATCATTTTAGAAAAAGCTATACCTTTTGGTTCTAAATCATAAACGATGTAATACAATGACTTATTGGTGTTTATTAAGTTTTCAAGTTTTTTTAAAGTTTTTTTGTATAGCCTTATTTTTTTATTGTGTAAAAAAATAAGGCGTTTTAAGACTATTCTTTCTATAAATGAATAGTTTCCATTTAGAAGTTTCTCTTTATACAAAAAGGATTGCTGTTTCTGGATATATATTTCCTTTGCTAAAACTCTAAATGATTGTTTATTTACAAAGTCGTCGTTAAGAGCAAAATTTTTATTCTCTATATCACTAAAAATTGAAACATCATGTTCATAACAAAAACCGGGGAAACAAGTAGCAGACTTTATATCGATTTCTTTCAATTTATATTGATTAATATTATTCGCAAAATCCTTATCAAACATAAGAACTTTGTTATTTTTACATGCTAATGGCTTTAGAAATAAATCTTTTGAAATCTCATGAGAATTGATGGGTTCAGCACTACAGCCACTTGAGAAACACTCATAATTAGCGTTAGTACTCATGACTTGCTTGTAACTGTTTAAAATAGATTTTCTATTTTTATTTAAAACATCAGACGGGTTGTAATAATTAATAATTCCAACTATATTTTTCATAAATTTATTCATATTGACACTTTCATAACGATTTAATCAGCGGCACGGCTTTTTGTGTCCGCTGAATTTACAGGTTCGGCTCTTTCTCTGGTTCTAAGCCATCACCAAGAGCACACAGATTAAGGGACTTAGCTATCGTTGTATTCTCCGGCCATTCGCTTAGCGACCTCTGCAATTTCTGTTAAGGATAGGCGCTCAAGAGTCCAGCCCTTCGCGAACTTCGCAGTTTCTGACTTGGGAAGTTGATCTTCTGCAAGATCACGAATGCGAACTTTCGCTGGCATTGAGGCACCTTCGCCGACAAAGATAGCCTCTTGCTGGGCGAGATTCGGCAGCGCCTTCGTCATTCCGGATAAACCATCAGGTAAGAAGCGGGCCACATGTTGTTGATCGGCTGCATTCGTAAGCCTCAGGACGAGCCACGTACCACATTGAGAGATCACAGTGCTTTCTACATCGGCTGGCCTCTGACTAACGAGCATTAGACCGATACCATATTTCCTCCCTTCTCGAGCTATTCTTCGGATGGCGGTTTGCGCCGCTGCATACTCAGCCTCGCCTCGGTCTGGGACATATCGGTGAGCTTCTTCACAAACAAGAACTACTGGATCTCGCTTTCTTTCATCCGTTGTTTGGTAAACTTTGTATTGGAACAATAAACGGGCCAGCATGGCAGCAAGAGGACCGGCAACTTCATTCGGAAGGCCCGAAATATCAAGAATTCGAATGTCCTGATCGGAACCTCCTTCATCTTGGATCTGACCGACCAACTGGGAAATAATATCTTCCAATGATGGGCTTTCAGCAGTCCACTCCTGCATCATAAACTGAATTCTCGGGTCACGACGGAGGATCGATAACTTGTCCAAAATCGATTTGAAGTCTTTCCCGAATTCGCCGGGAGGCACTCTCTCCGTATTCTGCGTTCCTTTCTTCAGTCGAGCCGCTTGAAGAAACTCGATGTGATTTTTAACTTCTTCCAAACTGAAACAGCGAGGCTTGTCTCGATCAAATTCGATCAATTGCTCCAAATCAACACCCGCTTTCGGGCGGGGAGCATCAGGTTCTTTGCCGTCGGATGGTATAGGTACGTCATAAGTCTCCGGAGCAGGATCAACCAAACCGGCTGCCACCATTCGTGCATGGGTCAAAGCTTTGTAAATAACGTTATTTTGCGAAGTTGCCTCATGCTCTGTTTTGCCGATCACAAGCCGCCTAAATTCATCCGCCGACATAAGCCAGTAGGGAAGGCTAATCGAAGTCCCTGTTGTTTGTTCATTTCCAAGCGGATCGTAGGCACGATATACGATGGCGCGTTCTTTGAACGCCTGGCCGTATTCACCATGGGGATCAAGAACAAGAATTCTTGGATGACAATTTGCTTCTGGCTTTGGTGCATGACCCAGCATGCTGTGAAGCAAAGCGGCAACAGCACCAGACTTTCCCGAACCTGTTGAACCGAGCACCGCGCAATGCATGCCCAACATTTTGTCCACGTTTGCCCGACAGACGGCATTGTCTGCACCGACGTAATGTGCGAATGGAACGAGGGGGCTGTGTTCGCCAGCTTTCTGTTGCCCTTCGGCGGCTGAATAAATTTGCGTTGCCTCTTCACGAGTCAGCAAATGCACGCTCTGGCGGGGTAACGGATAGGTCGCAACGCCCCGAACGAACCGTAGCTTTTGATCAGCAGCGTTCCACACACCTTCTGCAAACAACTCAACTTCCATGAGCCGCTGGTCAGCATCGGGCGGGATAGGCTTTACGATTTCAAGGAGTTCTTCGGAGCGCATTCGCAGCAGAGTTACAAATCCGAACACAAGGCGTCTTCCGAAATGAACTTTTACAATACTGCCGATCTGCCCAATTGGATAGACCCGTCCCTCGTAAGTCCTGGTAAGCTCCGTGACATCTCCCGATAGCTCTACTCGAATAGTTGTCCCAGATACCTCAACGATATGCCCGATCTTGAGGTCTGAAATAAGATCAAATGTATTCATAGCGCGCTGGCCTCCGATCCACCGATCAACATTTTGGTAACGCCACCAAATGTCCACCAATCTCGTTTTGTCTCGGCAATAGGTGGAGCATAAGGCCCTTCACTGCCGACATACAAACCTTCTCCCGAAATGACATAAATCCGTTTCCCCCACGGTCCAGAGCGCCACTTTTCGAGAGTCGGATTTAGTTCTGAAGCGAAGGCGAGGACTGTCGTTTTATTTTCTGGGCGTTGAAGCGCCAGTTCTATCTCTTGGTTAATGTGCTCATCTCCAAAGCTGTATCCACAGGTTACGAGAATATTTTCTTCACGCGCACCAAGCGATCGACGAAGCAAATCAAATTGAGCAGCGAAAGGATCCCGTTGAGTCGCGAGGTATTTTATTGATTGCGGGTAGATGAGGACCCGTGAAATCTTCTTCGGATAGAGATCGCCGTCCCGGACACGCCAGACTCGATCATCTTCCCCCAAGTGCCAGTCTATAGACCCGTGGAGCTTTATTACATAGGCTCGATATCTTAAGTTCGGTTCATCGTCACCGTAACGATGGCTGCGATATGCAACCGCTCCGCCTGAAAAACCGTCCCAATAAGAGAAACCGCCTAGGGCTAACGCATCTTCAAGGAGAGAGTCATAGTTAGTGGTAAACAGTCTGACTGCTCCACGGCGTTCTGCGATTCCTGCTTGACTTCGATTAAAGAGAGCGGAAACGAATGATGAGTGTTTTTCGATAGTGACAATCCGGTTCTCATGCGTCCCGACCTCCTCTGGAGAGCCATCCTGAGTTGCTGGCCTGTATCCCCATCGAATTGTTTCAGCTATCCATCTCAAAATTCTTTGATGAAGCGTATCAAGATCATCCACAGAGAGAGTTACGTCACCAAATGTGGCAACTTTGTCCTTCGATCGATCGGCGATCGAACGATGGTCACCGAGTTGACTCAGAATATGCTCTATGTGCGAGTTGTCAGTAAGCTGACCTTTTATGAACTCAAGGATTTTGATGTCATTCGGCTCACCATCTGTTTTTGCTCTCGATAATACACGATCGGTCAGAGGCCACATCAGTGGAATGCCAGCATCAAGACTAATACCCGCGCCGAATAGCCACGACTGATTGTTTGCGGCCAAGAGATTGTCTAATTGAGATAAAATGTCTTTTGTTTCAGGGTCCATAGTTCTCCGAATATTATTTGTCTTGTTTTTCGAGTTCGATGTAGTGAGCGCAGTCTCGTGAACCATCTCGACCTATTGAACTATAGCCGAACGTTTCCAAATAACCGGCTTGTCCGGTTCATTTGGCTTATTGAAATCCATATTCAATTCTTAAAGTGCTGTTTTTTGAGGCGCAAGCGTTATCCTAAGTTTTTTTTAGAGGTGTTTTTCAAGGTATTATTTTATATTTTCAATCTGTTAGCTTGATCCTACAAGGATATGAAGCAAGCATAGGCACTATTGTGAAATTTCATCTTAGAAAAAAATCATCAGATTTATACTGATCCCAATTAATGGACACTCTTTTACCCAACCCAATAGAACCCTCATGCTTTGGCATTGAGAATTTTAAATATCCACCTAAAGACCTGCGAATAATCCCATAATTTGCACCCTGATCAATAAAAACAATTTTACCTCTTTCTAAATTCCCTGCAATGGGAGGGTGTTCCTGCAATTCATTATATTCCTCAATAATGTCATCTATTTTCATTTGATCTAAATCCTTGAGATATACATTTGTCACCCCATATGAATTAAGTTTTCCAAGCTTCCCAATAAAGTTTAAAATATACAGTTGAAGTGCATCTTTTCTACGGAGCTTAACAGTCAATAAAACGCTTCCACGTTTGACTTTGGTAACTTTTATGTCGTAATCAATGTGTAGTAGTTCCTGAACAGCCTTCAGTATTTTCTCCTGCTCAAATGGAGAGAATTTACTAAAATCCTGATTGATTCTTATTTCAATTTCCGTTTCTTCCTGAGACCCATCAAGTCGATCATTTTTATTTTCAGGAACACCCGGAAAACAAGGGACATTGTTTTTTTCCGAACTTTTCGGGAAAGTAGGAGCTTCCATGGGTTTACCTCTTCCTTTCAGAATCCCTTTAAGCAGCTTATTTCTGGCATTTTTTCCATCAATTTCATTGAATAGATCAATATACACAATTGTAGACAACAAACCATTGGGTTTTACGTTATCTACCCTAATTGGCATAAGAACCCTTTTTTTACCAGTTGGGTCCTGGACGAAAGCTGCAGCCCATTCCGATGCTGGAAATCCTTTTTTTAAATATTCTTTTGAAAGGACCACAATAGTAGCATCAGAGGATGTACACGCCTCCTGCATCTTTAATACAAAATTTGATCCAGGTGAGAAATCCCACGCTTGAATTACAGCCTTGTGCCCTTCCTCTTCGATTTGCCATGCAATCCATTCGGCCCAAGGCTGGTCAGAATTTGTATAGCTAATGAAGTATTGGCTCATCTATAAATCCTTTTATTTATAAAATAGAACAAGAGGGTGAGCAGTTTTTTTTCTGTTCATCCTCCCGACTATCAAATTGTCGGATACCACCCATTCGCTATCAAATCTGACATGATTTGACAATCGATTTTGAAGCATGTGACCCAGTTTTCTAACAGGATAAAATTCCATATTGAATGATAAACAGTTTTCCGGATAACTCCAAAATGATCCAAATAAAACCGATTTAATTGAAAAATTACAAATCGGTGTTACAGACAAACAAAATCCCTCAGAATGAGCAGGGGTATTCTTTGAAGATCGCCCAAAGCCCATGGAATCAGGCGTCCTTGCCAACCCTGGGGAAATTAATGATGGGTATCAGGGTGAGCAGGGGCACAAAGGCAGTCCAGAACAGCACGGTCTCGATGGAGTATATATCGGCAAGCTTTCCCACCACGGGTGAGACAAGGCCGCCCAGGCCGTAGGCAAGTCCCATCATGAGGCTTGAGACCATGGATCTTCCTTTTGGGGCGAGGCGCTGGGCCATGAGAACGCCCAGGGGCATGGTTGCCAGGGCGAAGAAGCCGCCGAGGAACGCGCCCAGGTAGACCCAGGAGCCCGGAAGATAGAGGTAGAGCAGCAGAGCCGGGGTCATGAGGAGATGGGTGACGGCGAATATCCGCTTGAACCCGATTTTGTCCGACAGGGCGCCCGAGATCAGGCCGCTCATGGTGCCGGCCAGGATAAACAGGGAGACGATGAATCCCACGGAGATGAGGTTGTGTCCGATCTTTGCCAGGTGGACCGGCATGAAGGTGATGAAGGACTGTCCTGCAACGGCCCTGAGCACCATGACGATCCAGATCATGGCGATTGGTTTCCACACGTCCCCGAGGGTTTCCTTGAGGGAGCCCCAGAAGCCTGAGTTCTTGAAGCCTTCGCTCACGGGCATGGGTATGGCCTTGAGGCAGAACAGGATGCTGATAAATCCAAAAACAATGGTGTAGGGCATGGCTTCCAGGCCGAAGCGTCCCACAAACCAGGAGATGAAGACCGGGCCGATGGCAAAGGAAAATGTGCCGCCCGTGTTGAAGATGGACATGCACAATCCCTGTCTGGAACCGGAGTAGAGGGGGAGCATGCCCGTCACCGACGGGTGGAACATGGACGATCCTATTGATCCTGCGGCAAGGGCCAGGAGCAGCAGGCTGAAGCTGGGGGCGACGCCTGAAAACGGGATGCAGGTGACCGTCAGGAACACGCCCCACAGGATGAAGCCCCGGGTCTGGTACCGGTCGGCAAGATACCCCACGCAGGGCTGGACCACAAAAGCGAGCAACCGGATCACGCCGGTCAAGAGCCCTACCTGGGCCATTGACAGGGCGAGTTTGTCCACATAGACCGGAAGCAACGGGCTTGTGAACGAACTGTAGAAGTCGCCTGTAAAATGGACCAGGGTGAGGGCCGCAACAATTTTGAGGTTAAGCTTTTTATCCACGTTACTGTTTTACAACCACTAATTCTTCATGCTGTGGATGGGGGCCGGGATGCGGCCGCCGTGGGTCACAAATGAGTCCGTAATGGTTGCGTGGGGCACGTTCATGATCTTGGCCTCGCCCAGGAGTCCGCCAAAGAAGACGCTCTCTCCGGCTTTTTTGCCGGGAACGGGAATGAGACGGGTGGCCGTGGTCTTGTTGTTGATCATGCCGATGGCCATCTCGTCGGCAATGATGCCTGCCAGGGTCTCTTCGGAGATGTCGCCGGGGATGGGCACCATGTCAAGCCCGACCGAGCAGACACAGGTCATGGCCTCGAGTTTCTCGATGGTCAGATAGCCTTTTTCAGCGGCTTCCGCAATGTTGAGATCCTCGCTCACGGGGATGAAAGCGCCGCTCAGGCCGCCCACATGGGAGCTTGCAAAGGCCCCGCCTTTTTTGACCGCGTCGTTGAGCATGGCAAGGGCGGCTGTTGAGCCGGGTACGCCGATGCTGGTCAGTCCCAGGGCCTGGAAGATCTCACCGATGCTGTCGCCCACCGTGGGGGTGGGGGCAAGGGAGAGGTCCACGACTCCGAACCGGGTGTCGAGGTTGTCCGCGACTTCCCGGCCGATGAGCTCGCCCACACGGGTTACCTTGCAGGCCGTGTTCTTGATGACCTCTGCGATCTTGCCAAGGGTCATGTCCGGGGTTGCTTCGATGGCCCGCTCAATGGCGCTCTTGACCACGCCCGGGCCGCTGACGCCCACGTTGATCACGGAATCCGCCACGCCGACGCCGAGGTAAGCGCCCGCCATGAAGGGCATGTCCTGGGGGATGTTGGCAAACACGCACAGCTTTGCGCAGGCAAGGCCGTCATCGTCGGCGGTGAGGGCTGCGGCCTTTTTGATGGCCTTGGACATGTCAAGGACGGCGTCCATGTTGATGCCGCTTCTTGTGGTGGCGACGTTCACCGAGGCGCAGATGCGCTGGGTCTCGGCAAGGGCCCGGGGCAGGGCATCCATGAGGGCCCGGTCGCCCGGGGCGATACCCTTTTCCACCAGGGCGGAAAAGCCGCCCATGAAATCGATGTTCACCTCTTTGGCAATGTCGTTGAGGCAATGGGCGATCTCCACCATCTGGTCGGCGTTGAACGGAGCGCCCACCAAGGCGATGGGGCTTGTGGAAATTCGCTTGTTGACCACCTCGATGCCGTATTTCTCGCCCACCGTGTCGCAGACGGACACAAGGTTTTCGGCCTTTGAGACGATTTTTTCCCTGATCTTCTGCTTGAACACCTTGAGATCGTGGCTGACACAATCAAACAGGTTGACGCCGAGGGTGACCGCCCGGACATCCAGGTGTTCGCTTCTTACCATTTCAATGGTGGAAAGAATTTCTTTTTCGTTAAACATGGCTCGTATCCCGTCCTAAATTTTGTTGATGGCTTGGAAGATGTTCTTGTGCTGGATGCTGATGTCCAGCCCCAGCTCGGTGGCTTTGTCCCTGAGGGCGGAGAAGAGCGCCTTCTGGTCCGTATCCTGGGTGATGTAGACCTCGTAGACCATGACGTTGGCCTCCGGGGTGTCGCCGCCCTCGAACACCGCCCGGAGGTTGGAGATATTGACATTGGCGTCGGAAATGATTTTGGTGAATCTTGCCACAAGGCCCTTCTGGTCGGGGCCGATGGTGGTGATGACGAAATCCTCGCCTTCACCGGCCTGGTCCCCGGCCTGGTCCGTGTCCGCCACATCCACATGGATGTGAAGGCCTGTACCGGCCGAATCCTTTATAAGGGTCTGTTTGACGGTCTCGATGCCGAGATCCTTTGGGGGGAGTACGATGAAGATCCCGGCAAACTGGTCCTGGAGGATCACCTGGTTGACGTTTTCAAGGTTGCAGTCTAAATTGTAGAGGCTTTTTGAGATTGCCGCGACGATCCCCGGCCTGTCCTTTCCAAGGACGCTGATGATCAGTTTGTCCATACGTTTCAAGCTCCTGATTCTTAATTCAAAAGGCTGTTCATAATATATTTAAGGCTTAAGGTAAACCAAAAATATGGTGGCTGTTTTATACCCGGAACCCGTTTTTTGGGGATAAACACCCAGGTTTCATTAAAATATTGATGTTTCAAACAACAATGATTATACTGCTATGGTTTTTTAAAATTGGATTTTTACCTAATTTATATAAGGGGAAAAGAATAGTCAATGGGTGTTAAAAGCTGGTCAGACCATCTCCGGGAGCATAAGCTGCTGCTGGTGATTATAATAGTTGCCTTTTTTGTTGTGGAACTTGAAGTTTTTGTCCTTGCCACCATGCGGTCGGGGCATCAATCTTATATGCAGGTGATGAATGATTCCAATGAGGTCGTGTACGAAGTCAAGGGATCAACCATGACCAATTTTAATAAATATTATTTTGAAAACACCTTCGGTCCCCTTGAAAAATATCGGGTGAAGCTTGTTTCCAAGGACATTCCCTTTCCGTTCAGGGCCTGGTTCTCGGCGGCCGTGGGGCTTCCCGTGGGCCTGGTGCTCCTCCTCGGATTTATACTGAAGGCGGTGATGACCTTTATCCGGGGGAACGACGAACCCGGTGAGGGGTCGGGCAAGATCCCGGAGGGCGATGGGAACAAGGTCGATAATTTCTTTTTCCGCATCAGCAAGTTCAACATCTTCATCATCGGGTTCCTCGTCTTTGCCGCCGTGTTCCTCTACTGGGTCCTGCCGAACCTTGTCTCCTTCATTGCCCGTACAGGCATGGAAACCATCGTTGATTTCAAATGGTTTTTCCTGGGCCTGGTGATAGCCGTATTCTCCCTGTTTGCCTGGTTCATGTACATGAAGTACAAGCTTGCCCATAAGAGCATGGAGGCCCAGGCCGAGATCCGGAAATATGAGCTTAAGCTCGAGTACAAGCGCGCCATGGCGGGACAAACGGTGAACGCACTTGGATACGATGACGGAACAGAGCGTAAAATGCTGGATTATGTGGAACCGGTAATTGATGACGGGGAGGAGAACAAAGAAATATGAAGATCGTAACGACTCACAAGGGAACCGATTTTGACGCGCTTGCTTGCCTGGTGGCCGCCACCCTGATTTATCCCGGGTCCCGGCCCGTGCTGCCCATGTCCATCAATCCCAACCTCAAGGCATTCCTTTCCATCCATAAGGATCTGTTTGATTTTTACACGGTAAAGGAGATCGACCTGGACGATGTGGACACCCTCATCGTTGTGGACACCAACTCCTGGTCAAGGCTGGAGGGAATGGATGTGCTCAGGCACCGGGACGATCTGAACATCATACTATGGGACCACCATGTCAAGGGGGACATCGAAGCGGACGAGGAGGTGAGGGAGGAGATCGGCTCCACCATCACCCTCATGACCCGGGAGCTTTCAAGGCAGCGAAAGATCCTGACACCCATCCAGGCCACCCTTTTCCTGATGGGGCTCTACGAGGACACGGGAAATCTTAGTTTTCCATCCACCCTTGCCGAAGATGCCAGGGCCGCCGCCTATCTTCTGGAGAGAAAGGCGGACCTGAATATCCTGTCAACCTTTTTGCGCCAGGCCTACGGCAGGAAGCAGAAGACCATTCTGTTCGAGATGATCCAGAACGCCGAGCGAAGGGAGATCGCCAACTTCAGCGTGAGCATCAGCGTGATGGAGGTGGACGGCCATGTCCAGAACCTTTCCATGGTGGTGCAGATGTACCGGGAAATCGTAAATGTGGACGCCGCCTTCGGTATCTTCAGGGACTCGGGGCGGGACCGGTGCATGGTGATCGGCAGGAGCAACGTGGATGAGCTCAACATGGGGGTCATCATGCGGAGCATGGGGGGCGGCGGACACCCGGGCGCGGGCTCCGCACTGCTGAAAAAGACCAATCCCGATGTCATCCAGGAGATGATCGAGGAGATGATCAAGGGGAACCAGCAGACTTCGGTGATGCTCAGCGACATCATGTCCTACCCCGTCACCACGGTGAACCATGCCACCCCGGTGGAGGAGGTCGCCATGATCCTGAGGGATCTCGGATGCACGGGGCTTCCCGTGGTGGACGACGATGACAAGCTCATCGGGGTGATCTCCAGGCGGGATTTCAGGAAAATCAGAAAGGCCAACCACATGCAGTCCCCGGTCAAGGCCTTCATGAGCCGGGATGTGGTTACCATTCCCCCGGACCGGTGCGCCATCGATGCGGCAAGGCTGATGATCAAGCACGACATCGGCCGGGTGCCGGTCATGGAAGACGGCAGGATCATCGGTATCGTGACCCGGTCGGACGCCATGCTCTACTTTTACGATCTATTGCCCGATTAAAACTAATGGGGCACACCCTTAGGGGGTATATGCATCAGGGGTCAGACGATGCCTTAGGGGTCAGACTTAGCTTATTGTGACAAAACTCAAAGAAATGAGCCATTCCATCAATAAGCTAAGTCTGACCCCGGTATTATAAGCCTGACCCCGATATATCCGGTATGTTAAGCCCGGTATTATAAGCTTGGCCTCGATATATCAAGTCAAGCCAATCCCCGGTATTATAAGCCAAAATATCCGTTTAGAACCCGAGTTTCTTTGCGGCCCACACCCTGAGTTCCTCCCTGAATATCTTGGCGTTGTGCCGGATATCCACGGGAAAAGAGGGGTGGATCAGGACATGCTCGATGTTCTTTGTCAGGTCGTTTGACGCCGCAAGCTCCTGAAGTTCCCGGATCAGCCTTTTTTTGTTGTTCACCTTGGGAACCGTTTCGATGCAGATCACCGGGGTCTGCATATCCTTCGGACCCACTCCCACCAGGGCGCTTCGAAACACGGACTCGTGGTTGTTGAAGATCGCCTCGCAGGGGATGGTATAGAGGTTTTTGCTGCCGCTCACCACCCGGTGGCTCTTTCTGCCGCAAAACCAGATTCTGCCCTTGGTGTCCTGCCAGCCCAGGTCGCCCATCCGGTGCCAGAAACCGTCACCGTCTTCAATCTTCGCAAGCAGGTCCTCTTCGGGATTGTCATAGTAGTGCCGAGTCACAAGGGGGGCCTTGGCAATGATCTCCCCAACCTCGTTCTCCCCCACCTCCAGACCCTGGGTAAAGCGCTTGATGGGGTCGTCGCTCAGCCTGATGACGGCCACCTGGGTGTCGCAGATGGGCCTGCCGATGCACATGCCGTACCCCTGCTCGGAAAGGGGCCGTGTCTCTTCCAGGATTTCGTGGCTTCCGATGGAGAGGATGGGGACGGACTCGGTTGCGCCGTACGGGGTGTGGATCTCGGCCGTGTCGGAGAGCATGGTTGAGAACTGCTCGATGTTGGCCGGGGTCACGGGTGCGCCGGCAGAGATCACCCTTCGGAGTGAGGGAAGCTTGATATTATTTTCCTTGCCGTATTTTCCGACCCGGTTCAACAGGGCAGGGGAGGCAAACATGTTGGTGACTCCGTGGTTTTCGATGGCCTCGATGATGCGCTCCGGGTTGACAAAGGCGGGCTTTGTCGGGTCCATGTCCGGGATCACGGCGGTCATGCCCAGGGCCGGGTCAAACAGGGCGAACAACGGAAAGGTGGGAAGGTCTATTTCGTCGGGTTCGATCCTGAAGTGCTCCTGGATCTGGGTGAGCTGGGCATTGAAGTTGCCGTGGGTATAGACCACGCCCTTGGCAGGGCCGGTGCTTCCGGTGGTAAAGAGGATGGCTGCGTTTTCATCGCTCGTGGTGCGGGCGACGGGAAAGGGCTCGTCCGTATCGATTATGAGCTGGTCCATGGTGTAGCCGCCCCAGAACCACCGTCTTCCCACGGTGATCCAGGTTTTGACCGTTTTGAAAAAACCGGGTTTGAGTTTTCTTAGCAGGTGGGCCTTTTCAATGCCGATAAAGGCCTCCGGCTGTCCCTGCTCAAAGCAGGAGAGCATGCGGTCGATTCCCATGCCGGGATCGACAACCACAGGCACCGCGCCCACCTTGAACATGGCAAAGATGAGGATGAAAAAGTCCATGCCCGGGGGAACCATGAGGATGGTCCGTGTGCCCCGGGTGATTCCGGCCTTTTCAAGGCCGAATGCGAGGCGGTCGCTCTGCTTTTCAAGTTGACGAAAGTTGAGCTGACTGTAAAGAACCCGGCCTTTGCTGTCCCTTGAATCAGGATAGACAACGGCCCTCTTGAAAGGGTAGATCTCGGCGCTCCGTTTCAGCCAGGATGAGATATTGACATAGTCGTTCATGGGGATACCCTGTATGTCCTAAAAAGTATGAATGAATAAGCGTTGTCAAGTTAGATCTTATTTCAGATTTTTCATGGTTTGTCAGTATTTTTTTACAAGATTTTTTTGGGCCGCGCCCGGGCCTGGTTCCAAAGAAGGCGGCGGGCCTTGACGAAACCTCGGTTGCGCTGTAAGTTGATTTCATTTTTTCGTTACAGGTTTTATTGATTATAAACATGGATATTATAGTATGAACAAGAAGTGGACCCTGGGGGATATCATCGACCTTGAGTATCTCCTGGAGCAGGACAAAAGGTGCGGGGAGGAGGATCTCCTTCAAGAGCGGGACAGGGAGCTCTATCTGAGCCATGCGGCGTCCCGTCCGTCCGCCCCGGCTGATACTGAAGAACCCCCGGGGGAATCCCGTGGCGCCCTTGTCAGGCTCTGGCTTTCCTTGATGCGCAAACAAAACGGCGTCTTCCCGGGAAAGCTCTGTGACGAGGGGTTCCGGCTGCTGCGCACGGCGTTTTTCCTTGGTGGCATTGGCATGGGCCTTGTGCTGAGCCTGTCGCTCTTCTCCTATACCGGCCGGCTGCCCTTGAACATCAGCTACTTTTTGGGCCTTGCCCTGGTGCCCCAGACCCTGCTGCTGGTCATCACCCTGGGATATCTCATATCATTTGCGGCCCGGCCCGGCAAAGGGTCGGGGTTCGGGTTCTATCCGCTTCTCTCCCTCCTGGTGGAACGGGCCATGAAGGGCCTTCACCAGCGGGCCATGAACCGGCTTTCTGCGGAAAAGCAGGGGGCATTGGCTTCAGCCCTGGGGGTGATGCGCAGGTCCCGGAAAACCTACGGCCTCCTTTTTTTCTGGCCCCTGTTCATCCTGATGCAGCTCTTTGGGGTGGGATTCAACCTCGGGGTGATCGGAACAACCCTTGGCAGGGTCGCGTTTTTTGACACGGCCTTTGGGTGGCAATCCACCCTGGCCTTGGGCCATGGGGTTGTGTTTAAAACAGCCTCGATTGTGGCCCTTCCCTGGTCCTGGCTGTTCCCGGAGGGGATCGGGTATCCATCCCTTGCCCAGGTTGAGGGGACCCGCCTGATTCTCAAGGACGGGATCTACAACCTGGCTACACAGGATCTTGTCTCCTGGTGGCCGTTCCTCTGCCTCAGCGTGGTGTTTTACGGTCTTTTGCCCCGGCTGGCCCTTTTTATCACGGGAGCCGTGGCCCGGGACCGGGCGCTCAAGGGCCTTAACTTTGACCGCTGGGAGCTGAAAAAGCTTGTGAACCGGCTTGTGACCCCCATCGTATCCACGGAACCCCTCACCCCCCAGGCGGAGGTCCCGGAGTCCAGGGAACCTGCGGAACCCCGGGAGACACCGGCAGAGGAGCTCCCGGACCGTTTTCTTGCCCTGGTCCACGACGACATCCATGACGACGCCTGCCATGGGGACGGGTTCAAAACAATTGTGCGGCAATCCATGAACTGTTATGTTGGAGATATCATGCGGATCGGCCTTGACTTCAACCGGGAGATCGAGGCCATGGGCGCTGTTCTCGACCCTTCCGGTCCTGAACCGGAGGCGCCTGTTTCAGGGGTTCTTCTGCTCCAGGAGGCCTGGCTTCCCCCCATCCGGGAGATCCTCGATTTCATTGCCCGTATCAGACGTGTCAGCCGGACCATGCCCCTGGTGGTGGTCCTCATCGGGAAGCCCGGACCCGATACCATATTTACAGCGACAGATCCCCGGGACAGGGAGATCTGGAACATGAAGATAAACAGCCTGGGAGATCCCCTGGTACATGTTGAAACCTTGGTGAAACAATGAGTGTAAAAGACGTTCCCGAATTTGCCATCCTGGGGCATCCCAACGAGGGGAAATCCTCGGTGGTATCGACCCTGGCGGAAAACGACAGGGTCAGGATCGGCCCCTATCCCGGGGAGACGGTCCACTGCCAGACCTTTCCCGTGACCATAGACAGGACCGAGGTGATCCGGTTCACCGACACCCCGGGATTCCAGAACCCGAAACAGACCCTTCGCTGGTTCGAGAACTACAAAGGTTCCCAGGACGGGATGGTGGAGGCCTTTATCGAGGCCCACAGGGATGACCCTTCCTTCCGGGACGAGTGCGAGCTTCTAAGCCCGGTGGCCCGGGGGGCCGGCATCATCTATGTGGTTGACGGCTCACGGCCCGTGAGGGGGGATGACAGGGCCGAGATGGAGATCCTGAGGCTCACCGGCCGTCCCCGCATGTCCATCATCAACTGCAAGGAGGATGACACCCTCTATCTTGACGCCTGGAAGAACGAGTTCCGCCGCACCTTCAACAGCATCCGGGAATTCAATGCCCACCGGGCCACCTACAGGGAACGGATCGAGCTCCTGGAGTGCCTGAAGAGCGTGGACCAGGACTGGCAGGAGGCCCTTACCCGGGTGATCCATGCGTTTAAGCGGAACTGGGGGCACCGCATGGAGCATACCTCCCTGATCATTGTCACCATGGTCGAGGAGATCCTGGGCGCCACAAGCGAAGGAACCCTTGGGGAGGGGGCGGACCCCAAAGCGCTCAGGGCTGAACTGGAAAAAAAGTTCCTCAACAAGGTCAAAGGGATCGAGAACAATGCCCATGCCGACATCCGGCGGCTATTTAAACACAACATTTTTAATGTGAAGCTGCCCCGGAATTCCCTCCTCAACGAAGACCTCTTCAGTGAAACCACCTGGAAGTTTCTCGGTCTCAGCCCGAAGGAGGTGGCCGTGGCTGCCGGTGTTGCCGGGGCCGGGGCCGGGGCGATCGTGGACACGGCGGCCGCGGGGCTGACCTTTGGCATCTTTTCCACCCTGGGCGGGGTCGCCGGTGCCGCCGCCGCCATCCTGGGGGGCAGCCGCATCGCGGGACTAAAGCTGAAGGGGGTCCGGCTTGGCAAGGATCAGATCATTGTCCGGCCGGCCCCGAATGCCCAGTTCATGTATGTTCTCCTGGACAGGGCCTTTCTCTTTTACTCTTCGGTGATCAACTGGGCCCACGGCCGCAGGGATTACAATGACCATGACAAGGGGGAGGCAAAAGACGCCGGGGTGATACAGGCCTGGGACAAAGAAACCAAAAAGATCTGCAACGAGTTCTTCAAGAAAACCCTGGCCGGAACCGGCAGGCGGAGGGATGAGGCAAGAACCGCCATGGTGAACCGGATTACTGAACGGCTCCGGCAAGTATAACGGGGGTCAGGCTTTTCTCATGCAAGCGGGGTCAGGCTTTTCTTATTGTCTTATTCTATGGCTAACGAATAAAATGGCCAATAAGGAAAGCCTGACCCCGTTTAGTGATTACATAAATTTTTTCTTAAGCTTGTGGATGGTACCCTTGACCAACCCTTGGGGAACCTCCTCCCGGGTAGCCTTTATCCGTTCCGTAAGCGCAATCACAGGTTCCAGGGCCTCGTTGGCTCCGGCGGTAAGTTCAGCCTTCTCCTCTTCCAGCCTGGCCAGCCCCGATTCCGGGTTGACCTGGAAGGTGACATAGAGGGCCTTGACGCTTTTCTCGATCTTGGCAAAGTTTTGAACGCACTTTTTCCGTGCATCCTGCCAGATCTTCTTTTCCTTGTTCGCTATGCCCGACTGGTCCGGATAGGTGGCGCCGATGGTCTCTATCCGCTGGATCTCCCCGTCCAGAAGGGCGATCTCCCTGTTAAACAGCACCAGGGTGTCATAGAAATCGGGAAGTTTATCAAAGCTGAATTTTACCATCTCCTGGGGCAGGGTGACATGGGGCAGGGCCCGGGCAGTATAGATCCTGCCCGTCTCCTTTTTAAAGAAAAGGCTGTAGCCGGCGAATCCGGCCGATGCCAGGACCGCGAGCAGGGTTACAATAAGAAAAGCCTTTTTTACGGAGAACCGGGACTTCTTTTTCGGCTTTGCCGGTGCCTTCGGTGCCTCGTCCGCTGCTTTCTTTTTTCCCCTGGCGGTTTTTTTCGCTTCAGGGGCCTTGTCCGACTTTGTTTCCTTTTTTTTCTTTTTCCCAAGCATGGTTTATGTTCATACCTGAGTGTTCTTAAAAAGTCAAAAAAAAGATGTTGCACTTTTTCATCAGTTGTGGGAAAAAATAAAACAGAGTAACCCATAAAGGAGTCGGAGATGAACAAAATTGACGGTTTGATACAGAGAATTCTTGAAGTGACGGGCATAAGCTCCCAGACAGAGCTTGCCGATGCCCTTGGCATCAACCGCTCCGGCATCACCCACGCACGAAAGAAAGACCGGATTCCCGACAAGTGGATCGTTAAACTCTATCGAAAATTCGGTCTCAATCCCGTGTGGATAGAAAGCGGGGTTGGCAGTGTGTTCCTCAACCAGGAGAGCACCCGGGATATGGAATTCAGGAAAATTCCCAAGGTCATGGCCCGGCTGTCGGCCGGCAGCGGCTCCTTTGATACCCTGTCGGATGTGATCGGCTACCTCTCGTTTCAATCAAAGTGGCTGTCAACCAAGGGGGCCGCGAATTCCATGGTGGCCATGGAGGTGTTTGGCAACAGCATGGAACCGGAACTCAGGGGAGGGGACACCGTGTTGATCGATCAGTCCCAGACCGAGATCCTTGCAGGTGCGATTTATGCCGTTGGCGTGGAAGAGACGATCCTTGTGAAGCGGATCGAGAAACATCCCTATAAACTGGTGTTGTGCAGTGACAACCGGGATTACAGTCCCATCTATCTCCAGACGGACGAGATGGAGCGGGTGAGGATCATCGGCAAGGTGGTATGGAGCTGCCGGGAGTACAGGTAGTACCGGTCGTCAAAAAAATTTATGGGTATTGTTTAGTTTTTTCATCATTAGGTTAAAAAGTTCACAACGGGAGATGCGCAATGCAACAGAAAAAGAAAACGGTTCAAGAGCAGCTGGTGTTGATGGTGGCGGGCATCCTATGGGTAACGGGTCTTCTTCTGGCCGGTAGTGACAATCCTTACATGCCCTGGACCAACCTGGGCGGGCTTGCCCTTTTTTACGGGGCTTCGGTGATGATGGCAAGGCGGTTCGAAATGTCCGGACAACACTCCCTTGAAGAAGCTGCGGCAATGAAGCCGTCCCCGCTGTGTTCCGCCGGCGCCTCCGATAACGGCAGTGCTTCTCTTAACGGCCGGGCCTGCATCCGCGGCAGCGCCTCTGGTTCCCATATCCCCCGGGGCTCCCGGGGGCGCTATACCCTGAAACATGCCATGGCTGTTTTGCTGAGGGGGTAAATCTTTTTCCGGTTTGAAAAACACGGTTTCCAGGGGCGCTGAAAAATGGTATTCATGGCGTGAATTCAATGATTTGATCATCCATGAAACTTAAGGAGATAATAATGGAAGCACCACAGAGAAATCTTGCCCTTGACCTTGTTCGAACCACCGAAGCCGCAGCGCTCTCGTCGGCCCGATGGCTTGGCAAGGGGGACAAGGAGAGCGGCGACCAGGCGGCGGTTGAGGCCATGCGCGTATCGTTCAAGGCTCTTGATATTGACGGAACCGTCATCATCGGCGAGGGGGAGAAGGATAACGCTCCCATGCTCTACAACGGAGAAAAGCTGGGCAGCGGCAAGGGCCTCAAGGTGGACATCGCCGTGGACCCTGTTGAAGGAACCAACCTTCTGGCCACGGGGCGGCCCAACGCCATTGCCGTGGTCAGTGCGGCCCCGGCCGGGGCCATGCTCGATCCCGGTCCCAGCTATTACATGAAAAAGCTGGTGGTGCCTGCGCCCGCAAAAGGGGTGGTCGATCTTGACGCACCGGTCCGTGATAACCTCGCAAAGGTCGCGGAGGCCCTGTCCAAGGATGTGACCGATCTTGTGGTCTTTGTTCTGGATAAGCCCCGGCACCAGGGGTTGATCAAGGATATCAGGGACGCCGGGGCCCGGATCCAGCTGCACACGGACGGGGACGTGGCAGGAGCCCTCATGGCGGTAAATCCCGATTGCGAGGTGGACCTGATGATGGGCACCGGCGGAACCCCCGAGGGCGTGCTTGCGGCCTGCGCCATCAAGGCCCTTGGCGGCGAGATGCTATCCAGTTTCGATCCCCAGCTTGAAGCGGAGAAAAAGGCGGTCATGGAGTTTGGCCTGGACCTTAAGCAGACCCATACGGTGGATTCCCTGGTCAAGAGCGATGATGTCTATTTTGCCGCCACCGGCATCTCCGGCGGCACCTTTATTCCCGGCGTCCATTATACGGGCTCCGGCGCCGTCACCCATTCCATGTGCATGCGCGGAAAGACCGGCACCGTGCGGTTCATCGAGTCCAGGCACAATTGGGACAAACTGATGGGCTTCAGCTCGGTTAAGTACGACTCCTGATCCTTCCCACCCTGTCCGGGGTGACCTGTTTTGCTGCCGGGGAAAGATCGTTCTCTTCCCCCGGCAGCAATCCAATCCTGAACCTTCCCAATTCCCGATCCTTTTATAACGATTCAGCACGTCAGCCTGGGGAAACCAATCCCGCCCTAAAAAATGAATTTCCGAAGAATGTCGACTGATCGGCATTCCCGCCTTCATGTCCTTAACTGTCCGGCAGGCCAGGCGTCGTACTTCGTCTCCCATGGTAAAAACCGTCTGTTCACTGGTTGTCACGGAGAACTATTTTTCTAGTTCGTGAATGGTAGTCATGGAGTGGAGCAGTGTTGATTTTGTCGATGACGTGGTCTGGTTTGGGAATGAAAAATGTCCTATTTGTATGATTTATCAGTCTGTTATGGATCGCTGGTAGAACGGTAATTCTAAAATTAGATCAATTGTTGCTTTTTTGTTGACAGAAGGAATTGCTATGCATAGTATTCCTCCCCATCAAGTCTTATTGCTATATAAGGAATAGTTGTGCCGTTGAAGATAACGCTGTTTACTTCGTAGATCTTCAATGTTGCTGCATTATTAATGTTTAACAAAGAAAGGAAGGTAGAAAGGTGAAAAAGTTAGTTCTGTTATTGACAGTTGTTCTCCTCGCTGCATCCGAGAGCCATGCGGGTCTTGTCCAAACCTTTGGTGTCGGCGCAAACGCCACCTCCCAGGGGGAAGCCGTGGCAGCCCATGCCAACGATCCTTTTGCTGTGTACTACAACCCTGCCGGTCTGACCCTTATCAAGAAGCCGGTGGTGACCACCGGGGTTATGGTGTATGATGCCAAGGTGGAAATAACCGATTTCAAGCTCACCTCCTCGAAGTACCCCGGTCAGAACTTCAATACCGGCCCCAAGGATTTTGAGTCGGACTGCGATCCCATTATCAATCCCACCATGGGGTTTGCCATGCCCATCAACGATAAATGGAGTTTCGGCATCGCCGCTTACGCTCCCTACGGCCTTCATCTTCAGTGGGACAAGGACTACACTAAAAATCCCGCTGCCCTCTACGCCTGGGAGTCCAAGTTTGTCCGCACGGTGGTGACCCCTGCATTCGGGTATAAGATTTCAGACAAGCTTGCCGTGGGAGTTGGTGTCAGCCTTGGTAAATCCATTTCCGATGCCGGCAAGACCTATCCGCCAAATCCCCAGATGGGCCCGAATCCTACTCACCTGGCGCTTGAATCCGAAGACGATTTCAATTGGTCCTTCAACGTTGGCGTCATGTATCGTCCCATTGATCAGGTTTCCCTTGGACTGACCTACCGAAGCCGGACCGATGCCGATTTCAAAGGGGATGTGTTGATGAACGGAACAAAGACCGGTGAGGTCACCATGGATTATGACCATCCCGAATGTGTTCAGGCAGGTGTTCGATATTTTGCCACCAAGGATCTTTCCGTTGAGTTTGACATGACCTGGACCCGCTGGGGCATCCTGGACGAGCAGGTGGAAAATATATCCAGCGGACAGACTTTTCATCACGATCGCGACTGGAACAATGAGATCCAGTATAAAATCGGTCTGGAATGGAAGCTCACTGATAGCTTTGCCCTTCGAAGCGGTTATACCTATGATCCCACACCGGTGCCCAACCAGACCTTTGACCTGGGCTGGCCCGACACCGACCGTAACGTTTACAACCTCGGTTTTGGCTGGGACATCACCGACAAGTGGCACCTGGACGGCGTAGTCCAGCATGTCAGAAGTTCCTCGGTTCGCAATGTTCGCGGTGACAGTAATGAACTCAACCACGTTTACGGCCCGATTGTCCAGGGAGGCGCCGCCCAGGTTGGTCTTGACGTTCCCCCGGACACCGTGGGCGTGCACTTCGGCAATGAAGGTATTCTCTGGGGATGCGGCCTCAGCCTCAGCTATACCTTTTAATACAGTTTCTTGAATTATTAGCCCCTGCCGGGAGACCGTTCCCGGCAGGGGCTTTTTTTTTCAGCATCATTTCTTGAAATAATGTTCTCTTTGTGTTCTATTCGTTTTAATAGAAAAAGCAAGCACCTATCCTCAGAACAATTCAAGCCCCGGAAATCCGGGTAGGCGATGGACCCTGAATGGATGTTCAACCGGCTGCCGGATACACTAAAAAGGACATGGCATGGACTGGACGCTGAAATCTGCACATGGGTATGGGCGAAATTACGCTGGACCGCTGGGTCGGAAAATCCTTTATTATGTATGTCTTGCCACGCTGATTCTGCTTTTGCGCGGCTTCTGCAATAGGGCGGAGGCCGGACCGGCGGACCGGACAAAGCATGCGCTGCTTCTTAACTCCTATCACAAGGGGTACGGCTGGACCGATGAGATTACCCGCGGGGTGGAAGAAACACTGGTTGGGAAGAATGTTGCCCTGCACGTGGAATATATGGATGCCAAACGTGGGTTTGACGAGGCGTATCTTCAGCTTTTCGCCGATCTGTTGAAAAAGAAGAATCTTAATTACCCCTGCGATGTCATTATATCCTCGAACAATAACGCCTTTGCTTTTCTAAAGGAACGGGGAGAGGAGATCTTTGGAAGCACACCGGTGGTGTTCTGCGGGTTTGACAGGGGGGCCCAATATGTGTGCGACCGTGCGCTGGTCCCGGTTTACGGCGCCTCCAATCCAAGCCTCGGCCACGGTATTGTGGGTGGGGATCTGACCGACGGCTATCAGCATGGCGTTGATGCGGCGGCACAGGCCCTTGAGATCCTTGCCGGTACGCCTGTTTCCGATATCCCCGTTCGCTGGATAAGCCCGGTGCGCCTGGGGTTCGACTTCCGGCAGCTCCAGCGGTTCAATATTCCGCTTTCAGCCCTGCCAAAAAAGAGCGAGGTCCTTTACCGGCCTGCCTCCTTCTATCTTCAGCACAAGGGGCTGGTCTGGAACCTGATCCTGGTTTTCGGGCTGATGGCAACCGCCCTTCTGGGGCTTTGCTACGGCCTGGTCCGCTCACGGCGGACAGAGCAGGCCCAGAAAAAATACAGGAATCTTTTCACGACCTCGGAAGATGCGATTCTTCTTGGTAACACGGAACAGGGGTTTCTGGATTGCAACCCGGCGGCGCTTAAGATGTTTGCAGTGCCGTCAAAGGATGCGTTTCATCTGTTGGCCCCGGCAGACCTGTCCCCTGAATTCCAGCCCGATGGGGCCTACTCCGCGGACCTCATGAAAATAGTCGACGCCATGTGCCTTGAGCATGGTTCCTGTTATTTTGAATGGCTGTTCCGGGGAGTTGACGGGCGGGAATTCCCGTCAACGATTCTTGCCACCCGGATGGAATTGGGGGGCAGGACCATATTCCAGGGAACGGTCCGGGACGTCACCGGGCGCAAGCGGGCGGAAGAAGCCCTTCGTCAGCGGCTCGACTACCAGCATGGCCTTGGGGAGTGCATTGCCGCCCTGGCTGAACTCGGGGACCCCGGCGACAAGCTGTCCCGGGTGACGGAAATACTGCGGAATGTCGTGGATGTCAGCCGTGCTTACATTTTCAGGAACGAAGACGATCCGGAACTGGGGGTTTGCATGAACCAGGTGCATGAATCCTGTGCCGGGAACACGGAGCCCCAGATCGATAATCCCCGGTTTCGTCATTTGCCCTATAATTTTACATCGCTGCCGTTACTGGCCGCGCTTCAGGAGAAAAAAACCGTTGCCCGCCTTGCCGCCGAACTGCCGGAACCGGAGCGCGGGTTGATGGAGGTCCAGGGGGTGCTTTCCTTTTTGGTCCTGCCCATCCATGTCGGTGAGCATTTGTGGGGATTCATCGGGTTTGACGACTGCGAAACGCCCCGGCGGTGGCAGGAGGAGGATATCCGGATTCTTAGTTCCATTGCCCATGCCATTGGCGCCGCCATTCTTCGTTGGGAGGCTGTGGAGGCACTGCAGGTTGAACGGGCGCAGCTGCTTTCCATATTTGACAGCATCGACGAGGTGGTTTACGTCTCGGACCCGGAAACGAATAAGCTGTTGTACGTGAACCAGACCGTGAAAAACGCTTTAAACAGGGATCCGGTAGGTGAGCCGTGTTATAAGGTGTTCCAGGGCCTTGATTCCCCTTGTGATTTCTGTAACAACGAAATCATTCTGAAACAGAAACCCGAACCGTACAGGTGGGAGTATCATAATACGACCCATAACAAGACCTTTGCCATTGTCGACCGCATCATCAGGTGGCCGGATGGCCGGGACGTCAGGTTTGAGCTCGCCATCGATATCACGGAGCGCAGACGGGCGGAAGAATCCCTGAAGAAGAGCGAGGAGCGTTTTGAGCTGGCCATGTCGGTGGCCAATGAAGGCATATGGGATTGGGAGCTTGAAACCGGCAAGGATCTGTTTGACGCCCGGTATTATACCATGGCCGGGTATGAACCCGGAGAATTCCCGGGGGTGCTGGAAGAGTGGGAAAAACGGGTCCATCCCGATGACTTCGGGAATGCCCAGAATGCCATAGATATGTATCTTGCCGGTAAGGCGCCGGCCTATAAGGCTGAATTCAGGTTCAAAAAGAAAGACGGCGCCTGGATGTGGGTCCTGGCAAAGGGGAAAGTCGTTTCCCGTGACGCGGAAGGCAAGCCCGTCCGCTTTGTGGGGACCCATACCGACATCACGGAATTGAAGCAGGCCGAAAAAGCCCTGCGCCGGGCCCAGAAGATGGAAGCCGTGGGCCAGCTGACAGGCGGTATCGCCCATGATTTTAATAATCTCCTCGGTGTTATCATCGGCAACCTTGATCTGCTCAAGCTCCACGCAGGGACCAATAAAAAAGCCCGCAAACGGATAGGCGCCGCCAGCAGGGCCGCAATGCGCGGCGCCGATCTCACCAGGCAGCTCCTCGGTTTCTCCCGGAGGCAGGCCGAGCATGTGGCCGCCACGGATATCAACCGGGTGATCCGGGAGATGGGGAACCTGATCGGGCGGTCCCTCACCCCGGAAGTGGTGGTGGAATACCGTCTTGAGGAGAATCCGTGGCTCACCGGGATCGATCTTGGCGATTTTGAAGACGTTCTGCTCAACCTGGTGCTCAACGCCCGGGATGCCATGCCGGGCGGTGGCCGGCTTACCATCGAGACCGCCAATCGCATTTTGAATACCGACCCATGCGCCACCATATCCGACGCCCCGCCCGGGGAATATGTCCAGCTTACGGTGGGCGACAGCGGTTCAGGCATTTCGGCGGAGAACCTTGAGCGTATTTTCGAGCCCTTTTTCACCACAAAGCCCCAGGGCAAAGGTACCGGTCTGGGGCTTGCCATGGTGTTCGGTTTTGTCGAGCGATCCGGGGGGTATATCAAAGCCAGCTCGGAACTCGGCGTGGGCACCCGTTTTCGCCTCTATCTGCCCCGGACGGAGGGGGAGCCGGCGAGGCCCCTGGAGGGCGGGGCAGATCAGTCGGCCACGCTTCCCCTTGGGTGCGAGACCCTTATGGTGGTGGACGATGAAGCGGAGCTTCTTACACTGGCCCGGACAACCCTGGAGCCTCTGGGATACAGGGTCATGACCGCCTCCAACGGTCACCAGGCCCTGGCCCGCCTGGCCGAGGAACCGGGGGTGGATCTGCTGTTCAGTGATGTGCTGATGCCGGGCGGTATCAATGGGTACGAGCTGGCGGAGGCGGCCTGCGCCCGGTACCCCCACCTCAAGGTGCTGCTCACTTCGGGATTCACGGCAAAGGCGAAGGATACGGGTGCCGGGATCCGGTTCGGCTCAAACCTGTTGAATAAACCCTATACCCAGGCTGAAATGGCGAACCGGGTGCGGGCGCTCCTGGGGGAAAAATCCTGACATGCGGGCCTGTCATGGATTTGTGATTGTCAGTGGCCCGCAATTCTGCTAATGTGGTTCGTTTAATGGGAAATGCTTTTAACATTACTTACTAAGTCAGGATGTGTTTACAGATGATTCGGTTTAAGAAAGTTAACAAATGGTATGGACCTTTCCATGTTCTCAAAGATATTGATTTCCATGTCCCGCCCGGCGGGGTCAGCGTGGTATGCGGTCCCAGCGGATCAGGGAAAAGTACCCTGATTCGATGTATCAACAAGCTGGAACCCATTGACAATGGCGAAATAATCGTTGACGGAATGAAGGTCCATGATCCCCAGACCAACCTGACCCGTCTCCGGACCGAAGCCGGTTTCGTATTCCAGCAATTCAATCTCTACCCCCACATGACCGTGCTCGATAACATCACCCTTGCCCCCCTCAAGGTCAGGAAGTTCGCAAAGAGCGAGGCAAAGGATATCGCCATGGCCCTCCTTGAAAAGGTGGGTATCCATGATAAGGCCGATTCCTATCCTTCCCAACTGTCAGGAGGCCAGCAGCAGCGGGTCGCCATTGCAAGGGGGCTTGCCATGCAGCCCAAGATAATGCTGTTTGACGAACCCACCTCGGCCCTTGATCCGGAAATGATCAATGAAGTGCTGGATGTCATGCGAAATCTTGCCAGGGAGGGAATGACCATGATCGTGGTGACCCATGAAATGGGGTTTGCGCGGGAAGTCGCCAACGAGGTGGTTTTCATGGACTCCGGAACCATTGTTGAGACAAATTCACCCGAGGAATTTTTCAACAATCCTGAAAATGAACGAACCCGGCTGTTCCTCAGTAAAATCCTTTCCCACTGATGTACAGGGGGAAATAGATAGCACCCGTCGAAGAGACACAGGTTTGTTCGGCATATTTAAAAACACCATAGAAGGAGATTGTTTTAATGCGCATGACAAGAAAAGTTGTATTGCTGACGATGTTGATTTCTACTCTGTTTTTTGCGGGGACCTCGTTTGCCGGTCCTGTGTTTGATCGTGTCAAGGAGACCGGTGTGGTAAGTGTCGGACTTCAGTTCAACAGTATTCCGGCGGCTTTTTACAATGCAAAGAACCAGTGGGTCGGGTTTGATGTCGATATCGCGGCAGAGGTAGTAAAGCATCTTACTCCTTATGTGGGAAAAGAACTTAAGCTTAAAAAGGTCAAGGTAAACAACAAGACCCGGATCTCCTTTCTGACATCAGGCAGGATCAATATCAGTACCTCCAACATGACCCACAAGCGGGAGAGGGACAAGTCCATCGATTTCTCCATCACCTATTTCTTTGACGGCCAGAAGATCATGGTCAAGAAAGGAAAATACAAAACCCATAAAGACCTGGTTGGAAAGCGCGCCTGCGCCATGCAGGGCACCACCAGTGAGAAAAACCTCGCCAACCTCTTCAAATCCCTTGGTGACACCAAGACCGGCAAGAATATCGTAAGTTACCAGACCGCTGCCGACTGTTTCCTCGCCCTGAACCAGGGTAAGGTTGAGGCGTGGTCAACGGACAGCACCATCCTGCTCGGATATGCCGCGAAAATGCCCGGCAAATTTGAGATCATCGGCGATTTCATCAGCAACGAGCCCTACGGCATGGGAGTTCCCCAGGACGACAGCGCATGGCGGGACGCCATCAACTTCGCCCTCCAGGACATGTGGAACGATGGTACATACCACGCCGTTTACAACAAATGGTATGGTCCTGACACAGACTACTACTTCCCCTTGACCGAAAAGATCGAAATGTGGCCATAGGGAGTTCGGGCAAGTCTTAAGTTTCAGGTTTGTTTTGCGGGACTGCCCCTGGGCAGTCCCGCCTTTGTAAGATTGATATATCCATAGACTATTTTTTTTAAGGGTTTCTCCATGGGAAGTGCTTCGGTAAAAGGAGAGGGTGCGGCGAAATTAATTTACCTGCTTAAGCAGTGCGGCGTCGTTGTTGGACTGGCTCTGGTTATTTATCTCATTTTCAGCAATGCCGATATGGGATATGATTTTCATTGGGCCGTGATATATGAAAAGAATCAGACCTATCAGGAGATTTTCGGGCTGTGGCTCCTCCGCGGGCTTTTACTGACCGTCAAGATCTCAATCCTTTCCGCGTTTATTGCCCTGGTTCTGGGCACCATTTTCGGAATAGGGCGGCTCTCGTTGTTCAAGCCCTTCAACTGGCTTGCCACCTGTTATGTGGAGCTGTTCAGAAACACCCCCCTCCTTGTGCAGATGTTCTTCTGGTATTTTGCGTTTCCCCTGGTGCTGCCGGATGCCTGGGTCACTTTTCTCAATGAACACAATTTTGAATTTACCGCCGCCGTCCTCGGGCTGTCCATCTATACCGGCGCATATATCGCGGAAATCGTGCGGGCGGGGATTCAGTCCGTACCCAAGGGGCATACGGAAGCCGCCGTGGCCTCGGGGCTTTCCACCGTGCAGGCCTTGCGGTATGTGATTCTTCCCCAGGCATTCCGGGTGATCATTCCACCCCTTGGCAGTGAATTCCTGAACAACCTGAAAAACTCCTCCCTTGCCATGACCATCGGCGTCGGGGAGCTGTGCTGGCAGTTCCAGCAGATCGAATCCTTTACCTTCAAGGGGTTTGAAGCAACCACCGCGGCAAGTGCGATCTATCTCGCCCTTTGCCTGTCAATCAGTCTTGTGATGAACTCCGTGGGCCATCACCTCAAGATCGGGCCGGCAAAGCAGCTCAATTTCTTTGACATTTTCCTGAGTAAAATGGTCGCCCCGGTCCTTGTCCTGATCCGGATACTGCCCGGCGCCATGGAGTATTTTACCCAAAAGCTCCGCACCCAGGCTGCTGACGATCAGGAACTTGCGGCAACGGTTTCCCCGTTAAAACTCTTTTTCGACCGGTCCATTGCCGTTCTGACCGTGGCCTTCAAGGGTGTTTTACTTGCTGTTATCATTTCCGCCCTGTTTCTTACCGTCAAGGGATTGCTCAACTTCAACTGGGGCGTCATCAAAAACAATTTCATCCCGCTGCTGATCTGGATCTATCCCGAGGGCGCGGAAACGGGTGAGTTCTTCAACGGGTTGGGCGGTCTTTCCATCAGCTTCCTTCTGGCCGTCATTTCCATCTCGGCAAGTTTCTTCATCGGTCTTGCCGTCGGTATTGCCAGGCTGTCAAAAAATCCCTACATCAACACCCCCGCAGTTCTCTATATCGAGATCATCCGCGGCAACCCCCTGATCCTGGTGATCTTCTGGGTATACTTTTTCTCACCCATTATCACGGGCATGGACATCAACGTGTTCTGGAGCGCAACCCTCGCCTTTATTATCTTTTCCGGCGCCTATCTTGCCGAAATCGTAAGGGCGGGCATCCAGGCGATCCCACCCGGCCAGACAGAGGCGGCCAAGGCATCCGGGCTCTCCGGCTATCAGACCATGCGTTATATTGTGCTGCCCCAGGCCCTTAAATTGATGATTCCCGCCATTGTTGGGCAGTTTATCACCATATTCAAGGATACCTCCCTTGCCTATATCATCGGCGTATTCGAGCTGACCACCGTGGCCCAGACCATCAGCAGCAGACTCATGATCTATCCCTTTGAGTTCTATATCTCCATCGGGTTCCTCTATTTTGTCTGCTGTTACAGCATGAGCCTTGGGGCAAGAAAGCTCGAAATGAAATATGCCTCTTAACCACTGTGTGTACGCTCCGTGTCCGGGACCTTTTTTATGGCGGATCTGATTCTGTTTACCGATGGAAGCGTGAATCCCCATTCAAATATCGGATATGGAGCGTACCTGGCCGTGCCTGAAACCGGGCCTCCCCTGGATGCCTTACGGGCGAGGGTGAAGGTGAAAAGGTTTGAGCAGACCTCTTCCACAAAACTCGAATTGCAGACCTTGCTATGGGCCCTGGGCGATATTCCCGCATTGGGGCCCAGGGTGATCGCCTATACCGATTCCCAAAATATCATCGGGCTGCCGGGAAGGCGGGACCGGTTTGAGCGGAATGGTTACCGGTCAAGGAAAAACAAGCGTCTCGGCAATTATGAGCTGTATCAGCAATTTTACAGGATGACCGATCAGCTGGATTGTGAATTTTTGAAAGTGCGCGGCCATAAGCCCTCAAATCAAAAAGACGGGATAGACAGACTCTTTACCCTTGTGGACAGGGCATCCAGGAATGCCCTGCGGCAAGAGACCTTGTAACCTGCCGGTCCCGGCAAATTCCATCTTTATTCATTCAGGCGCTTGCCGGCAATTTTTTCCGGAGCCGTTGATATTCTGTCAGGGCCCACATGGCCCGGGCGCCCCGTTCCGGGCTCGGCAGGATCACCATTCCCGCATCCTGGAGCGCCCGGATGAGCCGGGAGTCGTCCCGGGTCAGGAAGGAATAGCCGATCACCGGTTTGGGAGAGTTCTTCCCCAGGTCCGCCATGGCCTGGGCCTGCTGGGTAATGATGGCGTCGGTCTGCTCTTCCACCTGGTCCTCCGGCACCCCCAGGCCTTTCAACGCCATTCTGATCATGTCGGCTGACGCCAGGAAGTAGGCGAGAAGGCTGTCCGCGTTTTCATCCCCAAGGAGTATGCCGGGGATGGTCCGGAAGAAATCAAGGGGATTTTTCGAAAAGGTCAGGTCCACCGGGTTGGCCATGCTGGCCGTGCGGGGAACAAAGGGTTTTAATTTTTTGAGGGTTTCCGGTGACAGGGGAGGCAGCTTCAGCCCGTTGCGGCCGCATGCATCGGCAGCCACGGCTCCCGGGCCGCCGGAATGGGTCTGGATGATAACCCGGTTGCCCGGGGCAGGGGGACAGGCCCCCAGGGCATGGCAGAAATCAAACATCTCTTCAATGGACCGGGCCCGGATAATGCCGCTCTGGCGGAACACGCCGTTGTACAGGGGATCGGGCCCGGCAAGGGCGCCCGTATGGGAAAAACCGGCCCGCCCGCCTTCTTCCGATCCCCCCACATAAAAGGCCACGATGGGCTTGTGGGGGGTGATGGCCCTGGCAGCGTCGATAAAGGCGCGTCCCCGTCTGATGGATTCGATGTAAAGGGCGATCACCTTTGTGTGGGGGCATGCCCCCAGGTATTCCATGCAGTCCACAATGTCCACACTGGCTTCGTTGCCCACACTGAATCCCGTGCTGAAACCGGTACCGGCCCGTTTCAGGTAGGAGAACATCTGGGTGATGAAGCTGCCGCTCTGGGAGGCCATGCCGATAAATCCCCTTGATGCTTCATAGGGCAGAAAGGTGGCATTGAGGTCCTGGTGGGAATTGACCACGCCGATACAGTTCGGGCCGAGAAAGCGGATGCCGTACTTTTCCGCAACGGCGGTCAGCTTGTTTTGCAGCTTTTTGCCGTTCCCGCCCACTTCGTTGAAGCCTGCGGAAACGATGATGGCATGGCGGATTCCCTTTTGGCCGCAGGCCTCCAGGGTCTGGCAGACAATTTTCGTGGGGAGCACGATAAATGCCAGATCCGGGGTATGATCAAGGTCCGAGACCTGTTTAAAGGCCCGGATGCCCTGTACATTCTCCTCTTTGGGATGGATGGGGTAGAGGGCGCCTTTGTATCCCAGGGACAGTATGGAGCCCATGATGCCGGTTCCCATGGCGCTGAAGTTGTTTGAGGCGCCGAAAAAGGCGATGCTTCCGGGATTTGCGATGGGGTAGATTGTGCTCTCTTCGATGGATGAGGGTATCATTTCACGGGTTCCTGAAGTACGACCAGGGCGTCCACTGCCGTGACACGGCCCTGGGGATCGATTATCAGCGGGTTGATATCTATTTCCGAGATTTCACTGTGTTTCAGTCCAATGGCGGCCAGGGCCAGGAGGCAATCGCAGATTGTGGCAATGTCCGCCTGCTCCTGTCCCCGGAACGGGCCAAGCATGGCCTTTGACCGTAACTCTTCGGTCATGTCCAGTGCTTCGGCCCGGTCAAAGGGGGCGACCCGGAATACGGAGTCCTTGAAGATCTCCGTTGCGGTTCCCCCCAGTCCCAGCATGACACAGGGGCCGAACTGGGAATCCCGGGTGAGTCCCATGGTAAGCTCCCGTTGCCCCTCGATGGTCTCCTGCACGAGGATACCGTCGATATCCTCCTCAACGGTATCCATGATGTCGTGGCAGGCCTGCTGAACCTGCCTTGGAGAATCCAGGTTGAACCGGATGCAGCCTTTTTCGCTCTTGTGCATCAGGTATGGTGAGCAGGCCTTCAGCACCACGGGATAGCCTATTGCGTCGGCTGCCGCCACCGCCTCTCGGGCGCTCGGGACAAGCTTTTCCCGGGTGGTTGGTATCCCGTAGGCGTTCAGCACGGCCTTTGACTGATGTTCCGAAAGTGCGGGTAGCTTCCGTTGCAAAGCGGTTTGAATCACTTCCATTGTTTTCCCTTTAACCCTTTTTACAGGTGGAGATCACGCACCCGGGATAGAAGAAGTATCCGGGTGCGATCGGGTTCGTGTACATAGGAATGTTCGTTAGCAAACGATAATTGGAATGTCAAGGGGAAAAATAACGTTGTTCTTCTGCGCGAATTGATATTTCAGTTTGATTATTGTTTACTCTTTTTAAGAATAGCAGTATGGATATGCCATGGAAACATATTACTATCTGGTGCATATCCAATACCTGGGGTTTCGATACCACGGGTGGCTCAAGCAACCAAAATTAAAAACCGTTGAGTCCATGGTCGAGAAGACCGTTAAATATATCCTTGGCCATTCCGACTTTAAAATCCTCGGAAGCAGCCGGACCGATTCAAAGGTCTCCGCCAATCACTCCGCGTTTGAGCTTTTTGTCCCCGGGCCGCTGAATACGGAAAAGCTGCTCACGGATTTCAATCTCAATCTGCCCAATGATATCAGGGTCCTGAAAATTGAAGAAAAGGACCGGCACTTCAGTATCATCAACGCCCCGAAGACCAAGGATTACATCTATCTGTTCGCCTTTGGGGAAAAGTGCCACCCCTTTTGCGCGCCCCTGATCTGTTCTTTCCGGGACCACCTTGATATCGAGCTGATGAAACAGGGGGCCCTGCTGTTCCAAGGCAGGCACAATTTCAGGAATTACTGCACCAAACCAAAACCCGGAACAAAATTCGACCGGGAGATACTGGTGAGCAGGATCGAAGAGAACACGATTTATCAGGCCAATTTTTTCCCAAAAAAAAGTTATGCCTACCGGATCCGTTCAAAAGGGTTCATGCGGTACCAGGTGCGGCTTATCATGGGGCAGCTGCTCTCCCTTGGACGGGGGGAGATCGGCCTGGGCGCGATCCGGGCGTCCCTTACGGGGGACAACCTTAAACCCATGAGGTACATTGCCCCGTCCTCCGGGTTGATGCTGAATAAAATCGAGTTCCATTGAGTCTTTTGCTCCTGCTGTAACTGTAACTGAAAGGAATAAGTGTTTGATGGCGAAAGTTGTTCTTATACGATGTGAGTCTTACGACCGTGATGAGGTCAAAAAGGCCGTGGAAAGAGGGCTTGCCCTTTTGGGCGGAATCTCTTCCCTTGTCCGGGAAGGCGAAAAAATTTTATTAAAGCCCAATCTCCTTGCCGGGGAGGCGCCCTCAAAGTGCGTCACCACCCATCCCATGGTGTTTGAGGCGGTTGCGGAATCGTTGATCCGGGCCGGAGCGAATGTATCCTATGGGGATTCCCCGGCATTGGGGACCACCTCAAAAGCCGCCCAAAAGGCGGGTGTCGCTGAAACGGCGGAAAGGCTCAATGTGCCGTCGGCGGATTTTAAGAGCGGGGTCGATATCTTTTTTGACAAGGGCATTCAGAGCAGGAAATTCACCATTGCCAAAGCGGTCCTTGATGCCGACGGGGTCGTCAGCCTGCCGAAATTGAAGACCCATGGCCTGGAGAAATTTACAGGGGCCGTCAAGAATCAGTTCGGCTGCATTCCCGGGGTTCTCAAGGGGGAATTCCATGTGAGGCTGCCGGATGCCGAAGCGTTTGCAAAGATGCTTGTGGATTTGAATGCATTCGTAAATCCAAGACTTTATGTCATGGACGCGGTCTATGGAATGGAAGGGAACGGCCCCAGGGGCGGGCGTCCCAGGAAAATGAACCTGCTTCTTTTTTCAACCGACCCGGTTGCTTTGGACGCAACGGCTTGCCGGCTGGTGGATTTAAACCCGGAATATGTGCCAACCGTCAAATATGGCATGGAAGCCGGTGCCGGAACCTTCCTGGAACCTGCGATCGAACTGCTTGGAGATGATTTTAACGGTTTTGTGGTCAAAGACTTTGATATTGACAGGAAGCCTTTAAAACCCTGGAAACCCAATGGCTTTACAGGGTATTTGAACAACCGGCTGGTGCCCAGGCCCTATATTGTCACGGAAAAATGTGTGAAATGCGGGATCTGCGTAAACATCTGCCCTGCAAAACCCAAGGCGCTGCTGTTCAAGGAGGATGATAAATCCAACCCGCCGGTTTATGATTATGATCATTGCATCCGGTGCTTTTGTTGCCAGGAAATCTGTCCTGAAAGCGCAATTCAGCTAAAAACGCCCCTGCTGAGGAAGATATTAAATTCCTTTTAGCTAACATGATTTAGCATCTGAAATTTTGATTTGTATTGGTTTACCATATGTTGTATGTTGAATTCCTTTGAATGGACCGGGACTTAAAGATCTTCCCGGTGTTTTTAGACCGGCAACACAGGGCATCGTGATGTAAAGACAAGCGAAGCAGGGTATTTATGAAAAAAGAGTGCACCAATAAATTCAGAATTCTTGTGGCTGATGATGATGAAGTGATTTTGGATCTATACAGGGAGGTGTTTGACCAGGAGGACACCACCAGTCTCCGCATCCCTGAAATGGATTCCATTGGTGCCGAGCTTTCCGACGGGGAAAATCAGGAAAAAAGATCCGGCCCTGTGGAATTATCCTATGATTTTACCTTCTGCCGCCAGGCAAATGACGCCGTTGAAGCGGTCCGGTCCGCTGTCGCCGGCAGGCAGCCCTTTTCGGTGGTTTTTATCGATGTTCTCATGCCGCCCGGAAAGGATGGGATCTGGGCGGCCGGGCAGATACGAAAGATGGACCCATATGTTGACATTGTCTTTGTAACCGGGTGTACGGGTATTGACCCGGCGGATGTTTCCATGAAAATTCCCCCGGCCCACCGGTTGTTATATCTTAAAAAGCCATTTTGCAACGTTGAAATAACACAGCTGGTCGCGGCTTTGAGCGTGAAATGGCAAATGGGAAATGAACTCAGGCAGTCCAAAGCGGTGCTGGAAGATAAACTCCGGGAACGCACAAGGGAACTGGCCGAAACCAATAAAAAACTGGTTCAGGATATAGAGCATCGCAAACAAACTGAAAATGAGCTGAGGGAGAGCAGGGAAAGGCTTGAACTGGCCCTGGAAGCGAGCAAATCCGGTGTGTGGGAATGGGATCTTAAAAAGGAAGACCTTTTTCTTGATGACAGGGCATTGAAAATCCTGGGATATGAAAGGGATGAGATTCGTCCGGGAACCGAGGGCGCAGCGTATCTGCATCATCCGGAAGATTATCCCGTTATCCAGGAAAAAATGCGTTCCCATATGCGTGGGGAAATCCCGGTTTTTGACAGCGAATACAGGGTGCGGACAAAAAACGGGGCCTGGCGCTGGCTACGCTCCTGCGGGAAAGTATCCAAACGGGATGAAGGTCAAAATCCTGAAATACTCTCCGGTACAACCGTGGATGTCACGGAACGGGTGCATGCCAAAGAGGACAGGAAACGGCTGGAAAACTCCTTGAGGCAGGCGCAGAAGATGGAGGCCATCGGCACATTGGCGGGAGGCCTTGCCCATGATTTCAACAATGTTCTCAGCGCGATAAACGGATACATGGGCATCATGCGGCACCACTGTTCCCAGGATGTTAAATTATCCCATTATATCGACCGGGTTATGGGGGCAAGCAATCGCGCAACGGATCTTATCCGTAATATGATGGCTTTCAGCAGACAGGCAAAGGCTGAAAAGGTTCCCCTGGATATTGGTTCCATCGTTGGGGAGGTATTGAAATTGCTCCGCCCTTCAATTCCTTCGACCATTGAAATCAGCCATAGCATAAAGACCGGCCTGGACAGGGTTCTGGCAGATCCGTCCCAGATTCATCAGGTGGTGATGAATTTGTGTACCAATGCGTATCAGGCAATGGAAAATTCAGGGGGCCGGATTGAAGTAATCCTGGAACCGGAAACCATATCTTCAGATCGTGCCGATATACACAGGAATATAACCCTGGGCCGGTATTTGAAATTGTCCGTAACGGATTCAGGTCCCGGTATTGATCAGGATATAATTGAACGTATCTTTGAACCCTATTTTACCACCAAGAAGGCTGGAGAAGGTACGGGACTGGGACTGGCAATGGTTCATGGAATCGTGGAAGAGCATAAGGGCGCCATCCTTGTGGACAGCGAACCGGGTATTGGAACCGGCTTCCATGTCTACCTTCCCGTTACAGAGAAAGGTGAAGGTGAAGCCGGAACAGAGGTTGATGCCGCCCCTGAACCCGTACTCCCGGGGAATGAAAGAATACTTTTTGTGGATGATGAAAAGTGCCTTGCGGATTTAGGCAAGGAAATGCTGGAAGATTATGGTTACCACGTTGAAAGTGTGACAAATCCCGATGTCGCCCTTGCGACTTTTAAGGAGAATCACGAACAATTTGATATGGTGATAACCGACTATATCATGCCTGAAATGACAGGAGACCGGCTTGCCGGAAAAATATTGGAAATCCGTCCGGAAATTCCAATTATTATGTGTACCGGCTTTACCGGATCTTTAACCCCTGAAGTTGTAAAGGAGGCGGGCATAAAAAAGGTTATAGCGAAACCCCTTGAACTGGAACGGTTTGTCAAAACCATAAGGGATATATTGGAAGAAAAACAAGTCATATAAACTCAACGTAAGCGCCCCTTTCCCACTATATAAAACAGGGAAGCCCTGTTATCCTTTCTTTTTCTTTTTCTTTTTCTTTTTCCAACACACATAAAATTTTTCATTATCCGGTCAAGACGCTGGAATCCGGCATGAGCCTATGTTAGAATATGTTCTTCGTGTTTCAAGCCGAAACTCTTTTATGAATGTGGGAAATAAATGGACGGATCAAGGAAGTTTAAAATTCCGTTTATAAAACCGGCCATCGCCAACAGATTACTGAGCTGGTTTCTGTTGTCGGCATTGTTACCCCTGTTTGTATTTGGGTATATCGTTTACAACCATTCCGTTGAAACCTTGAGAAAGGTCGTAACAAACGATCTTGAAACCATCGCCCAAAGAAAAGTTGACTATATAAACAGTTTTTTCAAGGGAATAGAAAAAGATCTGGCCGTGCTGGCGCACAGTTCAAAGGTGGTGGATTCCCTGGCCCTGTTAAATTCGGCCCTGAAGGGCGGAGGAGGGGAATCGTCCCGGGATATGGCGGTTGACAAGGAGCTTGAGGCGTTTTTGTCATATTTTATGGAAATCTACGGATATTATGATCTGTTCCTTATTTCCACCTCGGGCGATATCTTTTTTACCGTGCTCCATGAAAAGGATTTCGGGACCAACCTGGTGGCGGGCCCCTATAAGGATTCCCAGTTGGCCGAGGTTTTCACCAAAGCGGTTTCCTCATTGAAAACAGAACGATCCGGTTTTTCTTTTTATATTCCCTCCCAGGAATCTGTCACCTTTATCGCATTGCCCGTTTTTAAAGATGGAAGAATGCTCGGAGTTGTTGCGGTGCAGGTGGGGGCAGAGGCGATTTACAGGATGGCCCTGGACTATACGGGCCTTGGGGAAACAGGCGAAGCCCTGATCGCTTCGGAAATGGGTGGCAGCGCCGTGTTCCTGACGCCTCTCAGGTATGACGCGGAAGCCGCGTTAAAAAGAAAGGTGGCCATCGGGTCCCGGAAAGCATTGCCCATTCAGAAGGCCGTGCTTGGCGAAAACAGTGCCGGCGTATATGCGGATTACCGGGGGAAAAAGGTGCTGGCCGCCTGGAGATACCTGCCCATCCTAAAGGTGGGCATGGTTGTGAAAAAGGACATTGAAGAAGCCTTTGCGCCGGTAATCAAGCTGACAAGATGGTTCTTATTGATGGGAATCGTAACCATGATGGCAGGGATCATGATCGCCCTGCTCCTGTCCAGAACCATTTCCCGTCCCATTGTTAAACTGACCGAAACCACAAAAAAAATGGCCGGCGGGGATTTGACGGTAAAGGCGAAGATAGAGACCTATGACGAGATAGGGAACCTGGCCCGAACCTTCAATAAAATGATTTTCGAGCGGGGCCGGGCGGAGGAAGAACTCCGAGGTTTGAGGAACCTTTTGAAAAACATTGTTGATTCCATGCCGTCGGTACTTGTGGGGGTCGATCCCGACGGCCGGGTTATGCAGTGGAACCGTGGGGCCGAGAAGGCCACCGGGATCTCCTCCGGCCAGGCCCAGGGCGAATTGCTCACAAGGGTGTTTCCCCAGCTGGCCCGGGAGATGGACAAGGTCCGGAAGGCCATCCGGGACAGCGAGCCAAGGAAGGATGAAAAGATTCCCTGGAAAACAGGCGATGAACTGCGCTACGCCGATCTGACCATCTATCCCCTGGTAACCGATAAAGTTCAGGGTGCCGTTATTCGCGTGGATGACGTGACCGGGCGGGTCCGCATGGAAGAACTGATGATCCAGACGGAAAAAATGATGTCCGTGGGGGGGCTTGCCGCGGGTATGGCCCATGAGATCAACAATCCCCTGGCCGGAATTCTTCAGAATGTCCAGGTCATGCGAAACCGCCTTTACGGAGACCTTCCGGGCAACAGGCGCGTTGCCGAGGAGTGCGGTACATCACTTGCGGTGATTAAAAATTACATGGACCGGAGGGATATATTTAAGATGTTCCGGGCGATCATGGAAGCGGGCCGGCGTGCGGCCAATATTGTGGATAACATGCTCAGCTTCAGCCGTAAGAGCGATGCCCGGTTTGCGTTGCAGGATCTGGGCGAACTCCTGGACAAGACCATTGAGCTTGCTTCAAGCGACTATGACCTGAAAAAAAAATATGACTTTCGCCAAATTAAAATCATCCGGCGATATGATGAAAACATGCCCCGGGTGCGGTGTGACGCCACCAAAATCAAGCAGGTTTTTCTTAATATCCTCAAGAACGGGGCCCAGGCCATGGCCGATGAGACGGTGGCCATGGCTGACGAGAAGGAGGCGGCCCCTTGCTTTACCCTGGCCGTGATGCCGGAGGGGAATATGGCCCGTATTGAAATAGGGGACAACGGCCCGGGCATGGATGAGTTGATCCGCAAGCGTGTGTTCGAGCCCTTCTTTACCACTAAGGATGTGGGTATCGGCACCGGCCTGGGATTGTCCGTCTCCTATTTCATCATCACCGAGAACCATTTCGGAACCATGGAGGTGGAGTCCGTACCCTGCGCCGGCACGAAATTCATCATCCGTCTGCCCCTTGGCGACTCTGTCTCGGGTTAAGGGATGTTGAGCATCTTTTTTGCCACGGCTTCCCTTTCCGTGAGGCCGGGGCCCTCCAGCTCTTCGGCCACCCGGGAAAGAAAATCGGGAATTTCAAGATGCTGGGGGCATTTTTCCAGGCACTCCCCGCATTGGGTACAAAGGGAGGCATATGAAGGATCATCATCTGCGAGTATGCCGCTCATTCGCATGGCGTACATTATTTTTGCCTCTTCCACATTGCCGAAGAGATGGAGCTTGTTGTACACCTCGAAGCAGTTGGGGATCGCCACCCCTTCGGGGCAGGGCAGGCAGTATCCGCATCCGGTGCAGCCCACCTTCATGAGTTCCTTGTACTTTTGGCTCACTTGCGCCACAAGTTTGAGTTCTGCTTTGCCGAGGGAACCGGGAAATGCCTCTTCCGCCATGGCAAGGTTCTCGTCAATGTGGGCTTCTTCGTTCATTCCGGAAAGCACCACGGTTACCTCCGGCCGGTTCCAGATCCAGCGCAGGGCCCATTCCACCGGCGTTCGCTCCTGTTTTGCGGTTTCCCAGAGGGATGCAATGGCCGGGGGCGGTTCGGGCGTTCCCAGGTTGCCTCCGCGCAGGGGTTCCATGATGATGACGCCAAGGTTCCTTTGGGCGGCGTATTCCAGGCCCTCGGTACCGGCCTGGTTTTCTTCATCCAGGTAGTTGTACTGAATCTGGCAGAACTCCCAGGGATATGCATCCACGATCCTTTTAAAGTCTTCCAGGGTGCCGTGGAAGGAGAATCCGGCATTTTTGATGCTTCCTTTTGCTTTCAGGCTGTCGAGGAATTCCATGACCCCCATTTGCTCAAGCCGGTCCCACATGGCGCCTGAAAGGGCGTGGAGAAGGTAATAGTCGATATGGCCCGTGTTGAGCCGTTCCAGCTGGGCCGTAAAGTACCGGTCCATCTCTTCACGGGATTTGACCATCCAGGAGGGAAGTTTGGTTGCGATCCTGACCTTTTCCCGGTAGCCGCCGGAAAGGGCGCGTCCGAGAAAGGGTTCGCTTTCGCCCCCATGGTAGGGCCAGGCCGTATCCAGGTAGTTGACGCCCTTGTCGATGGCATGGCGGATCTGGCGGGCAGCCCGTTCTTCATCGATCCTGCCGTCCTTGAGGGGAAGGCGCATGCAGCCGAAGCCCAGTATTGAGAGTTCGTCACCGGTTTTTGGGATTTTTCTGTACAGCATATCTCTTTCTCCTTCCATGGCCGATTACCAATGTCCTTGGTGTTCTGTCTGGGGTTATTCCATGATGCGGTCGACTAAAACCTGGCGGGGTTTTACTCCGTCGGAGGGGCCGACAATTCCTTTTTTCTCCATCAGGTCAATGATCCTCGCCGCCCGGTTGTACCCGACCCTGAGGGCGCGCTGAACACTTGATATGGAAGCTTGTCTGGTGGACATAACGTATTCCAGGGCCGCCTGGTATTTTTCATCATAATCATCTTCGTTCACCTCCACGACCGGTTCTTCCTCTTTTTCCGTGATTACGTCAAGCACATACCGGGGTTTTTCCTGGGCCTTCAGGAAAGTGGTTATGGTGATGAGTTCATCTTCTGAAAGATAGGTGCCGTGAACCCTGGTAAGCCGTGCGGTTCCAGGGGGGACAAAAAGCATATCCCCCCTTCCCAGGAGGGTCTCCGCGCCGTTGGAATCAATGATCGTCCTGGAATCGGTTTTGGAGGAGACCTGGAAAGATATCCTTGTGGGGAAATTGGCCTTGATGATGCCGGTCAGCACATCAACGGAAGGGCGCTGGGTGGCAAGGATCAGATGGATGCCGGCGGCCCTTGCCATCTGGGCAATACGGGTGAGTGAAAACTCGATATCCTTGCTTGCGGTCATCATCAGGTCCGCCAGCTCGTCTATGATGATGACAATGTAGGAAAATTCCTCATAGCTTTCATCTTCCTCATATTCCGACAGATCCGAGTTCCTTATCTTGTTATTGTACTGTTCAATGTTTCTCACCTGGAGTTTGGCAAGCATCTCATAACGGCGTTCCATCTCCCGAACCACCCACTGGAGCGCAGTATTTGCCTTTTTCATGTCGGTGATGACCGGGGTGATAAGATGGGGAATGTCATTGAACAGTGACAGTTCGATACGCTTGGGGTCGATCATGATAAATTTTACTTTATCGGGAGATGATTTATACAGGATGCTTGTTATCATGGCGTTCAGGCCAACGCTTTTTCCCGTTCCCGTGGCCCCTGCGATCAACAGATGGGGCATTTTTTCAAGCCCGACGATAACGGGGTTGCCGATGATATCCTTCCCAAGACAGACGGGGGTATGGGATTCTATATTGATGAAATCGTCAGAGCCGACAATGTCAACAAAGGGAACAATGCTCATCTTTGTATTGGGAATTTCAATTCCAATCACGTCCTTGCCGGGAATCGGCGCGACAATACGGATACTCAGGGCGCTCAGGGCAAGGGCCAGGTCATCCGCCAGATTCACGATCTTGCTGATCTTGATTCCGGGAGCCGGCTTGTATTCAAAGGTGGTAATAACAGGCCCGGGCGAGACCTCCATGACCTCTCCCTTGATTCCAAAGTAACCGAGTTTCTGTTCAAGCAGTTCCGCATCCCTTCTTATGGCCTCATGGTCAACATCTATCTCCTTATCGGCGTTTTTGAGAAAATCCAGGGACGGCAACTGAAATTCATCACTGTAATTGGAACCGGATTCCATGGAATAGTTCAGGTTCCTTCCGGGTGCATTGATCCGCAGTTGAGAGGTCGGGGCTGCCTGGGGCTCTACCACGGGCGCTGCTTGGGGCTCTACCACGGGCTCTGCTTGGGGCTCTACCACGGGCGCTGCCTGGGATTCTACCACGGGCGTTGGTTGAGGTTTCTCCGGGGGGGCCGGGGGTGCAGGAGGGGCCGGGGTTGGTTCGGGCGTTTTAAGCGGTTCCACCGGAGCCTGCGGCTGAGACGGAATCTGCGGCTGAGACGGAACCTGCGGCTGTGGTGGGGCCTGTTCCTGGGACTTTACCTGAGTCTCGGGTTTTTTAGGAGGCTCTTCCGGTGTTTTTGTAGAAGGCTGTGACTTTTTCAATGTCTCTAATACTTGCTTTACCAGAGGTCCGGGCTGTGACGGAACTGTGGGCTGTGGCTTCTCCAAGGGGGTTATTGGCGGCTCTGCTTTTGCCGGAGCCGGTTCCGGTGTTTCTTTAGCGGGTTCCGGTTTTACCAAGGGCGCTGCCGGAGGTTCAGGCTGTGACGGAACTGTGGGCTGTGGCTTCTCCAGGGGCTTTATTGGCGCTTCTGCTTTTGCCGGAGCCGGTTCCGGTGTTTCTTTAGCGGGTTCCGGTTTTACCAAGGGCGCTGCCGG
>JAAEMK010000092.1 GCA_024225635.1 Desulfobacteraceae bacterium | reverse complement strand
TTGAAGGCAACACGCAAGTTCTTGGAGGGTTGGGGGGAAAGCCCCCAATATTTTGGAAGGTTTTTTTTAGAGGACAGCAGGCAAATATTGAGGACAGCAGGCAAATTCTGGGAGGGTTGGGAGGAAAGCCCCTAAAATATTGCAAGTTTTTTTTAGAGGACAGCAGGCAAATATTGAGGACAGCAGGCAAATTCTGGGAGGGTTGGGAGGAAAGCCCCTAAACACTTGCGCTTGCCTAGGGCTCACCACTGTCGTTCGCTAGTGTGATCACTCTAGCGAATTGCGCTGCTAAACCTACCTAGGCCACTCCACTGGATCCGGAGGACACCAGGCCTGTTTTTCAGTGGACGCAAGGACACAAGTCTGAGGACCTCACTAGTGAACGCACACTATCAAGCTCTGTTTTGAGTAGGCTCTCAAGCACTGTGTGCACACATTTTTAACTCGTTGTATTTTTCACTGCTAACTGTGACACATTTGCTTGCGCGGATAATGAGCAGCACATTATTGATCGTTCCCTGGTAGAATTCAGGAATACCTAAGTTGAAAAAAATGTGTAGAAATTGGTGGTGGCCAAATCGAGCACTTGCCTTAATCGATTTCGCTGATGTGTTCAGCAAAAAATTGCTAATGTGCTGGCTTTCGAACGCAATAAACCGTGTAAAAAAATCCTAGCTCGAGTTATTCACATTTAAAAATGTGC
>JAAEMK010000091.1 GCA_024225635.1 Desulfobacteraceae bacterium | reverse complement strand
CTCATACAACAATACAACCAAAAGTGGCTCCAAAGTCCCATCTGAAAGACCCTCTTTGTACGACAATCACAAAGGATGGACGGACGGACTCACCAGGCAGTTTCCTTGTCTCAATGTCCCAACAGACCAAGGAGTGCTCGTCGTCGTCGTTGTCTCTCTCTCTACCTCCCTGTTCCGACCCGACGTCAGAGCTCTCCTCCTCCTCCTCCTCTTCATCAGACTCGCTGTCATCAACTGTGGCGCTCTTGTCGGCTTTGCTTTTCTGTCGGTCGCGACCAATCAGCGGCTCTCTCTCACGTCTCTCTAGCTCGTACGCTCTTCCGGTGGCATTTAGATCATTCAAATTCGGGGTGAAGCGACATATATAGTGAAAAACGTGGTGCCGTTGCACATAATCTCTGCATGTGTCTGAAATTTCGAGACTTGACGTGCAACACGTCCTACATACCGTACAAACGTACCACAGTAGATCTCGCCACAGTGACGTATGTGTGAGCCGTTTTTGTCGAAGTTCTCGATTTTGTCCAAAGCCATGCATACTTTACACCACCGCTGCCGATTGCATACGTGCACGCTGATGCAGTAGACGGTTTGTACTTTGCCGTCGCACTTCCGGCATCTCTGCACGAATTCTGCCTTGTCGCCTTCGTTTTGGCATTCCGGCGATCGACATAGGAGGCAACTGGCTTGCTCACATTGATGTTTAACTCGCCAATGGGTCAGGTAACACCGCTTGCAGAAGAATCG
>JAAEMK010000090.1 GCA_024225635.1 Desulfobacteraceae bacterium | reverse complement strand
TGGTGTCAAAGGTTTACCTGGTCTTGAAATCATATTCTTCCTATGCTTATATTGTATTCTACAACAAAGTAATTTAAGCAGATTGAATATCACATTAAGTTTCTTCCATCAAGGAATCAGTCCATGTGCCCTTATCTATACACAACTTTTCATATCCTTCTGCTGCTGGCATTCATGGCTCTTTGCCGCATTAAAACAGTTGAAAAAATGCGAGGGCATGCACCAGGAGAATTTGGCAAGTTACTGGGCCTTGATCGTATTCCCGAAGTACGGTGTTTAAGAAACAAGATGGATGATTTAAGCACCGGGAATACTTCAGAACTGTGGGCGGCCCATTTAAGCAAACATTGGATGAATATGGATACGACCTCTGCAGGTACTCTTTATATAGATGGACATGTCCGGGTATATCACGGAGGTTTGACCAAACCACCTCGCCGATTTGTTTCCCGTGAGCGGTTATGCTTAAGGGGTACGACTGACTACTGGGTGAATGATGCCATAGGGCGGCCATTTTTTGTTGTAGAGAAAACCATCGATCCCGGACTCCTACAAATCCTTCAAGACAATATTGTGCCAAGGCTGCTCAAAGAAGTTCCCCCCCAACATGGAGAGCAGGAGTTAGATGCAAATCCACAGCTTTGCCGTTTTATTCTGGTTTTTGATCGAGAAGGTTACAGCCCGGCTTTTTTTAAGGATATGTGGCTGAAGCACCGTATCGGTTGTATGACATATCACAAACATCCTGGTGAAGACTGGCCTGAGGAATGGTTTTTTAAACATGAGGTGGTTCTTCCGAATGGAGAGACCGTTACGTTGAAGTTGGCTGAAATGGGAAGTTTAGTTGGTTCTGGAAAAAATGGCATGTGGATGCGTGAAATACGCAAGCTCACGAAATCCGGCCATCAGACAAGTCTTATAAGTTCCGTTTATGAACTTCCTCACACCCAATTAGGGGCTCGCATGTTCAGCCGATGGTGTCAGGAAAATTTCTTCCAGTATATGATGAAACACTTTGCCATTGACCTGCTTCAAGAGTATGGAATCGAAAAACTTCCTGACACCGAACGTGTGGTGAATCCAGCTTGGCGGGAGCTGGATAAATCTCGAAATTCAATCCAAAATAAGCTTCGGCATCGACGTGCCCGTTTTGGTGAAATGACAATTCATCCGGAAAGTGAAGATAATGCTTTAAAGTATAAAAAATGGGTAACAAAAAAAGCAGAATTATTAGAGCAGATAGAACAATATGAGTCCGAGTTAGAGGGACTGAAGGTAAAATTAAAACAGGAGCCAAAACATATCACATGGGAAGAACTGGAGGAGGAAGATAAATTTTTCAGTCTAGTTCCAGGAAGAAAGCGCCTGATGGACACGGTCAAGATGATCGCATACCGAGCCGAAACAGCTATGGCAGGATTATTAAAAGGAAAGACAACTTTAGATTCTCCGGCTGCCCGTCGACTATTGCAGGATTTGTATGTCACGGAAGCAGATATTTTGCCACATCCAGAAGAAAAACTTTTGCATGTACGAGTTCATAACGCATCAAGGCCTATTTCAAATGCAGCACTTACACAACTTTTTGAAGAACTGAATGCAGCTGAATTCTGCTTTCCGGGGACAGAAATGCGTATGACTTATGAACTTGTTAGTAATGATTTTGGAGGATAATCTGGAAAAGCCAAGGTGTCAGCTATTTTCCCAGAGGTAAAGAGTCCTGAAGGTGTGGTTTCTGAGTGCGGCGAGGATCCAGCTTTCTGCAATTCTTACGGCATTTTCAACTTTGGATTTATCCTTTGGTTTCCGTACTCTTGCCGGTATTACCGTGGTGTCGTAATGTTTGGCCAGTTCATGGTAGGT
>JAAEMK010000089.1 GCA_024225635.1 Desulfobacteraceae bacterium | reverse complement strand
TGTGCAAAAAAATCTATTTACAGGTACTTGCTATAAAGCCGCCAACTGGATAAATGTTGGACAAACCAAAGGCCGTGGAAAGCTGGGGCCTGCTGGAAAAATTAGTGTTCCAATTAAAGATATTTGGGTGTATCCTCTCCAAAAAAAATTTAGGGTGTTGCTGAAAAATTAAATCCTGAATGACTAAGTCGAATACTTACAGTCCGGGTTCAGGAAGAAGTGCGATTCATTTCCCCATTGAAGAAATTTATACCCCGCTGATGACCCATGGCTCCATGGCGGGATTAGCAAAAAACGAAGATCCTGACTATCGGGCGGTAAACCCGGGGCAGAGAGTCCCGCTTACGGATTTGCTCTCTTCACATAAACGCCTGTTGATAATTGGAGAGCCCGGTGGCGGGAAAACTACCTTTTTAAAGCTCATCGCCTGTGTGCTTGCAAAAGATGCGGAAGGGAAAGGGAAACCCGGACGGAAGCAGCATCTTGGCTTATCCCTTGACCCGCCTGCTTCTGTACCTGTCTATATGAGAGTTCCCGTTCTTGCGGAGATATTAAAAGAGAACAATACAGGAGCCGGAAGCGGTTCAGCCTGGAGAGTTTTTATAAAGGCAATGGACCGGCATTACGGTCATGAACAATCGTGTTTGCTTCAGAAATTGCTTGATAAGGGGGAGTGTGCTCTTTTACTGGACGGCCTGGATGAAGTGGCGGATGAGAATTTGCGCAACCGGATAGTCGAGGTTGTCAATTCGGCTATGAACCGCTGGAAGCAAAATCTTATGGTGATAAGCTCCCGGCCATTTGGATATCATGATATCGCGGCTCTTGATGAAATGGCCACGGCTTCTATTGATGCTTTTGGGGAAGATGAGATACTTGAATTTCTTGAAAGGTGGGGACAAGGGCTTTACCGGGAAAATGAAGAAAAAAGTCGTGCCGCCTATATGCCAGATTTAAAGAAAGCGATAATAGACTCATCTCCAATCAGGAAATTGGCGCGGAATCCGGTTATGCTTACCTGCCTTTGTGTCGTACACTGGAATGAAAGGCGGCTTCCGGAAGGAAAAGCAGATCTTCTTGCAGCAGTGATGAAATGGCTCTTAAACGCAAGGGAAGTGAATCGGAAGGAGAGGGGGTATACAAACAGGTTTGCCGAAGAGGCGTTTAAAACCCTGGCCCTTGCCATGACAAATCATCCGGATGGGAAACAGGTATAGATAAGGGCACATGGACTGATTCCTTGATGGAAGAAACTTAATGTGATATTCAATCTGCTTAAATTACTTTGTTGTAGAATACAATATAAGCATAGGAAGAATATGATTTCAAGACCAGGTAAACCTTTGACACCA
>JAAEMK010000088.1 GCA_024225635.1 Desulfobacteraceae bacterium | reverse complement strand
GGTTCATATTTTTTACGCAAAGCGACCTCGAAGTTTTAACTTAATATCCAAAAGTAGTAAAGCGCGACAAATAGTTTAAAACGCCACACTGGCCTTTAAAATCAATACGTTACCATAACCCATGTCGAAATGAAAGTAAATGTAAAGTGCCGTTTTTAGTAAAAACTTCAATTTTTTCAATCTTGTTAGACCCGCTATTTATAGGGGTTTAAGAAGTTTTCGGTCAAACACTAAATAGAGACGATTATTTAATATTTTATGGAATACGATTCAGATTCTAACGAAATATGATAGAAAACCGCAGATGTCAATATTAATCTATCGACGATCAAGATATCCATACGATTGTATACCTGCATATCCCCCCAAAGGACTTGGGCTCTATACAATTTATTCAAAAAACTATCTTCTTTTCCATCACAGCTTTTTTATCGACTTTGAGTTAAAGAAACATGATAATCGACTCAGTTTTTGATGCTAACGACAGAATTAAACGACTCAATTGCAAAGGCAGCCGATAAAGCCTCACATGAAATATATCCGGCAAAACAAATCCTGGCCGAATTTGACCGGGAACGGTGGCCCCAAAAACCATAATTCAGCTACCAGCTTTGACTTTTCCTTATGATTAAGAATATTCTCTTTTTAATTGTTTGCAGCGCACTTGTTGCATTATCCTGGGTCTTCTACGCTTACTGTGGAGAGTATATTGTCTCTATTTTCCTGACAATAATATTTATTTCCGTTTTGGCTGAACCGGTTAAAAGTAAGTTTGGACAAGGGAAAAATCCTCCAGCCGGGAGAGGCCCTTCCCAACACCAAGGAGGCCTCTCGCACAAGCGAACCTACAAATCACGTATCCAAAGATTCGGTTGATCAACAAGATTGATAAGGAAAGGGCCGTCCTGTCCATGGCTGCCGCCGCATTGGCCATGAGGATGGTGGTGCTTGGCATCATGGAAAATGTGCTCGAGATCAGGGGATTCTCCCAGATCGCCTTGAATTTTGCCTGGTGCAGGGTAAATCCCTTTGCCAACTTGTCATAATGGAGTCACCACTCCCGCCGCCTGCAACTTATATCCATATGGCACAAACAAACGCTCCCATGTGATTACTCCTTTTCATCGACGAATTCCAGTATATCGCCGGGCTGGCAGTCCAATGCACGGCAAATCGCGTCCAGGGTGGTAAACCGGACCGCCTTGGCCCGCCCTGATTTCAGTACGGATAGATTCTGCTCCGTGATACCGATCATCTCAGCCAGTTGTTTGGACTTCAACTTGCGTTTTGCCAGCATCACATCCAGATTAACAATTATGGACATAAATTACACCGTCAGCTGATTTTCATCTTTTATTTTGCGCCCCTCATCCATCACCATACCGATGAGCATGATGATACAGGCAACCACCATCAGTTTGACATGGTCACTGCTTATACCTATGGCCAGCACCTTCTCGCCCGGCGGATTATTGATTGTCTTTGCAAGTATCAGAAACGTTTCGTTGACAGCATCCGTGAGTACCCCCCATAACGCCAGTTTACCCAGCAGTCTGAACTGCTTTACATTTTCCGCCTCAAAATAAATACCCTTCTCATAGAGGGAAAAAAGCGCCTTCAGGCTTTTTAGTGCAAACAGCATGACCAGAATGGCTGGAATTTCACCCGCAAAGGCAATCACACGGCTGTTGACCGCAAGAAATGCCGGAGCACCATCCCCAACGGCACCGTCCTGCATCATCGGCGGCAGGTGGTTATAGAACAACCAGTAAAGTATTGGCATGGCGGGTAAAAGATAAAGACCGATTTGAAATAATTTACGAAGCTTCCGGCTCATACCCCTGATTCTCAACTCATTTTCTTTGTTCTTTTTCATGTCATTCTCCTTGTTTTTCTATGACATCAACAATTCTTTATCGATAATAAAATACCGTAAAACGATAATTTATTATCGATATATAGAATCAAACAAAGACTATTGCAAGAAAAAAAGACCGCAGGCTACAAAATGCGGTCTGAAACAATGCGCTCGGAAATGACAAAAATTTGCATTTTCAGTCCCAATGCTGGTATGAATGAAAGCTGAGTGCGTTTTATGCGAATATCGCGAACAGAGGGGATAAGAGGCATATCAGCATTTTGAATAATAACCAAAACAACACACGGCAAACCTTGATCACTTTCAAGGACAGAATCCTCAGGGATCTGATGGTCCGCTCCAGGATAGGCATTACAATCTATATCCTCCTGTGGAGTATCATTATATTTTCCACCGGTCTTTACAGGATCAAGCCTTTTTTTTCATGGTCCGTCCTGGCGCTGTTTTCTTTAATCGGCTTTCTGCGGGTCAAACACCAGATCGATTACCGGAAACCGGCCCCCCACCGTTACCGATTCAATTTTAATCTTCTGGTCTTCACTGTTCTTTCGCCTGCAGCCATATGGAGCGTCCTGTTTGCCTTTTCCATTTTAAAACCCATCGACTCCGAGTTCAAACTTTTGATGCTGCTGACCACAGCCGGGTTATGTTCCGGCGGCACCAGTTCATACATCCCGGACAGGCGTCTGGCATTGGCCTACATTGCCATCCTGTTGCTGCCGACGGCAACCCTTCTCTTCTTTTTCAAGCCAGAGGGACTTCCCATCCTGCTGATCCTTTTGAGCTATTTTTCATACATGGTGATGGTCACGCTCAAAGGATTCAATGAATACCGGTATGCGCTTTCCAACGAGGCCAAGCTGGAAGAGAAAAGCAACGAACTCGAACGGATCAGCGAAACGGACGGTCTGACCGGTGCCTACAACCGGCGCTATTTCAACAAGATTTTCGATATTGAATGGAAACGGGCTTCCCGTGGGGGCAATCCCCTGACGTTAATCATCATTGATCTCGATTTTTTTAAAAAGGTCAACGACACCTATGGTCACCTGGCCGGGGACGAAGTCCTGAAAGCCGTGACCCTGGAATTCAAAAAGACCTTCAAACGGTGCACGGATGTGGTGGTCAGATACGGTGGTGAAGAGTTTGCCATTTTACTTCCCGGCACCGATTCTCAAAATGCGATCCGGATGTCGGAATCCCTTCGCCAAAAGATTGAGGCCATGCAGGTACCATACGAGGAGTTCAAAATCCGGGTGACCATCAGCTCAGGGATCGCCTCCTGTATCCCCAGCCATCAAAAGCCGGGCGAAATCCTTCATATGGAAGCCGACGCAGCGCTTTACAGGGCCAAAAACAACGGGAGGAACCAGACCCAGGCCATGGTCATAACGTAATCCAGGCAAACCGGCCTGGGCCTTTCCCTGTCCTATTTTATTATCGTGGAAGATCACGGCGGTGAAATGAATATTGAATCCACCCCGGGAAAAGGAACAAAATTCATTATCAGGCTTCCAATTTAACAATTTTCCGTTTCCGAACAAAAACCAGGTCCGTAACCTATTGACAAACAGCAACTTCCTATCTATCATAGCGCGCTAAACGTCATACAGGATCATGGAGCACATGGGTATGGCGATTTTTTAAAGGCGCAATGAAAAAGAAGGAACATGCTCATTTTTAGCCATGTCAAATTTTGCAAGACCACTTCAAAGGCATCCCGCGAAATGTTTCATATGAATCATATAATCAGAATCAGTCTTATTCCCATCATTACCATTCTCTTTCTGATCATTCCCAAAGTGTCCCTTACCCAGGGCGAAGCCGCCCAAGGACCTTTGACGGTTAAGGTCGGAATATATGTCAACAAACCCAAACTGTTTATAAACGACAGCGGAAAGGTTGCCGGATTCTGGCCGGAACTGCTTGAATACATAGCCGACAAGGAAGGCTGGCAACTGGAATATGTTCAGGGAAGCTGGCTCCAGGGGCTCAAGCGTTTGAAAGACCGGGAAATTGATATAATGCCCGATGTCGCCGATACCCCGAAACGAAACATGTTCTATGATTTTTCCGAAGCGCCCGTGCTTTTAAGCTGGTCGGTGCTCTATGTAAATAAAGAAAACCATGGAATTGCATCCATAACAGACCTGAACAACAAAACAATCGCCGTTGGTAAAGGAAGTGTCAATTTCGATGGAACCGGCGGGATAAAGGAGCTCGCCGACAAGTTTGATTTAAAATGCAGGTTCATGGAACTTGAAGGGTATGCCACCATTTTCAAAGCCCTGGAAAACAACCATGCCCATGCCGGGGTGATAAGCAGAACTTTCGGGGATAAGAACGAGGAAAAATTTGCCGTAAAAAAGACATCGGTGATTTTTCAGCCCATGGACATCAAGTTCGCCTTTCCGAAAAACGCCCCGAACCCGCATATTGAAGAAAGAATCAACGCCCACCTAAAGCAGCTCAAGGATAACAACGATTCCGTCTACTACCGGTTGCTGGAAAAATATTTTGAGGCCGAAATCGCTGAAAAGACGGTTGAAGTGTTCCCCGGCTGGGCTAAGGCCCTGTTACAGATCGCCATGGCTTTACTTCTGATTTTCACTACCGCGCTCATCATCTCACGGACCCAGGTAAAAAGAAAAACAAGGGAATTATGGGCCAAGCACCTTGAATTACAGGAAAGCGAGGAGCTTTTTTCCCTGTTCATGGACTATCTTCCGTTAAAAGTATTTATCAAGGATGAAAACAGCACAACCCTGTTTGTCAACAAGCGCATGAAGGAGCTTCTCGGCGAAAAAGACTGGATTGGAAAATCCGTTTCCGATATTTACCCAAAGGAGCTGGCCGAGGCGGTGCTTGCAGATGACAGGGAGGTTCTTTCAACAGGCTATAAAAACATCTTTGAAGAAATACCCGATATAAACAATGACGTGCATTTCTATAATACCCAGAAATTCCGGATCGAACGTCCCGGAAAACCGCCTCTCCTGGGAGGCGTTTCCATGGATATTACGGAACTTGAAATGGCGCGCAAAGAAATGCAGATGACAAACGAACGCTTTCAGATCATCATGGACAGCCTTGATTCCTTTGTCTATATTTCCGATATGAACACCCATGAAGTGTTATTTATAAACAAGCATGGACGGGAAGTATGGGGGGATATCATCGGAAAAACCTGCTGGAAATGCATACAGTCAGACCTGTCCGGGCCGTGCGACTTTTGCACCAATAACAGAATTGTGGACGCCCATGGCAATCCAACCGGCGTGTATGTGTGGGAATTCAGGAATACGGTTACGAACCGGTGGTATGAATGCCGGGACCAGGCGATTCGATGGACCGACGGACGATTGGTGAGGCTTGAGATCGCCACCGACATAACCGAGAGAAAACGGTCCCGGGAGATGATGATTCAGTCTGAGAAAATGCTCTCCGTGGGCGGCCTGGCCGCAGGCATGGCCCATGAGATCAACAATCCCCTGGCCGGAATGATGCAGAATGCCCAGGTGCTCCTGAACCGGTTTTCCAACACCTTTCCCGCGGATGAGAAAGCCGCAGTGGAAGCCGGCACCACGCTGCCGGTCATCAAGGATTTCATGGAGAAGCGAAATGTTCTTCAAACCCTTCAGTCAATCCACAGAGCAGGCCAACAGGCGGCAAAGATCGTCGAGAACATGCTCAGCTTTGCCAGAAAAGATTCATCCAAGCACAAACAGCATATCCATGAAATCATGGATAAAACCCTGATGCTTGCCCAGAATGACTATGACCTGAAAAAGAAATACGATTTCAGGCAATTCCGGATCATAAAGGAATATGACCCGGATCTTCCCCTTGTGTCCTGCGAGGGCAGCAAGCTCCAGCAGGTGATATTCAACATCCTCAAAAACGCCACGGAAGCCATGGCAGAGCACAGACAGGCGGATAAGCCCCCCTGCCTGACCCTCCGGTTGAAAAACGATACAAACAAGATTCGCATGGAGATCGAGGACAATGGTCCGGGAATGGATAAAAAGATCAGCAAGCGGATCTTTGAACCGTTTTTCACAACCAAGGAGACGGACAAGGGAACCGGCTTAGGGCTTTCCCTGTCCTATTTCATCATCGTGGAAGATCACGGCGGTGAGATGAACATTGAATCCACTCCGGGAAAAGGAACAAAATTCATCATCACCCTGCCTGTTTAACGATTCCTATGATTCCGATTTCAGGAATTCCCCACAGCTTGTCACACGGTCACACACCATGGCCAGGGCCGCGAAAAAAGAGGTTTTCACCTGGTCCGCCGTCACCGTCCGGCCATTGAACTCCAAAGCCCGGGCCGCCGTTGCATCATGGATCAGGGTGCAGTCAAATCCCAGGTCCTTTGCCGCCCTTGTGGTGGCATCCACGCACATGAACGTCATCATCCCCGTGACAACCAGTTTTTCTATCTTTTGCGCCTTGAGCATCTCAAGAAGGCCGGTCTTAGCAAAACTGTTGGGGAAATTCTTTACGATCACGGTTTCGTCCCCTTCAGGCGCAACAAGGCCGTTGATCTTCTGTCCATCCGTTCCCGGCAGGAAAAAGGCGGCGTTCTCACCAACGGATTCATGGCGGATATGAAACACCGGCAGCTTTCTTTCCCGGAACCGGGCCAATATCCCGGCGGCTTTCTCCCCGGCTTCCACGGCCCCCTCAAGCTCCATTTTACCCCCTGGAAAGTAATCGTTCTGGATATCAATCAGCAATAATGCGGTATCATTCATTTTCCTCATCTCCTTTGTTAATGTTTCCCTGATTGTATCCCCAAAGCTCCCCCTTGATAAGTGTCTGTATTGACAAAAAAGATGCGATATAGGACAATCGCCCTATTATTACCCCCAACCCAAAGGAACACCATGATTAGAATCGGCATCCTGGCCCTTGAGAACTGCATGCAGTCGAGCGTTACAGGAGCGTTTGACATCCTTTCCGTGGCGTCACGGGAGTGGCAACGGCTGTTAAAGCAGCCCGCCCCCCTGTTCGACCCGGTGATCATCGCCCATGGCAACCGGCCCGTCACCTGTTTCAACGGCATCGAGCTTCAGCCCCATATGGGTAAAGAGGAGTGCGGCAAGCTTGCCATCATCATGATCCCCGTTATTTTCGGCGACCTCGGCCCCATCCTGTCAGACAAACAGCTCATCGCCTGGCTCCGGGACCGGCATCAAAGGGGCGTCTGCATCTGCGCCGTGTGCGCGGGGGTGTTCCTGGCCGCCGAGACCGGCCTTCTTTCCCACAGAACCGCCACAACCCACTGGAACCTGGCGGCGGATTTTCAAACCCGCTACCCGGACGTAATACTCAAGCCGGAAAAAATGCTCGTGGATGAGGGGGATTTCATCACGGCGGGCGGGGTCACCGCCTACATGGATCTCTCCCTCTATATTGCCGGACGGTTCGGCTCCCCCGAGCTTGCCCTGTCCGTATCAAAAACCCTCCTGATCGATCCCCTGAGAAAATCCCAGACCCCCTACTCCACATTCAGCATCAACACAACCCACGGTGACGAAACGATCCTGCAAATCCAGCACTGGATGAATGAAAACAGCGCGGCCCCCATGGCCGTCTCCCGGCTTGCGGACAAGGCAGGCCTGGGCCAACGGACATTTGCCAGACGATTCAAAAAGGCGACCGGAGATACCCCCCTTGAATACCTCCAATATCTCCGCATAGGAAAAGCCCGCACCCTGCTTGAGACAACCGGCGACTCCATTGACAGCATAACCCATGCAGCCGGGTACGAGGATGTCAGCTCATTCAGAAGGCTGTTCAAAAAGATCACAGGGCTCTCCCCCACCGCCTACAGGAAGAAATTCAGCCTTTACTGAAATCCCCATGTGGCAATTTCATGGCCCTTGACACCGCCCATGGTTTTGGGATACCAAGTATTCATATTTGCGAGCCCAACAGAGCAATTTTACATCTGCAATCGACAAAAGCGATCAAAGGTGATCCAAATGGAGATACGGCAACTAAAGACATTCCAAACCGTGGCCCAGCTCTTAAGCTTCAACCCCACGGCTCCATATCCATCCGCATCCCCCAGACCCTGGGCACCTATCGCCTCCCCGACATCCTGCAACGGTTCAAGGCCCGCTATCCCAAGGTGGGGTTCAATGTGAGCACCTGCGCCTCCTACACCCTGGAGCAGGAGCTGAAAGCAGGCATCATCGATGTGGCGTTCCTGCTGGCCGACTCCATCAACGCCCTGGATCTCAAGTCAGAGGTACTTGCTTTTGAGCCCCTTGTCCTTGTGGCGGCCCCCGACCACCCCCTTGCGGCCCGGCCCGCCGTCACCGTCAACGATCTTGCGGGAGAGTCAATCCTTCTGCCCAAGCACGACTGCGGCTACAGGATGCAGTTTGAAACCATGCTGTCCGAAAGACAAATACAATCCACCACCATCACCGAACTGAACAGCATAGAGGCGATCAAGCAATGCGTATTAAGAGGCATAGGCATAACCATCATCCCCCAAATAGCCGTGGCAAACGAGATCGCCCGCAAACAGCTCATCCCCCTTGCCTGGGCCGATGACACCGTGGAATCCGCCGTATTGATGATCCAACACAAAGACAAATGGGTATCCCCCGTCCTGGAAACATTCATGGACATATCAAGGAAGGTTTGCAAATAACCATGGAACTATACCAACTACGCACCTTTGTGGCAGTGGCCAAAGAGAAACACCTCACCCGGGCAGCCCAACGCCTCAACACCAGCCAGCCCTCGGTGAGCGCCCACATCAAGGCCCTTGAGCAGGAGCTCGGCATCCCCCTGTTCCAACGCAGCAAAAAGGGAATGGCCCTCACCGACCAGGGGGAGATCATGCTCAACAAGGCAAAAACAGTGCTCGACTCCTCCTTTGATCTTCTCAACCAGGCCGAAAAGATCAAGGGCCAACCCGTGGGCGGCATAAAGATCGGCATCAACACCCACCCGGACATCCTCAGGATCACCAGCCTGTTTGACCAGATGCAGACCCTGTATCCCCAATTGACCCTTCAGCTGATCCAGAGTTCATCCACCCGTGTGGAAAAACACCTCAAAACCGGAGAGCTCGACTGCGGCTACATGCTGGGCCCGCCCACATCCCCCGGCATCAAAACCCGCTTTCTCAGATCCGTGGACTTCCTGGTGTCAGGCCCTGCGTCCTGGAAACAGAAACTCGAAAACGCCACCCCCCGGGAAATCGCAACCTTTCCCTGGGTGGTAAACTCAAAGGGATGCCGCCTGGGCATGCTCATCGAGGAGCATTTTGGCCGGGAAGGCCGGGAACTCCAGAGGACAGTGGTGGCGGATGACGAGACAATGATCCAGCTCATACAGGCAGGTGCCGGACTCGGGGTGATGGCCCTGGATAAGGCCGAAGCCGCCGAACGGGAAGGCCGGGCCGCCCTCTGGCGTGGCAAGACCCTTACCCTGGATCTGTTCTTTACCTATCCCGAAACCAGAAGCGATGATCCCAAGATCGAGGCCATGCTAAAAGTCCACGACGCTGTCTGGCAATCCTGATCGGTGTCAGGATGTCGTTACCTTTGAGCTGAGGTGAACAGAGATCCGTGATCAATGGCATTCCAGGCGAAACACTCCTTTCCTACTCAAAATCCATGAGACCTTGTTCTACGGTAATATCCAGAGGGGCGGTCGACACTCGGCCCCATTAACACATAAAACAGCATTGATTAAATGTTTAGATTACGTTCCGCACTATATTGGATTTAATTATTTTTGATAGTATTGTTATCCCTTCAACAATTTGATCGGTTTGTTGCATCGAAAAGCATAATCTCATAGCATTAAAAGAAGTTTCTTTGGGGTCGAACTTATTTCCGGGGATATAGGAAATTCCTTGTTGTGTTGCTTCCTGTAGCATATGCTTGCAACTTATAAAGTTAGGTAGCACTAGCCAAATATACATGCCTCCATGAGGACGAGCCCAGTTAACGCCTTCAATACAGCGAAGATCTTTTGCTAAGCATTCTAGCATCAGATCTCGTTTAATTTTATATCCACTAATAAGTTTTTTAAGATGACTCTGAAGAGATCCTCTCTTTAAAAATTCGGAAAGAATGCATTGGTTTAAAGGAGGTGCGCATATATCGATTAGCCTTTTTGCAAGTATGGCTTTCTTAATTAAATGTTTTGGTCCTGCGATCCACCCAATTCTAAAGCCTGGTGCAAGTATTTTGCTAAAGCTATTGATCGATATCACACGGTCAGAGTCTAATTCTATTAAAGATGGCTGAGATACGCCTTCATACCTTAATTGTCTATATGGAGAATCTTCTATAAGAATAAGGTTATAACGTTCTGCAATTTGGATGATTCTTTTTCTTCGTTCAAGACTTAACGTTATGCCGGTAGGGTTCTGAAAATCAGGGATGATATAAATAAATTTTATACTACGGCGTTGTTGAACATATTTTTTTATCATTCTTTCAAGCTGTTCTGTGTCAATCCCATCACCATCCATTGGAACACCGCATATTTCTGCTGCGTATGATTTAAAAACTTGAATGGCCCCTGTATATGTTGTTTTTTCCGTAAACACTATATCATTGGGGTTGATAAATAGTCGGCTAAGAATATCCAAACCTTGTTTTGATGAAGTAGTGATCATCAACTGATCAGCATTTATGGATACGCCGTCTTCTTTCATAAACACTTGCAAATTTTCTCTTAGTGAAAGCGCTCCCTCTGATTGACTATACTGCAGCGATTTTGTTTTGTTTGTTTGCAAAACCAACTGTGAAATTTCCGCGATTTCATTGACAGGAAAAACAGAGGGGTCAGGAAGTCCTCCAGCAAAAGAAATAATTTTAAGTTTATTTGAAAGATCAACGGGCCGGTTAAAAGTAGGGGAATTCAATCTTATTGCATATGAAGAAAACAAATGATCAAAATTGGTCATAAGACAACCCATATTTTATATATTATTAGTTTGATTTTCCACTCCAATGCAACAAGCGATTTTCGAGCATTGAGAATAGCTTATTAGAAAAATACCCTAACGCACCAGTCGCGACAATAACTGCAAACATTCTATCTATTTGATAACTGTAATGAGAATCATAAATAAGGCGTCCTAATCCGATATCAGTCCCAATAAACATTTCACTAACCACAACAAGTACAATCGCATATGAAATAGAAATTTTTATGCCAGAGGATATATTCGGCAGAGCTTCAAAAAAACGGACTTTAAAAAAAAGATACCCTTTGGGCGCCCCCATGATTTTGGCGACAAAAAGTCTTGAGGGGGAAGAATGAACCACTCCAAAAGAGGTATTTATAACACAGACAAAAAAACACCCAAATGCAACAACAGCAATTTTGGGTCCATCGCCGACACCTAAAATCAACATAAAAAAAGGGAAAAATGAGGTCGACGGAATAGATCTAAAAAAATCAATCAGGATTTCACATGATGAATATAGAAATTGAGAACTCCCCAGCAATAGTCCCAACGGCACTCCTGATATAACACCAATAAAAAATCCAACAAACATGCGCCTTGCTGAACTAAACAATGGCATATATATATCACACTTGGTAAAAAAGAGATCATATAGAGACAATAAGACTTTTGTTGGTGATGGCAAAAAAAGAGCGTCTACTAATTGCAATACAGAAACAAGGTACCATATGACAAAAAAAATTAATGGACCTATTAGGAAAGTATATTTTTGATTCAATTTGAAATTTCCTCGACAAATGCCTTTAATGCTTTATTTCTGATTTCTACGAATAATGGATTTTTTATAACATCTATTGTTCTTGGCCTTTTAAAAGGGACATGAAAAATTGTTTTTGGGGCCATCGGGCGACTGGTTAGAACGACAACCCGATCAGCAAGAAAAATTGCCTGTTCTATATCATGGGATACAATTAAAGCAGTTATATTGTTTAATGTCCAGTCGAGTGATAGTCTCCTCATAATATCTAAAGAATTCTGATAGTCCAATGAACTAAGTGGTTCATCTAAGACACAAAAATCTGGTCGATAAATTAAAGCTCTCATGAGTGCAATTATTTGTTTTTGGCCTCCACTTAATTGATATGGGTAAGCTTTCCAATCCAGAGTAACACCAAACTTTTCTGCAAAGGCAATGCCTTTTTTAATTCGTTCAGCACGTGACATACCATCTATTTCATATTTTAGAGTTATATTGTCAATAATTGTTCGCCATGGGAATAAGGAATTTTCATATTGCTGGAAAGCGTATCCAACAGAGGGGGCTTGATCTGAACGATAATTAATTTCTCCTGAGTCAGGCTGCTCAATACCGGCCAGAATATTTAAAAGCGTACTCTTGCCGCATCCATTAGGCCCAAAGAGGGCAATCACCTCCCCTTGAGCAACATCAATGGAAAAATTCTTAATAATAATTTCCTGATGATGAGTTTTTCCTTTTGAAGGGAAAAAGCTCTTATTCAGTTTATCAATTGACAAAAATGTTTCTTTCATTGAAAAATCCATTGATTATTTAGGTGGATACAACAGCAAAGAACGCATGCTAATTTTCTTTTTTAGCAACCCGGCTTCGAAGTAGATATCTACGGTTTTCTGTAAAGGCTGAATTTCAATATCACTACTGGCTTTTCCGTGCCCCAATTTAACCTTTGCTGCAATATTTTCAGGAACATTGCAATACTTTGACAAATAATGTCGATAAGTATCTGGATTCAATTCTATCATTTCCATCGATTTATACATGGTTTCACAAAATAGTTCGGTTGTATTTTTATTTTCCGAAGCGAATGTGCTCAAAACGGCATTAGCGGTGACAGGGAATGGATCAAAAATATACTTACAGACAAGTCCGACGTCCAGAACTTCGCCTATGCCTTTTTCAATGGCAATTGTCGCGGTTGGTTCGAGACAGTAAATAGCATCAACGGTTTGAGCTGAAAGACTTTGGACATGCAATTGTGGCGGAAGAGACACAGTTACTAACTGATTTTCGAAGGCAAAATGATTTTGAAAAATTAATTTTGCCCAGATATTGAAGTTTGAGCCAGGGAAGAGACCAATTTTTTTCCCTTTCAAATCACCGATTGAATTTATCCCTCGTCCTTTTTTCACAATCAGATAGTCATTTGGATCATTTTTCGGAATATAATTAACTTGATATATTTTAATTCTACCAGGGGATGCAACTTCTAAAGATTGGATAACAGACAAGGCTGCAACTGTTGTAAAATCAATCCTTTTAGCTATAAGGGCTTCGATTATTTCGTTTGAGGTTTTAAACGGTACTGCTTCAACATTAAGACCATTCTTTAAAAATAAGCCTTCCTCTAAAGCCACATAAAAAGGCAGATTGGGCGTAATCCGAAGATAGCCGACTTTTATGGACTTTTGCTCAATAGGTATAGATGCATTATTGCTCATAGCCAATACAATTGGATGAAATCCGCTGAAACAGAGAATAAAAAAGCAAACCAAAATTTGAGCAAAGCCAACCGTTTTACATTTAGAATTAGTAGACATTTACTTATTCTCCTTTTGCTAAGATAGTCTTTTTACAAGTACTACATTTTTTATCATCGATATGATGCAATAGTTTTTCCACACCATCAATTTTCACTTCTACTTCTTTCATTTTGACTGCAAGATACGTCACTTCCCTTTTATTAAATTCATTCAAACTTTTTATAGTTTCAAGCATCAAACGATTTGCTTCAATTCGTTTGTCATTTGTATATATTTGAGCACTTCGTATCCCAGACAGAAAAAAAAAGGACACACCAAGCAAAACAGCGACTAATAGCAAAAATCCAACTATTGAAATACGACTGTATTTCGTAATCACAACAAATAAAATTCCAACAACAATAGAATAGATTAAAGAAATTAATCCTAATTCCACTAAAGAAAGCACACCACAACAATAAAAACTTATTATTGCCCCCATTATGCTACCTAACAAAGCAGCTACAGTAAATTCTTTAATATTTTTTTGCAACGTTTCTTCAGCATCTGCTAACCTTAATATCTCAAGCGGGTTCGAGACCAAATTCAACCATCCTCATTGTTAAACATTTAGGCCTTGTAAATCTTCCAAAAAATCGTCATACAATAGAAGCAAAGCATCTAATTTTTTTCGACTATACAATTCACCCATCATCAACTCAGTATTTTTTTTTGAGTTATTTTTCTTCAAGCATTCATGAGATAGTTCTAAAGCACACAAAAATTTTCCATAACTCACTTCTACCCGCTCTATAAAAGAAGGGGCTGGATTTTTAATAAATACTGGTTGTAAATAATCAAATGGAGCTCCACCCTTTCTCTTAAAATAGGCATTAATTTTACCCCAATTGCAAACAGTTCTTATTTCTTCTAATTTTTTTTTAGAGTCTTTATCGTTAATATCAAGGCTTGAAGCGTTAGCGATACAGAGTTTAACACTACCACATTTACATCCCCAATAGGTATTTCTGCCTGGCTCAGGATCATATTCCCTTTCATAATACACCAAATACCTTTTAACTAGTTTCTGCCTAAAATCCCCACCATGTCTAATTTCGAAATTCCAATATTTCATTCCATATTTAATTACATTGGTATATTCAGGCGATTGAGATAGATGTTTTGGGTTTTTATAACGACTAACAATCCGTTTTAGTTCCTTAAACCAACAATCAATTATTTCTAATTCCAGATACATCTGAGAAAAAAGAGATGCACAGCTTAAATCATTAAAGACATCCTTGTTACTGGAATATTTAGAGTAACTTTCCCATTTTTTATACAGATCAAAATAAATTGAAGATAATTCTTCAACTATAAAAAAATGAGTTTTATTATTAAAACGTTTCTTATTTTCAAATTTAATACACTTCAATTTATTTTCAATTTTATAATCATATAAATTATCCGGCATTGATAAATTCTTAATATACTCCAGAAGGCGTATTTCGAGTTGAAGCGGATCAAATAGGACACGATGTTTTTTTATATACTTTCTAAGACTTAACAAAGCCATTAAAAGAATCCAATCTATCTTTTTAAACGATTATTCTTTTCTGTTATTCGAATGCGAAGGCATTCTTCGTATATATTCAAAGTCTGTTGAAGCTTTTCAATCAGATTTGTCTGGATTTCATTCGTCTTAAAGGCAACAGCTAAGGTGTCGTACAGTTCATTTAACGAACTTGCCGCACGTCTGTATACGATCGGTATTTCAAGAAGTTTTCCAATATGCATCCTGGCGTTAAGAAGTTTGAGTTGAACTTCTAAAAAAGCGGCTGTTATGTTTTCTGTATTTCTATGATTCCAAGAATACTCTATTTTTCTTATCAAAAGATCAATGTGCGCATGTTCTGTAACAAGATAATACCATCTAGATCTAATGAGCTGCACGGTATCGTGAAGGGCTATCAGGTACTGGTTGACAGAATTATTAATTTCATGACATGACTTGATAGAGTTTGTGGGTGGAATGAGAGCAATTGTCGAGCGAAAATGGGCATTAATATGCATGTAATTCATGGGATAATAATTAGGGAAATTATTATCCTCTTTATTTGCACCATGCCTATGAAGATACCCTGAATTTAAGCCCCAGCGATCAAGCCCACTTGGCCCAACACGAACAAGAATATTTTGTAACACACCATGAAGACATTGGCTCCCGCACTCTTTATGCTCAGATGAAATCAATTCCATATAATCTGATAAACTTTTTGCTTCAATTTCAGTATAAACGTAAGGAGATTGACTTGGATACCAACCACAATCTTTCCAAATTCCATATTCTAATCTTTGATTGGTAAGCAAAATATCGTCTTTATTGGACGGATTTCCCGAGAGCAATCCATCTTCATCTCTACCAAACCACTGAATACTCCTTCTTTTACTAAGCCTTCTTTTTTTATGACAAAACCTTGTTAGACCATTCTGAAAATCAATAACATCTTTTGCTACCCAAGAAAGCAGGGGGGCTGCATCCTCTCTTGGTAACTCATCTGTTACCCATTTAGTTTTATCAACAATACCAAACTTCATATCTCTTTTTGAGCTATTTTCAGCAAAATTTAGTATTTTTAAAAAATTGGACAATTTAAGATCTGGACATTTATTATAAAACTTATGACAAAGAGACATATCTTTTTTACTCGTCGGATTAGATAGTACAAGTGTAAGGCAGTACATCCCTGTGCCGTTTTCGGATAATGATATTGAACGTTGAAGTTTTGCAGGCCATCCATGAATAATTTTATCTTTTTCATTTTCACTGAAATCAACTAAGAATACAGATTTGGGAACATTGGGCTCTTTTAATGTACATTTATCCTGTTCATCGAAATCTAAAAAGGATACATTTGCTGTGCGTGTTGTTATCGTTCCCGATGGCATTTCAAGATATGGTTGAAAACCTTCAGCCGTATTAAAATGCATTTCATTGAAGTCATTTACTCCAATACCCCCTTCATTTTTGGCGATCACTTGTTCAGATCCCAACAGCTCACTTATTTTTTTCCCTTCTATGTCTTGAAACAACTCAACTGGAAGATTGAGAAATCTGAAGCAATAAATATAATTAATCTTTATCATTTCAAACGGTAACGTAGGTATATTATTCATAGCTTCACCTTGTAGCGATATTGATCAATTGAGAAGTACGCTGGCATCGTTCTTTATCTCTTTCAAGTTCTATAGTTTTCAAAGATTCTTCAACCATTTCAAAATTGATTTTGGTGTAAAGGTTGTCAATGATTTTTCGATAAACCTTAACCATTTTTATTACCAAAGGGATGGAATATTCTCGACCCTGAATTTTAAAACAAGTAACACCAGCTTCGGCATATCCTTTTAACTCTTTCCCGAATAAGAGGCATTCATTAGGCAAATCAGTTTTGATATTTTCTTCATTATTACATCGCCATTGTTTTCGACACACTCGATAACAAATCCCACCTCGATTTGGGCTACCTTCTATTTTTGAATATTGCGTATTACTAATCGTTTTTGTGCATGTATAGCTACTGATCCAGCATTTACCCAAAAAAGTAAAATCATAATTTGCATGAACTAATGTTTCCAAATCTAAAGCTTCAATTTGCGAGAAGAGTTTGATATCGTTCTCATTAAGGTTGCACAAAAGGACTATTCCTGTAGCACCAATACTCTTCCAGAACAATGCATCATCAATTGATAAGATGGAGGCACCAACGCTGGCATATATTTCTAACGAAGGATACCGATTGCGAATAAATTCACACAAGCCAGGATCATTCAGAATTATACTTGCAACTCCTGCCTGGATGCATAAATCAATGTCATTAAGTAGATCTTTTGTAAAAAGGTTATCTGGATATGCGTTAATAGCTATTCTAACTGATTTATTAATATTATGGGCATATTTTGTTAACGAAATGATTTCAGTTACTGACAATTCATATTCAAACCCACGGCGACTAAAACCGGCAAGTCCTGCGAAGACTGCATCAGCTCCTGCGTCGAGAACAGCCTTACCCATCTCAACCGAACCTGCGGGGCCTAATAATACATTATTTTTAGTTTTCATATGCAACCCATTCACAACCAGACTTACCAAAAAGATAACCGTTGCAAAAACCCTTTTTTGATATTTCTTCTAACTGATTCAGTTCTTGACCGAACTCAGAAACAGAGCCATTTCTCAATTTATTTACATAATTACGGTATATTGAGCCAGTCCTATTAATCGTTTCTGCAGTTTCAGTTAAACCTGAAATGCGAAAATCGGCATACCCCTTTTCAATCAAACTTTTTAGCTGTGGCAATAAGCAAAGATCTTTTCCAGAACAAGTTAGTTTTCCAAAATTTTTTAAGCTCCACCGATTGAAATCAAGCCAGAAGCCTGCTGTGCAAGAATCCGGACAACTCGTATTTAATTCTTTTGATTTCTCAAGTAACAAACAAGACTCTGAAAGGCCCAATGGAATTTTTCCGTGGATAAGCAATTCAAAAGGTGCCTCGATTTCAGACGATATGCTATCGATCGTTTCAAGTGGGAGCTCATAATTTGGCATAATAAGCGTTGCTGATAGTTTTGAAAAAAGTTGCGCAGTTCTTTTGGTATATACGTTTGCAAATCCACCAATAACAATTTCACAATCAGACAATTTCTTATTTTTTGACAAACGATATAGAGCACCAGCACTATGCACTTCAAATCCTTGTACTCCAGCTTCAAGACTAATGTCAACGATTTTGTCAAAAAGACCAAGATGTTTATTTCGAGGCATTGCAATTAATGAAACTATTGGTTGAACTCCAAGATTTTTAATTTTTATGATTGCATCGGATAATTTCCCTTTGCTGGTTAGCAGGTTATCCTTAAAATCCAAACAATATGGATTACCGATATATATTCTGTCAAAAATTGCAACATCGACTTGATTAAGCTGTTCTGCTGTTCCTATCTCGACAGCTATATTTACATTTTGCCCAAAAGAATTTTTCATTTTTTTATATCCTTTAAACTAAATTGCCATATGGATCCATCCCAAGCAGTTCTCTAATCATTACTCCAGACCTGCTGCGCATCTCTTGTTGCCTCTTACGATCTATAACTTGAGACCGTTCAATCAAATCAGGTGAAATATTATAATTAACAGGATCTTTCATGAATTGATCAAGGACTTGGCGATAAAAAACAATCGCGTCTACAACCAGATTATAAGTATTTTCTCTTCCTTGAATTTTTAATGCATCAGCACCAGCCCTTAACAAGTCACCAAGTTGAGCAACTGCCGAATAAGGGTAACTGTTCATTGTTACATTACCAAGGCTAACTTGGTTGGAATGAAGAGTCCAATTACATTTGCATGCTCTATTGCAATGCCCTTCTCTATTAAAACTTCCAGAAGCCCCATCCCTGTTTGTAGAGCCTACAATATATGAATGTCTTACATAACTAGACATATAGCAACGAGCACGGTATGTGTAATTTATATAACCATGGGCAAAAATAACGACATCAACATCAGTAGACGCTTTTATCAACTTAATAAAATCTGTGGTTGTTGAGGAAAGGGTAACGGATGATGCTCCAGCTTCTTCAAGAACCTTTACGTCATCGATATTTCTGATATCACAAGCAACAGAGGCTTGAATATCAATATCAGGATAGCGTGAATGCAGACAAGAAATATTAGCAATATCTGAGAGCACAAACGAACGAACACCTAATGCCACCAATCGTTCAATTTCATAATCAAACGATTGTATATCGTGTTCCCAAGGATAGGTATTAAGACAAACACGAATTTTTTTATTATTTTCTATAGCATACCTATGAAGATCGGCTATTTTTTTATATGACATTTCAAAGCATGGTGATCGTAATGACCAATTATTTAAGCCCAAAAACAATTCATCTGCCCCATTTTTTAAAACACTTTCACCTATCTCATAATCACCCGCCGGGCCTATTAATATTTTATTCATGATCAATATATTCCTCACGCCTTGCATTCATACGAAAGTTCTCACTTATTATTTTCTTAAAACAACACAAAGTACTTCTATAAATTCATTCTTTTCGCTCTATTCACATCCTCCCATGTTTACAGCAAATTAATTGAGCATAATTTGGGAACAGAGTCCATGTAAACCAATTATTACGGGGAACGCCTAATAGTTTGCAATAGTAATTGGCCTACCCCCTTTTAAATTAAGGCTGTCAACAGCAGAAAGCCACCAGAAAGACATTCGGGGTAATAGGTTAGAAAAGTTATACATCCTGTAATTCTAACAATCACAGCCCATATATATCTGCTTTTTCCAACAAATCCCTTACCAAGGATACAAAAGCACACACACATATATAATATTTTATATTCTCGTTAAGAACCTTTGAGTATACCCCCTATAGCTTTTCTACGTAGACATTCAAACCAAGAAAAGCGTATTTCATAAACTTCTGAAAATTCATTATTCTCCTGTTGCCCTGAAGGTAGGATAAAAGCTATTTGATCAGGCAAAATTACGTGAGATCGTTCCTTAGTTATAGGGACAGTTTGATCACGATAATGGAGGCATTTTTTAGATAACATCCTTGGGATACAGTATTTTTGGATAGATTCCTGTGTAGTCTCTACAGTATTACCCCTTCTGCTAAAAGCCTTAACAACGCGTGTATTTGAATCTTCAGAGTTCCCTTTCTTTACAGCAGATATAAAAACGGAGGACTGTGGGACCGTCTCTTGTAGCGTACTATATCCAACTAACCTACTAAGGATAAATAACCCGAGACCCCTTTTGCAAATGTAATGCGAAGATTGTTGTACAAATAAGACCCATTGTACAGCTACACCCTGGATTTCCAGAAAATCAGCATATAGCCCTAACACTAAAATTCCAGAGTCACATGTAAAAAGTTTCATTTTTCCATTAAAATCGAGATGTGAACCTACGCAAGAATTATTATCATTTGAAGTAGTGTTCTCCCCCGGCTTTACAAGTTTCTCGTCGTTCCATGTTTCCGTAATACATGTTTTTTCTTTTTTTTCAGCCACGCTATTAGCTATTGCGAATACAACTCCATAATAGATATCCTCTATCACTTTAGTTATCATTTTTTGGAAATAAAATATAAAAAAAGGACACGCAATCAATAGACACGGTATGCCATAATCTTGGGAAAGGTGAAAACACCCAAAGGAATCGATAATGTCGTTTTTATAATATTCGTTAATATGATCACGTAAATATCCCCGGAACTCTTTTGTCCCGACATCAATGGCAACAATATAACAACTTACTCCCTGTTCAAACGAGTAACGCAGAAAAAGCACACCACATAATCTCTCTCCTTCTTCAACAGAGAAAAAGCCAATCTCATGAAGTATCATTAGCTCCTTTTGAGAGTAACAAAAGATATGCGGTTCTACGAATCCTTTAATTAAGTAACAAGTTGACATATATCTCATTATCGTTTTTGTAATATCATACCCTAACGGGAGCCTTACAATATTAATATTGTAAAGTTTCCGGCTTATCATGCTTGAAACTCTGGAAAGCCTTTCCCTAAAAAAAACACACCTCAACTATTTCCTTTCTGCCCAATCCCACAAATAAATTACTTTTTTGAAATATCAAAGTAAAATCTGATTTGCAAGCAATGATTTCAATTCAATGAATGACATTCAACAACGATCCAAGAGAAGAAGACACACGAATACTGCAAACACACCAAAAAGCATATCAAATCAAACGACTTACGACTCCAAGAGAGAGAATAATCACCCAATCCACGGCCGAGCAGAGGGACTTGTTTGGACCGAGGGAGTCTGGGGGATCTAAGGTGACGTTACAGAAGCGGCAGTTTCTGGTGCATTTGGATATAGATCTCCCTCTGTTTGGCGAGGGAGATCTGTTATTGGAAGGCGTGGGGCTCTTGATAGTTGATTAGCCCCAGGTGTGTTGGCCGTTTATCTTGTGGCATGTTAGCCACAGAGACACGGTTTCCTGGCCGCAGTGACCTCATCCAGCCGTTTGAGCTTGGGCCGGCTGGGGGCGGACTGGAGAAGTTCCGGGGTCTCCTCGGCCTCCTTGGCAATGGCTTTAAAGGCCTGGATGAACTCGTCAATGGTTTCCCTGGACTCGGTTTCCGTGGGCTCGATCATGATGGCCCCGTGGACCACCAGGGGGAAATAGACAGTCGGGGGATGGAATCCGTAATCCATGAGCCGTTTGGCCATGTCCAGGGTGGTGACATGGTGGGGCTGCTGGTTCTTGTCCGAGAACACGCACTCGTGCATGCACGGGCGGTCATAGGCAAGGGCCAGGGTGTCTTTCAGCTTTGCCTTGATGTAGTTGGCGTTGAGCACGGCCAGTTGGCTGACGGTTTTTAGACCGTTCCCGCCCATGGTGCGGATGTAGGCATAGGCCCTGACCAGGACACCGAAATGGCCGTGGAAGGTGAGCATCCTGCCGATGGTGTCCGGGCAGTCGAATTGCCAGGAGTAGCCCTTGCCTGTTTTTTTGATCCTGGGGGACGGGAGAAAGGGGGCAAGTTTCTTGACGACTCCGATGGGGCCGGAGCCGGGACCGCCGCCGCCGTGGGGGGTGGAAAAGGTCTTGTGGAGGTTGAGGTGAATCACGTCAATGCCGATTTTGCCGGGCTGGACAATGCCCATGATGGCGTTCATGTTAGCGCCGTCACCGTAGACAAGGCCGCCTTTGGCATGGACGATGTCGGCTATTTCCTGGATGTTCTCCTCAAACAGGCCCAGGGTGTTGGGGTTGGTGATCATGATACCTGCGGTGTCCTCGTCCATGACCTCGGCTATGGCTTCGGGGGTGAGGATGCCGTTCTCCCCGGATTTGATGTTGATGGATTTGTACCCGCACAGGGTTGCGCTGGCCGGGTTGGTGCCGTGGGCCGTGTCCGGGATGATGATCTTGGAGCGTTGTTTGCCTTGTTTGGCGTGATAGGCGTGGATCACCAGCATGCCGGTGAGTTCGCCATGGGCCCCTGCGGCTGGCTGGAGGGTGACGGCGTCCATGCCGGTGATCTCGGCAAGCTCCTGCTCCAGGTTATACATCAGCTCCATGGCTCCCTGGGAGACCTGCTCCCCGGCCATGGGGTGGGCGTTTGCAAGACCGGGCCTTGCTGCCTGGACCTCGTTGGTCTTGGGGTTGTACTTCATGGTGCAGGAGCCCAAGGGGTACATGCCCGAGTCCACCCCGAAGTTCCACTGGGAGAGCCGGGTGAAATGCCGGGTTACGTCCACCTCGCTCAGCTGGGGCAGATCCGGTCCGCCGGTGGTAAGGGAAGAATCCAGGGGGGATGAGGGCACGTCCGATTTGGGGATGGAAAGCCCGCATCGTCCGGGTCGGCTCTTCTCCCATAACAGGGGCTCGTTAAAGATGAGGCCGGTGGTTGCGGTTGGGGTTGTCATGGGCGCACCTCCTTTGCCAGATTTTCAATATCCTGCCGGGAAATGACTTCCGTGGCGCAGAACAGGTAATGATCCTTTAAGTCGGGGTAGTAACACTCCAGGGGCAGTCCGGCAAGGATGCCCTTGTCGGTTTCAAGCTGCTTTCGCCGGGCCTGGAATTTTAGCCTATCCGGGGCCTTGAGAACGAATTCGTTGAAAAACGGAGCCTCGAAGGGAGCGGTAAAGCCCGCGCCTTCCAGGGCCTGTTTGAGGAAAGCTGCCTTGTCGTGGTTGAGGACGGCGAGTTCATGGAGGCCTTTCTTGCCCGCAAAGGCGAGATACATGGCTGCGGTCAGGGCGTTGAGCCCGTTGTTGGAGCAGATGTTGGAGCTTGCCTTCTCCCGGCGGATGTGCTGCTCCCGTGTGGACAGGGTGAGCACGAACCCGTCGTTGCCGTCCGCATCCTTGGCCTTGCCCACCAGTCGTCCGGGCAGGTCCCGCATGAGCTTTTTGGTGCCCGTGAGAATGCCGAGGCCGGGGCCGCCGAATGACGGGGGAATGCCGAAGCTCTGGCCCTCGCCGCAGACCAGGTTGGCCCCAAAGGAGCCGGGGCTCTTGAGGAGGCCGTAGGAAAGGGCTTCGGTGAAAGAGACCACCATGAGGGCTTTCTTGGCATCGGCTGCGGCCCTGACCTTTGCCAGGTCCTCGATGGCTCCGAAGAAGTTGGGGCTCTGGACCGCCACGGCTGCGATATCGTCCATGCTGTCCAGGGCGGAAAGGTCGGTGGTGCCGTCCGGGGTGTGGGGGATCTCGACCAGCTCATACCCTGATGGCCCAAAGTAGGTGTTGATGATCTGCCGGTGGTGGGGATGCACCAGGGCGGAAACCGCGACCTTGTTGGTTTTCTTTTTCTTCTTGAGAGCGATGAGCATGGCCTCGGCAAGGGCGGTTCCGCAATCGTAGTGGGAAGCGGTGGCAACGTCCATGCCCAGGATCTCGGTGATCATGGTCTGGAACTCGTAGATCCCCTGGAGGGTGCCCTGGGAGATCTCGGGCTGGTAGGGGGTGTAGGCCGTGGCGAACTCGGATCGGGACACCAAGTAGTTAAGTGCCGACGGGATGTGGTGGCGGTAACTGCCAGCGCCCATGAACACCTTATCGGCGGCCATGTTGGAAGCAAGCCCTGCCATGTGGTCGTCCAGTTCCCACTCGGTGAGGGCTTCCGGGAGATCCAGGTCCCCTTTCAGGCGGCAGGCATCGGGAATACTGTTGAAGAGATCGTCCAGGGAGGCGTGGCCGGTGACCTTGAGCATCCCTGCGATCTCTTCCGGGGTGTGGGGAAGATATCGCATGGCTATTCTCCCAATAGATTAAGGTATGCGGCCTTATCCAGGAGGCCGTCAAAGTCCGAAGGGTCTTGGGGCTTGATCTTCATGATCCAGCCTTCGTCATAGCAGGAGGTATTGACAAGCTCCGGTGAATCCTCCAGGGCCTCGTTCGCCTCAACCACCTCACCTGCCATGGGCATGTACATCTCCGAGACCGCCTTGACCGACTCCACGGTGCCGAACTCATCCCCCTTGTCAAAGCTGTCTTCGACCTCGGGCAGCTCCACAAACACGATCTCTCCCAGCTGGTCCTGGGCGTAATCGGTGATGCCGATGGTAATGATGTCCCCGTCTTTTTTAACCCATTCGTGGTCGTCGGTGTATTTGATGTCTTCGGGAAGGTTCAGTTCGTTGATCTCTTTCATGGCATTCTCTCCTTATTACCCGGTAAAGTTGGTTATTTTAAGTCTGGCCGTGCGGTGGGGTCTGATATCTTCGGCAACGGCCACATTGATTTTCCTTTTGTTTTCCCGGAGCACCAGCTTCTCCCCCGGCTGGAGTTGACGGTCCACCAGCAGAAAACCGCAGCTCAGGCCCTTGACCTTGAACCCCTCGGGAAGATCCGGGGAGGCAATGCTCAGGATACGGCCTTCATGGAGTCCGATGCCCATGTCGGTTGCGCAGGTGAGGACCATGCCGATGGAGTCGCCGTTTGCGTCGATCACCTGGGTGTCCGGTCCCGTGCCCACCTTTCTGAGGGTCTCCCCCACAAAGGGAACGGTGAAGTGTGCATCGCCGGAATCAAGGAGCGCCTCCTTACCCAGAAAATCCTTGGTGAACCCCTTGCCGTCTTCGGCCATGGCAAGGGCGAACATCCAGGGATGATTGACGAATTTGCGCTCGCCGATATCCTGGTGGGACAGGGGCAGGCCCGCCCCGGCCCTCAGGGAATCCCTGGAACCCAGGCCGCAGGGGATGAGATCGTACTCCTTACCGGCGGCAAGCAGGTTCTCCCACAGGGCAACCACGCTGTCCGTGGCAACAAAGATCTCAAACCCGAACTCTCCTGTGTACCCGGACCGTGAGAGCAGCACATCCGTCCCGTCCATGAGCCGGACCGGCTGGTCCGTGTCTTTCAGGAAATGGCCCTTGAAGGAAAAGTAGGGCATGGCGGAGAAAACCGTGTCCGGGTCCCGGAGGATCTTTGACAGAATCCGGGCGCTGTTTTTGCCCTGGATATCCACCTTGGCCACCTGGTCGGTAAGGTCTTCCACGGTAGCGGTCCAAGATTGTTTGTGGGCCATGAAATGGCTTGTGACCGCGCCGCCCATGCCTGCGTTCACACAGACCATGAAGGTCTCCGGGCCGAAATTATAGACAATGGCGTCATCGATGACATGGCCTTTTTCGTTGAGGATGGCGCCATAGGTGCACCGTCCCTGCTTGAGCCCGGAAAGGTCCCGGGTGTGGCAATAATCAAGCAATGACAGGGCGTCCGGGCCGGTCACCATAACGCAGGCCATGTGGCTGGTATCAAACAGCCCGGCGGATTCAAGTACGGCCAGGTGCTCTTTTTTCACACCGGTGTCGTACCACAGGGGCATGTCATACCCGCCGAAACTTGCCATGTTGGCCCCGCTTTGCCTGTGCCACGAATTGAGCGGGGTGGTTTTGAGATCTGTACCCATAAATACTCTCCTGATTACATAATATAAGGAACCATCAGGTTATGACGCGCTAATCCTTTTTCTTTCTGTCAAAGTACGATTTGGTCTCCCTGACGATCACCGGGGTCAGCAGCAACAGGCCCACCAGGTTGGGAATGGCCATGAGCCCGTTAAAGGTGTCCGACAGGTTCCAGACGATGTCCAGCCTTGCCACGGCACCCACCCCCACAAAGATGATAAAAACGATGCGGTAGGGTTTTATCGCGCCCGACCCGAAAAGGTACTCAATGGATTTCTCACCATAGTAGCTCCACCCGAGAACCGTGGAGTAGGCAAACAGCATCAGTCCGATGGTGACGATATAGGAACCGCCCGGCATCCCGGCCCCAAAGGCGATGGTGGTGAGTTCCGCGCCTGTTTTGCCGCTATCCCAGGAATTGGTGAGGATAAGGACTAACCCAGTCAGGGTGCAGACCACGATGGTATCTATAAAGGTCTGGGTCATGGAAACCAGGGCCTGGGAAACAGGCTCCTTGGTCTGGGCCGCAGCTGCCGCGATGGGAGCGCTGCCAAGTCCTGATTCGTTGGAGAAAACGCCCCTGGCGACACCCATGCGGATGGCCAGCATCACGGTTGCGCCCGCAAAACCGCCTGAGGCAGCCGCAGGCGTGAAGGCATGCTTGATGATGAGGCCGAAAGCCGCGGGGACACCGGAGATGTTCATGATAATGATGATCAGGGCGCCGCCCATGTAAAAGACGATCATGATGGGCACCAGGATACCTGTGACCTTGCCGATGTTTTTGATGCCGCCCAGGATAACTGCGGCGGTCCCCACCATGAGTACAATACCCGTGATGAACGGAGGGATGTTGAAGGTTGCTTCAACCGCGTCGGCAACGGAATTTGACTGGACCATGTTGCCGATGCCGAAGGCGGCGATGGCGGCAAACGCGGCAAAGACCGCCCCGAGCCAGGGCTGGTTCAAGCCCTTGGAGATATAGTACATGGGACCGCCGCTCATTTCACCGTTCTCATCCACCTCCCGGTATTTTACCGCCAGGACCGCCTCGGAATATTTCGTGGCCATGCCCACAAGGCCCGTGAGCCACATCCAGAAAAGCGCCCCCGGACCACCGGCGGCAATAGCCGTGGCAACCCCCGCGATGTTACCGGTGCCCACCGTTGCGGAAAGGGCCGTCATCAACGCCTGGAAATGGGTGATATCCCCCGGCTCATCGGTATCTTCCTTTCGCTTGACCAGGGCAAGATACAGGGAATGCCACAACTGGGTGAACTGAATCCCCCTAAGGGCGAAGGAAAGCCAGAAACCGGTTCCCACCAGCAGAACCAACATGGGCGGGCCCCATGCAAATGCCCCGACTTTACCGATCATTGCTTCGAACGAACTTAAAAAATCCATGCTCATACCTCCTGAACATCGGTTAGCGCCCGGATTGATATTGACCCGGGCACAGATTATGTTATTGGCTGGCTGTTTAGGAAAACAGACAAGACCATCATCCCATGCGTTTCAAGATATCTTCAGGAAGATAATTAATGTATGACTCAATTGCAGCCCAAGGGGGGGGACGAAGAATACAGGATTTACTCTTCTCGCTTGTGAATACAGATAGAATATATTAATATCAAATCATATTCAACCATTGATTGAGATTCATATACCCCGGCAGTTCATCCTCAAAGTATCGTTCATCGGCATATGTCGCCATATATATAAGGAGGTAACATGGGTAAGCAGGTTGTAGTCATTGGGGCAGGCCCCGGAGGATATGTCGCGGCACTCAGGGCTTCCGCCCTCGGCGCTGACGTCACCATCGTAGAAAAAGAAAATGTGGGCGGCACCTGCCTCAATTGGGGGTGCATTCCGTCCAAGATCATGAAAACCACGGCGGATATGTATCTCAGGTTCCATGAAGCCCGGGACTACGGAATCGAACCTGCCGGTGATCCCCGGGTGGACATGGCAAACCTCATGGCCCGGAAAAAACGGATCATAGAGACCCAGCAAAAGGGAATCCACGCCCTGCTGAAAAAGGGCAAGGTGGCATTCGAGCAGGGAAAAGGAGTAATCCAGGGGCCCAACCTGGCCGGGGTGATTAAGGAGGACGGCACCAAAAAAGAACTGCCCTATGACAGCCTGATCCTGGCGACCGGCACCGCCCCCCTCAATATTCCCGCTTTCCCCTTTGACGGCGACACCATCCTATCCTCCAACCACCTGCTTGAACTGACCGCAATCCCCGAATCCATCCTTATCGTTGGCGGCGGGGTCATCGGCTGCGAATTTACCTTCATCCTTTCCGCCCTGGGCGCCAAGGTAACAGTGGTCGAGGCCATGGACCGGCTCCTGCCCCTGGACGCGGTGGACGCCTCCTGCTCCAAGATCATCCAGCGGGAAATGAAAAAGAAAAAAATCAAGGTGATCACGGACCGGGCGGTCACCAGGGTTGAAAAAACCGAAAAGGGCGTCACGGCCACCATCGGGGGCTCCCCCTTTTCCGACCCGGAAAAGGCCGCCAAGGTGAAAGAGCAGACGGTGGAGGCGGAAAAGATGGCCGTCTGCATCGGCCGTGCGCCCCTGTCCGGGGATTTGGGGCTTGAAAAGATCGGCCTTGAACCGGACGGCCGGGGCTGGATACCGGTGAACGACCGGATGGAGACTGCGGTGAAAGGAGTGTATGCCATCGGCGATATCCTGGGCCCCGCCAGGATCATGCTGGCCCATGTGGCCTCCCATGAAGCCATGGTGGCCGCCGAAAACATCATGGGCCAAAAGAGCGCCATGGATTACAGCGCCGTACCCGGGGCCGTCTTCACCATGCCCGAGGTGGGCAACGTGGGGCTGTCGGAACAGGAGGCCGTGAAAAAAGGCCTGGCCGTGACCTGTACCACCGTCAACTTCAGGACCCTTGGCAAAGCCCAGGCCATGGGAGAGATCGCAGGGGAGGCCAAGATCGTGGCGGATGAAAAAACCGGCAGGGTGCTGGGAGTTCACATCACCGGGCCCCATGCCACGGATCTCATTGCCGAAGGGGCACTGGCCGTGACCAAGGGCCTTACGGTATCGGATCTGGCGGAAACCATCCATGCCCACCCCACCCTGGCTGAGATCATGGGCGAGGTGAGCCTGAAAGGGACGGGAAAAGCCCTCCACGGATAGGAGATAAAAAACGGGGTTGCTTAACCCCATTAGCGAGGAGAAATAGCTATGAAAAGGTTAATCGTTATTGCATCGGTGATCATGCTCTGTGCATTCGCGGCTTCAAATGCCACGGGCCAGGATCTTAGGATCGGAACCCTGTTTGATCACACCGGTGCCTTGCAGGACTGGGGAACCAATTTTCAGCATGCCGCGGAACTTGCGGCAAAACAGATGGCTGCCGCCGGGTTCGAGATCGAGTTTATCCACGAAGACTCCGGCACCGCAGCCGTCAAGGCGATAAAAGCGGCTAAAAAATTAGTGGAAGAAGATAAGGTTGCGGCCATAGTGGGCTCCGGGTCAAGCGGGGTAACCGTGCCGGTAGCCGAAGCCGTTACATGCCCGAACAATGTATTGATGATCTCACCCGGCTCCACATCCCCGTTCATCAGTATTCTGCCCGCCGACAGTAAAAAGGATTTCCTGTTCCGGACCTGCCCGTCCGATGCCCTCCAGGGCGTCATACTGGGCAAACTTGCCGCCGGGCTGTATAAAAGCGCTTCCGTGATGCATATCAACAACCCCTACGGACAAGGACTGACGGACCAGTTCAGAAAATCCTTCCAAAAACGCGGCGGAATGATCTACACAACCCTGCCCCATGGCGAAGAAGTGGGTTCCTCCTATGTCGGCGATCTCAGAAAGGCCTTTGCAAGGATTCACCTGACAAAACCGTTCCGTTCGGGAAAATCCGATGTTCTTTGCGTTTTCAGCTACCCCGAACACGCCAAGGTTTATGTAAAAGAGGCCATCAAGCATTTTAAGGCAAAGCACTTTCTTTTCTGCGACGGGAGCAAGTCCGAGGAACTCGCCAAGGTTGTAGGAGCGGAAAACCTCGAGGGAATGATGGGAACAGCCCCCGGTGTGGGGGGCGGAGAGTCTTATGCTAATTTTGCCGTTGCTTTTAAGGCGGAATTCGGGGATATTACTTCTGTTCCTTTTATTGCCAACGCCTATGATGCCACAGCCCTTATAGGCCTTGCCGCCTATGCCGCAAAGGTAAAAGGGTTGCTGCTGACCTCCCGGTTTATACGGGATCAGCTGAGGATGGTATCAAGTCCTCCCGGAAACTTCATTGCTCCGGGTGAATTTGACAAGGCCTTTGAATTGCTCAGGCAAGGCAAGGATATTAATTACGAAGGTGCTTCCGGTTCGGTGGATTTCGACGAAAACGGTGATGTTCTGGCCCCCATAGAAGTATGGAAATTTTCCAAGGGCAAGATAGTGACCGTCCGGGTAGAATACCAGATACCTGAAGAGTAAGCGCAAATTACAACATAAAGGATTAAACAAGAGGAAACTAATGTTGAAGAAATTCGTATTAACCGCTTTTTGCGAGGACAGGCCCGGCATCGTCGCCGACATTTCCGAGATCATCTACAAAAACGAATGTAACCTGGAAGATTCCACCATGACCAACCTGGCCGGGGAGTTCGCCATCATTTTACTGTTTTCCCCCCTGTCTGCCGAGTCGGAAACGGATCTGGAGGAAAGGCTTACCTCGGAATGCCGGAGGCTGGAAAGGGAGAAAGGCATCACCGCGTTCATACGCCCCGCAAGCCACCCGGAAATGAAGCCGAAAGCCGGTATCCATGCCAAAAACCTGTACGTGGAAGGCCAGGACCATGCAGGCATTGTATACAAAGTAAGCCGTTTCCTTGCCGATAACGATATCAACATCGCCCACCTGAAGTCGGACGTGAAATTCTCACCGGAAAGCGGGGCGGCCATTTACAATTTGTCAATTTCGGTTGAAATTCCCCACAAAGTATCCCTGGAGACCGTGGAACAAAAGCTTCACCGGCTCGAAGAGGAATTGCACGTGCATGTCACCCTGGAGTGACCGGAAGAAAAAGACAAGGCTGTACCGGAAGTAAAACCCGGTACAGCCGGTAATGTCATAAAAAATATACTCAGGCGTCAAACAGGTCCTGGGCATTATAGGAGCTTCGAACAAAAGGTCCGGCAGCGACTTTTTCAAACCCGATTTGCCGGGCTTTTTCCTCAAGCAGGTTGAATTCATCGGGAGAGTAGTATTTCCGAACCGCCAGATGGGCCTTTGAGGGCTGAAGATATTGCCCTATGGTGAGAATATCACAACCATGGCGGAATAGATCCGTCATGGTCTGTTCCAGTTCCTCCATGGTTTCCCCAAGCCCGACCATGAGGCCCGATTTAACAGGAATTGAAGCATCCATGGCTTTGGCATTTTGCAAAAGGTCAAGGGACTGCTGGTAATCGGCTTCAGGCCTTGCACTGGAATAGAGTGAGGGCACCGTTTCGATATTGTGGTTCAGCACATCCGGCTTTGCATTCAGTACGATTTTCAACGCTTCAACATTTCCCTGGAAATCCGGGATGAGTACTTCAACGCCCACCCCGTCCACGGCGGCGCGGATGGCTTGTATGGTTTCGGCAAAATGTGCGGCCCCGCCGTCCGCAAGGTCGTCCCGCGTGACCGAGGTGACCACCACGTATTTGAGCCCCAGCTCCTTTGCGGCCTTGCCCACCCGGAGGGGCTCGTTGGGATCGAGGAGCTCCGGGGCATCGGAGGTGACGTTGCAGAAGCGGCAGTTCCGGGTGCATTGGGAACCGAGGATCATGAAGGTGGAGGTCCGCTTTGAGAAGCACTCCCACATGTTGGGACATTTGGCTTCCTGGCACACGGTGTGGAGCTTGCAGGACGCCAGGAGATGCCTTACCTTTTCATACTCCGGTCCGGTGGGAAGTTTACGTTTCAGCCAGTTTGGTTTTGCAGTTTTCATGATCCTCTCCATGGGGCGGTCTGGTTAAAGCGCCCTTTTGAGTTGTTCCGGTGTCACGGTTTTGAATGAGAACCCGGTGACCTGTCCCAAATTTTCAAGTAAATTGGATTTTACGGTTGTAGTCATTTCCGAATCCTTTTCCCCGCCCAGGTCCCGGGCCATGGAAGTCATGCCCACGCCCGAAAGGCCGCAAGGATTGATCCAGGAAAAGGGAGTCAAATCCAGGTTGACGTTCAGGGCCAGGCCGTGGTGGCAGACCCCGTGCTTGACGGCAAGACCGATGCTGCCGATCTTGTCGTTTTCCACCCAGATGCCGTGGTTTTGGGGGTTCCGGGCCGCGTTCACCCCAAATGCCCGGCAGGTCAGGATCATGGTCTCCTCCAGGGCGTTGACAAAGTCGGCCACGCCGATACCGGCCCTGGCGATATCCACGATGGGGTAGACAACGATCTGGCCCGGTCCGTGGTAGGTGATGTTCCCGCCCCGCCTGGTGGGAATCACGGCGATCCCCTTTTCCTTAAGAAAGGCGGGGGCGACCCTGAGGTTCTCAGCGCCGCCTCTTTTGCCAAGGGTGAAGACCGGGGGGTGCTCGAGCACCAGGATCACATCGGAATCGAGATCTCCCTCTGTTTTAGCAAGGGAGATCTGCCGCTGGAGGACGTAGGCCTCCTGGTATTCGATAAGCCCCAGGTCCGTTACCCATTTTTCAGGTGTCATGTTATCCACAGAGGCACGGTTTCCTTGCGGCTGAAACCTCGTCCATGCGTTTTACCTTGGGGAGGCTGGGGGCCGCGTGAAGAAGTTCCGGGTTTTCCTCGGCCTCTTTGGCGATATCCTTAAAGGCCTGGATGAACTCGTCAATGGTTTCCTTGGACTCGGTTTCCGTGGGCTCGATCATGATGGCGCCCTGGACCACCAGGGGAAAGTAAACCGTTGGCGGATGAAATCCGTAATCCATGAGCCGTTTGGCCATGTCCAGGGTGGTGACATGGTGGGGCTGCTGGTTCTTGTCCGAGAAAACGCACTCGTGCATGCAGGGCCGGTCGTAGGCAAGAGCCAGGGTGCCTTTCAGCTTCTCCTTTATATAGTTGGCGTTGAGCACGGCCAACTGGCTGGCGGCCTTGAGGCCCTTGCCGCCCATGGAGCGGATGTAGGAATAGGTCTTGACCAGGACCCCGAAATGACCGTGGAAGGTGAGCATCCTGCCGATGGTGTCCGGGCAGTCAAATCGCCATGAGTAACCCTCCTCCGTTTTATTGATCCTGGGGGAAGGAAGAAAAGGCGCAAGCTTTTTAACGACGCCGATGGGACCTGAGCCGGGACCGCCGCCGCCATGGGGGGTTGAAAAGGTCTTGTGGAGGTTGAGGTGGATCACATCGATGCCGATCTTGCCGGGCTGGACAATGCCCATGATGGCGTTCATGTTGGCGCCGTCCCCGTAAACCAGGCCGCCCTTGGCATGGACGATATCGGCGATCTCCCTGATGTTTTCCTCAAACAACCCCAGGGTGTTGGGGTTGGTGATCATGATACCGGCGGTATCCTCGTCCATCACCTCTGCCACGGCTTCGGGGGTGAGGATGCCGTCCGCCCCGGATTTGATGTTGACGGATTTGTACCCGCACAGGCTGGCGCTGGCAGGGTTTGTGCCGTGGGCCGTGTCCGGGATGATGATCTTGGAGCGCTGCCTGCCGTTCTTGGCATGGTAGGCGTGGATCACGAGCATGCCGGTGAGTTCGCCATGGGCTCCTGCCGCAGGCTGGAGGGTGACGGCGTCCATGCCGGTGATCTCCGCAAGGTCCTGCTCCAGGTTATACATCATCTCCATTGCGCCCTGGGAGATCTGCTCCCCGGCCATGGGATGGGCGTTTGCAAACCCCGGTCTTGCGGCCTGGACCTCGTTGGTCTTGGGGTTGTACTTCATGGTGCAGGACCCCAAGGGATACATGCCCGAGTCCACCCCGAAGTTCCACTGGGAAAGCCGGGTGAAATGCCGGGTCACGTCCACTTCGCTCAGCTGGGGCAGTTCAGGCCCGCCGGTGGTGAGGGAAGAATCCAGGGGGGATGAGGGCACGTCCGATTTGGGAATGGAAAGTCCGCATCGTCCGGGCCTGCTCTTCTCCCATAACAGGGGCTCGTTGAAGATGAGGCCGGTGGTTGCTGTTGGTGTCGTCATGGGCGCACCTCCTTTGCCAGGTTTTCAATATCCTGCCGGGAAAGCACTTCCGTGGCGCAGAACAGGTAATGATCTTTCATGTCGGGGTAGTAACCCTCCAGGGGCAGTCCCGCAAGGATGCCCTTATCGGTTTCAAGCTGCTTGCGCAGAGCCTGAAAATCAAGTCCTTCCGGGGCCTTGAGAACGAATTCGTTGAAAAACGGGGTTTCAAACGGGGCGGTAAAGCCCGCGTCTTCCAGGGTCTTTTTGAGGAAAACCGCTTTGTCGTGGTTGAGGACGGCCAGTTCATGGAGGCCCTTCTTACCGGCAAAGGCGAGATACATGGATGCCGCCATGGCGTTGAGCCCGTTGTTGGAGCAGATGTTGGAGCTTGCCTTCTCGCGCCTGATATGCTGCTCCCGGGTGGACAGGGTGAGCACGAACCCGTCCTTGCCGTCCACATCCTTGGCCCTGCCCACAAGCCGTCCGGGAAGATCCCGCATGAGCTTTTTGGTGCCCGTGAGAATGCCCAGGCCCGGACCGCCGAATGACGGGGCGATTCCGAAACTCTGGCCCTCGCCGCAGACAAGATTGGCGCCAAAGGAGCCGGGATTCTTCAAAAGCCCGTAGGAAAGGGCTTCGGTAAAGGAGACCACCATGAGGGCCTTTTTAGCATCGGCTGCGGCCCTGACCCGGTCCAGGTCCTCGATGACGCCGAAGAAGTTGGGACTCTGGACCGCCACGGCTGCAATATCGTCCATGGCGTCCAGGGCGGAAAGATCCGTGGCGCCGTCCTGGTTATAGGGAATCTCGACCAGCTCAAATCCCGAGGGAGAGAGATAGGTGTTGATGATCTGCCGGTGATGGGGGTGCACCAGGGCGGATACCGCCACCTTCCTGGTTTTCTTTTTCTTCTTGAGAGCAATGAGCATGGCCTCGGCCAGAGCCGTTCCGCAATCGTAATGGGAAGCGGTGGCGACATCCATGCCCAGGATCTCCGTGATCATGGTCTGGAACTCGTAGATCCCCTGGAGGGTGCCCTGGGAAATCTCGGGCTGGTAGGGGGTGTAGGCCGTGGCGAACTCGGACCTGGACAACAGATAGTTGAGTGCCGACGGAATATGATGGCGGTAGCTGCCTGCGCCCATGAACACCTTGTCGGCGGCCATGTTGGAAGCAAGACCTGCCATGTGGTCGTCCAGTTCCCATTCGGTGAGGGCCTCCGGAAGATCCAGGTCCCCTTTTAAACGGCAGGATTCGGGAATGCTGTTGAAAAGATCGTCCAGGGAGCCGTGGCCGGTGACCTTGAGCATCTCTGTGATCTCTTCCTGGGTGTGGGGGAGATAACGCATGACTATCCTCTCAGTGTCTCAAGGTATGCTGCCTTATCCAGGAGGGCTTCAAAATCCGAAGTATCCCGGGGTTTGATTTTCATGATCCAGCCTTCGTCATAGCAGGAGGTATTGACAAGCTCGGGACCATCTTCCAGGGCCTCGTTGACCTCAACAACCTCCCCGGCCAAAGGCATGTACATCTCCGATACCGCCTTGACCGACTCCACGGTGCCGAACTCATCCCCCTGGTCAAAACTGTCGCCCGCCTCGGGCAGCTCCACAAACACGATCTCTCCCAGCTGGTCCTGGGCGTAATCGTTGATGCCGATGGTGATGATATCCCCGTCTGTTTTGGCCCATTCGTGGTCGTCGGTGTACTTGATATCCTCGGGAAGGTTCAGTTCATTGATCTCTTTCATGGATTTTTCTCCTTATTTACCCGGTAAAGTTGGTTATTTTAAGCCTGGCCGTGCGGTGGGGTCTGATATTTTCGGCAACGGCCACATTGATTTTTCTTTTGTTTTCCCTGAGCACCAGTTTTTCCCCCGGCTGGAGTTGACGGTCCGCCAGCAGGAAACCGCAGCTCAATCCCTTGGCCTTGAAACCCTCGGGAAGATCCGGGGAGGCAATGCTGAGTATGCGGCCTTCATGGAGTCCAATGCCCATGTCGGTTGCGCAGGTGAGCACCATGCCGATGGACTCGCCGTCGGCGTCGATCACCTGGGTGTCAGGCCCCGCACCCACCTTTCTGAGGTTCTCCCCCACAAAGGGAACAGTGAAGGGGGCATCGGCGGAATCAAGGAGAGCCTCCTTACCCAGGAAGTCCTTGGTGAACCCTTTGCCGTCTTCGGCCATGGCAAGGGCGAACATCCAGGGATGGTTGACGAATTTGCGCTCGCCGATATCCTGGTGGGACAGTGGCAGGCCCGCGCCCGCCCTCAGGGAATCCCGGGCTCCCAGGCCGCAGGGGATGAGGCCGTACTCTTTACCTGCGGCAAGCAGGTTCTCCCATAAAGCAACCACCCTGTCCGGGTCCACAAAGATCTCAAAACCGAACTCACCGGTATACCCGGACCGTGAAATCAGCACATCCGTCCCGTCCTGGAGCCGGACCGGCTGGTCGGCACCTTTCAGGAAATGGCCCTTGAAGGAAAAGTAGGGCATTGCGCCAAAAACCGTGGCGGGATCGTGGAGGATTTTTGCAAGTATCCTTGCGCTGTTCCTGCCCTGGACATCTATCTTGGCCACCTGGTCGGTAAGGTCTTCCACGGTAACGGTCCGGGACTGCTTGTGCTCCAGAAGATGGCTGCTCACCGCCCCGCCCATGCCCGCGTTCACGCAGACCATGAAATTCTCCGGGCCCATGTGATAGACAATGGCGTCGTCGATGACATGGCCTTTGCCGTTAAGAATAGCGCCATAGACGCACCGGCCCTGCTTGAGACCGGAAAGCTCCCGGGTGTGGCAGAATTGGAGCAATGACAAGGCATCCGGGCCGGTGACCTTGACGCAGGCCATGTGGCTTGTGTCAAACAGGCCGGCGGATTCAAGTACGGCCAGGTGCTCTTTTTTCACACCGGTGTCGTACCAGAGGGGCATGTCATACCCGCCGAAACTTGCCATGTTGGCCCCGCTTTGCCTGTGCCATGTATTGAGCGGGGTGGTTTTGAGATCTGAACTCATAAATACTCTCCCTGATTACAAAATGTAGGGAACCATCAGGTTAAAGGATTTGTACACCACAAAGGTCTCGACGGAATCGATTCCGCTGACCTTTGACATTTCGTCCGTATAAAATTCCAGAAGGCCGAACCCCTCCTTGAAAAGCACCAGGGCCATGAGGTCAAACCGGCCGGTGACCACCGAGGTGGAGATCACCCCCTTAAGCCGGGAGATCTCCTTTCCGACCCCCACAAGGTTCATGTCCGAAACCTTGAGGCCGATGATCACGGTTTTATGCCCGGGTATGCAGCTGGGATCAACCAGTCCGCAAATGTCCAGAACCCCCTCCTCGGTGAGCTTGTTGACCCTGGCCCTGACGGTGTTCTCGGTGATGTCCAGCTTTTCTGCAATTTTCTTGAACGATTTCCTTCCCTGCTGCAGTTCCTTGATGATAGCGATGTTAATGTCGTCGATTTTCATAATTTCCTCATTTTGGGTGGATAAAATCCGAAAAGATCCAATTGAACAACCTCATAATTACGGTAGATAAAAATCGACGGCAGTGTCAAGCCAAAGTTCTATTGCTGCTTCTTTTTGTCAAAGTATGATTTGGTCTCCCGGACAACCACCGGGGTCAGTAACAACAGGCCCACCAGGTTTGGAATGGCCATGAGCCCGTTAAAAGTGTCCGACAGATTCCAGACCAGGTCCAGCTTTGCCACGGCCCCCACTCCCACAAAGAGGATAAAGGCGATGCGGTAGGGTTTCACAGCCTTCACTCCGAAAAGGTACTCGATGGATTTCTCGCCATAGTAGCTCCATCCGAGAACCGTGGAGTAGGCAAAAAGGATCAACCCGATGGTGACGATATAAGCGCCGCCGGGCACGCCGGTCTGAAAGGCGATGGTGGTGAGCTCCGCACCTGTTTTTCCGCAATCCCAGGAATTGGTGAGGATCAGGACAAGGCCTGTCAGGGTGCAAACCACGATGGTATCGATGAAGGTCTGGGTCATGGAAACCAGGGCCTGGGAGACGGGACTCTTTGTCTGGGCTGCTGCGGCGGCGATGGGCGCACTGCCCAGGCCGGACTCGTTGGAGAAAACACCCCTGGCGACACCCATGCGGATGGCCAGCATTACGGAAGCGCCAGCAAAACCGCCGGAAGCAGCCGTGGGGGTAAAGGCCTCCTGTACGATGAGGGCAAGGGCTGCGGGAACACCCGAGATGTTCATGCAAATAATGACCAGGGCGCCGCCCATGTAAAAGACGATCATGATGGGAACCAGAATGCCGGTAACCTTGCCGATGTTCTTGATGCCGCCCAGAATAACGGCGGCGGTGCTTACCATGAGGATGAGACCGGTGATAACAGGAGAGATATGGAAGGTTGCCTCAACTGCGTCGGCAACGGAATTGGACTGGACCATGTTGCCGATGCCGAAGGCGGCAATGGCGGCAAATGCGGCAAACACCGCGCCGAGCCAGGGCTTGTTCAATCCCTTTGATATATAGTACATGGGACCGCCGCTCATTTCGCCGTTCTCATCCACCACCCGGTATTTGACAGCCAGGACAGCCTCGGAATATTTGGTGGCCATGCCCACAAGGCCCGTGAGCCACATCCAGAAGAGCGCCCCGGGACCGCCTGCGGCAATGGCGGTTGCAACCCCTGCAATGTTACCGGTGCCGACCGTTGCGGAAAGGGCTGTCATCAACGCCTGGAAATGGGTGATATCCCCCGGCTCATCGGTGTCTCCCTTTCTTTTGATGAGGGCGAGATACAGGGAATGCCACAACTGGGTGAATTGAATCCCCCTGAGGGCAAAGGTCAGCCAGAACCCGGTTCCCACCAGCAGAAACAGCATGGGAGGGCCCCATGCAAATGCACCAACTTTACCGACCATTGCTTCGAACGAACTCAAAAAATCCATACTCATGCCTCCTGAACATCCGTTAGCGCCCGGGTACAACCGCCATTTCCCCCGCTTCAAGGGTCTTGGCCCAGGCACAGGTTATGTTATTGGTTGCCTGCCTGCAAAGACAGACAAAACCGTCACCGCACTTGTTTCAAGGCTATCTTATGGGGAGAATTTAGTTATTGCTCAATTACCGCCCAGGATTTTTACATAATCACAAATTTTGTTCTTCTTACTTGTGTATATAGATAGATCGTGCTAATGTCAAACAATATTTAACCATTGATTGAAAATCAATTTAATATCATTGGTTCATCCATAGATTCCAATTCATTGGCATATTTCGCCGAATACAAAAGGAGGTAACATGGAGAAGCAGGTTGTGGTCATTGGGGCAGGCCCCGGAGGATATGTTGCGGCACTCAGGGCTTCCGCCCTTGGCGCCGACGTCACCATCATTGAAAAGGAGAATGTGGGCGGCACCTGCCTCAATTGGGGGTGCATTCCGTCCAAGATCATGAAAACCACTGCGGATATGTATCTCAAGTTCCATGAAGCACGGGACTACGGGATCGAACCCGCAGGAGATCCCCGGGTGGACATGGCGGCCCTTATGGCCCGGAAGAAAAGGATCATCGACACCCAGCAAAAGGGAATCCACTCCCTTTTAAAGAAGGGCAAGGTAACATTTGAGCAGGGAAAAGGCGTGATCGAGGGACCCAACCTGGCTGCCGTTATTAAAGAGGACGGCACAAAAAAGGAGATCCCCTATGACGACCTGATCCTGGCAACCGGCACCGCCCCCCTCAACATTCCCGCGTTCCCCTTTGACGGCGCCGCCATTCTATCCTCCAACCACCTGCTTGAACTTACCGCCATCCCCGAATCCATCCTCATTGTGGGCGGCGGGGTCATCGGCTGCGAATTCGCCTTCATCCTTTCCGCCCTGGGAGCCAAGGTCACGGTGGTTGAGGCCATGGACCGCCTCCTGCCCCTGGACGCGGTGGACGTGTCCTGCTCCAAAATCATCCAGCGGGAAATGAAAAAGAAGAAGATCAAGGTGATCACGGACCGGGCGGTTTCCAAGGTTGAAAAAACAGACCAGGGCGTCACGGTCACCATCGGAGTCTCCCCCTTTTCAGACCCGGAAAAAGCCGCCAAGGTAAAAGAGCAGACGGTGGAGGCGAAACAGATGGCCGTCTGCATCGGCCGGGCCCCCCTCTCCAAGGAAATGGGCCTCGGGAATATCGGCCTTGAACCGGACGAACGGGGCTGGATACCGGTGAACGAAAAGATGGAAACCGCTGTAAAAGGGGTGTATGCCATCGGGGATATCCTGGGCCCCGCCAGGATCATGCTGGCCCACGTGGCCTCCCATGAAGCCATGGTGGCCGCCGAGAACATCATGGGCCGGGAGCGCACCATGGATTACCATGCCGTACCCGGCGCCATCTTCACCATGCCGGAGGTGGGCAACGTGGGACTGTCGGAGCAGGAGGCAAAGAAAAAAGGCCTGGCCGTGACCTGTACCAGCGTCAACTTCAGGACCCTTGGCAAAGCCCAGGCCATGGGAGAGATCGCAGGGGAGGCCAAGGTCGTGGCGGATGAAAAGTCAGGCAGGGTACTGGGGGTTCACATCACCGGCCCCCATGCCACGGACCTCATTGCCGAAGGGGCCCTGGCCGTGACCAAGGGCCTTACGGTATCGGACTTGGCCGACACCATCCATGCCCACCCCACCCTGGCTGAAATCATGGGCGAGGTGAGCCTCAAAGGGACTGGCAAAGCCCTCCACGGATAAGGGGGATAAAGAAAAGCGGGATATGGGGACCGGGCCGATTTCCTATTTTCACTTGACAAAAACGCCGCCTCCATTCTATGGATTACTACAATGGCACCATTGGAGGTAGAAGATTTATTTCTGCACCATTTGAGGTTTAACTGAAAAAGGAGATGGGATTAGTGAAAAGAATCATTTGTTTGACACTTACGCTTCTGGCGGTTTCTTTGTCACCAGCTGCAGCAAAGAACTTTGAACTTGTGACCGGAGAGTGGGCGCCCTATGTTTCAAAGGAGATGCAGGCGGGGGGGCCGACTGCAATTATCGTTTCTGAAGTTATGAAAGCAGCCGGACACACGGTTAGTTTTAAGTATATGCCCTGGAAAAGGACGGAAGTTCTCACCCAGAAAGGAAAAGTCGTGGGGACATTTCCCTGGACTGCAAACGAGGAGTTCAAGAAAACCTGTCATCTCTCCACCCCCATCGCCCACCAGAAAATGGTTTTCTTCTATATGAAGGATAAACTGGGAGACTGGGACTATACGGGCTATGACGCGCTTAAGAAATTGAAAGTGGGGGGCTCTGAAGGCTATACCTATGTTGAACTTTTTAAAAACGCAGGCGTGAAAGCTGAATATGCACCGAACATTGTCAGTTCCCTGAAAATGCTTCTCCACGGACGCCGTGATGTTGTGCCCGAGAGCCAGCTGGTCGGGTGGCAGACAATTAAAACCCAGCTGCCCGCTTCCGAGTCCAAGTTTGCCTCCTCCCAAACGCCCCTTTTTATAAAGCCCCTGCATCTCATGGTTTCAAAGAGTCACCCCGATGGACAGGAACTTATAGATGCCTATGAAAAAGGATTTAAAATCATCAAGGAAAACGGAGTGTACGCAAAAATACTGGCAGAGCACGGGCTTTCTGAATAACCCGCAAAATTGATCAAAAGACCGGTAAGGTGTCACACCTTACCGGTCTTTTGAGTTTAAACTTCCTGATTTCAGATCTTGAACTTTGACACCATCTCCGTGACGTTTGCCGCAAGGCCGGAAAGGTCGGTGGATTTAAGGCCCAGTTGAGAACTGGAGTCTGAGATCTCTTCCGTTGCGGTATTCATCTCCGCTATATCCTGTGCTATTTCTTCGGAAACCGTTGAACTCTGGGCAACATTTTCATTTACCTCCTGAATCCCTGCCGACGCCTGTTTAACGTTTTCGGCAATCTCCTGGGTGGTTGAGGACTGCTCATCCATGGCAGTGGCGATGGTGGTTACAATATCGTTGACATTGGTAATAACACCGGAAATGGAGTTTATCTTTGATACGCTCTCCCCGGTGGAGTCCTGGATGGTCTGAATTCTCTCCTTAATTTCAAGTGTCGCATCCGCCGTCTGTTTCGCCAGGTCTTTAATCTCACTTGCCACAACGGCAAATCCCTTTCCGGCTTCCCCGGCCCTTGCGGCCTCTATGGTTGCATTCAGGGCAAGAAGATTGGTCTGTCCCGATATCTCATTAATGACTTCCGTAACCTTTGATATATCCCTGGCAGCCTTACCAAGTTCATCCACCTTTGTTACCGCATCCCGGGCCTGAACCACGGCTTCACTTGTAATTGAACTGGCCTCTTCCGAGCTTTTGAAAATTTCGTCAATGGTCATTGTCATCTCGTCAATGCTCGCTGCAACCGTATCGATATTGGTGGAGGCCTGTTCACTTGCCGCTGCAACGGAGTTCATATTCGCACTCATCTCTTCCGCGGCAGCAGCGACCGTGTTGGATTTATTTGACAGATGCTCAATACCCTGGGACATTACGCCGGAGATATCAGACAGCTCACTTGAAGAGGTATCAACCGTTATGGCATTTTCAGACACATCCATGATCAGCCCCTGGATCTTTTCAATGAATCTGTTAAACCACAATGAGAGTTCTCCGATTTCATCATTATTTTTGATGGAGAGCCGTTTGGTAAGATCCCCCTCGCCCTGGGCAATATCCTCTATCATATTAACGGTGGTTTTGATGGGAGCGCCGACGATCAGCCTGAGGCTGACAACAATCGTAATCATGAGAGCAATGATGATCACAACCGTGACAATGACCTGTATGGTCACCGATTCCCTGATGTTTTCACCCGCGATGGCGTTGAAATTCTCTATTCCGGCCAGGGTGGCCTGTTTATGCTTCCCCATCGCCTGGTTGACAAACTTTTTCGTATAGTAGATTCTTACCGTCCCCACCTTTTCATCCCCATGGATGGCATCGGCGACCACGGAAAGCTGTTCATCAACCGCAAAGCCGTCGGGAATTTTTTCTCCGGTTTGAACGGCAGGGGTTTTCCATAATGCACTGAAATCACCGCCGTCCATATCAAGCACCTTAATGGCAAGAATCCCCTCTATCCGACCGAAAGTCTCAAGCATTTTTCCTAGGGTATCCTGGGAAAAATTATACAGATAGGACTGGGCAACCCCGCTGCAGATCTGCAGATTGATTTTTGAATTCGCCACAAGGGCGGCTTCCCTCTTTTTCGCTTCTTCTTCCAGGGATTTTTTTTCATTCTGCTCAAAGGCGGTTATCATTTTCCGGGAAAGACCGGACTGAAGCTTTACGGAGATAAAGCTGCTGATGGTTAAAAGCGATAGGACAACTATTCCGCAGATCAAGGACGTTTTTAACGAAATACCAAACTTTACTCTACTTTCTTTGCTTTCCATGAACACTCCCCATTCTTTTTTCAAAAAGGCTCCCGTGTATCGCAACAAAACGATAGGAAAATTATCAGCCTATCACTCAAAAGGCAATCGAATTATTGCTTAATTCCAGGATGGGAGGAATCTCTCCTTCTATGTGGGGTATGTTTGAAGTTGCCGGACCGCCGGGGCTGTTACCAGCCCCGGGGCACTTAACCGTGAAGGGATTTAACCCTTCCCACAAGGCCGTTTTCCAGGCGTACCTTGATCCCGTGGGGATGTGTGGCGGATTTTGTGAGAATATCCCGGACAATGCCCTGGGTGAGCTTTCCGGTTCTCTGGTCCTGCTTTAATACAATGGAGACTTCCAAGCCGGGGCTGATATCGGCTCTTCTGGTTCCTTCACTCATTTTGGTAATTCCTTTGTGCCTCTTATGCGCGTGGCGCGGCTGTTAATAGTGGGGCGGTTTTTCGTTTGCCGGTGCATCGATTCCCATGCTGAACTCCGAGAGTTCCTTGACCTGTTTTACCAGGGTGTCATAGAGGGAAGCGAGCCGTTCTATCTCCTGCTGCTGTTCGTAAACCACATCATTCAGGTCTTTGATGGTCTTTTCCTGGTATGCGATTTTAATTTCAATGTCAATCAGACGGTCTTCACTCATTGTTATATTTTCCTTCAATTATCATATTTTAAATTCAGTAAAGGTTTCGGCATCGCAACATGGCTCTCCACCTAAAAACTTATATGGTTTGTAATGCCCCCCAGGACACCTCACATTCCCCGGCTCCCGTGGAAACATAGGCCGTATCGTCTGAAATGGTGACGGACATATCCATGGTGCGGTTCACCAGGGCCGCCAATGCCTGTATGCTTCCCCATGGAAACTGATACACGGCAACCGGCAGCTCACCGATCTTTGCGCGCCCCTGGGCCCACCACGCATCTGATTTTGAATTAAAGGTATACACCTTGACCGCCGGGGAAAGCCGTGTTGCTTTTTTTATTCTCTCCAGGGCCGGCTCCCCCACATCGATCCATAATGAGATCCGGTCATCCAGGGTGCGCGCCCAGATATCGGGCTCTTCCACGGCAGACAGTCCCTTGGTAAAAGACAGATGTTCCCGGGCATTGATGCAGAATGCCAAAACCCGGGCCATCATTCGCTCCAGTGTTTCCGAAGGGTGTTGAGCAACCGTTAAACTGAGGGTATCATAATAACCCCGGTCGATATCAGACAGGGTGACTTTTAATTTATAAATGGTCGGTTTTAATGCCACGAATAGATTCCTGTAATCCTTATAACATAATTAAAAAAGCACCGGTGCTCCCGGTGCTTCCATTGATTGATTCTTTTTTGCGGTTAAGGCGAGTAAAGATCAAACGATCATCCGGGCAAGCTCCTTGGCCTTTTCAAAACTTGGCTCGATGATGGACTGCATCTTTTCCGGGGAGATATTGTAAAGCTCCCCGGCCTTGGCGATCAGTTCTTCCGTCCCGTCATTGGCATCATCTTCCCTTAAAATGGAAACCAGCATCACAGGCCCCGGGGCTTCAAGATCATCACCGGCAGTGATGTTATGATGATTTTTAATGGCAAGGGCAATATTTTCAGGAAGTCCCCATTCACTGCAAATCCAGGTGGCTACTTCCGCATGATCCCATTCCAGGGCCTCCCGCTCCAATTGAGTTAGATCCCCGCCTTCAAGATGCCATTTTTTAAAGATCGGCTCATAATCGTCCCCCCTGTGGCAGGCCAGAAACGGCAGGGCCATGTCCTGAAGAAAAGCGGCGGTAAAGCATTCGGATTCTTTTGCCGGACAGAGAATCTGTGCAAGCTCCTGGGCCAGCATTGCCCGCCGGGCGGATGTCAGCCAGAACGTCGCCGGATCATGCCATTGACACATCTTTTTGGGAATGCCCTTGGCAACCCCGACCCCCAGCACCAGGGACTCCAGTTGGGACAAGCCCACCAGGGCAATGGCCTGGGTCAGGTTCTCAACTTTATTCTGGGGTGAAAACGCCGCCGAATTGGCAAGCCCCAGAAGACGCACGGAAAGTCCGGGATCGAGGGAGAGGGACTCGGCGATGTTGGCCGCTGACGAATAGGGGCTCCTCATTTTTTGCAGGATCTGCATGATCACCGCGGGAAACGAGGGAAGTTCATATCCCTTCAGGGTCTTCTTCAATTTTGCTTTTGGATCAACCTTGCTTTTAAAAAATGAAAACATATACCACCTGGTTTGGTTTATTCTGCCCGCCGGGCCATTTTATTACCTAAGATACTCAACAATCCCCCCAGCCCCATATAGCCCGTAATAGCCTGCAAAGTCACAAAAATCTGCGCCGTTAAAGATGAGGGAACGGCATCCCCGTAACCCAGGGTTGTCAATGTCACAAAACTGAAATAGATGGGTGAAAATACAGTCACATGGTCACCGTAATCAATCTCCACCTGGGTATAGATGGCCGCAAAAATCAACGTTGCACAAAAGAGCCATACAAACCATCTTAACAGACTTCTCCCACAATCGGAAGAGGCCCACCAGAGCAGATAGAGAGCCCTGTGCAACCGGGAAATCGACTGGAATTCAAAAAGGTAGTTCTCGTCTGCAATGTACCGCCGGACAAGGTAAGCCCCCCTCAGGTCCAGCCCCCTGATATCGGCCCCTACCCAACTGGCTTTCTTAAAATTTTTGATTCCCAGCAGCCGGGAGCCCTGGAGATCCGCCAGTTCGAAGTTGGTCCTGTTGACGTTGCTTTTTTTCAAGTCGCTTTCAAAAAGCTTGGCCCGGGTAAAGATGGCCCGGGAGAGATCCGCCTCTGAAAGCCTTGCCCCGGTTAAATTGGAAGCCCTCAAGTCTGAATTGATCAATTTGGAGCGGCTTAAGGTGGCGTCGCTTAAATCCGCATTGATCATGCTTGCGAAAGACAGATCCGCTCCTCCAAACCCGCATCTTTTGCCGCTGCACTCATTCAGGCTGGCCTCGGTTAAATCCGACCCGATAAACTCACATTCATCCAGCACCGCCTGTTCAAGGCTGGCCCGGTAAAATTTTGAATAGCTTAGAACCGTTCCCGTTAAATTGGACCGGCTGAGGTTGGCATGGGAAAAATCATATCCCGACAAATCCAGATCGGAAAGGTCTTGATTCAGGAGGGGAATTCCCCTTAAATCCAGCCGTAACGGCCGTTGGGAATTGTATTTTCTGCATTCGGTTCTCAGCCGTTGAATCATATGGATTAAAGCGGTTCCCTCTCCATCAGGATCTTTTTCATGCCACCTGGATTTCAAAGACGCCACTTCGGTTTTGGTCAAGCTCTGTTTATCCCTCTCCATATCACCCTTTACATGCTTTCGCGTTCTACCATGGGACTCGTTTATCCAATTCCCGAGCAAATAATTGAAATGTTCATATTATATCAATCCCATTTAAAACTAAAGAATATTTTTCTCAGTTTAGCAGGTGGTTTCAAGACAAGGGGGGATTCCTGCCGAATTGATACCAACGACAGTGCCATCGAAGTTGCGTGGGATTAGCCCAATCGCCCATAGCCATGTAGGCTTTCCCATACAACCCATGTATGAATTTCACAACGCGGGGAACCCGCATTTCTATCTTGATCGGGGAAACAGGACGCCGGGAAACCGGGTTCCATAAAAAATATCCGTTTTTTTTCATCATTCCGAAATGACGAAGGCCCGGTCATTGCCCAAGCCCACTCTCCCCAAGCATGAAAATGGATTACAGGGCAAAACAAAAAACAACCGATTGGAACACTATTTGCTGCAAACATTGTGAACTCTGAATGAAGGTTCACCTTTTTACAAATCACCATAAAAGGAATTAACATGAAAAAAGCTCTGGGAAAAACCATCGAATCAATCCTCGCTTTAGTGGTTGTAATTATTGTTTCTGCAAACATGGCATATGCTGATCCACTTGTTACAATGGCCTGTGAATCAGCCAATGGTTGGGTGGGACAGGAATTCAAACTGAAAATAATGATAACGGATGAAGATATCGTAAACACCGCCGGCTGGGATGGACGCATCATTTATGATCCCGACTATTTTTCATTTCAAGCGGTCTCGGCGGGAGATCTGACTCCGGCTGAAAATACATTTGCATTCAACACCCCCGAACCCGGCAAGGTCATAATGATAAATTATAGTACGCAGCTGAAAACAATAAGCGGGCAAGGCATAATTGCCGAGGTGCTTTTTATCCCAAGGCTTGTTGGCGATTCGGTTATCGAACTTCAAAATTTCACTTTTTCTGATTCAACCGCCTCCCCCATACCTGCAACACTGGACTCCGGGCTTGTCCTTTCAATAAAAGAACGCCCCACCGCAGATCTGGATGGGGATAATGATATTGACGGAATAGATTTATCTCTCTTCGCTAAAGCATATGAAGAAGGAAATCCGCCTGTCTCTTTGGCCTTTTTGGCCGAAAACTATTCTCTGTGTACGAAATCATCCATGCAATAATCGACAGATACAGGGTGACCATCGATATTTTGCCGACCTGCATTTTGACGCCATTTTAATGGTGGAGTTTCATATAGTAAAGGAGATGAATATGAAAGCCGTAAAAAGTGTGTCTGCTATTTTTTCAGTCTTACTTTCCCTATTGTTTTCCTATGCCCATGCTGAAAACAGTTTTAAGGAAAAATCCGAGATACAAATCGCTGTTAAAAATTTCACTTTAGATATCGAAAAGGTTGATCATGGATATGTCACAAGCTACGGAACGAAGTATATGTGGTCGAAATCCGAAAAGACGTTTGTGCCCAATTTTGTGATGTTAGGAACCAATGGAGGAATCGACCTCAGTACTGTTACTCAAGCCACACTGGATGGTTTCCTGGATGAAATGTTTGATCTTAACGGATTTAATGGGGTTCATGTTCCTGTTTTCGGCCAGTGGTTCCATATCGGGAATGATAAAGTGTCAGCAAGTGACAATACACTTGATCAAGCCACTTTTGATAAGCTCAAGATGATCATAGAAAAAGTTTACAGTCGCGGCGGCGTCGTACATATCTGGGCCTGGGGAGATCATTCCCGGAGCATGACGCCCAGGAGCCTTCCTGGCGGCATCATGGGAAGTGAAGAAAAAATGGTATGGGATAAAGTATATACTGAACTCAATCCCCTCAAGGGATGGACCATCGGCTATGGATTCGATCTTCATGAGTGGGTGAACGGCTCCCAGCTGCGGTCATGGTACACCTATTGTCATGATAAGCCCGACTGGCGCCATCTTATGGGGGCGCGCGCTCAGAAGAAACAGATAAATCAAATTTACGACGGTCTGGATTATAATGGGTATGAGAACCATAAGCCCCGCTATGAAATTTATAGAGCCATACTGGATCACGCTGTTTCAAAACCGGCATTTTCAGAAGATCGATTCAGGGTTCGTGGCGGCAATCGTTCAAAAGATCCGACATTGAACGAATCCCGCCTTATGATCTGGGAAGCCACCATGGCCGGAGGAGTCGCCGGCATCTGGGGATATCTCGACAACGAGGAAGGCGTTTCCCGTTCCTATCCCAATGCAGATCAGATGTTATGTTACAGCAAATTCTGGAAAAACCGGTTCCTTAAGGATATGGAGTGCGATAATTCAGGGACTGACGGATATTGTTTGCGTAATGGAACGTCTAACTATGTCTACTATAAAAAAAATACAAGTTCCTTGACTTATACAATAGCCGGCGGATCAAAGAGGGTTATTGCGGTGGATACCCAAAAGGCCTATGCAGAGATAAGATCAGGCGTTATTGATAACGGCGTCCATACCTATAATGCGCCATATGTTTCAGACTGGGCCCTTGCTGTCGGTAGTTTTGAGGGGGATACCCCCGATCTTTCATTTAAGGATATAACGGACTCAGCCGGCACCGGAGGCCCCACAGGCAACGGTGAAACCGGCGGGCATGGTGTAATGTTCGCGGATATTGATAATGATGGCGATTCCGATATCTATATCACAATGAATTGGTCTGATCCCATGCCTGATTTATTTTTCTTGAATCAGGGAAGCAACACATTTTTAAATAACGGACTCAATAGGAATATGGTTCAAAATACGGACGTTGGCGTTCATGGAATGTGTTTCGCGGATTTAGACAACGATGGCGATTATGATATGGTAAAAGGTCATACATCAGCGGATACCGGTCCTGCCTCTAATCAAATACTTAAAAATAATGGCAATGGTCACTTTTCAGATGCAACATCGGATATTGTATCAAGCAGAAAAGAATACACCCGGGGGGTTGTAACATTTGATATGGATAACGACGGAGATTTAGATATTTTTTGCGTTTCAGGTTACTTGGGAACAGGTGATCCGGTTAACGAAAAAAATGAACTATACAGAAATCAAGGGGGGTTGGTTTTTGAAACAGTTACGGAGAATGAAGCTTATGATGCATTGGCTGGACAAGGTGTTACAGATACGGATTTTGACGGAGATGGGGATATTGATTTAATAGCCGCCAATCGAACAGGCGATGTAAATATTCTTGAAAATAACGGGTCAGGATCTTTTACTGTAATAGATCCTGAAAGCATAGGGATCACAACAAGAGCAAAGGATGGTATTTCCACGGCCGACATTGACCATGACGGAGATCTGGACATATTACTTTCCGGTGATAATTATGCTGATTTGTATAAGAATGACAATAATATCAGCTTTACGTTAACACAACACTTTTCTGTAACAAATGGATACATGGGTGCTTTTGGTGACTTGGACAATGATACTGATCCGGATGTAATATTTGCCGGAGACGATGTGGTTTATTTAAACGATGGAGAAGGGAATTTTACTCCAGGCCCTTCTTTAAATATTTCAGACATTGACGACCCCAGGGCAATTTCATTTTCAGACATCGATAACGATGGTGATTTAGACTTCGCTCTAGGTTGCAAAAGATCAAGAAATCATTTGTTTAGAAATGACCTTAACTCCGGGAATTGGATAAAACTCAAGCTCTTTTCTCCCAATGGGCAAGCAGGCGCTTTCGGAACAAAGATAGAATTGTACCCTGTCGGCCACATCGATAAAACCCAATTGATTGCAATGCAGGAAGCAAATAGCAATTCAGGCTATTTAGCCCAAAAAGATCCGATTATTCACTTTGGATTAGGAAACCTCAATCATGTTGACATTGTAGTTCGTTTCCCATGTGGATTTACTCGCACAATATCGAATGCCGCCGCAAATCAAACCATCATAGTTGATGGAACTGAAAAGGACTATGATTATGATGCTATAGATAAGGGCACATGGACTGATTCCTTGATGGAAGAAACTTAATGTGATATTCAATCTGCTTAAATTACTTTGTTGTAGAATACAATATAAGCATAGGAAGAATATGATTTCAAGACCAGGTAAACCTTTGACACC